>NZ_JBIAMJ010000023.1:0-121929 GCF_042874035.1 Streptomyces sp. NPDC004284 | reverse complement strand
GCCGGCGATCTCGGGCAGCAGGCCCATGACCACGAACTCGGTCGTGCCGATCCCGAAGGCCCCGATGGCCAGGGCGAGGAGCGCGAGAGGCATGGTGTGCCGCCCTCCATATGATTGCTGTTGCGCCTTACGTGCTCTGACAATAGTTGCATGCGCAGGCTAAGTGCAAATGCGGGCATTCGCTCACCGCTGATGGCGTGCGATGGCGGCGGATACGCGAACGCGGGTGGGGCCCGGGATCGCGTCGGTCCGGGTCCCACCCGCGCTGGTCGGGCGCCTCAGCTGGCGAAGCCGCCCTCGGGCTGGATGATCTCCAGGTTGGTGCCGTCCGGGTCGTTGAAGTAGGCGACTTTGGTGCCGAGCGCCGCCTCGGGTGTCACCTCGCCCGCGATGAACGTGTAGTCGTCGCCGAGGAAGGCGTAGCCGGCCTCCTTCATTCGCCGGTACACCGCGTCGAAGTCGTCCACCCGCAGGCACAGGTGCATCGAGCCCGGACGGTTGGCGGCGCCCCTGGTCGGCTCGCCCGGCGGGTTGCGGAACTCGATGAGGTCGATGCCGAGGCTGTTGTCGAGGTTGATCGTGGCGTAGCGCAGCTCTGCGGTGGACAGGCCCTGTGACCCGCCGAACGGCACGCTGTGCATGGTTCCCGAGGCGACGGGCTCGCGCCCGGTGAGGGCCTGGTAGAACGCGATCGAGGCGTCCAGGTCCGACACCGAGATCCCGACATGGGCCGCTCGGGTGAGGTTCATCGGGGCGCTGGAAACGGTCATGACGATTCCCTTCGTTCCGAGCCCGCGCGGCGGCGGTCGCTGCGCGGACGCGGGGCGGATTCCTGAGGAGTCAGACGGAATCGATTCTCCGGACGGTGGCGGGTCGCGCATCCGGGTGTCGCGGATGGCAATACTTGCTTAAGCGGGATACGCGCGCTGGCCAATATTATGCGTAAGGGCTTATGCTGGAGAGAGCATGCACCTGGAAGGAGAGCCGCACCCATGACCGCCACGGACCCCGCGCTGACCGCCCTCGCCAACGGCTGGGCCGCCCTCTACCTCCTGGCCGGCCGGATCGAGGCGCACATCGAGCGCACCCTCCAGACCGAGCACGACCTGAGCGTGCGGGAGTACTCACTGCTCGACGTGCTCAGCCGCCAGCACGACGGCGAGGGCGGACACCTGCAGATGAAGCAGGTCGCCGACGCGGTCGTACTCAGCCAGAGCGCCACCACCCGCCTCGTCACCCGGCTGGAGAACCGTGGCCTGCTCTCGCGCTACCTCTGCGCGACCGATCGCCGCGGCATCTACACCGACGTGACCGGGCCCGGCCTGGAGCTCCTGGAAGCGGCCAGGCCGACCAACGAGGCCGCCCTCCGGGAGGCGCTGGACGAGGCCGCCGAGAACCCCGAGCTGGCCCCGCTGGTCACCACCATCGAGGAGATGAACGTGTCGCGACGGCTCCCGGAGCCCGCTGCCACGCGCTGAGCACGACGAAGCCCCGGGACCTCGCCAAGGCGGTCCCGGGGCTTCGTGCCGACTGCTGCCGTTCCTCCTCGACCAGGCCGCATTCCCGGAACGGCTCGCCGACCTAGGTGGCCAAGAGGGCGGACGCCGGGCACCGGAAGGCCCTGCGGTTGCGCGGCGTACTGGACGCCCTCGGCGTGTCCCCCGTACTGCCTGGCCTGCCCGGCGAGCCCGAAGACTGCGGGAACAACGACTTCGAACACTGCATCGCCTGCCTGGCCACGCTCAGGCCCGGACCGACACGGAACTGCAACACACCCGCTACGGCGACCCGGCCCGCGTCGAGATGGTCGAGTGTCTGTACGAGCACTGGCGCGGCGAGTTCGCCTCCCGCCACGAGGACCGCTGAACGTCTGGAACCGCCCGGGACGAACACACCGGCTCAGCACCACAACTCGGCCTCCACCGCCCCGGCCCGTCCAGCTCCTCCTGGCCGTCGTCCTCGCCCCAGGTGCCGAACGGGCTGGTCCGACCCGGCTCGGCCCCGAGCGGCATCGCTCCGCCCTTCATCCCGTGCGGGTGCGGGACCACGCCGCCTCCCCCCCGCAGTGGACGGTACGGAGAGGTTCGTCCGGTGCGGGAGGTCGCCGGTCTGCATCGCGGCGAAGTCGGCGTGGGCCGCCTCGACGGCCTCCGGGTAGGACTGCCGTTTCTCGTGCTTGGCTCGAACGGATCCAGGCAGAGACGAAGGGCAGCGCTCTCCGTAGTCGGACGGACCGGTCGACCGGACACTGGAGGCGCCTGGTGTGCCTCCCCGGAGAGGCTCAGAAGAACCCGAGCTTCTTCGGCGAGCAGCTGACCAACAGGTTCTTGGTGTGCTGGTGGTACATGCCTCGCATGGCCGCTGACCAGCGGAAACGGCCACGATTCGGTCAGGCTGCAGGCGACTGGTCCGTGTATGGCCCGGATCTTGGTCGGCCTCGTCCCTGGCCCCGAAGAGCGACCGGCATGCGGGAGCAGTTCGCACCGAAGGGCGACAGCCACTCAGCCCCGCCCCTTTATGGCCACGATGAACCGCGAGTTGTGACCCTTACACCCCCGCTCGCGCGGGGACCACCGGGCCCACGCCCATGCGTCGCCCAGCGGGCGTGGAACACCCCCGCTCGCGCGGCCCGCTCCAGACGCTCGCGGACGGGAGAGGCAAACGCGAGCTTCTCCTGATCCCACGCGTCGCGGACGCGCCGGTGCACCGTAGGCAGCTTGTGCGGCACCAGCGGCCACGCGTAGCCCGGGCCAGACAGACGAGCGACGCGGAAGCCCTCCCAGGACAGAGACCCGCTGCTGCCCTCCGCGTAACCACACTCCCGCGCGAGGTCACGCCACCGGTCGGCCCAGATGAGCCGACGGCAGCGCTCGCACGCTTTCCAGAGCATCGCGCCGATCGGCAGCTCGATCCTGATCCCCGGCCCGGGAACGAGCTCAGCAGACTGCTCGACCTGCCCACTCGGGAAAGCCCACACCACCGGTGGCGCCACATCCGCGCCCTCGACGTCGTCCGGACAGAAGTCACAGGCCGAACCCGCAATCTCCAAATGTATCGGGGCAGCGACAACGCCCTCCACCGGCGCCAGCAGGAGATCGCCGAGGCTGCCGGGGCCGCACCAGCCGCGGGGTTCGTAATCCGGCACAACCAGCCCGGCATGGGCGCGGAGGTCGACTTGGGCGATGCCTGGGTCGACCTTGCTGGCCAGGGCACTAAGTACTACCTGTTCGCGCTCCGGCTCGCCTACTCCCTCAAGGCCGTCCACCGGATCACGGCCTGCTGCGGGCAGGCGCGGCCCGAGGGGGCCTTCCGCGTTGATCGTACGGAGCTGTCGATCGGCATGGATCAGAAGAACGGTGGCCTGGTCATCGGCTCGAACGGTGTCGGCCTGTCCTATGTTGCCAGCCCAGGCGGAGCGATCTACCGGAAGCGGACAGCATTGCTGGACGAACCCGCGCTCGACAAGGCGGCTGATGACTTGCGGCAGTTTCTCGAGTTGCTGGAGCAGTCCCTGACGGGATTCGTCGCGGATGGCGAGCCGAGAGGCCTATATCTGGTGGTCCAGCAGTTCATTGCGTTAGCCGCTGTTAGTCGAACGTAACTAGAACGCAAGCGGATCCCGATAGGTTGCGGCTCCCGCGATCAAGGCACCACCGGAGCGCCGAGTGTTCAGCCAGGGCAGGTAGAAAGGGCGGGGCCAGGTCGGGGGCCAGACAATTTGAAAACCTAGGATGACATTCGAATGATCCGTCAAAAACCTCCCGCTGTTGCATTTCTGACCCTGTGGCGACTTCTGTCACTGGGTCTCGTCACAGCCTTGATGGGCGGCTTCCTGGTGGGCCTGGCCCAGCCCGCGCATGCGGTTGTTCCCGGAGAGCAGCGGGTGATGACCTGGAACATGGCCCATACGCCGAAGGCCTGGCAGAACGCCTACAACTACGCCCTCAGGTACGACATCGTGGCGTTGCAGGAAATGCCGATGTCCGCGATCTCGGCCGCAAACGTGGTGAACGACGGAGAAATTCTGGTCCCCGGCACCAGCTACCGGATCGAAAGGAAGAGACTGACTTCCCGACTGGGCTACCGTTCGGACATCTACCTCACCTATGTCGAGGACAGCCTTCGGCCGCAGATGTACCGTCTCGGATTCATGACGCACCGTCGGCCGGAAAGCGTGGAAATCGTCGAGACGCAATTCGGCAATACGCGCCCGGGGCTCGTCATCGTCGACGGCACCGGCGCCGATGCTATTACCTTCGGCTCCATTCATGCGATCTCCCCCGGCGGGGCCAACGGAAGCGAGTTCGTCAACGCGGTCGCAGGGCGGTCGGGAACCCTGAGTGCAGGGCGATGGGCGGTCCTGGGTGACTACAACCGCGAGCCGGGAACTATGGCCGATCTCCCCGCGAACAGCCTGACGCACTCCACGGCCCCCGGGGTCCGCACCTTCCGGACCGGCGGGCGGTACGACTACATGGTCGCCTCACAGCTGTTCAGCGACTGGAACATCGTCGGTCGGGCCGACACCACTCACGATAGCGACCACTATCCGGTGTTCTTCGGCGGCCTTCAGGCCGGAGCCGATCCGGGAGTTCCGTACTGGCTGACGGGTGGGACCTCGGAGAACTCAGCCTCCTGGACGATCGGCGTCGACCAGGCCCGGCTGGAGGACGACAGCATCGGCGAGGACGCCCCGTTCGTCCTGCAGAACATCCGCGCGAAGAACGGGAGCCAGGTCCTGTCACCGTTCGGAGCGATCGACATCAGCGGGAAGAAATACTCACTGCTCCTGCTCGAGAGATCCCTGAAATGTCTCACTATCGCTCCCGACGGCACCGGAAAGATCGTTCACAAGAATTGCCAGACGGGCCAGAAGGAGAGCCAGCTCTGGCGTTTCGACAGTGATTCCGGGCAGTTGGTCAACCCCGAGGGGTTCACGATCGCCCCGGAGAATCAGAAGGTCGGTTCGGGGCTTCGCGCGGTGTCTCAGGGCGCGACTCCCACTTGGAAGTGGAAGACGAGGTTGTTCAAGGGTTGCCCGCCGTCCTCCGCCGGCAACGTGCCGGTGGCCTCGGCACTGAACGTTTCCGTCCTGTCCGACGGGCAGACGCCCTTCCCTGGCCCGGAGCCCGATCCCTGCACAGCGATACCAACGGTGGTGTCGATGGGCGACAGCTACATCTCAGGCGAGGCCGGCCGGTGGGCCGGTAACGCGGACGCCTCTGCCGACGGCTCGGTGTGGGGCACGGATCGCTCCGCAGTGGGCTGCAATGCCGGCGAGAGCAGCTGCACCCACGACCTCACGCGGGTGTACGGCGACACTTCCTACGCCGCCAAGCCCGACGCGGCGTGCGACCGGTCGGACTCCGCCGAGATCAACGGTGTGGCCGTGCCCGGCGCGGTAACTGTCGACCGGGTCAACCTGGCCTGTTCTGGAGCGACCACGGCCAGCGTCCTGACCGACACATTCAAGGGAGAGCGCCCGCAGATCGAGCAGCTGCGCGACCTCACCGCCACCCGTGACGTCTCCACCGTGGTGCTGTCGATCGGCGGCAACGACCTCCAGTTCTCCGACATCGTGAAGGAGTGCGTCAAGGCCTACCTCGCCCCGGCCGTGAACAACAACGGCTGCCGGGCCGTCAAGCAGGCCGACTTCGACGCGGCGCTGGGCGTGGTCGAGGAGGACGTGGTCAAGAGCCTGACCGGGATCCGTGACGTCCTGCGCGACTCCGGGCAGTCCGACGACAGCTACCGGCTCGTGCTCCAGTCCTACCCGAACCCACTGCCCAAGAGCTCTGAGTACCGCTACCCGGAGAACTCCTCCAACCCGTTCGAAAAGTACGGGCGCTACACCAAGGGCGGCTGCCCGTTCCTCGACAAGGACAGCGACTGGGCCCGCGACCACGTGATGGCGAACATCACCGCGATGCTGAGCCGGGCCGCCACACGGGCGAAAGTCTCGTTCCTGGACGTCCAGGATGCCTTCGCCGGACACGAGCTGTGCTCCACTTCCACCCAGCAGGCCACCTCTGCCAACAACTCGACCGCGCCCCTGGACGCCGCACAGGCCGAATGGATCCGCTGGGTCCCCTACCTGATCGACACGGACATCCCGTGGACGGCCCAAGGCCACCAGCAGGAGGCGATTCACCCCAACTACTTCGGCCAGCAGGCCCTCTCCGCCTGCCTCACCAAGATCCTCGCCGACCCCGACACCGGACCGGTCACCTCACGCTGCACCGGCAGTGCGGGCTCCGTCCCCGGCGGCCTGGACGACACCAGCCAGGTCCTTGCCAAGGGCAACCGCCGCACCGGCCTGGGCGGTGACCTGCCGGATTGGAGCAAAGCCGGCTACCGGGGCGGACAACGGCTGCCCGGCCCCGCGGAGCGCTCCAACGACCCGCGCTGCAAAATCACTCCCCAGGTCCTGGCCGACCACTACAACGTGAAGGCCGACGACGGCCAGGACGACACCGCCGGCATCCAAAAGGCCATCGACGACATACGCACCACCTGCACCCCCAACGCCTCGCCCACCAAGCTTTCCTCGATCGAACTGCCCAAGGGCACCCTGGAGGTCAGCAAGCAACTGGCCGTCGACGCCTCCTACCTCGTCGTCCGCGGCCAGGGCACGGAAGCCGACAGCGGCACCAAGATCGCGTTCCGGCCGGACAGCGCGACCAGGTACGACACCCTCTACCAGGGCAGCCGCTGGGACCAGGACGCGATGCGCTACGTATGCCAGGGCACGATCGGCTCCATCACTGGCACCGGCGGCTGGATCTGGCCCGGACGCGGCCTGTTCCGCGTGCAGACCCGCGAGGTGTCGGCCAAGCACCAGCGCATGTGCGGCGACCTCTCCGCGATCCCGGAGAACCGCCGGGACCTCTTCGAAGGATCGATCAACCAGCACTGGGAATCGGGCGTCACCCTCGCTGAGAACTCCTCCACCCCCGGGTACTCCGCAAGGGAGGGCGACAGCACCATCCAGCTCAACGGCGCTGCCGACATGTCCGTCTTCAAGCCGGGCGGCTACCTGTGGGTCGGGGCGGCCAACAGCATGAAGTTCTACCAGAGCCAGCAGATCGACACCGCCGGGCAACTGGGCAGCCTGGAGGACCTGCACATGCGCCAGCAGGTCTTCACCATCTCCTCCGTCGACGGCACCCGACGCACCGTCACCATCGACAAGCCGCTGGAGTTCGACCTCCCCGTGAACTCCGTCTCCGACGGCTCCGCGCCCATCACCCCAGGGGGTCCCGCCTACCCCAGCAAGGTCACCCCGCTCAAGATGATCACGGACGTCGGGTTCGAGGACTTCACCTTCACCCAGCAGATGGGCAGCCTGACCGCCCGGTGCGTCGACCTGACCCCCAACTGCGCCACCCACAACTACGGCAACCTCGCCCCCGACGCCGCCATGCACGGCATCGTCTTCAAATGGGCCGCCAACAGCTGGGTCCGCGGAATCAAGGGCGAGATGACCGGCTCCCACCCCGTCGTCACCGAAGTCGCCAAGAACCTCCAGATCGAGAACAACTACTTCGACGGCTCCTGGAACAAGGGCAAGGGAGGCAACGGATACCTGCGCGGCTCCCGCGTCTGGGACTCCCTCTACGCCTTCAACACCACCCGCAACCTGCGCCACTTCACCTTCCAGTGGTCCTCCTCCGGGAACGTCGCCTTCGCCAACGACTTCGACTCCGACCTCAACCTGCACGGCGGCTGGGAACGCCGCAACCTCTTCGACAACAACACCGTCCACGTCCCCTACAACCATTCCTCCAGCAACTGCAGCGCCAACTGCGGCGGTGAGGGAGGCGTCGGTGACAAGGGCACCTGGTGGCCGATCTACTGGAGCGCCGGCAACAAGGCCGTCAAGTGGTCCGGCTCCAGCGGCCCCCAGAACGTCTTCTTCAACAACAGCCTGACCAAACAGACCACCAAGAACGGCTCCTACGCGCTCTATCAGCCCTACTCCACCCGCGGCCGTGCCTACCAGTTCGGCTCCGCCGAGGACTCCCCGCGCTCCTTCAAACACCTCGACTACGGGACCGGTAGCTTGCCGCCCATCGACACCAACCCCATCCAGGACTGGGCCGGCTACGAGAACGGCAGCTTTACCTCAGGACTGGGCGTCAACGACAATTACCAGGACAGCGGGGACTCCCTCTTCCTGAAGTCCTTCCGGCGCTGACCGCCACCGACCCACAACCGAAGGCCGTACCGCCGTCCGATCAGGCGGCACGGCCTTCGGCACCGATGATAACCCCGGCTGAAAGTCGCACGCCCCAGACCGGTCAGGCCGTGGTGCAGGTGCAGCAAGGGGCCCCGCGGTCGACCGATGCTCACGGACGGCAGGGTGGTGAGGCCGCCCGCCGACGGGAGGACGGTGTTGACCGGCACGAACAACAGCGGCAAGTCGATGCTGCTGCGCGAGCTGGCGGACCTCGTCTACCGCTAGCCGGCGTCGGAACAACCCGTGCGGTGGGTCACCGGGGTAGACGTCAACAGCAGCGGCAGTGCCGAGGAGTTTCTGCAGCGCCGACCTCCAGGTTCCTGGACGGCGTGCGAGCGCAGGGGCCAACCGCCTCATCGAGCAGTCCATGGAGGAGCGGGACCGCGTCAGCCGGGGCCAGGCGCCTGAGCGGTGAGTCCGGAGTTTGGTCCGTGACTGGTCCGGAAGCGCTGGTCAGGCCTGGGACACGGGAGGGAGGAGCTGGGAGTTTCGGCGCAACCCGTCCCCTCCCTTTGCGGTGCGAGAGAGGCGCCTGACGGGTGAAAGCCCAGGTCAGGCGCCTCTTTCGTGCCTCTAGAAGAAACCGAGCTTCTTCGGCGAGCAGCTGACCAGCAGGTTCTTGGTCTGCTGGTGGGACGCGCCCTGCGTGGCCGCTGCCCCGCCCCCGCACCGGCGGGGAGCACGAAGGAAACTCCGAGTACTGGATCCAGACCTGCGCCCCACCCCCGGGGGCGCCGGGACCACGGAACCCTCCTTGCATCCGAAGAGAGCGTCGCTCGGCCGCCGCCCACGTTCACGCGTGCCATCCGAGGTCCGATGGATGTCCGTACGCCCCTGGTCGGGACGCGCACGCTTGGGACCGGCACGCCGACGCGGGAACCGAAACCCATGAGGCCTCCCTCGCTGCTGCGGAGAGTCTGTCAGCCTCCCGGTTCTGATGCCGGAGCTGGGACCCCGCCGCCAGCGGATCCCAGAGAGTTTCTAGGCCCTTGCCCTGCCTGATAGCAGAACAGAGGGTTCGTCGGGAGGGCGGCGCGGGAGCTGGACGACTCGTGAGGGAAGGCTCCACCTCAGACATGCCTCCCGCGCTCTTGTGCGTTTCGGGACCGGCTCCTGGCAAGTTCAGCCGGTGCCCGGCGAACGGGACGACCCACAGCTGGGCATGGCTCCTGAAGGAGCGTCTGCGCCTGCGGCGGGACGAGTCGGCTGCGCCATGGCTCCGGTGGGGACGGGGCTGGGGCGCGGAGCGGCTTGGCGAACGCTGGATATGCGCCGGCCCAGACCGACGGCGGCGCCTTCCCGGGCTCCGCGACAGGGCACCGATGCTCCCTTCACTCGCGGGGTGTTCCACGTTGCCGTCGATTCGGTACGGACCCCAGCGGTCCCGGCAAGGCCAAGGACGTGTCGCCATGAATGAGGGGGCTCTGGTCACGCTGATCGGCCGGAAATCCCACTCCCGCGGGCCACACCACGCCCTAAACTGCGACCGCTCCAAGACCTGGAGATCATCGGGAGGGCGTGCAAGATGAGACGAGCACTGGTCAGTGCATTCGCGGCCGTGGCGTTAGTGGTGTCCGGGGGGAGTGTCGCCACCGCTTCCGACAGCGCTCCGCCGCGCACCACGCACGGTCCTTGCCAGTACAGCCAGACCCCGGACGAGCCGCCGGCGCTCCGTGTTCCGCTGCCGCCCGACCCACGGCGCACCCCTGCTCGTGGCACGGTCGACTTGGCTGTTCCGACCAGTCAGGGCCCGCTATCGCTGCGCTTGGACCGGGCCAAGGCGCCGTGCACGGTCCAGAGTTTCCTGCACCTGGCACGGCACGGGTTCTACGACCGTACGGTGTGCCACCGCCTGACGGCGTACCCGACGCTGAAGGTCCTGCAGTGCGGCGACCCGACCGGCACCGGTGAGGGCGGGCCCGGGTACAAGTACAAGGACGAACTGCCGGTGGACCTGCCGCCCGCAGCCACCGATCCCACAGGCACGCGCCGGCTCTACGGACGCGGCCTGCTGGCGATGGCCAACGCCGGTCCGAACACGAACGGCTCACAGTTCTTCGTCGTCTACGGCGACTCCGCGCTGCGACCGAACTACACGGTGTTCGGCACGGTCGGCCCCGACGGTCTGGCGACACTCGACAAGGTCGCCGCCGGAGGCATCGAGCCGACCGCGGAGAACCCGGCACCGGTCGACGGCACACCCGCACTGCGGACCGAGCTGCTCCACGTCCGGCTGTCCTGCCGGCACTGACGCACCGCGATGTCGCCGCGTCCACGACGAACATGCCTGACGGCGTGCGGAGTCGGCTTGCGGCGACACCCGAAGGCCCAGTGAGTCCCCTGGCTCCTCCATGGAGTCGGATCGATCGCGTCGCCTTGGCGTCACGTCCGGGTCGGCAGCAGGCCCTGGTCCTCGATCCGGTTCAGTTGCACATGCCGCTCGGTTCCGTGTCCGCCTCCGTGGTCCGCAAAGGGCCACACCTGCGTGTCCTTTGTCCCGCGGTATCGGTTGTAGGCCGCGAACACCGTGGACGGGGGACAGGTCGGGTCCCCCGGCATCGGAGCCAGAGCGGCCACCAGGCGGGCGCCGAGGTCGCGGCGAGCGGCCTCGGTGTCCGGATGGGCGTCGTCGAAGCCCGTCCAGTCGACCTCACGAGCGGCGTCCTCGATCATCATCAGGTTCAGCGGCTCGTCCGGACGGCCCGGCCACTCGTACGCCTCGCCCAGCACCGTCTCCAGGGGGGGGCGAGGGGCAAGGCGGCACCCCGCGAGGGTGCCGTGTCCTGTGAGCCCGGCCAGGTTGCGTGCCTCCATCCCTGCGGGCACCCTCGGCGGCGGCCCCGGCGTCGAACAGGAGTTTTTCGTGTGCTGGTGGTGCACGCCCCGTGTGGCCGCTGACCAGCGGAAACGGCTGTGAATTCGGCTAAGCTGCAGGCGGCTGGTCCGCGTGTGGCCCGGATCTTGGTCGGTCTCGTCCCTGGCCCCGCGCCAAACGGGAGTAGTTCGCACCGTAGGACGAGGGACGCTGAGCCCCGCCTCCCTTATGCCCAAGATGAACCGCGAGTTGTGATCCCTGCACCCCCGCTCGCGCGGGGACCACCAGTCCCACGACGGAGACCCGGAATCGGCGCCTTGCGGCCCACTTGCATGTGACCAGTACGGGTCAGAGGAGTCGAAGGGGTGAGCTCTAGGCGTACCCGATTCCGGGCGGCGGCGCGGGTTCCCGCGGGTCCGGCTGGGCAGAATGAGGGACTTGCACAACCGTCGGTCTTGTGGAGGAGCAGGTAGAAGCAGGATGTGCGGGCGGGGCGGGACGCTGGGCGTCCGACGTGAACGACGCCGTGCTGACGGCGCTCGTCGCCGCGGGGGCCGCGATCGGCGGCGGAGCGCTGACGGGGTGTTCGCCCTCGCTGCTGCCAAGCGGCAGGCAGCGGCCGTGTGGGCGGCGGGGGAGCGGCAGGCCGCTGCCGCCTGGGAGGCCGCCCGACAACGGGCGGCCGCCGCCTGGGACGCGGGTCAGCTCCAGGCCACCGCCCAGCTCGACGTGTCCCGCCGGACGCTCACGGAACAGGCCGCCAGCTCAGGACCGTGCATCTCCAACGCCATCACGCACCAGCTTGTTGGCGCCGGAGAGTTCCCATGCCTTGCAGTCGTTGTACGGCTCCTGATCCCTGCGCCGGCTCCGGCGCGGGGATCACGGATTCCGGTGCCCGCCGGGTGGGGCTGCCCGGCTCTCGGCGGTGCCAGGTGGGCCCGGTGAGGGCTCGCCCGCCGCGAGGTGCTCCAGGACCTCCGCCAGTTCCTGGCAGGCGCGGCGCACCGACCGGCGGGTCGCACGCTGCTCGGTGATGACGGAGGCGAGAAGCAGGGCGGTCAGGGCGGCGGAACCGTTGAACGCCTGGAGCTTGGCCATGATCTCGACGTCGGTGAGGTGGAGGAACGCGCCCCGTCCGGAGGTCGCCTCGAAGGTGGCGAGCACGGAGGCGAAGAGCGCGCACAGCATGCTTCCGGCGAGCTGGAAGCGGAGCGCTGCCCAGATCAGCAGGGGGAAGACGAGGAAGAGCATGCTCATCGGGCTGAGTACGACCATGGGCATGAGGATCAGGGTCGTCAGCCCCAGAAAGGCCGCCTCCTTCCAGCGCCGTACCCGGAACCGTCCGGCCGGCCCCGCGAGGAGGAGCATGAGCGGGGCGACGAGCAGCACCCCCATCGTGTCGCCCACCCACCAGGCCAGCCAGGCGGGCCAGAACTCGCTCGTGTCCAGGGAGCTCTTCGCCACCTGCAGTCCGACCCCCGCGGTCGCGCTGATCATCATGGCGCCGAACCCGCCGAGGAAGACCAGGGAGAGTCCGTCCCGCAGCCGCGCCATGTCGTGCCGGAAGCCGGCCCGTCTCAGCAGCAGGAAGGCGCAGAGTGGCGCGACGGTGTTGCTGACCACGGTGACCACTGTGGTGGGCCCCGGAGTGGTGAGGGAGGCGATGACGAGGAAGGAGCCGAGGGCGATCCCAGGCCAGACCCGCGCGCCGAGCAGCAGCAGGGCGGCGACGGCGACGCCGGTGGGAGGCCAGATGGGGGTGACCACCACGCCTTCGACGACGAGGCGGCCCATCAGGCCGAGTCGTCCGGCCGCGTAGTAGCAAACCGCCACGGCCAGCGACATCAGAGCCGCCTCCGTGGAGGACCGGAACTGCCGAGTATCCAACACGTCAGCCATCAGACACCGGCCGGGCCGCCACGACCGAGCAACGCCCCTGCGTGTCGGGCGCCGCCGTCCGGCACGGGCCCGGGCGGGTCCGAGGACCGACCCGGCCCGAGGCGAGCCCCCTCCCCTCACTCCTTGGCCGCCGGCCGGGCCGGACCGCCGTCATGGCCGACGACCAGGACGGCCGCGTCGTCCTCGTGCCCCACCGTGGCCGCCAGCTTCATGACGGCGGTGGCGAGCGCGTCGACGTCCAGTCCGGCGACGGCGGTGATCCCGGCGAGCCTCGTCACCCGGTCCAGACCCTCGTCGACGTGGAGCGAGGGCCCCTCCACCACCCCGTCGGTCAGGAGGACGAAGACACCGTCGGCGGCGAGCCGGTGGCGCGAGGCCGGGTAGTCGACGCCGCGCAGCACACCGAGCGGAGGCCCGCCCTCGCTGTCGTCGATGCCGGAGCGGCCGTCGGTGGTGGCCCAGATGTGAGGGATGTGACCGGCCCGGGCGCACTCCAGGGTGCCGGCAGCGGGGTCGAGCCGCAGGAAGGTGCAGGTGGCGAAGAGGTCGGCGCCCAGAGAGATGAGCAGGTCGTTGGTGCGACCGAGCAACTCTCCCGGGTCTCCGGTGACGGAGGCCAGCGCGCGCAGTGCCACGCGGACCTGTCCCATGAAGGCGGCGGCCTCGATGTTGTGTCCCTGCACGTCTCCGATGGACATGCCGATCTGCCCGCCGGGCAGGGAGAAAGCGTCGTACCAGTCACCGCCGACGTTGAGCCCGTGGTTGGCGGGCTCATAGCGGACGGCCAGCCGGACGCCCGGAAAACTGGGCAGGTGCGAGGGCAGCATGCCGCGCTGCAGGGCCACGGCGAGCTCGACACGCGAACGCTGCGTCTCGGCCAACTCCCGCGCCCTGGCGGTCAGCGACCCGAGCCGGACCAGAAGATCCTCACTGTTGTCGGCCGGCCGTCTGCGGAACATCGATCACTCCGACGTCACGACAATCCTCGCATCACTTCGTCCCGGTCTCCAGCACGCGGGACCACAGGGAACCACCTCGGTACGAACAGGTCCTTCCCACTCTGCCCGGAGGGGACAGCGTCCGCATCTCATCGGCGGAGAACGCGGCGGATCCCAGCGGGGCCACCCCGCACCGCCGGAAACGAGCAGCGGTTCCGCGAGATCGAAGGCATCGCCCCGCCCCTGACCTACGTCCGGACCGAGCAGGCCGACGCCGCGCGACTCGCAAGACACCGGCGGCCCCAAGGACGCCGGGCATGAACACGAACCACACCCCCGTCCCCCGGCGCGAGGAGTTCTGCGCCGGTCCTCCTCGCCGCCGGGTGATGCCGGTGACGTCCGCCCGGCAGAACCTGCTGCCGACGGGGTGGGGCGCAGACGGGGCCGGCGGAGGGCATCGAGTCGTTCCAGCCGGAACGCCCCCACGACGTCGATATCGAGATCGTCTTCTGGCACGAGTACGGGAACCTGTTCAGTCCGGAAGCTTCCGTGAGGTTGTACGACGGCTCACGGCTGATCGCGACCGGCGAGTACCTGTCCCCTGCTGAAGACTCACGTCGCAGCCAGCGGTGCTTCGCCGAACCGCAGCCCCGTTTCGGCGAAGCAGCCATCGATCACCTGCGGCCTGTACTGCAGCATCTTGAGCTTGCGCTTGACCGCGCGTGTGATCTGTCCGAGGCCGGCCGAAGTCCTTCGGCTCACCCTTGCGGCCTCGGTACTCACGGATCCGGTAGATCAGCCGGGATCGCTCGCCAGGCTTGTAGCAGGTCATGCCCGCCATCGACACGCGCCCCGAGCCCGACCGCGTACCCGCACCACTGGGGTTCGGCCAATCCGCCCCAGGTCCTGGAGCGCGGCGGAGTCATCGATTGCCCAGCCTCGTCCTCGAAGACGAGGTAGGCGCGCGCTCCGCCGCGATGCTCTTCCCCGCGGCCAGGTCTCCTTCTTCCAGACCACGACCGCCACGTCGTCGCGCTCGATCGCCCGCCGGGCGGGCTGCTGCCACGACCAGCCGTGCCGCTTCAGCAGTTGCCAGGTGCCCTCCACCGTGTAGCCCACGTGGCACAGTCGGCCGATCAGAGTCTTGATCCGGGCCAATGTCCACTGCTGGTCGGCCCAGCCGTGGACCAGAGGCCCACGCTCCAGCTCCCGTTCCAGTCTCGCGATCTGCGCCTTGCTGAGCCTCGGCCGCCCGGCGATCCCTTCGACAGGACCCCCGCTTCACCACGCTCATACCACTGACGGCGTCACCGTGCCACGGACCGCTCACTGACCCGCAGCGCGCGAGGCTGGAGGGAGGACCGTGTGGCGAGGACGCGGCGGCTGCCGCGGAGCGCGGTGCAAAGCATGAGCCGTTCCGCTGCGCCGTGTCGCCCTGCGTGTCAGAGGGTTTCGCCTGCCTATTGATCTTTTCGTTAGTTCTGTGGGTGCGGTGGAGTCGTCGGCGGGATCCTGATGCGGTGTCTTTCAGGCCTTCGCCTGTTGTTCCTCCTTTGACACGGCCGCAGTGGGCCGAGGCCCGGCGTGTGCGGGCGGCCGAGTTGTTCGATCAGGGGCGTTCGGGTGCCGAGATCGCGCGGATGCCGGGGGTCAGTGACGAGAGTGCGCGGCGGTGGAAACGGGTCTGGGAGAAGGACGGCGCCGATGCCTTGCGCCGGCGCCCGGCCACCGGTCGTCCGCCCAAGCTGGACGAGGCCCAGGTCGAGCGGGTGCGGACCGCGCTGGAGCAGGGCGCCCAGGTCGATGGCTTCGAGGCCGGTCTGTGGACCCTGGGACGAGTCGGTCTGGTGGTCGAGCGGGTGACAGGGGTGAGGCTGTCGAAGGCCTCGGTGTGGCGGCTGCTGACCGGCCGGCTGGGATGGGGTCTGCAGCGGCCCGAACGGCGGGCGGCCGCACCCCTCTCCTGCGGCACCGGCTGAACCGGAAACGCGCCTCGATGGCCGGGCTCTCGGCTATCACGCCACCGACCCCGATCGCGGGGCCCGCCTGTACTTCCACCTCAAGCCCGGCAGCTACGACACGGCCGGACTCATCGAGGTCCTGGAGCAGATGAAGACGTTCTACTGCGGGGAGCGGGTGGTGCTGGTCTGGGACGGACTGTCTGCTCATGGGAGCCGGGCGATGCGGGCCTGGGTCGCCGGGCAGGACTGGTTCACCCTGGAGCGATTACCCGCCTACGCACCCGAGCTCAACCCGGTGGAACTGCTGTGGTCCTCGCTCCAGAAGCGTGAACTCGCCAACCTCGCCGGCAACCATCTCGCCGATGTCGCCGATGTCGCCGACGTCACCGAACAGGGCATCCGCCGCATCAACCAGAACGACCGCCTTCCCTGTTCCTTCCTCACCCCCACCGGCCTGACCATCCACCCGTCAACCCCACAGAACTAACGAAAAGATCAGTAGGCGGTGTTTAGGTAGGGCGGCCAGCCATTTGGTGAGGTTGCCCGCGATCTGGTTGATGCTGGTCTCGGTGGTGACGTCGTGTTCGCGACGGGTGGTGTCGCGCCGGACGATCTCGTAGCCGGGCATCGTCGGCAGGACGAGGTGGAAGGCGTCTGCGGCGCGACCGCCGTGCGCCGTCGGCTTCGTGAGCGGTCCGACGACCTTCAGCAACTCGACGATCGAGCCTGGCCGGCCGTGCGTCATGAGCAGCGGCAGGACGTTCGCGTGCGACGAGCGGACATGCGCGCACCGGATGTCGAGGCCGCGCAGGCCTGGTCGGCCAGGCCGAGCCGGGTGGCGACGGTGGCGCCTGCCGGCAGGCCCAGGAAGGGCCGTCGTGGCCGCTGGTCTCGAGTGTGGCCATGGGAACTCCTTGTCCCGACCACAGGGGGTGAGGCCATGTATCCCGACCGGACGCGGCTGAAGCCGCATCAGTTCCCCGACGCGCAGCCACTCGAAACCAGGGAGACTCCCTGGCCTCTCTTGGCGCTGTGCCCGGGGCCGGCCGGAGCCAGGGGCACCCGGGCGCGAGCACCGTGCCGGTCCCGCGGCAGTGCTTCTTCCCTCACCGGAGCACCAGTGAGGCGTACGTGTCCGGGGCCTGCTTCATCACGAGGTCGCTGGCGAGCAGGCCCCTGACCTGGAGCTCAAGGGTGTTGTTGCGGCTCTCGGCGCGATCGGCGCCCGGAACGCGGTCAGGTCCTCGGCGGGACGTCGTACGGTGAGCCAGGTGCAGCCGTACGCGTCCGAGGTGTACGTCACGGGGGACGCCCCCGGCCCGGCGCCCCGGCCCACGCCCTGGCCGCTGCCGCCCGCGCCCCGATCGGGCCGGGCCACCACCTCGACGTCGAGGAGATCCCGTACGTCCCCGCCGGTCGTGCGAAGGCACGCCCTCGCGTCATCCCTCGGCGGGGGCGTCGACGATGTCGCCGTCCTTGTCGAGGGTGTGGGTGCGCCAGTACACGTCCCACGTGTCGTCGACCTCGCGCGGTACCTTGCCCTCCGGATACCGGGCGAATCCCGCCGGAGGCTCCTCGCCGTCCTGGACACAGGCGGATCCGGTACCGCCCACGGACAGCACGGGGTACTCGCCCGAGCTGCAGACGTCCTCCTCGTACTCCAACCCGGCGCATCCCGTGAGCACGGCCATCGCGGCAGCGCCCGTCAGGGCGGCGACGGCGAAGCGGTGCTTCCCGCGTCGGACGGGGGCGGCGGGCCGGATCGTGCCCGAGGACGTGCTCATGAGGGTCTCCTGTTGTTCGGTGTGCCCTCACCTTCGCCGCCGGCCGTCTGCCACGTCGTGAGTGCCCGTACTCAGAAGCGCACACAGGAATGCTCAACACCGCACGGTCCAGCGAGCGTTGCGCGGCCGGCCGCAACCGTCCCCCTGATCCGGCTCAGGGGACGTCCGCGTGCTGTCGGCAGTCTCATTCTCATCGAGTCGGCCACCCTCACCTGGCGGCGGTCCGGGCCGACGACGGCCCGCCAGACGCCGATGCCGCGGAGCTCGCCGACGGGGCGCCACAGGCGGGCGAGACGCCCGGCCCCGGCGAGCTCGCCCGCCCGCACGGCCTCGGCGGCGCGGCGCCGGTCGACCTCTTCCTGGGATGTGCCCTCGGGGACGGCGGTCGTGATCTCGACCAGGAACTCACGCATGGCCAGGCTCCGAAGGTGCGCCTGTTCGACCGTGACCGGCGCTCGGTCGTGCTCACCCCTGCCGGTACCGCGCTCCTTCCGCACGTACGAGCCCTGCTGGACCGTGCGGAGGACCTCCAGCGCATGGCGGGCCGGCTCTCGGGGGCGGACCCGGTGCGACTGGGCTATGTGAACTGGCTGCCCGCCGATCTCACCGCTCGCACCTCCGGGGTGGCCCGGGTGCACGTCGACGCCTGGGGCGCCCCGTCCCACGCGCAGGCTGCCCGGGTCGCTGACGGCGGCCTGGACCTCGCGGTGTGCTGGGTGCGGACGGCGGATGCGGAACGCCGGGGGCTGGCCGCCCGGCTGGTCGGGGCCGACCGGCTCTACGCCGTGTCGACCGGTACCGCGACCGGCGCCGTGCGTGCCCGTGACACCGTCGTCCTGTCGGCAGGGTCGAACGCGGCAGGGGCCAGCCGGATGCGGTCCGGCTTCTCGTTGGCCAATTCGAGGAGCGTGTCCTCGATGTAGGCGATCCGGAGGTTCCTCGGGCTGCGGCCACGGATCGAGTCGGGGCCGACCGGCAACATTTCGGAGAACGTGTCGCCGCGGAACAGGTGCTCCTGCACCTCCTCGGGAAGGTTCAGGTACTGGCGGCTCTGCACCGTGACGACCTGCTGCCGGCGCACGTTGCCCTGGCCTTCACTCTTCCAGACGGCCTTCGGTCCGTCCTGGGTCCAGCGGCCGTCGTGCACGGGGGTGGCCGGGGTTGCCGGGCCCCGCGCCCCCGCCGACGCGCATCTTCGGGTGCCCGAACCTAGCGTGGAGGTGGGAACCGAAGCGACGGAGGGACCACGGACATGGGTGGTGCCATGGACAAGGCCAAGGGCAGGCTCAAAGAGATCACCGGAAAGATCACCGGCCACGAGCGCCTTGAGGCCGAGGGCAAGACGGACCAGATGAAAGTCAAGATCCGTCGGAAGATGACGAGTGTCCGCCACCGAGCCGAAGGCATCAGGGACTCACTCAAACACGACCGCTCGTAGGGGACCGGTGGCGTGGAGAGCCGTGATCCGGACGATGCCGAGCGGCCCGCGGTACGAGGGCGGCGCACCGCGGACGACCGGGCGCGAAGCCGGTGGCGCGGGCCGATCGGCACCTGGCCGGCCGTCATCCTCACGGTCGTCGTCCTCGCCGCCGCGAATCTGCTGCTGCACCGCTGGACCGGCCCGCTCCGCCTGCTGACGGCCGTCGCGGTCAGCGGCCTGCTGCTCGGTGTGCTCCGCTGGGCGGGAGGCACCCTGGCGGACGCGGGTCTCGCACCCGGGACACTCGCCCGCGGCGCGCGATGGGCGCTGGTCCTGATGGGCCTCGTCGGACTCGTCTACGCCGCCGGAGCGCTGCTGCCGGACACCCGCTCGCTGTTCGAGGACCGGCGGTACGACGGGATGACAGGGAGCGAGCTGGCGGCGCGCGTCCTCGTGGAGGTCCCCGTCGGCACCGTCCTGGTGGAGGAGATCGCCTTCCGCGGAGTGCTCTACGGGCTGGTGCGCAGGGCCCGTGGAACCGTCTGGGCGACCACCGTGTCGAGCGTGCTCTTCGGCCTCTGGCACGTCCTGCCGTCCCTGCACCTGGCAACCGCGAAACCCGCGCTGACCTCGGTCCTGGGGGACTCCGCGCTCGGCTCCGTCCTCGCGATCATGGGAGCCGTGCTGTTCACGGCGGCGTCGGGCGTCCTCTTCTGCGAGCTGCGACGCCGCAGCGGCAGCCTGCTGGCCCCCATGGGGCTGCACTGGGCGGTCAACGCGTTCGGCTACGCCGTCGGCTTCCTGCTGCGCTGAGCGCGCGACCCGGGCCGGGCGGGGAGCTCAGTGCTCCGGTGGCTGGATGACGTCCCGCAGCCGGGCCAGGTCCTGCGGCGTGAAGCCCGAAGGCCTCATGACGGCGTTCCAGCCGTCGACGTACGCCGCCTTGTACGTGTGACCGTGTCCGTCCGGCACACCCGTGGAGAACGGCAGGTCCGCCGTGACCTGCCAGAAGGTGACGAACGGGATCCAGACCATTTCTTCCAGCACGTCGCTGCCGGGCGCCTCGCCGATCCAGTCGGGCTCGGAGAGCGCCAGCTTCGGGCTCCACCAGACGATCGGGTCGGACGCGTGCATGAGGTACAGCACCCGCGTGCCGTTCCACGGCGCGCCCTCCGGAGTGATCCCGGCGGTCGGGTCCTCGGTGAACCGTACGGTTCGCCCCTGCCGGTACACGGGCTCGATCTCCGGACTTCCCGTCTCGCGGTGGTCACTGAACTCGCGGAACAGGGTGTTGAAGTTCGGCGGACCGGCGAACAGGGTGCCGGCGGTGCGGTTGCGCAGGTCGTACTCGCCGCTGAAGGCCGCCTCGCCGCCGAACGACCCCAGGCTCTCGCCGGCGACGAACAGCCGCGGGCGCTGGCCCTGGGGCAGCTTGGACCAGACGTCGTACACCGCGTCGAAGAGCTCCCGGCCGGCCTGGCGCGCCTTGGACTGGTCCACGAGATAGGAGATCCAGGACGGGAGGTACGAGTACTGCAGGGCCACGGCGGCGGAGTCGCCGTCGCTGAGGTACTCGAACGAGTCCACGGCGGCGGGGTCGACCCAGCCGCTTCCCGTGGTCGTCATGACGAGCAGGTTCGCACGCTCGAAGCCGCCGGCCCGCTGGAGGTCGGCGACGGCCCGCTCGGCGCGTGCCTCCGTGTCGTCGGCGGTCTGGAGCCCGGCGTAGGCCCGGACGGGCTCCTGCGCCGGGCGGTGGGTGAAGGCGCCGATGTCCCGGGCCGTCGGACCGCTGCCGGTGAAGGCCCGGCCCTGGTAGCCCAACGTGTCCCACGGCACCAGCGAACCGGGCCCGCCGGAGCGCAGCGTGGATGTGGGCTGGTGCACGCCCTCCGGCGTCGTGGTGTCGCGCAGCGAGAACGACTCGTTCGCCGCGTTCATGAAGCCGGCAAGCAGTACGCCGCTGACGACCGACCACACCAGGCCCGCCACCACGACCCAGCCGACCACCCGCGCCGCCCGCGGCCCGATCCGGCGGCGGAGGAGACGTGCGAACCACCGGTACAGGCGCCGCAGCCCCCGGCCCGCGAGCAGGAGGAGCCAGAAGACGAGCGCGGCCAGGAACGGGGAGGCGACGGCGGCGGGAACGCTGTAGTCGGTGATCCCCATCAGTCGGCGGATCTCGTGCTGCCAGTACTGACCGAACCCGAACGCCAGCCCGAACAGCACGATCGCGCAGACGAGGAGAACACGCCACGACCTCCGCGACGCCTCTCGCGCCTCCCGGTCGGCGAACGCTCGCCACACATAGGCCGCGATCACGCCGAGCCCGTAGCCGATGGCCGCGCTGATACCGCAGATCAACCCCTGGAGCACCCCGCTGCGGGGCAGCAGGGAGGGGGTGAAGGAGAGGCAGGCGAGGAGGAGCGCACCCCAGCAGCCGGGGAGCGTGAGCCGGAGTGACCGACGGTGCTTCCCGGAGCCGGTCGCCGGCTCCACGCCCTCGGTCTCCCCGTGTCCCGCAGAGCCTTCCGGCGGAGACTTGTGCATGCCAGGAGCCATAGGTGTCCTCCGGGGAAAATGGTCCCAAGGCCCGATCCGACGTGCCACCCGTGACTCCCCGTGCCGTATGTGCCCCGTGGGCGCTGCTGCCGGCGGGGCCGACTCGGGGTGAGCCGTCATCTATGCTTCGTAGCGGCCGTGAGACGGTCGCCGTCCCTCTGGGCGGCGCCCGCGAAGCGGCAGGTCAGCGGGCCGGGGACGGCGCCGGTGTCGGGGGTTCGGTCCTGGGTGGGGACCACGTGACACTGATCACGAAGATCCTGGGGAATCGAGTGACCGCCGCGGCATGTCCCCGTGGTGGGGGTGGCCAAGCCCCCGCCCGCGAACAGAGGTCCCCAGGGAGAAGTGAGGTATGTCAGTGATCGTCGTCGGCGGCATGATCGGGATCGGCAAGACGAGTGTGGCCGAGCTGCTCGCGAAGGAGCTGGGCAGCGGGGTCTTCTACGAGAGCGTGGACGACAACCCGATCCTGCCCCTCTTCTACACGGCGAGTCCCGAGGAGATCGAGGCGAAGCGCTACCCGTTCCTGCTCCAGCTCTACTTCCTCCAGACGCGGTTCGCCTCGATCAAGGAGGCGTACAAGCAGGGCGACAACATCCTCGACCGGTCCATCTACGAGGACTGGTACTTCGCCAAGGTCAACCACGACCTGGGCCGCATCAGCTCGCTCGAGATGCAGGTGTACGAGGGGCTGCTGAACGAGATGATGCGCGAGATCGACGGCCTGCCGTACCGCAAGGCACCCGACCTCATGGTGTACCTCAAGGCGGACTTCGAGACGGTGCTCAAGCGCATCGGCCTGCGCGGCCGTGATTTCGAGCAGGACGAGGCCCTCGTGGAGTACTACCGGACGCTGTGGTCCGGTTACGACGACTGGGTGCACAAGCACTACTCGGCCAGCGAGGTCCTCGTCATCGACATGAATCACACCGACGTGGTGAACAACCCCGGCGACGCCGCCCGCGTGGCGCGCGAGGTCAAGGACGCCCTGACGGAGGCCGCACGCCGCGTCTGAGTGCCCTGGCGTTGCGCCAGGAGGACAGGGCGAGCGGCGCGGCGGTGGGGAAGGCTGCCGCGGCGATGAGAGCGGAGATGTGCAGGCCCGGGATCAGGTCCCGGCCAGCGGCGAGCGAGGCGAAGAGGACGACGCCGAGCGAGTTGCCGATTTGGCGAGCGACGTTGAACACCGCCGAGGCCGCACCGGTGTTCTCGGCGGCGCGGCCTGCACGACGGCGGCCGTGGCAGCAAGGACGGTGCTGGGGGTGGCGGGTCCGGTCGCGACGAGGGCCGGCAGCAGCACCCAGCAGGGCGTGTCGGGGCCGGTGAACCCCGCCGCGCCGAGCAGCAGCGCTCCCGTCATCGGCGTGTACGGGCGGTGGCGGGCCGTCAGGCGCCCTGGAGCGGGGCCGCGACCAGCAGACTGCCCACGAGAGGGCCGGCGGCGAACGCGATGGCGGACATCCCGGCCCAGACGACCAGGGCCCTGGTCCGTGCCGCCGCTGCCGGGTGGGCGGCGGTCAGGAGGGCCAGGGAGGCGGGTACCAGGAGGGCGCCGCCGGGCACCCTGCACCATGCGCCCCGCGCCGAGTACCGCCGGAGTGGAGGCCGGGGCGCACCCGGCCGAGGCGAGGGCGAAGACACCGAGGTCGGTGAGGGACACCTTCCGGTGCCCGAGCCGGTCGCCGAAGCCGCCGCCCATGAGCAGCAGGCCGCCGAAGACGGCACCGCAGCCGGAGACGGCCCAAGCCGTCGCCGAGGCCCCGGCACCGACCGAGTCACGGATGGCGGGAACGGCCACCGTGACGACGGTGACATCCGGCATCACCAGGAAATGCCCGGGCCGAGGGTGATGAGCGGGCGCAAGGCCAGTCGCCCGGTCGTGGCGGGCGGCGCCTCGTGAACCGCGCTCCTTACGGTCGTCGTACTCCTGCCGGTGATCCTCGACTCCCGACACTTACAGAGCCGGTCAGAGCATCGAGGTCCCCTTCCGCTTCTACGCCGAGTTCCTGGACGGCGTTCGGGGGCAGGCGAACCGTCTTGCCGAGCAGTCCAGGGAGGAGTGGGACCGCGTCAGCCGGGTGAGGCGCCTGCGGGGTGAGCCGGAGTCTTGGTCCGTGGCTGGTCCGGAAGAGCTGGTCAGGAGTGGGAGACCGATGGGATGAACAGGGAGTTTCGACGCAAACGCGACCCTCCGATAGGTGGGGCGCGCGAGAGGCGCCTGCCGGGTAAAAACCCAGGTCAGGCGCCTCCTTTCGTGCCCCTAGAAGAAACCGAGCTTCTTCGGCGAGTACGACACCAGGAGGTTCTTCGTCTGCTGGTAGTGCTCCAGCATCATCTTGTGGGTCTCCCGGCCGATGCCCGACTGCTTGTAGCCTCCGAAAGCGCTGTGGGCCGGGTAGGCGTGGTAGCAGTTCGTCCAGACGCGGCCCGCCTGGATCGCGCGGCCCGCGCGGTAGGCGGTGTTGGTGTCGCGGGTCCAGACGCCGGCGCCGAGGCCGTAGAGGGTGTCGTTGGCGGTGCGGATGGCGTCGTCGAAGTCGGTGAAGGAGGTGACGGCGACGACGGGGCCGAAGATCTCCTCCTGGAAGATGCGCATGCGGTTGTCGCCCTCGAAGATGGTGGGCTGGACGTAGTAGCCGCCTGCGAGGTCGCCGCCGTGCTCGACGAGTTGGCCGCCGGTCAGGATCTTGGCGCCTTCCTGCTGGCCGATCTCCAGGTAGGAGAGGATCTTGCGGAGCTGGTCGGCGGAGGCCTGGGCGCCGATCATGGTGTCGGTGTCGAGGGGATGGCCGGGGAGGATCTTCTCCGTGCGGGCGACGGCGGCTTCGAGGAACTCGGCGTAGTGGCCGCGCTGGACGAGGGCGCGTGAGGGGCAGGTGCAGACCTCGCCCTGGTTGAGGGCGAACATGGTGAAGCCTTCGAGGGCCTTGTCGCGGAAGTCGTCGTCCGCGGCCCAGACGTCGTCGAAGAAGATGTTGGGGGACTTGCCGCCGAGTTCGAGGGTGACCGGCTTCAGGTTCTCCGAGGCGTACTGCATGATCAGCCGGCCCGTGGTCGTCTCGCCGGTGAAGGCGATCTTCGCGACGCGCGGGCTGGTGGCCAGTGGCTTGCCGGCCTCCTCGCCGAAGCCGTTGACGATGTTCAGGACGCCGGGCGGCAGGAGGTCCGCGACCAGGCTGAGCCAGAAGTGCACGGAGGCGGGGGTCTGTTCGGCCGGTTTGAGGATCACCGCGTTGCCGGCGGCCAGGGCCGGGGCCAGCTTCCAGACCGCCATGAGGATCGGGAAGTTCCACGGGATGATCTGAGCGACGACGCCCAGCGGCTCGTGGAAGTGGTACGCGACGGTGTCGTCGTCGATCTCGCTCAGCGCGCCCTCCTGGGCCCGCAGTGCCCCCGCGAAGTAGCGGAAGTGGTCGATCGCGAGGGGGATGTCGGCAGCGAGCGTCTCCCGGACGGGCTTGCCGTTGTCCCAGGTCTCGGCGACGGCGAGCGCCTCCAGGTTGTTCTCCATGCGGTCCGCGATCCGCAGCAGCACCTGCGCCCGCTCCGCCGGTGCCGTCCGCCCCCACGCCGGGGCGGCCGCGTGTGCCGCGTCGAGGGCGCGTTCCACGTCCTCGGCGGTGCCGCGCGCGACCTCCGTGAAGGGGCGGCCGTCGACCGGGCTGGGGTTCTCGAAGTAACGGCCGGACGCCGGGGCGACGTACTCGCCGCCGATCCAGTGGTCGTAGCGGGCCTGGTACGACATGAGCGCGCCCTCGGTACCGGGTGCGGCGTAACGGGTCATGGGCATGGCCTCCCTGGGACGCGCCGGCCGTCCCTGGCCGGCGCTCACGCCCGAGTGTGGTGACCCGTACGTTGCAAGTCCGTTGCACCGGCGGACAGTTCCGCCTCCAGGGAGTCGAGCCTCGCCCGTACGGGAGGGAGTTGCGGCGCCGGTACGGCCGCGCACAGCGCCCGCCAGACCACCACGTCGTCCTCGCCCCACGCGCTGTACGCCCAGTCCGCGAGCAGCCCCGGATCGCGCCGGTCCACCAGCGCGGCCCGCAGCCGGCCCGCCAGCCGCTCCCGCAGCCGTACGACCCCGGGCGCGGTCGACGCGGGCAGCAGCGGACCCGCGTACTCCCCGGCCGCCGCCGCGACGGCCCCCGAGGCCAGTCGTCTGTCGACCGTCGCGAAGTCCGCGTCCACCACCCCGGCGAGCCGGTACGGGCGCGACCGCAGCACGTCCGGGCCCAGCAGCGCGCGCAGCCGCGACAGCTCCGCCCGCAGCGTCACCGGGGTGACCGACTCGTCCTCGTACAGGAGGGTCAGGAGCTCGTCGCCGCCGACGCCCTCCGGGCGGTGCGCGAGGATCACCAGGATCTCGCTGTGGCGACGGCTCAGCCGCAGCCGCCGCCCGCCCACCGAGAGCAGCGCCTCGTCCCGGCCCAGCGCCGACAGCCTCGGCCGCCCCGGCTCCGGCGCCGGCCCGAGCAGCGCCAGTTGGGACTCGGCAGCCCGTGCCACCGCCTGGACGAAGCCGAGGCTGTGCGGGTGCGCGAGCCGTTCCCCGCCGGTGACGTCGACCGCGCCCAGCACCCGCCCGCTGTGCGGATCGTGCACGGGCGCCGCGGCGCAGGTCCACGCCCGCACCGGACGCCGGAAGTGCTCGGCGGAGACCACCTGGACGGGACGGTCGACGGCCAGGGCCGTACCCGGCGCGTTCGTACCCGCTGCCGCCTCCGACCAGCGGGCCCCGGCCACGAAGTTCATCGCCCGGGCCTTGCGCAGGGTGCCCGGATGCCCCTCGACCCACAGCATCCGCCCGGCGGCGTCGCAGACCGCGAGGAGGTGCTCCCCGTCCGTCGCGTACGCCCCCATCAGCTCCCGGATCACCGGCATCGCCGCGGCGAGGGGATGGGCCTCCCGGTACGCGGCGAGCTCGTCCTCGTCCAGTTCCACCCGCGCCGTCCCGTCGGGGCTCACGCGCGCGCGTACCGACCGGCGCCACGACGCGGCCACCAGCGGACGGGCCGGCCCGGTGCGCGGATCGCCTCCCGCGCCCAGGCCCGTCGTCTCCACGTGAGGATCGGCTCCCGCCGCCGGATCCCGCTCCGCCCTTGGCTCCGCGGCCACCCGCGCATCGCTCAACTCGGCCTCCTCGTCGAGGTCGTCCCGGCCCGTCGCGCTCATCGTGGTGCGCCCGGAGGCCACCGACAAGCTCCCCCGCATCCCGGCATATGCACCCTGTCCGGGACCGGCCCCCGACCCCTCACGTAGAGTGGGGCCCGGGCCGTGACTGGCGCTTGAGGTGGATCACCACCGGGGAGCGGCCCGGCGGAGCGCGCCCGACGGCGCGACCGTGCCGATGCCGTGCGCCTGGGCGAGAAACCGGTCAGAGACGACGCCCAGGAGTTGCCATGTCCACCAGCACCGCCACCCTCATGGACGGTACGGCCCTCGCTCGCCGCACGGTCGAGGAGACCGCCGCCCGCGCCGCCGAGATCACCCGCCGCACCGGCGTCACCCCCTGCCTCGCGACCGTCCTGGTCGGCGCGGACCCGGCCTCCGTCACGTACGTGAAGATGAAGCAGAACCGCTGCGCGAAGGCCGGAATCCGCTCCAAGCACGTCGAGCTGCCCGCCGAGACGACCACGGAGGAGCTCGTCGCGGCCATCACCGCCCTGTCCGAGGACCCCGAGGTCCACGGCATCCTGCTCCAGCACCCGGTCGGCCCGCACATCGACGAGCGCGCCGCCTTCGAGGCCATCGCCCCCGAGAAGGACGTCGACGGCGTCACCATGGCCTCCTTCGCCGCCATGGGCTTCGGGCTGCCCGGCTTCGTCTCCTGCACGCCCGGCGGCATCATGCGCCTCCTCGACGCGTACGACGTCGAACTCAGCGGCAAGCGCGCGGTCGTCGTCGGCCGCAGTGCGATCCTGGGCAAGCCGGCCGGCCTGCTGCTCCTCGGCCGCGACGCCACCGTCACCTACTGTCACTCCCGTACCGAGGACCTCTCCTCGGTCGTCCGCGAGGCCGACATCCTCGTCGCCGCCGTCGGCAAGCCGAACTTCATCAAGGGCGAGGACATCAAGCCGGGCGCCGTCGTCATCGACGCGGGCTACAACCCGGGCAACATCGGCGACGTCGACTTCGCGTCGGCCGCCGAGCGCGCCTCCCTCATCACCCCCGTCCCCGGCGGTGTCGGCCCCATGACCATCGCCGTGCTCCTCGCCCAGACGGTCGAGGGCGCGGAGCGTCAGCTCGGCCTGTAGGCAGCTGTGACGGGGCGGCGGCGGTGACGGGGCGAGGGATCGTGGCGGGGGAGTGCGCGGCCTGCGATCGTCACGATTCTGTACAGGTCGTGTCCGGTGGCCGATAATCGCTGGCCGCGCCGCCGCCGAGCGGTGAACCTGGTCCCTGTGCCCCACCCGCCGACCGTCACTCCTCCGCCCGATCCGGACCGCCCGGGCGCGTCCGACAAGCCTGACACGCCTGGAGTATCCGGAGTGTCCGGTCCCACCGGTGCGGACTCCTCGCCGGGCCCGGGCCCGGCGAGGAGTCCGGGCCTGAACCCGAGCCCGGGTGCCGTCGGCGCGATCCGGTCCCGGCCGGTCGAATCCCTCGCGGTCGAGCCCGACGTGCTCGACGCGCCCGATGTGCCCGGCGTCGAGTCCGCCTGGTCGGCCCGCTTCGTGCGTCTCGGCGCGCCCCGGCCCGGACCGGCGGCGCGGCGCGCCCGCTGGTTCGGCGTGCCGCTCGTTCCGCTGATGACGGCCGCCCTGGTGGCCGGTGCCTTCCTGACCGCCCAGGGCGGAGCGGAGGGCGGTGGACTCGCGGACGGACGGTCGGGCGGGGACCCGGTCGGCGTGCCGTCCCCGGTCGTCACCAGCGGTACGGGACCGGCCGTCCCCGCTCCGACGACCGGAGCCGGGACGGCCGACACGCCGGGCGCGGGAACGCCGACGGACACCACGACCACGGGCGGCACGCCGACGAGCACCGCGCCCGAGGGCCGTACGGGGCGGCCCCAGGGGAGCACCGCCCCCGTGCACACCGGTCGCTCGGCCGGCGCCACCCCCTCCGGACGTCCGGAGGGCGACCGGCTCCCCGAGCGGTCCGTCCCCTTCGACGCGCTGCGCGTCGGCGACTGCTTCGACATCGACCGCGACGCGCCGGGCACCGCCCTCCGGCGCGGCTGCGACACGCCGCACCGCGCCGAACTCGTCGCCCGGCCCCGCCTGGTCGGCACCTTCGCCGCCGATGAGGCGGTGCGCGAGGCGGCCACGCTGCTCTGCCGCGAACCGCTCCGCCGCAAGGCCGCCCGGCAGCCGCTCGGCACGCGCTGGACGACCTTCGTCCAGTACCCGTACCGGACGAGTCACCTCCTCGGTGCGGACACCGTCGCCTGCAGCCTGGCCACCACCGGCGGCACGCTCAGCCACCGGCTCCTGTAGCGCCGGCGGCGAACGCCGTCGCCAGGGCCGCCGCCGGGTCGCCGTCCGGCGGGCCGGCCGGGGACCAGCGGGCCCCGGCCTTCAGATACGGCCACCAGCGCCCGTCCTCGCCGAGCCGCAGCTGCGCCTCCGCGCCCACGACCGTCCACCGCGCGCCGCCCGCACGCCGCAGCACCGGCCGCTCGTCGTCGGCCCAGGCCTCGGCGAGCCGGACCCCGGCCCGCTCCAGCGCCTCGGCGTCCGGCGTCCACTCCTCGTCCAGTACGGCGAGGGCGGCCGCGCCCCCGAACCGCCACGCGCGCGTGGCCAGGTCCAGCTCCGGCCGCGACCTGCCCGAACCGGAGGCGAGCCGCGCCGCGATCCAGGGAACGGGGCCGCCCGCCGCGAGCCGGACCGCGTCCTGAGTGACCGTCAGATGTGTCGGCTGCGTCGGATGCGGAGGATGAGGCAGATGCGGCGGACGAGCCGGAGGCGGCAGGTGCGCCTCGGCCGGAACCGTCGCGCCGTCGTGCGCGCCGCCTTCTCCGCCCGACAGCTCACCGTCTTCCCTGCCCGACAGCTCGCCGAGCAGCCGGTACGCGCGCGTGGCGGCGTCCGTCGCCAGGAACTCCAGCGCGGCCGGGTCGACCCCCGGCTCCGGCGGGGTGTCCGTGTCCAAGGACGGCGACCGGCCCGGCACGGACGGGGCGACCGGAGGGGCGGGCAGCGGCGGCACGAGGAACGCCGCGGCGAACGCCTCCTCGGCCGACACGCCGGGCATCCCACCGGGCCCCTCGGCCCCGTCACCCGCCGCCGCCCCGCCCCGCGCGGACGGCGCGGCGGCCCGGGAGGCGCTGCGCGCCTGCAGCTGGTCCAGGAGGGTGCGCTCGCCGCGCCCACGCATCAGGAGCAGGACGAAGGGATCCTCGTCGAGGATCCGGGCGACCTGATAGCAGAGCGCCGCCGTGTGCGGACAGTGGTCCCAGGCCTCGCAGCCGCACTCCGCCTCCAGATCCCCGATGCCCGGCAGCAGTTCGAGCCCCGCCGCCGCGGCGTCCTCCACCAGGTGCGGCGGCATCTCGCGGTCGAGGAGCGCGGCGATGTGGCCCGCGCTGTCCACGGCGAGGTCGAGGAGCCGCTCCCACTGCTCCTCGGAGAACTCCCGCACCAGCACGTCGCCGCGGTACGCCGTGCCGTCGCGGTCCTTGACCATCGCGGTGATCCGGCCGGGCCGCACCGAGACGGCGCCCACGGCCCCCGCGCGCGCGTGGCGCCGTCCCGCCTTGAGCTGCTGCCCGTCGAGCGCGGAGTCCTCCAGGGCCTTCAGCCAGACCCGTCCCCACCAGGTGCGGGTGAACGCACCGCCCTGCGCCGGCGGCAGCGCCTCGAACGTCCGCTCGTCGTCCCCGTACACGTGACCCGGCCCGTGCTCCGGTCCGTACCCGCTCATCGTCCGTCCCCTCGCAGCCGTACCAGCTCCGCCAGTTCGGCATCGGTCAGTTCGGTCAGCTCCGGCGGCGCGTCCCCGCCGGTCCCGAGGACGGTGTCCGCCAGCTCGCGCTTGCGGTCGAGCATCGCGGCGATCCGGTCCTCGATCGTCCCCTCGGCGATCAGCCGGTGGACCTGCACCGGCCGGTCCTGCCCGATCCGGTACGCGCGGTCGGTGGCCTGTGCCTCCACGGCCGGGTTCCACCAGCGGTCGTAGTGCACGACGTGTTCGGCGCGGGTCAGGTTGAGCCCCGTTCCGGCGGCCTTCAGGGAGAGGAGGAAGACCGGGACGTCCCCGCTCTGGAACCGGGCGACCATCGCCTCGCGCTCGGCGACCGGCGTGCCGCCGTGCAGGAACTGCGTCCGCACGCCCCGCGCCGTGAGGTGCGCCTCCAGGAGCCGGGCCATCCCCACGTACTGGGTGAAGACCAGGGTGCACGCGCCCTCGGCGAGGATCGTGTCGAGCAGTTCGTCGAGCAGCTCCAGCTTGCCCGAGCGGCCTTCGATCCTCGGCCGTTCCTCCTTGAGGTACTGGGCGGGGTGGTTGCAGATCTGCTTGAGGCCCGTCAGGAGCTTCACGACGAGGCCCCGGCGCTCCATGCCGCCGGCCTCGGAGATCGCCGCGAGCGTCTCCCGCACCACCGCCTCGTACAGACCGGTCTGTTCGGGCGTCAGGGAGACGGTCCGGTCGGTCTCGGTCTTCGGCGGCAGCTCGGGGGCGATGCCGGGATCGGACTTGCGCCGCCGCAGCAGGAAGGGGCGCACGAGCGCGGCGAGCCGCTCGGCCGCGGCCGGGTCGCGCCCGCCCTCGACGGCCGCGGCGAAGCGGGTCCGGAAGGTGCCCAGACTGCCGAGGAGCCCCGGTGTGGTCCAGTCGAGGATCGCCCACAGCTCGGAGAGGTTGTTCTCCACCGGTGTGCCGGACAGCGCCACGCGCGCGCGTGCCCCGATGGTCCGCAGTTGACGCGCCGTCGCCGAGTACGGGTTCTTGACGTGCTGTGCCTCGTCCGCGACGACGAGCCCCCAGTTCCGGGCGGCGAGCCGCTCGGCGTCGAGCCGCATGGTGCCGTACGTGGTGAGCACGAAGCCGCCGTCGGTGAGCTCCTCCAGGTCGCGGGCCGCGCCGTGGAAGCGGCGCACCGGTGTGCCGGGTGCGAACTTCTCGATCTCCCGCTGCCAGTTGCCCATGAGGGAGGTCGGGCAGACGACGAGGGTGGGCCCGGTGGACGCGGGGTCGCTCTGCCGGTGCAGATGCAGGGCGATGACCGTGATCGTCTTGCCGAGGCCCATGTCGTCGGCGAGGCAGCCGCCGAGGCCGAGCGAGGTCATCCGGTGGAGCCAGTCCAGTCCGCGCAGCTGGTAGTCGCGCAGGGTCGCGGCGAGCGCCGGGGGCTGCTCGATCTCCGGCCGGTCGCCCTCGGGTGCTGCGAGCCGCTCCCGCAGCCGCTCCAGCCAGCCCGTCGCCGCCACCTCGACGGGACGGCCGTCGACCTCGGTCGTGCCGGTGAGCACCGCCGAGAGGGCGTCCACCGGCGTGACCTTGCGGTCCTGTCGGGTGCGGGCCCGGCGTACCTCGGCGGGATCGACGAGGACCCAGCGGTCGCGCAGCCGTACGAGCGGCCGTCCGGCCTCGGCGAGCAGGTCCAGCTCGGCACGGGTGAGCTCGTGGTCGCCGACGGCGAAGCGCCAGTTGAAGGCGAGCAGGGAGTCCGCGGCGAGGAAGGAGGGCAGGGCGGAGGCGCGGGCGGCATCAGTGGGGTCCGCGGCGTCCGCGCCGTCGCCGTCGGGCCCGAAGCCCTCACGGGATCCGGGGACCCCGGCTTCCTGCGGGCCGATGACCGCGCGGGCGGTCAGCCGGTCGGCGAGCTCGCGCGGCCAGTGGACCCGGACGCCCGCCGCCGCGAGGGCCTCGGCCGCCGGTCCCAGGAGCTCCGCGACCTCCTCGTCGGCGAGTTCGACGGTGTCGGGTACGGCCGCCGACAGGAGCGGGGACAGCGGGGGCCAGGCGCGTGCGGCGCGCCGCAGGGCGAGGAGGGTGTCCATCCGGGCCCGGGGGCCGAAGGAGGCCCCGGCCCGTCCGGAGCCCGCCCACACCTCCGCCGCGTCCGCGACCAGGGTCGGGTCGGCGGCCCCGTGCAGCTGGAGCACCGCCCGGAAGCCGGGTGCCTCCCGCGCCTCCGCGGTGAAGCCGGGCAGTTCGAGCCGGAGCGAGAGCCTCACGCCCGCGTCGTGCACCGCCGCCACGTCGGCGGCCCACGCCCGCTGTTCGGGAACGGTCTGCGGCGCGTCGGCCGCGAAGGCGGGCCCGCCGGCCGCGAGCGGCGCCGCCGGGGTACGGGGCAGCGTGTCGGCCACCGCGTCGGCGAAGGCGCGGAGCAGCGCCTCGGGCTCGGGCAGCAGCAGCGGCTCGTCACCGGGCGCGGATGCGGGCGCGTCACCGGACCCGGGCGTGGAGACGGACCCGGACGCGGAGACGTACCCGGGTGCGACGACGGACAGGGGCACGGCGTGCGCGGCGGGCGGCATCGACGCGGCGAGCGCGCGGAGTTCGGCCAGCTCCCCGGGGCCGAGCGGCCCGACACGCCATGCGTCGTGGTCGCCGGGCGTGACGCCGGGCAGCAACAGCCCCCGTGCGACGAGGTCGAGGGCGAAGAGGGCGGCGGCACCCCAGAAGGCGGTCGCGGCGGGGGCGGCGTCCGAGAACCGGCCACGGGCGAGCAACGGCAGGGCGTCCCGTACGGACAGGCTCCGGGCGGGGACGGTCACGGCCTGGAGCGAGAAGCCGTCGACGACCGTGATCTCGGTGTCGCCCGACAGCGGTTCGCCGTCCGGTGACCAGAAGGCGATCCGTCCGGCGCGGGGTGGATCGGCGGGGAGGAAGACGGCGGAGTGACGGAGGAGTTCGAGTGAGGGGTCTTGGGGGGCGGGTTCGCGGGCCGGTTCATGGGATCCGTGCGAGAGCGACAACGCATTCCTCAAATTTGACTACCTGGAGACCGAGTCGCCGAGGATACCCCACGAACTCGCCAGGCGTGCACTCCGTCCAGGTGATCCGAGTCACACGCTCCGGGGGTGGGGCTCGCCCCACCCCCGCCCCCCGGTGCACCCCCGGCAGCGGACGGGTGGTGACGCCATGGCCCGGGACGATCACGGATCCGTACGTTCTCAACAGGCGCCCAACCACTGAGAACCCACCCCACCGACCGACAGAATCCGGAGCCCGTCATGTCCCAGGCCACCGTCCTGCCCCCGGCCGCCGCACCCGTCGCGGCGCCCGCCCGTGCCAGGGGCGGCAGCGAGTTCAGCCCGCTCCTGCGGACGGTCAGGGAACAGGGCCTCCTCGACCACCGTCCCGGCTGGTACGCCCGGGGGATCGTCGTCAACCTCCTCGGCATCGCCGCCGTGGTGGCCGGCCTCGCGCTGATCGGACCCTCCTGGTGGGCGCTGCTGCTCGCGTTGCCCCTCGCCCTGTTCTCCGCGCGCGCCGCCTTCGTCGGTCACGACGCCGGCCACGCCCAGATCACCGCGAACCGCAAGGCGAGCCGGATCCTCCAGCTCGTCCACGCCAACCTCCTCCTCGGCATGAGCCGGGAATGGTGGAACGACAAGCACAACCGCCACCACGCCAACCCCAACCACCTCGACAAGGACCCGGACGTCGCCGCCGACATCCTCGTCTTCGCCGAGCACCAGACGACGGGCCGCACAGGCCTGCGCGGCTTCCTCACCCGTCACCAGGCCTGGCTGTTCTTCCCGCTGACCACCCTGGAGGGCATCGCGCTCAAGGTGTACGGGGTCCAGGCGCTGCTCGCGAAGGACGGCCCGTGCCGCACCCGGCGCGAGCGGCTCGTCGAAGGCACCCTCCTCCTTGCTCACTTCGCCGGATACGCGACGCTGCTCCTCACACTCCTGACGCCCGCCCAGGCCCTCGTCTTCGCCCTCGTCCACCAGATGCTCCTGGGCGTGCACCTCGGCATGGCCTTCGCCCCCAACCACAAGGGCATGGACCGGCCCGACGAGCACGCGGACGGCGACAGCTGGGGGCATCTGCGCCGCCAGGTGCTCACTTCGCGCAACATCCGGGGCGGCGCCCTGACCGACTGGTTCCTCGGCGGGCTCAACTACCAGGTCGAGCACCACCTCTTCCCGAGCATGCCGCGCCCGAACCTCCGCCTGGCGCAGCCCGCCGTCCGGGCCCACTGCACGGCCCTCGGCGTCCCGTACACGGAGACCGGTTTCGTGGACTCGTACCGCCAGGCCCTCGGCCATCTGCACGAGGTGGGCGCGCCGCTCCGCGCCGAGGGCGCCGAGTAGGGTCGTCCACCGAGGCGCGATGTGATCATCGGTCCGGGACGGTGGAGAGTCGCCACCCGGGCCGACGGAGAAGGGGAGCTCTCATCATGAGCGGCGCTACCGTGACCACGGTCAGCAGCAACGGCACGTACTCGTTCACCAAGCCCAACAGGGAGAGCATCACCCTCCTCGCCGGGCTCGGCGTGGAGGGCGACGTCCACGCGGGCGTGACGGTCAAGCACCGGTCCCGCGTCGCGCAGGACCCCACCCAGCCCAATCTGCGGCAGGTCCACCTCATCCACGCCGAGCTCTTCGACGAGGTCGCCGGCGCCGGTTTCGAGGTCGCCCCCGGCGACCTCGGCGAGAACGTCACGACCCGGGGCATCGACCTCCTCGCCCTGCCCACCGGCACCCTCCTGCACCTCGGCGCGGAGGCCGTCGTCGAGGTCACCGGGTTGCGCAACCCCTGCGCCCAGATCGACGACTTCCGGCACGGGCTGCTCAAGCAGGTCGTCGGCCGCGACGAGAACGGCGAGATCGTGCGCAAGGCGGGCGTCATGGGCGTCGTGCTCACCGGCGGGGAGGTGCGGCCCGGCGACCCGGTCCGGGCCGAACTGCCTGCCGGGCCGCACCGCCCGCTGGAGCGCGTCTGAGCGTGCGGGGCCTCACCCCTCCAGAGCGCAGGAGTTGACCACGTCACCGCCCGCCGGCCGCGCGATCGTGCGGTCGGCGGGCGGTGCCGTGCCCTCCTCGACCCAGCGCGTCAGGGCGTCGAACGCGGAGCGGTAGCAGGGCAGGATCGGCCGCAGCCGGTCCGGATACGCGTCGTAGAGACCGTCCGTATGCGTCCCGTCCTGCACCGTGTAGTAGCGGTGCAGCCCGCCCCGGCCCCGCGCGTCGATCATCCGCGCGTACACGTCGGAGTCGGTGGCGATCGGCAGCAGGGTGTCGAGGTCGCCGTGGAGCGTGATGAGCGGCTTGCCGATCCGTCCGGTGAGCGCGACCTTCGCGACCGCGCGGTGCACGGACGCCGGCCGGGAGGCGTAGTCGTAGACGGCGTCCGAGGCGCAGGGCGCGAAGATCTGCTCCACGGTCCCGCCGGCCGTGGCACCGGGGCAGGCCGGGTCGTACGAGGGGTCGAACTCGGCCCGGAAGAGCTTCTGCGTCAGACCCCAGTAGGCCTTCTCGTGGTACGGCCACAGGAAGCGCGAGCCGGGTGCGAAGCCCGCCGCGATCAGGTCCTCGTCGGTGGCGAGCCCCTGGGTCCTGGCCACCGTCACCGGCAGGCTCGTCAGGAGGTTCGGGCCGCGTGTCGTCCACAGCACGCCCTCCCAGTCGACCCCGCCGTCGTACAGCTCGGGCCGGTTCTCCAGCTGCCAGCGCGTGAGGTAGCCGGCGTTGGAGATGCCGGTCATGTACGTGCGCTCCGGCGCGTGCCCGTAGCGCTGCCGTACGACCTTCCTGGCCGCCCGCGTCAGCTCGGTCACCCGGCGGTTCCACTCGGCGACCGCATCGCCCGGCTCCTTCCCGTCGGTGAAGAAGTCCGGGCCGGTGTTGCCCTTGTCGGTGGCGGCGTAGGCGAAGCCCCGGGCGAGCACCTGGTCGGAGATCAGGGCGTCCGTGGAGTACTGGCGGCGGGAGCCGGGGGAGCCGGTGACGACGAGCCCGCCGTTCCAGTGGTCGGGCAGCCGGATGACGAACTGGGCGTCATGGGCCCAGCCGTGGGTGGTGTTGAGGCGGGAGTCGTCGGGGAAGTAGCCGTCGATCTGGACGCCCGGCACTCCCGAGGGGTTGCGGGTCGCCTTGGCGGCGAGACCGGCCTGGTCCGCCATGTCGGTGTACGGGGTGCCGGCGAGCGCGCTGGTCGTCAGGTCGTCCAGACAGGCGGACTGCTGACGCTCGGCGCCGGGCACGTCGACCCGGTCCTGACGGGCGCAGTGCGCGGCGGCCGGAACCTCCGCCCCGGCGGGGCCCGCCGGGGCGAGGACGGTGACCCCGGTGAGGAGCGCGGTGAGCAGGGGGACGCCTGGGAACAGGCGCATGGTGGGCCTCCGGTGGGACGACGGGAATGAGGTGCGGCGCCACATCGTGCGGCGCACCGCCATCGCCGGGCCATGGTGTGAAGCCACACCGTGGGCAGTCGTCCTATGGGGAGCGGAGGCGGGGAAACGCGCCGGGCCCTCAGGAGGGGCGCACGGCCATCGCGTCGAGCGCTTCGAGGAGAGCGGGCAGCTGCGGCCCCCGCGTCACGGGCAGCACCTCGCGCGGAAAGTCGTCGAGGAGGACGAACGCCATGTCGTCCGCCCTGGCGACGAGCGACCAGCCGGGACCGTCGGCACGCAGCATCCCGGAGGCCGAACGCACCCGGCCCACCGGCGGGGGCTCCTCCAGATAGCCGCGCAACTCGCCCAGGGCCTTCCTGACGCCGGTGTACGGGTCGGTGGCCCGGTCCCGGTCCTGGGGCGGGGTCGGGGCGGGCGCGGGGGCAGGCTGCGGAGCCTCCGCTCGGGGCGGCGTGGGGCTGCCGGATTCCGCGGCCGTCTCCGTGTCCCGGGCCGCGGCCGGCCCGCCCTCCGTGCCTTCCTCGTCGAACCGGGTCCGCCAGGCGGCCCAGTGGAGCGCCACCTCGTCGGCGCCGAGGCGTCGCTGCGCCGGGCCCCACTCCTCGCCGGAGGGCGGTACCAGCGGCGCCGGATCGCCCTCCTCCGGCTCCGGATCGTGGGGGGCCGGGACGCCGGGGGCGACGGTCGCCACGGGCAGCGGCCAGCCCGGCAGCCCGGCCACCACCGAGGTCTCGTCGGGGGAGAGGTCGTAGGCCATGCCGCAGTCCCAGGAGGAGATGGCCACCGCGACGAGCGACACGTCGTCGACGACGACCGTCCAGCGGGCCCCGTGCCCGTCCTGGCCGAACACGAGCCCGTACCCCTCGGCGTACGGCTGCAGGCCCAGAGCGGCGCAGGCGGCCGGGTAGTCGTCGCCGAGCACGCTGGGGAAGCGCTCGGGCGTCAGAAGCGCCGCGGTCAGCACGAAGAGCGCGTCGGCATCGGCCTCGGCGATCGGGTCCGTCCCAGCCACGGCATCCTCCCCATCTGGTCGTCGGCGCACCTTAACCAGTCGGTAACCCGCGCGTCGAGGGTCTCCGCGAGGGAACCTCGCGACTTCGCGGTGCGTCCGTCAGCCGTCACCGGCCCGCTGGGCCGGCGACTGGTCCCGCAGACCGAGCAGCGAGCGGGCCACGGTGCTCGGGGACTGGCCGCGTTCCCGGGCCAGGGTGATCAGGGCCCGGCAGGCCAGTTCGTTGATGCCGAAGGTGAGCATGCCGGGCGAGACCCGGCTCGCCGCCTCCTCCGCGCGGGCCGGATCGTCCTCGGCGCAGGCGGCCACGTACTCGGCGGCCGCCTCGAAGAGGTTGTACCCCTGCCGGGGGCGCGGTGGTGCGGGCGCGGCGGCCTCGGGCGCCTTCCGGCTGGAGGGGAGGAGTCTGCGCAGTCTGTCCGGAACTCGTGCCACGGCCCGCCGCCTTTCCCGGGCACGACTGCCCGGCATCTCCACGGTAGACAGTGAAGTGCCGGTAAAGAAGGGTGCGTTGGCATCGGTGAGGGGCGTGTGAGGGAGTGTCGGATGAACTCGGCCGGTGTGCGGAGGGGCGCTCCCGGCCGCCCTTCCGCCCGGTGCTCAGTCCTCGCGGACGGCGAGGGCCAGGTAGCGCGCGTCCTCGTCGACGTAGCTGACGAGCCGCCAGCCGGCCTCGGCGAGCAGGGGGCGGAGCCGGGGCTCGGCACGCAGGTCGTCCGGTGTGATCCGCCGGCCGTGGCGGGCCGCGAGGGCGGCTCGGCCGATCGGGTGGAACAGTGCGAGGCGGCCCCCGGGCCGTACGACCCGGGCGAGTTCCCGCAGATCGGCGACGGGATCCGCGAGGTGCGAGATGAGCCCCGCCCCGAAGACGGCGTCGAGCGCGCCGTCGCGCACCGGCAGCCGGCCGACGTCGGCGAGCAGCAGTCTCCCGCCCGCCTCGCCGCCGCGTCCGGCGTCGACGGCCCGTTCGATCATCTCGGGGGTGAGGTCGGCCCCGAGGACCGTGCCGGAGGGGCCGACGGCGGCGCGGAGCGGCGGGAGCGCGCGGCCGGTCCCGCACCCGGCGTCGAGCACGGCGTCGCCGGGACGCAGGCCGAGCTCACCCACGGCCGCGGCGTACGCGGGGCCGTCGTCGGGGAACCGGCTGTCCCAGTCGGCCGCGCGGGCACCGAAGAACTCTCGTACATGCGTGGGGTCATCGCTCATGTGCTCATGATCTCGTACCCTCGCTGACACGGAGGGGTGAACGTTCTGTGCGCACGTTCGAGCTCGGCGTGATCGTTCGGGACCATCTCTCTGTCATATTCCAGCAGCTTTCGAAATGCGCCCCCGGTGCGCCCCCCGGTGCGCACTAGCGTCCCTGAGCCATGGGACACCTGGACCACGCCACCTTCGGCTGGCTGACACCCGCGCTGTCGTACGCGATGGCCTGCATCGGCGCCGCCCTCGGGCTGCGCTGCACCGTACGAGCGCTCGACGCGACCGGCCGGTCACGGCGCAACTGGCTGCTCACCGCCGCCTCCGCGATCGGCACCGGCATCTGGACGATGCACTTCGTGGCGATGCTCGGATTCGGCGTGACGGGCACCGACATCCGCTACGACGTTCCGCTCACCGTCCTCAGCCTCGTCATCGCGATGGCCGTCGTCGGCGTCGGCGTCTTCGCCGTCGGCTACGGACGCGACCGGGTCCGCTCGCTCCTGATCGGCGGACTGACCACCGGCGTCGGCGTGGCGAGCATGCACTACATGGGCATGGCCGCGCTCCGGCTCCACGGTCAGGTGCGCTACGACCCGCTGCTCGTCGGCCTCTCGGTGCTGATCGCCGTCGTCGCCGCCACGGCCGCGCTCTGGGCGGCGCTCAACATCCACGCGCCCGTGGCCGTGGCCGTCGCCTCGCTCGTGATGGGCGCGGCCGTCAGCAGCATGCACTACACCGGCATGTTCGCGGTGCGGGTCGAGGTCGCCCCTTCCGGCGCCCCCCTTCCGGGAGCCACGGTCATGCAGTTCATCTTCCCGCTCGCCGTCGGCCTCGGCTCGTACCTCTTCATCACCTCCGCCTTCGTCGCCCTCTCCCCGACGGCCAGGGAGCGCGCCGCGTACGCCTCCGCCGGACGCCTCACCGAACCGGACGAGCGCGCGGTCGACGTCGCACCGCCCGGCTTCCGCACCGGGGAGCCGGCCCGTACGCCCACGATCTGACCCCCCGATACACGACACGCCGCACCAGAGACAGACGCAGCCGGAACGAGGAGGCCATGCGAACTCCCCGCAAGACCAAGGACGCCGAGGCGGCCACGCCGCCACCGGCGGCCGCGCGCGGGCGGCGCGCACACGCGGGCCCGCCCGCCGACGAGCCGGGGGAGCGGACCCCCGAGGCCTCCCCGTCCCAGGGCCCCGAGGGCACCTCCGTACGGCAGCCCCCCGGGGGTCAGCCTTCCGCGCGGCAGTCCTCTGCGCGGCGGCCCTCCGTGCAGCAGCCCTCTGCGCGGCGGCCCTCCGTACGGCAGTCCTTCGCGCCGCGGCGGCCCGAGGGCTCCGCCGGGCCGCAGGCGCCCGACGCGCGCCGTGTCCGTCCCGCGTTCCGGGGACTGCGGCCGCGCACCGTCCGCGCCAAGATCGTCTCGCTCCTGATGGTCCCGGTCGTCTCGCTCCTCGCCCTCTGGGGCTTCGCCACCGTCACCACCGCGCAGGACGTCGCCAGGCTCCGCCGGCTCCAGCACGTCGACGCCGAGATCCGCGTGCCCGTGACGACCGCGCTCACCGCCCTCCAGGCCGAACGCCGCGCCGCCGTACGGCAGGTCGCGGCGCCCGGAGCCACCCGGGCGGCCGAGCTCAAGGACCGGATCCGTCGGACGGACGAGGCCGTCGACCGCCTCCGCCTGGACGGCACGCACACCGTCGGCGACACCGGAGACCTGCCCGGCGACGTCGCCGGCCGGGTGAGCACCTTCGTCGGCAAGGTCGAGGGCCTCGCCCGGCTCCGCACGGCCGCGGCCGAGGGGCGCGCCGACTGGGACCAGGTGTACGCGGAGTACACGGACACCATCTCCGCGGCCTTCGCCGTCGGCGGCGCCCTCACCGGCATCCAGAACGCCGAGCAGGGGGCCGACGCGCGCGTACTCCTCGAATTCGGCCGGGCCGGCGAGATGCTGTCCCGCGAGGACGCCCTCCTGACCTCCGCCCACCTCACCGGCCGGCTCACCGCGGACCGCCTCCGCGACTTCTCCGGGGCCGTCGAGACCCGGCGCACCCTCATCGCCTCGGCCACCGCCGACCTGCCCGCCGCCGAACGCGCGGAGTGGGCCCGGCTCTCCGCCGGAGGCGACCACGCCCGGCTCACGCGCGCGGAGGACCGGGTCGGCGCCGCCGCCCCCGGCCGCCCCGCCGCCCAGGCGGTCACCTCCACCGAGTGGGACGGCACCTTCGCCGCCGTACGCGGCGGACTCACCGCGATCGAGACCCACGCGCGCGTGGACGCCGCCGACCGCGCCGACCCCTTCGCCGGCGGTGCCCTCACCGCGGGCGGCGCGGCGGTCGTCCTCGGCCTCGCGGCCGTCGCCGCCTCGCTCGTCATCTCCGTACGCATCGGCCGCGGCCTCGTCGTCGAACTCGTCAGCCTCCGCAACACCGCCCTCGGCATCGCACGCCGCAAACTCCCCGCCGCCATGCGCCGGCTCCGCGCGGGCGAGGAGATCGACGTCCAGGCCGAAGCGCCGCCCGGACCCGTCTCCCAGGACGAGATCGGACAGGTCGGCGAGGCCCTCACCACCGTCCACCGCGCGGCGCTCTCCGCCGCCGTCGAACGCGCCGAACTCGCCAGCGGCATCTCCGGGGTCTTCGTCAACCTCGCCCGCCGCAGCCAGGTCCTCGTCCACCGCCAGCTCAACCTCCTGGACAGCATGGAGCGGCGCGCCGACGACCCCAACGAGCTCGGCGACCTCTTCCGGCTCGACCACCTCACCACCCGCATGCGGCGCCACGCGGAGAGCCTGATCATCCTCTCCGGAGCCGCCCCCGGCCGCGCCTGGCGCATGCCCGTCCCCCTCACCAACGTCGTCCGCGCCGCCGTCTCCGAAATCGAGGACTACGCGCGCGTGGAGGTACGCCGGCTCCCCGAGACGGCCGTCGTCGGCGGAGCCGTCGCCGACCTCACCCACCTCCTGGCCGAACTCATCGAGAACGCCGCCCAGTTCTCCCCGCCCCACACCAAGGTGCGGGTCAGCGGCGAACCCGTCGGCAACGGCTACGCCCTGGAGATCGAGGACCGGGGGCTCGGCATGGGCAAGGAGACCCTCGCCGAGGCGAACGCCCGCATCGCCCAGTCCGAGGCCCTCGACCTCTTCGACAGCGACCGGCTCGGCCTCTTCGTGGTCAGCCGCCTCTCCTCCCGCCACGACATCAAGGTCCACCTGCGGACCTCCCCCTACGGAGGGACGACCGCCGTCGTCCTGCTCCCGACCGACCTGCTCCAGGGCGCACTGCCACCCGGCCGCGGCGACCTGGCGAGCGGCCCCGACACGCCCCCCGCCGGAACCCCGCGCGCGGGGAACCCCCGTACGCGCGCCGCGGGCGGACCGGGAGCGGGCGACGGGCGGCCCGGCGAGGCGCCGGGCGCCGACCCCGCGCGCGCCGCGCGGGAGCGCGAGGAGGCGCACCGCGCCGAGGCCCGCCGCTTCGGCCGCCCCCAGGTCCCGCAGCCCGCACAGCCCGCCCCGGCCGGCCCCGCGCTCCCCGGCCACCCGGCCTCGACCGTCGCGTCCGGACGCCGGACCGCCCCGCAACCACCGGCCGGAACACGACCAGGGACCGTCCCCCAGCAGGCGGACGGAACGCGACCCCCGGTCCCGCCGCAGTCGTCTCCGGCTCCCCGCCCGCAGCCCCTGGCACGCCCGACCGCCGTACCCGCGCTCGCGGCACGACCGGAAGGCCCGTCAGGAGCCGTTCCGGAGCCCGGAGCCGGGGCGGGTGCCGGACCGGGAACCGCCGCCGCGGGAGTCACCGAACTGCGCCGCCGCGGCCCCTCCGTACCGACGCCTCCGCGGGGGGAGCCGCCCGCCGCACCGGACGACCGGGCCGGGCACGGTGACTCCGAGGGCGAACTGCCCCGCCGCATACGGCAGGCGAGCCTCGTCCCGCAGCTGCGCGAGGCACCGGCCCCGACGCCGGTGTCCGTCCCGACCGCACCCGGCACGGACACGCGGACCCCGGAACAGGTCAGGGACCGCATGGCGGCGTACCGCGACGGCTGGCAGCGCGGCGGTGGTGCCGCCCCCGGCACCAGGCGACCCCTCGGCACGGGCTTCGGAACCGGCCCGAGCCACGACCTCGGCCACGGCACCGCCCCTCTCGACCCTCGCTCCGAAGGAGACGACGCATGATCGACCACGAGCGGATCTCGCACCACCGGTCCGGCGAACTGGACTGGCTCCTCGACGACCTCGTCATGCGGGTCCGCGAGGTCCGCCACACCGTGGTGCTCTCGAACGACGGCCTCGCCGTGGGCTCCTCCAGCGGACTCAGCCGCGAGGACGCCGAGCACCTGGCCGCCATCGCCTCCGGCTTCCACAGCCTCGCCAAGGGCGCCGGACGTCAGTTCCACACCGGCGGAGTCCGCCAGACGATGGTCGAGATGGACGACGGCTTCCTCTTCGTCGCCGCGGCGGGAGACGGCTCCTGCCTCGCCGTCCTCAGTTCCGTGAGCGCCGACATCGGCCTCATCGCCTACGAGATGGCCCGCCTCGTCAAGCGCGTGGGCGAGCACCTGCACACCCCGCCGCGGCTCACGATGACCCCGCCGGCCGCCGGCTGACCCGGAGAACCCCATGAACGACGACAGCACCGGCGACGCCCCGTCCGCGCCGGGCAGTCAGTGGTACGACGCCGAAGCGGGACCGCTCGTACGCCCGTACGCGATGACCGGAGGACGGACCAAGCCGGGCCCCAGCAACGTACGGTTCGACCTCATCGCCCTCGTCGTCGTGGACGACGATCCGCCCGGACCGGCCGAGGAGGCACTCCTCGGCCCCGAACACCGGTCCCTGCTCGGCCTGTGCCGGGCCGAGACCCAGTCGGTGGCCGAACTCGCCGCCGACGCCGACCTCCCCGTCGGCGTCGTCCGGGTCCTCCTCGGCGACCTCCTCGAATCGGGCTTCGTACGGGTCAGCCGGCCCGTACCGCCCGCACAGCTCCCCGACGAAAGAATCCTGAGGGAAGTAATCGATGGCCTACGAGCGCTCTGAGAGCAACGGCGCGGGCGACGACCCGGACACCTCCGCCCTCGCCCTGAAGATCCTGGTCGCCGGAGGATTCGGCGTGGGCAAGACCACCCTCGTCGGCGCCGTCAGCGAGATCCGGCCCCTGCGCACCGAGGAACAGCTCAGCAAGGCAGGCGAACTCGTCGACGACACCGGGGGAGTCGATCAGAAGACCACCACGACCGTCGCGATGGACTTCGGCCGCATCACGATCCGCTCCGGCCTCTCCCTCTACCTGTTCGGCACGCCCGGCCAGGACCGGTTCTGGTTCCTCTGGGACGAACTGTCGCAGGGCGCCCTCGGGGCCGTCGTCCTCGCCGACACCCGGCGCCTGGAGGACTGCTTCCCCGCGGTCGACTACTTCGAACACCGGAAGATCCCGTTCGTGGTCGCGGTCAACTGCTTCACGGGCGCGCGTACGTACGGGGCGCACGACGTGTCCCGGGCCCTCGACCTGGACCGGGGCACGCCCGTCGTGCTGTGCGACGCGCGCGACCGCGACTCGGGGAAGGAGGTGCTGATCCGCCTCGTCGAGTACGCCGGCCGGATGCACACCGCCCGGCTCCTGGACACGGTCGGCTGAGGGCGGGCGGGCTCCCGCGGCACGCGCGGGCGTGGTGGAGTGCTTGCCCTGTTCACGACAGTGCGTAAGGCTTGCGGCGATACGCGGACCACGACGGTACGCACCGCGAGGCTTCGAGGACCGCCACGGTCCGGGCCGAGAGGGACGCACCGGTACAAGGGGGAGGATTCACTGATGGCGTTGGACAAGGAACTGGACTGGCTCCTGGACGACCTGACGCAGCGGGTCGGATACATACGGCACGCGCTGGTGCTGTCGAACGACGGGCTGGTGACGGGTGCGAGCAGCGGACTCGTCCGCGAGGACGCCGAGCACCTGGCGGCCGTCTCCTCGGGCCTGCACAGCCTGGCGCGGGGCTCGGGCCGGCACTTCCGGGCGGGCCGGGCACGGCAGACGATGGTGGAGTTCGACGACGCGCTGCTCTTCGTGACGGCAGCGGGCGAGGGCAGCTGCCTGTGCGTCCTGAGCGCGGCGGAGGCGGACGTCGGTCAGGTGGCGTACGAGATGACGCTGCTGGTCAACCGTGTCGGAGAGCACCTCGGCGTGGCGGCCCGGCAGCCCGGGATCCCTGGCGGCGGCGTGCTCTGACGTCACCTCCGAGGCGGTTGTCCACAGACGGTTGTCCACAGATCGTGCGGCTGTCGTCACTCTGCGTTACTTTTTCCCTGTGGGTCGGAGAGGCCCGCGACCTGGAGAGATCACGGACGCAGGGGAGGGCCGCGCAATGACGGTGGACGAAGGAGCGCGCACGGTGACGCCGGGGCGGGCCGCGCAGGAACTGGAACTGAGGCGCGACGAGTTCCGGCTCGCGGTGCAGCTCGGTCTGGTGAGGACGGTACGGGCCGGGGAGGGGGAGCGGCGGCGGGTCGAGCGGTGCGAGCTCGACCGGCTCAGGACGGCCCCGGACTTCCCCGCAGGTCTGCGCGAGCGGGTGCGCACGGTCGGTACGGCGGAGGCCGCCGCCCTTCTCGGCATCACCGCCGACCGCTTCACCCGGCTGGCCCGCACGGGGCATCTCAGCCCGGTGCGGTTCTCCCTGAACCGCTACCGGGCCGTGGTGTGGATGTATCTGGCGCAGGAAGTGACCGAGTTCGGCCTCACGTGTCCGGCCCTGCTGACGGGGCGGCTGCCGCTGGAACTGCGTGAGCGTCTCGCCGCACACGAGGACCGGCGGCCCAGGAACTGGCGGACACGGCGGCTCGGCCTGCTGCTCCGAGCCACCGACGACCCGTGGGCGCGGGCCGCCGCCATCGCCTCCCTTCTCGACCCGGTCCAGGTGGCCGAGGTCGTCGACGATCCGTACGAGCGCAGCCATCTGGACCGGCTGCGCCCACCCCCGCCGCCCGGGACTCCGGCGGGAGCGGCCGCGCGCGAGTTCGCCGAACGACTGACGCGTGCCGACGAGCCGGACGAGATCCTCTGGCACCGACTGAGCCTGGCCCTGGCCCTGGACGAGGCTCGCGCACAGCGGCAGGCTCCCCATCCTGGCGAGACGCGTGAGGCGGGGGTCGCCTTGCAGCTACCGCCGACCCTGCCGACCTCGCCGATCCCGTCGATGTCACCGGTGCCTTCGATGTCACCGGTGCCTTCGGTGCCTTCGGTGTCGCCGGTGCCTTCGGTGTCGCCGGTGGATCGGGTTGTGGCGGCAGATCGTCCGCCGGGTCGGCCTGTGGTGGGTGACCGGTCGCCGGGACGGCCGGTGCGGAGCAGGTTTCTGGAGCGGTTCCGCAGGGGGAGGGCGGCGGGTTCGGAGCGGCCACGGCGGCGGAGGAAGCCGGTGGACTGGCCCTGACGTGATGGCCGGCGTGCCTGCCGGCGTGCGGTCGGAGCGGGGTGTGGGGAGGATGGGCGCATGCTGCTGGCGCGTGTCGCGGAAGTGTCCCGGGAGATCGCCGCCACCTCCGCGCGGTCGCGCAAGATCGCGCTGCTGGCAGGACTGTTCGCCGAGGCCGGGCCCGAGGAGAGTCCGCTCGTCATCGCGTATCTGTCCGGGCGGCTGCCGCAGGGGCGGATCGGGGTCGGGTGGAGCATCCTCAAGGACGTCGTCCCACCAGCTGTTCCGCCCGTCGAGCGTCCCGGGCTCACGCTCGGGCAGGTCGACGCGGCGATGGCGGAGCTGGCCGCCGTGTCCGGCGCGGGAGCCCGCGACGAGCGGACCCGGCTCGTCCGCGCGCTGTTGGCGGCCGCCACCCACGGCGAACAGGAGCTCCTGCTGCGGTTGCTGGCGGGGGAGGTGCGGCAGGGAGCCCTCGACGCAGTGGCCCTGGAGGGCGTCGCCCGGGCCGCCGGGGTCCCCGCCGCCGAACTGCGGCGGGCCGTGATGCTCGAAGGGTCGCTGCCTACGGTCGCGCAGGCCGTGCTGGCCCAGGGAGCCTCCGGTCTCGACCGGTTCACGCTGCGGGTCGGCAACCCCGTGCAGCCCATGCTCGCGCACACGGCCACTTCCGTCGCCGAGGCGATCGCCGCCCTGGGAGCGTGCGCGGTCGAGGAGAAGCTCGACGGCATTCGCATCCAGGTGCACCGGCACGGTGATGACATTCGGGTGCACACCCGCTCGCTCGACGACATCACCGACCGCCTCCCCGAGGTGGTCACGACCGCCCGTGCCGTCGCCGCCGACGCGTTCATCCTGGACGGCGAGGTCATCGCGATCGAGCCCGGCACGGGGCGCCCCGTGTCCTTCCAGTCGATCTCCGGCCGGGTCGGCTCCCGCGCCGACGTGGCCGGAGCGTACGCGGCCCTTCCGCTCACGCCCGTCTTCTTCGACGTCCTCGCGGTGGACGGCGAAGGCCTGATCGACCGGTCGGGCCTGGAGCGGCACGCCGTCCTCGCCCGCCTGCTGCCGGAGCCGCAGAGGGTGCGCCGTACCGTCGTCGCGGATCCGTCCGACCCCGCGCAGACCGAGGCGGCTGAACGGTTCTACGCGGCCACCCTGGCCCGGGGACACGAGGGCGTGCTCGTCAAGGCGTTGGAGGCGCCCTACGCGGCCGGCCGCAGGGGACGCGCCTGGCTCAAGGTGAAACCCGTCCACACCGTCGACCTCGTCGTGCTCGCCGTGGAACGGGGCCACGGCCGCAGAACCGGGCTGCTCTCCAACCTCCATCTCGGCGCGCGCACCGCCGACGGCGGCTTCGTCATGCTCGGCAAGACCTTCAAAGGACTCACGGACGAGATGCTGCGCTGGCAGACCGAGCGGCTGGGTGAACTCGCCGTCTCGGACGACGGGTTCACCGTGCGCGTACGGCCCGAGCTCGTCGTGGAGATCGCGTACGACGGACTCCAGTCCTCGACGCGGTACCCGGCGGGTGTCACCCTCCGCTTCGCCCGGGTCGTACGGCACCGCCCCGACAAACGGGCCTCGGAGGCCGACGTCGTCGAGCGGATCATCGAGGGCCACTGACCCGGTCGACGGCCCTCGCGGGGCGGCCTTCCGAGAGGGATGCTGGAGACGTGGCACGACGAGCGCCCGGCACGAGGGGCGCGTGGCACCAGGAGCGACCGGCGGGCGCGAGGAGATGAGCGACGTGTACGACATGCACATCGACACCGATGTCACCGTGCAGCTCAGCGACTGCTGCAAGGAGGACGCGCAGGCCGTGTTCGACGTCCTCGACCGGGTCTACCAGCTGGAGGACATGACGACACCGAGCCCGCAGGCGGCCACGGGGCCGGCGCCCACCGTCTGGACCGCCACGTTCGACACGGCCGGCGGGCGGCGCGAGGAGGTGGCCCCCACCCATCTGTCCGCCCTGGTCGGAGCCACGCTCAACGGTGGCTACCGAGCCGTCGACGAGGTCGAGAAGGTGCTCGCCATCGGCTTCGACATCCAGTCCCTGCAAGCCGTCTCCGGCGACCAGGAGACGGAGGCCCGGCTGCTGCTCGCGTCCCGCTAGCGGAACGCCGGAACATCGGGACGCTCCGAGTGGCGCGGATGGGCGCCGCCCGGGGTTCTCGTGTGTCCGTGCCCGTGCCCGTGAACGGTCGGCGGACCCCGGGCGCTCCTGCCGACACCCCGCCGACATCCCCGGTATACACCATGTGTATAGTGCCTTCCGGTCGTGCGCACCGTCCTGACCAGCGGTGACCGCCGTACCGAAGACATTACGGGGAAAGCGGGTCCATCATGTTCCGATCCAGGCCTGGCCGCGGCAGGGCAGTGACCGCGGCCCTGCTCGCCGCGGCGTCGCTGATGCTGACGCTCAGTGCCTGCGGGGCCGATCCGATCACTCCGCAGGACGCCCGCGCGGAGGCCGGAACGGACGGCAAGGCGGGGGACGCGGCCCGCCGCGTCGACTGCACCAAGGTCAAGTGCATCGCCCTGACCTTCGACGCGGGACCGGGCAAGGACACCCCCCATCTCCTCGACGTCCTCAAGGAGAAGCGGGTCCCCGCCACCTTCTTCCTCCTCGGCAGCAAGCACGTCGACCGCTATCCCGAGGTGGTCAAGCGCATCGCCGACGAGGGTCACGAGGTCGCCAACCACACCTGGTCGCACCGGATCCTGACCGACCTCGACGAGTCAGAGGTCCGCGGGGAGCTGTCGCGCGCCCAGGACGCCATCGAGAAGATCACCGGCCGGAAGCCCACGCTCATGCGCCCGCCACAGGGCCGCACCGACGGCACGGTGTCCGACGTCAGCCGGGAGCTCGGGCTCGCCCAGGTCCTGTGGAGCATCACGGCCAAGGACTACTCCACCACCGACTCGGCGCTCATACGCCGGCGGGTCCTGGAGAACGCTCACCGCGACGGGATCATCCTGCTCCACGACATCTATGCCGGGACGGTGCCGGCCGTGCCGTCGATCATCGACGAGCTCAAGCGTCGGGGCTTCACGTTCGTGACGGTGCCGGAGCTGCTCGCTCCCGGGAAGGCCGAGCCCGGCGAGGTCTACCGTCCCGAGAAAGACTGACGGGACCTGCCGCGAACTGCCGAAACCGGGTGAGGTGACTCACATCGCCCACCCGGGATTCCTCGGAACAATCGGGGAAGGCCCACCGTTCCTATGTATGTGACTGCGAAGGGGCCCGGTCCCCAAGGTCCCCCCCAGAGGTGACCGCTCTTCGCCGGTCACGGCGATCGGCCCCGGTTGGAATCCCCCGTCCAACCGGGGCTTTGTCGTTCCCCCCTCTCGGCCCCTCCGTCAGCCGCGCGGCGGGGCGCCGGCCGGGTGACGGAGGGCGGAGGCCAGCATCAGACCGGCGCCGCGGACGACGCTGGTGGCCGGGTCGTTCGCGAGGCGGAGCCGGGCGCGGAGGAAGTGGGCCAGGCGGCCCGTCACGTCGAGCCGCAGGGCGCCTCCGCCGGTGACCAGGACGCCCCGGCGCAGCGCCCCGCGGACGGCGCCGGTGTGGTCGTGCCGCCACAGGTCGCTCACCATGTCGGCGGTCGTCGCGGCGATCGTGTCCGGCGCGCTCCCCGACGTCGGCAGGTCGTCGAGGCCGACCTCGGCCAGCCGGGCGTCCTCGACGAGGCCGTCCACGACGAGCGTGACCTCCGTCAGCTGGGCGCCGAGGTCGACGACGAGCAGCGGGCCGCCGCCGGACGGGGCGGCGTAGGCGGCCGCCGCGCGGGCGCTGTCCACGGCGATGACCCGCACCGCGCCCAGACCGTCCACGATCCGCTTCGCCGCGGCCCGCTCCTCCGGAGCCGCGAGGACCGGGTGGGTCAGCATCACGACGGTGTCGTGCCCGCCGTCGCCCGGAGCCGAGGCGGCCAGGCTCCGGAGCAGACGGAGCTGGGAGTCGGCGTCGGTCACCCGGCCGCGCCGCACCGGTCCGCTCGGGACGTCTGCGAAGACGCCCGCTCCCGGGGCCCATGCGCGGGTCCGGGAGGAGCCGATGTCGAGGGCGATCCCACGCACCGGCCGCTTCGTGCCCCGGCCGTCGACTGCTGCTCCGAACGATCCCATGACTTCCGTCCATTCCCTGCGAACCCGCTGATTGCGAGGCTGATATGGCACCTCACTATCCAATATCCGTGGCTGTGGCGCCATGGTGCTTGGGGATCGAAGGGGGACCAGAGGGAAGTGGCGGTGAGGGTGTGTCAGCCCTCGGCGCCGAGCCACAGGTCGGGACCGAACACCTCGTAGTGGATGTCGGCCGCGGCGACGCCCCGGCCGAGGAGGCCGCCGCGCACCGCGCGCAGGAAGGGCAGCGGCCCGCACAGGTAGGCGGTGGTGCCCGCCGGCAGCTCGATGAGCGTGACGTCCGCGCGGCCCGGCCGGGCGTCGGACTCGCCCGGCTCCTCGTACCAGAGGTGCAGCGTGCCCTGCGGCAGCGCGGCCACGAGGCGCCGCAGCTCCTCGGCGTGCGCGTGGGCGGCGGGGGCGCGGTCGGCGTGCACCACGACGACCGGGCGGGTCGAACCCGTGGCGACCAGGTGGCCGAGCATCGCCAGCATCGGGGTGCTGCCGATCCCGGCGGAGGCGAGCAGCAGGGGGCTCTCGCCCTCGGGCAGGACCAGGTCGCCGAACGGGGCCGAGACCTCCACGGTGTCGCCCGCGGCGGCGTGCGCGTGCAGCCAGGAGGAGACCTCGCCCGCCGGGTCGCCGTCGACCCGCTTGACCGTGATCCGCCACTGCGGGTGCCCGGGGGCGGCGGACAGGCTGTACTGGCGGATCTGCCGGGCGCCGTCGGGCAGCGTGACCTGGACGCTCACGTACTGGCCCGGCCGGAACGGGGCCGTGGGGGTCCCGTCGGCGGGGCGCAGGACGAACGACACCGTGTCGGCCGTCTCCTCGTGCCGCTCGGCGATCTCCATGGCCCGCCAGACCTGGCCCTCGGCGACACCCGCCTCCTGGTAGAGGCGCGCCTCCACGGCGATGAGGGCGTTGGCCATCAGCCAGTACACCTCGTCCCAGGCCTGCGCGACCTCGGGCGTCACCGCGTCGCCGAGGACCTCCACGATCGCGGCGAAGAGGTGCTCGTGCACGATCTTGTACTGCTCGGAGGTGACGCCGAGCGAGGCGTGCTTGTGCGCGATCCGGGACAGCATGGCGTCGGGGCGGCTGTCGGGGTTCTCGAGCAGGGCGACGGCGAAGGCGGCTATGGAGCCGGCGAGCGCCTTCCGCTGCTCGCCGTTGGCCTGGTTGCCCCGGTTGAACAGGTCGCGCAGGAGCTCGGGGTGGGCGGTGAAGAGGCGCCCGTAGAAACGCTCGGTGATCTCGTCGAGCGCGCCGCCGACGGCGGGCAGGGTGGCACGGACGACCGGAACGGCCTGCTCGGACAGCATGGGAACTCGCAATCTGGTAGATGATCTGCGTATTTAAAGGTGTGAGGATGCCCGGGGGGTCCCGCTTGGGGCGGACGCTCCCCGGGAGCGTCCGCCGTCAGGGTGATCGTGCGGGGCGCGGGCCGAGGGTGAGCAGGAGGGGGCCGGTCGGCGAGGTCACCAGCTCCTCGACGGTCAGCGGGTCCAGTGCGCGGTAGAAGGCCTCCTGTGCCTCGCGCAGCGCCCCGCGCAACCGGCACGCGGTGCGCAGCGGGCACGGTGGATCGCCCTCGCAGGCGACGACCTCCTCCTCGCCCTCCAGCGTCCTGGTCAGCCAGCCCACCGAAGAGCGTCGGCCCAGCTCCGTCAGGGCCAGCCCGCCGCCCCGGCCGCGCCGCGCCTCGACCACGCCGAGGTGCTGGAGCCGGGTGACGACCTTCGCCATGTGGGCGTAGGGGACGGCCATCGACTCCGCCACCTCGCGGGTGGTGACGGACTCCTCGGGTGCGGTGACCGCCAGGCGCATCACGGCACGGAGCGCCAGGTCGGTGAACTTCGTCAGCCTCACGCCCCGACCGTATCAAACAGGTATCCCGCATACGTATTAAGGGGGTGGGTCTTAAGGAGATGGTTCCCGATGCCGCCGTCTCCGCCGCAGCCACCACCCGCCCGTGAGCAGGCAGCTGGCGACCAGCACGATGCCGGCCACCGGCCACTGCCCGCCCGCGATCCGGGTGTCCGTGGCGGCGACCACGAGGAGGCCGACCAGCGGCAGCAGAACCGATCCCAGTGCCCGCAGCCCCGCCAGGGCCATGGCCGGGTCGACCCGGACACCGCGCGGGGCGCGCAGGTCGCGCGTGCCGACGTAGAAGACGGTGGCCCGGTCGGTCAGCCGGGTCGTGGCGCGGTCGTACGAGCGGGCCATGTACGGCAGCCAGACGAGCGGGGCCACCAGGCCGACGAGGAAGACGCAGGCGATGAGCGCGTACTGGCCGAGCCGGCCCCATCTGCTCACGCCGTCGTCGGACGGCGTGAGCAGACCGAGCAGCCGGGCCATGCGCATCACCATGTCCCAGAACGTGGCCAGCCGCCTCCGCCCGCCCTGCCCGCGGGGTGGGGGCGGGGGCGGGGAGGCGGCGAGGGCGGCCCGGGCCGCCGCGGTGTCCTCGTACACCCCTTGCAGGACGAGCAGTTCGGCCGCCCGCTCCGGATCGGTGGGGTCCCGCCCCTCGACGGCGGCGAGTTCGAGCACCATACGCGCCTGGGAGAGGAGGGCGCCGCAGAACGCGAAGGGGATGAGGAGCAGGAACGGGCCGCCGACGAAGGCGCCTTCCGTCGTGACCCTCCGGAGTCCACGGTCGACGACGAGGGCCCGCAGCGCCGTCTCGTCGGCCTCGGGATGAGCCGTACGGAGGCGTTCGACCGCGGGCCCGGCGCCCGGTCCCAGCCGCCGCAGCGCGAAGCGGGCGAGCGTCTCCGGGAGCCTCCCGGGGTCCGCCGCGATCTCCCGCAGCAGGGAACCCTGGAGCCCGGCACGGCGCTCGCCCTTCTTCGCGTCGGCGTTGCGGCCTCCCGCGCGCCGCTTCCGCCCTCTCGGGAGCCTCAGGACAGGACCTTGGCCTTGGCCTTCTCGAACTCCTCGTCCGTGATGGCGCCCTTTTCCTTGAGGTCGGCGAGCCGGGCCAGTTCGTCGGTGGCGCTGCCGCCGCCCTGCGTTCCGGCGGTCTTGCGGATGTAGTCCTGGAACGCGGCCTCGCTCTCCCGGGCCTGCTTGACGTCCCGTTGGCCCATGCTCTTGCCGCGTGCGATCACGTAGACCAGCACGCCCAGGAACGGGAGCAGGATGCAGAAGATCAGCCAGCCTGCCTTGCCCCAGCCGCCGAGGGAGTGGTCCCGGAAGATGTCGGTGATCACCTTGAACAGCAGGAACAGCCACATGATCCAGAGGAAGAACCACAGCATGGTCCAGAAGAGGTTGAGGGCGGGGTAGTCGTCCATGCTTGCACACTCCGTTCCCGCACAGGCCGGGGAAGGCCTGGCGCTGGAGCGAGTCTTGCCCAGCACGCGTCCGTCCGCATGTCGTACCGGCTCCGCGTGCGGGACGGGCGCGGCCGTGTTCGCATGGAGATCACGGACCGTCGCGGGAGGCCGGCAGGGCACGCCCGGGCGGAGCCGCGAACCGCACGGGGAACGGAACGGAGCGGCATGTGGGCCCGGTGGAATGTGTCGTGCTCGCCTTCCCGGGAGAGCGGCTGAAAGCGGCGGCGGTGACGGCCGTCGCGGAGCTCCGCAGGGCGGGACAGGTACGGCTGATCGACTCGCTCGTCGTGGTCGAGTCCGCCACCGGGGAGGGGTCCGGCTCCGAACTCGTCGAGTACGAGGAGTACGGCGACGCCACCGCCGAGATCGGGCCCGGGATCAATCCGCTCGGCCCCGAGGACGCGGCCGAGGCGGCCGAGACGCTCGAACCCGGCTCGTGCGCGCTGATGCTGCTCGTCGAACACGTCTGGGCCACCCGTGCGGCGGAGGCGATCCGCGAGGCGGGCGGCCGGATCTCCGGGAGCGTACGCGTACCGCACGAGGTCGTCGCAGAGGCGCGGAACGCCTATCACGAGGCCGTGGTCGCCACCGCGGCCGGAAGGGACTGAACGCTGTTCCTCCGACGACGTGCCCTCGCACGGCCGGTCGTACGGCCCGCAGGCGCGCCCCTGTTGCCCGGGGCCCTCGTGGGCGGCGCGGCCTGCGCGGCGTGCCGCAGCGCGGCCCGCTCCGCGTGCCGCAGCGCGGCCCGCTCCGCGTGCCGCAGCGCGGCCCGCTCCGCGTGCCGCGAGGGCGACCAGGAGCAGGCCATCGCCGAACTCCAGGCCCGGCAGCAGCCGCCGGCAGCTCTTCCTTCGGCGCCGCCCGTCCCCGGCGGGGCACCGACGATCACCGACCGGCCGGCACGGCTCGGCGAGCTCGTCCAGCAGGGTCTGCTCACGCCCGAGGAGTTCGCGGCCACCGAGGCGGAGTTGCTCGGCGCCTGAGGAGAGCAGGCGTCAGGCGCGGCGCAGGGCGGCCAGGGCGCGGTCCGCGTGGGCGCTCATCCGCAGTTCGCTGCGGACGACCTCCCGGACCCGCCGGTCCTGGCCGATCACGAAGGTGACGCGCTTCGTCGGCGCGAGCGAGAACCCGCGCCTCACGCCGAACCGTTCCCGTATGGCACCGTCCGGGTCGGACAGCAGGGGGTAGCCGAGCGAATGCCGCTCGGCGAACTCCTGCTGCCGCTCCACCTCGTCGGAGCTGATCCCGACGGGCAGGGCGCCGACGGCACGGAACTCGGCCGCGAGGTCGCGGAAATGACAGGCCTCGGCGGTGCAGCCGGGAGTGAGGGCCGCCGGATAGAAGAAGAGGACGACCGGGCCTTCGGCGAGCAGGCCTGTCAGCGAGCGCGGGGCGCCCGTCTCGTCCGGAAGGGTGAAGTCCTCGACGAGGTCACCGACGTTCATCTCAGGCCGTCCTCGATCCGTCCCTGGGGTGCCACCGGCGCCTCCGGTGGCCGGCCGGTGACGTTACCGTACGGTAGGGTCCGCGTCATCCCTGGTGCGCCGCCTCCGGAGTCGCGTTCCGCGCGGCGGTGCGCCGGTCGAGCACGGCGAGTGCCTGCTCCCCCCAGCGCAGGTTCTCCTCCTCGAAGAACCGGCCGCGCAGCAGCGTGAGATACGGCCCGACGCGCTCCGCCTCGCCCAGGTACGTGTCCTCGTCCCTGCCGTCGAGCATCCACTCCCGCAGCCGGTCGTAACGGGCCAGCTTCGCCCGGGCCGTCTCCATCCGCTGGGCCACGAACGCGCGGACGGCCGTGGTGTCGCCCTCGTCGCAGGCCTGCACCTGCACCATCAGTTCGTCGCGGACGGCGCTCGGGCGCGGCGGTGTCGTCGTGTAGGCGATCAGATCCTTCCGGCCCGGCTCCGTGAGGCTGAACATCCGCTTGTTGGGGCGCCGTTCCTGCTCCACCACCCGGGCCGTGATGAGACCGGCCTCGGCGAGCCGTTCCAGCTCGCGGTAGAGCTGCTGCGGGGTGGCGGCCCAGAAGTTGGCGACGGACACGTCGAAGATCTTGGCCAGGTCGTATCCGGAGGCCTCGCCCTCCAGGAGAGCTGCGAGGACGGCGTGCTTGAGGGACATCCGGACACGCTAGCAGCACGTTGAATAGTTTCCTCCGCACCTATTCAACCGGCGGAGCATCCCTGGGCCGGACGGGTGCCCTTCGCTGGCACGTCCGTCCGGCGCCTGCCTAGGCTGGAGAGGAGGGCGGGCCGCCGCGGGGGAGCAGATCCGAGGGGCAGCGCGATGGACAGCGACACGTTCGTGTACACCACCTATATCCGGACCACCCCCGACGAGCTCTGGCAGGCGCTCACCGAACCGGCTCTCACCCGCCGCTACTGGGGCGTGACCTTCGAGTCGGAGTGGACCCCGGGCGCGCCCATGGTCTGGGACGAGGCCGGCCGCAGGACCGAGGACCCCGAGCAGGTCGTCCTCGCCGCCGAACCCGGCCGTCTCCTCTCGTACACCTGGCACACCTTCACCCCGGACTGGGCCGAGGCCGTGCGTCTCGAACAGGAGGCGTACGAGAGCCTCGTCCGGGAGCGCCGGTCCCGGGTGACCTTCGTGATCGAGCCGTCGGGTGACACGGTCAAGCTCACGGTCACCCATGGCGACCTGGAGCCCGACGGCACCATCAAGGCGCTGATCGGGGAGGGCTGGCCCGCGCTGATCTCCAGCCTCAAGTCCCTCCTGGAGACCGGCGAGGAACTTCCGGAGCCGGCCCGCTGACCCGCCCGCCCCGCCTGCTGACCCGTCCGCCGACCCGTTCGCCCCGCCCGCTGGCCCATTCGAGTCGTCTCGCCCCCGACTCCGTCGCCACACCCGGTGCTGTGATCATCTTTTACTCCTTCCATCCGTTTTGATGCTGAGGTCGGCGACGCCCGCCGACCTCACCGCCGGGAATGGGGAGGACGTCCGACGTGTCGTCACGCAGATACGCACGGGGATGGGGAGCGCTCTCCCTGGCCGTCGGAGCCGTCCTCGTCAGCACGGCGGCCCAGTCGCCGGACCCGGACTCCGAAGACGAGCGGTGGGCCGCCGGGGCCAGGGACTCCACCGCCGTCGTCTCGGTCGACGGCTGCGCCGGAGGTGGCCTCTGCACCGCCCCGCGCCACGCGGTCCTGCTCGGCGGCGGCCGCGTCCTCACGGGCCGGCCGTTCACACTCGGCCCCGAAGCCTCCGGGCTTGTCGAGCTCGCCCTCCGTACCCCCGGAGTGCTCGCCGACGTCAACGTCACCGACCAGCGCGGCCGCCGGATCTCCGGAACGCAGAGCGCGGACCGCACCCGCTGGACCAGCGCCGCACCCTTGCCGGCCGGGGTCCGCTACGCCGCCCGGCTCGTCGTCGAAGGGGCGGGGGCGCGAGGCCCGCACCGCGCCCGCCTCGACTTCCGTACGGAACCGGCCCCCGCGGGGGAGCGGCTCACCGTCGCCTTCGGACCCGGGCACGGCGGCACGTACGGAGTCGGGATGCCGGTCACCGCCGAGCTCAGCCACCCCGTGCCGGCCGACGATCCCGAAGCCCGCCGCGTCGTGGAACGGGCGCTGGAGGTTCGGGCCGAACCCCACGTCGAGGGCGCCTGGCACTGGGTCGACTCCACCACCCTCCACTACCGGCCGCGCACGTACTGGCCCGCCCGCGCCACGGTCCACGTCCACAGCGGCCTCGACGGGGCCCGCATCGGCGGCGGCCTCTACGGCGGCCCCTCACGCCCCCTCAGTTTCACCACCGGACCCGTGGTCGAGGCCGTCACCGACGTCTCCGCCCACGAGATGACCGTGTTCCGCGACGGGGAACTCCTGCGCACCTTCCCGGTCACCACCGGCAAGGCCGGCTACCGCACCCGGGGCGGCATCAAGGTCGTCCTCGCCAAGGAGCCCCTCGTCCGCATGCGCGGCGACTCCATCGGCATCACGAAGACCAGCACCGATTTCTACGACCTCAAGGTCCGCTGGGCCACCCGGGTGACCTGGAGCGGCGAGTACCTGCACGCCGCGCCCTGGTCGCTCGACTCCCAGGGCAGCGAGGACGTCAGCCACGGCTGTACGGGGATGAGCACCGAGGACGCCGCCTGGCTGTTCGGCACCGTGCGCGAGGGAGACCTCGTGCGGGTCGTCAACGGGTACGGGCAGCCCATGACGCCCTTCGACAACGGCTTCGGCGACTGGAACCTCAGCTGGCCCGCGTGGCTCCGGGGCAGCGCCCTCGCCACAGACACCGCAGACGTCACGGACACCACCGACACCGACACCGGCACGGGCGCTGATCCCGGTTCCGCCGCGGGCGCCCTGAGCCCGACCCTCTGACCCGCCGACCGCAGGGAGCTTCGATGCAGGACATCACCAAGGTCGAGGTCGGGGACGCGACCCTCTTCGTGGAGACGCGGAGCATCGGCCCCGACACCGGACTCGAAGGGCTCCGAGACCGCCTCCCCGACCTCTCCGGCGTCACCGACGCCCTCTCCTCCTTCGCCGGACAGATCGGCGAGGCGCTCCACCGGGCGGCCCCGGACCGCGCGACCGTCGAGTTCGGCTGCCAGCTCGGCCTGGACGGCGGCAAGCTCACCGCGCTGGTCGTCCAGGGCCACGCGAACGCGAGCCTGCGCGTGACCCTCGAATGGGATCGGAAGCCCGGCTGACCGATCAGCGACCGGGCCCGCAGGAGTTCGGTGCCGACCAGGATGCCGATGGCCGGGAGCAGCAGGATCTTCACGGCTCCGGCGAGCCGCGCGATGCCCGACAGGGTGGTCCCGGTGCGGAGGGCAGGGCCCTCGACCGGGGCGAAGTCCAGCCCGCAGCCCCGCCCGTCGGGGCGGCCCCCGACCCGTACGAAGAGCCCCGTGGGGGCCACGAAGGAGCGCACCCGCAGGCCGTAGCGCGGGGCCACGTCGTGCAGCACCCGCTCCACCTCGGCGGTCTCCGCCCCGCCGCCGCAGCCGCAGGGCGGCGGCCCGCCGGGCGAGGGCGCGCACATCAAGGCGGGACAGAGGGAGCGTTCGGGAAAACCGGCAGGGCGGGGGCGGCACCGCCGTCCTGGCGGCCCCTCAGACCCGCCCGCCGCCCGGCGTGTCCGAGGAGAGCCGCTGCGCCGCGTAGATCGGCACCACCGAGAGCAGCACGAGGGCCGCCGCCACCACGTTCACCACCGGCGCCTGCTGAGGGCGGGTCATGTTGTTGAAGATCCACACCGGCAGGGTCTGCACTCCGGGTCCCGCCGTGAACGTCGTCACCACGATCTCGTCGAAGGACAGCGCGAAGGCGAGCAGCCCGCCCGCGAGCAGCGCCGAACGCAGCAGCGGGAACGTGATGTCCCAGAAGACGCGGAACGTGTGCGCCCCCAGGTCCATCGCCGCCTCCTCGTACGAGCCGGGCAGCCGACGCAGCCGCGCCACCACGTTGTTGAAGACGACCACGATGCAGAAGGTGGCGTGGCCCACGACCACCGTGAACATCCCGAGGCCCACGCCGAGGGGTTCCAGGACCGTGCCGAAGGCCGAGTTGAGCGCGATGCCCGTGACGATGCCGGGCAGCGCGATCGGCAGCACCACCGCGAACGAGACGGCCTCCCGCCCGAAGAAGGAGTACCGCTGCACCGCGAAGGCGATGAGCGTGCCGAGCACGAGCGCCACCGCGGTCGCCGCCGCACCGGCCTGGACCGAGGTCCACAGCGCCGCGCGGGCGCCCTCGTTGTCCCAGGCCGCCGCCCACCAGTCGAGCGTGAGGCCCGGCGGCGGCCAGCTCGCCGAGCGGTCCGGGTTGAGCGAGCCGAGCAGGACGAGCAGCAGCGGCAGATAGATCGCCGCGAAGCCGAGACCGGCCGCGGTGCGCAGCGCGATCCGCGCGGGACGGGAGAGGTTCATCGGTCGCGGTCCTTCCGGCCGGTCACAGGCTGCGCAGCGCGCCGGAGCGCCGCACCGCGAGCAGGTACACCACGATGACGGCGACCGGCACGGTGCCGAGCGCGGCCGCCAGCGGCAGGTTCAGGGTGACGTTGGAGTAGACGAGGTTGCCGATCAGCTGGGTCTTGCCGCCGACGATCTGCACCGTGATGTAGTCGCCGAGGCTCAGCGAGAAGGTGAAGACGGACCCGGCGGCCACCGCCGGCCACACCAGCGGCAGCACCACCGAGACGAAGGTCCGCCAGGTCCTCGCCCCGAGGTCCGCCGAGGCGTGCAGCAGGCTGTCGGGGAGCTGGGCGAGCGCGGTGTGGATCGGCAGCACCATGTACGGCAGCCAGAGGTACGTCAGGACGATCACCGTCGCCGTGAGCCCGTACCCCGGCCCGCTCAGGCCGAACGGCCGCAGCGCCCAGTCCAGCGGCCCGCCTTCGGAGAGGATCAGCCGCCAGGCGTACACCTTCACCAGATAGCCGGCCCACAGCGGCATCAGCAGCGCCACCACGAAGAACGGCCGGCGGCGCGGGTGCGCGACCCGTGCCGTGTAGAAGGCGAGCGGGAAGGCGATGACGACGCAGAGCGCGGTCACGGCGAGGGCGACACCGACGGTGCGCAGGGCGACCGTGCGGTAGACGGATGAGCTGACGAGTTCCTCGAAGTTCTGCGTGGTCCAGATCCGCACGACCTCGGAGGTGAAGGTGTCGGTCGACCAGAAGGCGGACAGGAACAGGGCCGCGAGGGAGCCGAGGTAGGCGAGGACCAGCCAGAGCAGCGGCGCGGTGAGCAGGGCCGCGAGCCGCAGCCGGGGCCGCCGGTGCAGGGCCCCGGCGAACCGCCGGACGGCACTGCGGCCGGGGCCGGCGGCTCGCGTCGCGGACTCGGGGGAGAGCCCGGGGGAGAGTGCGGTCATGGCGTCGGGATCAGCCCTTGATCTCGGTCCAGGCCTGGACCCACTTGGCGTACGGCACGCAGCGCGTGTCCGTCCGGCCGTCCAGGCACTGCTCGATGGGCGTGGTCCAGAAGTGGACCTGCTTCCAGTACCCCTCGTCGGCGGCGTGGAAGACCGTGCAGTGGTTCTTGTCGGCGGTCTCGGCGCACGACTTCGCGTTGGCCGGGGCCTCGCCGAAGTACTCGGCGACCTGCGCGTTCGTCTTCGGCGAGACGATCCAGTCGAGCCACTTGTAGGCGCAGGTGGGGTGCTTGGCCTTGGCGGAGACCATCCAGGTGTCGGACCAGCCGGTGGAGCCCTCCTTCGGCAGGACCGCGTCGACCTTCGCGCCCTCGGACTTGGCGAGGTTGGCGATCACCTGCCAACTGGTGCCGACGACCGAGTCGCCGCTCTTGAAGGCGGAGATCTCCTTGAGGTAGTCGCTCCAGTACTCGCCGATGTGCGCGTTCTGCTCCTTGAGCAGGGCCACGGCGGCGTCGAACTGCTTCTGGTCGAGGGAGTAGGGGTTCTTGATGCCCAGCTCGGGCTTGGTCGCCTTGAGATACAGGGCGGCGTCCGCGAGGTAGATGGGGGAGTCGTACGCGGTGACCTTGCCGTGGTGCGCCGAGGCCTTGTCGAAGACGGCGGACCAGGAGTCGGGCGCCGGCTTCACCTTCTCCTTGTCGTACATGAGGAGGTTGGCGCCGCGGCCGTGCGGGATGCCGTAGGCGACGCCCTTGACGGAGTTCCAGTCCTTGTTCTTGAGCCCGGCGAAGACATCGGCGTAGTTCGGCACGAGCGCCGTGTTCACGGGAGCCGCGTCGCCGGAGGCGATCAGGCGGAGGGAGGCGTCGCCGGAGGCGGAGACGGCGTCGTACGCGCCGGTCTTCATCAGCGAGACCATCTCGTCGGAGGTCGCGGCCGTCTTGGCGTTGACCTGGCAGCCGGTCTGCTTCTCGAAGGGGGTGACCCAGTCGACCTTCGGGTCGTTGCTGCCGTCCTCGACGTATCCGGCCCAGGCGATCAGATTGACCTCGCCCTCGGCCTTGCCGAGAGCCGTCGGCGCCTTCAGGTCGGGCGGGTTGAGACCGCCGGACTTCCCGGAACCCGCCGGGTCGGCCGATCCGCAGGCGGTGACGAGGAGCAGCCCGGAGAGGGCGGCTGCGGCCAGGAGGGAGCGGTGCGGACGCACGTGGATCTCCGTTGCGTGAGGGGACGGGGAGTCGCGGTTTCTACGGGGCGCCTTACGGGCCTTGCGGAGCCCGGACGGGGCTGACCCGGGTCTCTTGCGGGGCCTTGCAGGGGGCTGTCACGGGCCTTGCGGGGCTTCTAGGAGGTCTCGGGGACGCGCACGGCGTGGCTCGGGTGCCACTGGAGGCCGATCCGGGCGCCCCGGAAGGCGGCGAGGTCGGCGGAGGAGCTCTCCAGGTTCTGCTGGAGGGCGGTGAGGCGGCCGCCGCCGTCGAGGTCGACCAGGAAGCGGGTCGAGTCGCCGAGGTAGACGACCTCCGCGACCGTGCCGGCGGCGGTGGCGTGCCCGGGGTCGCCGGACGCCTTGCCGTCGCCGAGGATCCGGATCTTCTCCGGCCGGATGCTGTACGTGCCCGGCGCGCCGACCACCCGCCGGGCGGTGTCCCCGCTCAGCAGGTTGGAGGTGCCGACGAAACCGGCGACGAACGGGGTCGCGGGGCGCTCGTAGATCTCGGCGGGGGCGGCGACCTGTTCGATCCGGCCCTCGTGGAAGACGGCGATCCGGTCGCTCATCGTGAGGGCCTCCTCCTGGTCGTGGGTGACGAACACGAAGGTGATGCCGACCTCGCGCTGGATCTCCTTGAGCTCGACCTGCATCCGCTCGCGGAGCTTGAGGTCGAGCGCGCCGAGGGGCTCGTCGAGCAGCAGCACGCGGGGGCGGCCGACGAGCGCGCGGGCCAGGGCGACCCGCTGGCGCTGGCCGCCGGAGAGCTCGGAGGGCCGGCGCCGGCCCGTCCCGTCGAGGCCGACCTGCGCGAGGGCGGCCCGGGCCCGCACCAGGCGCTCGGCGCGGGGCACGCGGCGGACCTTGAGGCCGTAGGCGACGTTCTGCTCGACCGTCATGTGCGGGAAGAGCGCGTAGTCCTGGAAGACGGTGTGCACGTCCCGCTCGAAGGGAGCGAGACGGGTGACGTCGCGGCCGGCGAGTTCGACGGTGCCGGCGCTCGGCGTCTCGAAGCCGGCGATCATCCGCAGCACCGTCGTCTTCCCGGAACCGGACGGGCCGAGCATCGAGAAGAACTCGCCGTCCGCGATCTCCAGATCCACCCCGGCCACGGCCTCGGTCCGGCCGTAGGTCTTGCGCAGTCCCGTCAGCCGGATCGCCATTCCCTCCATGGGCGGGAACCTTTCTGGTGCGGTGGAGCGTTGCTCGGGCGTGGGCGTAAACATATGAAGTCATAGTTCAAATCTCAAGACCCCTTTAAGGTAAAGCCTGAGTCAACGCCCGACGCGCGAGGTGGTTAAACCGTGAGACCGAACGGCAGGCCGGACGACGGCGACGCGGCCGGGACGGGCGCGGCCCGCAGGGCCGTCTTCACCCCCGTCGACACCCGGGCCCGGGTCGACACCGTGGTCCGCCGCATCGGCGACGCCATAGAGCTCGGACTCCTCGCCGACGGCGAGCAGCTGCCCGGCGAGACCGAGCTCGCCGGACAGCTCGGCGTCTCCACCGTCACCCTCCGCGAAGCCCTCATGGCCCTCCGGCAGCAGGGCCTCGTCACCACCCGCAGGGGCCGCGGCGGCGGCAGCTTCGTCACCCTGCCCGACACCCCGACCGAGGAGCGGCTGCGCGCCCGCCTCGCCGACTGGTCCACCGAGGAGCTCCGCGACCTCGGCGACCACTGGGCCGCCGTCTCCGGCGCCGCCGCCCTGCTCGCCGCCCACCGCACCCAGCCCGGCGACCTGCGCCCCCTCACCCGTACGGTCGAAGAACTCGCCACCGCCGAGGACCCGGCGACCCGCAGCAGGCTCTACGGCCGTTTCCACGTCGAGTTGGCCGCCGCCGCCCAGTCCGCCCGCCTCACCCGCGAGGAGATCGCCCTCCAGACGGACCTGGGCCCGCTGCTCTGCCTCGTCCTCGACGACCCGGTCCATCTCGGCAATGTGTCGGATCGTCACCGCGCCGTGATCTCCGCCGTGCAGGATGAGGCCGACGAGCGGGCCAGAACGCTCGCCGAGACGTGTGTACGGGAGTCGGTGGGGCGGCTGATCGCGCTGCGCCTCGGCACCCCCGGCCGCGCAACCGAGCCGCGTCCTGAGGAGGACACGCATGGGCAGGAGCACCGGGCTCGCGGGCCCCGCGGGGGCCGTCACTGACCCGGACCGGGTCGACGGGGCCGTCAGCCGGGTACGGGACCCGGACCGGATCGGCGAGGCCGTCCGCCGCGTGCGGGACTCGGGCCCCGTCGACGAGGTCGTCCGCCGCGTCCGGGACACCCTCGAAGGAGTGTTCACCGCCGTGGCCGCGACCGGCGCCGACACCGGCGCCCTGCTCGCCGAGGTGTCCGGGGCCGGGCGCGAACCCGTCGCCGCCGACCTGGCGGCCCTGCGTCCCGGACTGCGCGCCCGGCTCGCGGGCCACCCGCTCGTCTCCGGCGTGGGCTTCGTTGCCGCACCGGGCCTCCTGGGCGACGTACCGGGCTGGCTGGAGTGGTGGCAGCGAGGCCCCGACGGAGCCGTGCGCCCGCTCCTGCTCGACCTCGACCCGGAGCACTCCGCCTACTCCGACTACACGCACTGGGACTGGTACACCCTGCCCCGCGAGACCGGCCGCAGGGCCGTCGCCGGGCCCTACGTGGACTACCTGTGCTCCGACGAGTACGGCCTCACCCTCTCCGCGCCGATCGACCTCGGCGGCCGGTTCGTGGGCGTGGCCGCCGCCGACGTCTACCTGCGGCACTTCGAGGCGGCCGTGCTGCCCGTGCTCCAGCGGCTGCCCGCACCCGCACGGCTCGTCAACGCCCGGGGAAGGGTCGCCGCCTCCACCGACCCCGCCCACCTCGCCGGATCCCTCACCAAGGGCCCCGACTTCGCCGCCGTCCTCGCCGGACCGCCGGCCGAACACCGCACCGACGGCCTGCGCCTGCTGCCCTGCGGCGGCACCCCGCTCGTCCTGGTCACCACCGACGACTGAGGCGGGCCTCCCCGTCCAGCCGGGCCGGCAGGCCGAAGAGCGGGAAGAGGCGGTCGGTGTCGCGGAAGGCCGTGATGCCCGTGACGCGGTCACCGGAGAACTCGACGACCTGGAGCGCCCAGGGCGTGTAGCCCGTCCCGTCCGGGCGGGGGCGGTACTGGCCGAAGGCCGGAGTGCCGTTCGCCGTGGTCGGCAGCAGACGGGAGCCCCGGCAGCCGACGGCCGGGCCGGTCAGCCAGGCCTGGATGTCGGGGACTCCGCGCATCCACCGCGCGTACGGCGGCAGGCACAGCGTCGCGTCGACATGGAGGAGCATGCCCAGCTCCTCCATGTCGTACCGGGAGAACGCCTGGGCGTACCGCTCGGCCAGCACCCGCCGGACGGGTTCGGACGGCGCGGGCGCGGTGGCGGAGGAGACGTCCCGGCGCGCGGCCAGGGTCGTACGGGCCCGCTGGAGGGTGCTGTTGGCCGAGGCGACGGTGGAGCCGTGCAGTTCGGCGACCTCACGGGCCGAGAAGCCCAGCACGTCCCGCAGGATCAGGGTCGCCCGCTGCCTGGGCGGCAGATGCTGCAGCGAGGCGACGAACGCGAGGCGCACCGACTCGCCCGCCATCGCGGTGGCCTCCGGATCGCCGTCCGGACACGGCTCGATCCACCGGGCGGCATCGTCCGGGGGACCCGGCGGCGTGGCTCCGTCCGCCGGTCCGGAGAGGTCCATCGGCAAGGCCCGCCGCCGGCCGGACGCGAGGGCGTCCAGGCACACGTTGGTCGCGATCCGGTACACCCACGACCGGAGCGACGACCGTCCCTCGAACCGCCCGAGGTTTCGCCACGCCCGCACCAGGGCCTCCTGGACGGCGTCCTCGGCCTCGGCGTACGACCCCAGCATCCGGTAGCAGTACCCGGTCAGCTCTGCCCGGTACCCCTCAAGCCCCTCCGCGGTGAGCTCCACGCCGCCGTCCCCCATGCCGTGACCCCTTCGATGAGCAGGCCCCAGGCCGTCGACCTGGGGATTCGCTCCAGATGATCACAGGCTCGCCAGGAGGTCGTCGAGCGGTTCCGGCACCCGGTCGGTGTCGAGGGCCTCCACCAGGAGGGTGCCGTAGCGGATCTTGCGGCCCTTCTTCGTGCCGAGGAAGCGCCGCAGCTGTTGGTGCCGGGGCCGGCCGTGCTGGGCGGGCTGGCTCAGGAAGGTCTGCCAGGGGCGCAGGTCGCCCTCCGTCCGGATGATGTCCTCGACCCGCGCCGGGCCCAGCGTGCGGATGAGCTCGTCCTCCAGGTCCGCCACACAGACGAAGAAGTCCCGCCGCGGCGCTCCGGCCCGCTGGAGGCCACGCTCGTAGAAGCCCTGCTCGCGCTCGTCGCACAGGCCCGTCAGACGCAGGCCGAGACCGGGCGGTCCGAGCAGTTCGGCGTAGCGGGCGATGCTCATCGCCCCGCCCATCGACACCACGCACACGCCCTCCGCGGCGAGGTCCCGGCCGCGCCGCGCGGCCAGCGTCTCGACGGCCGCGAGATCGCTCGGCCCTTCCAGGAGCACCGCCGTCCGCAACCCCAGGGTCACGGCCAGATCCCTCGCCGTGTCCCCGCCGGAAGCGCCTGCCGCCCATCGGCCCATCTCGTCCTGGAACGCCCTCGTGTCTGCCATGGGGCGAGTCTGCACGGGCACGCACCCGTGCGGCACCGAATATCCGAGGGGGTCCGGCCCTCAGTCGTTCACGGCCGTCAGCAGCACCACCGCGTCCTCCAGGGCCGTCAGTCCGTGCCGCTCCTTGGGGAGCATCCGCAGCGTGCCCGACGGCAGCTCCTCCGCCCATCCGGCCGCCGTCAGGTTCACCCGGCCCCGCAGCACCTGGAGGCTCGCGGCCGGCGGCGCGTTGTGCTCGTCGAGGGAGGTGCCCGAGGTCAGGGCGATGACGGTCTGCCGCAGCACCCCGTCGTGCATGATCCGGTGCGCGCTGCGGCCGTGCGGTGCCGTACGGGCCGCGGCCAGGTGTTCGTCGGCGAGGGCGGTGAGGTCCAGCATCATGACTCTCCCTGCGGGATGCGCGGGCGGATACCCCCAGCCTCCCGTGTGACGTCCCCGGCGCAACTCGGGGCCGCCGGCCGCACCGCGAGGAGCACCACGAGCCCGGCGGCGCCCACGCACGCCCCGGCGGCGAGCAGCGCCGCCGGCCAGCCGTGGGCCGCGTACAGCCAGGACCCGGCGAGGGAGCCGAGCGCCCCGCCGGTGAACGTCGCCAGCATGAAGACCGTGTTGACCCGGGCCGCCACCGCCCGGCCGATCGTGAAGATCCGCGCCTGACTGGCCACCTGGCACGAGCTGACCCCCACCACCAGCAGGTTCGCCCCGGCCACCAGGGCCGCCGGGGAGTACGGGGCGAGCCCGGCCACCGCGAGGCCGAGCCCCGCGCACGCGAGGCCTCCGGCGTTCACCGCCGAAGTCCCGTACCGGTCGGCCAGCGGCCCGGCCACCGCCGAGAGCAGCGCCGCCGGCAGCGTCAGCACCCCGAAGAGCCCCGCGGCCCCCGGACCGTACCCGAGCGGCGGCGCCGCCAGATGGAAGGCGAGCACCGACCAGAAGACACTGAACGCGGCGAAGACGCACGCCCCGAGCAGTGCCGAGATCCGCAGCTCCCGGTGGACCGCGAGGAGCCGGGGGAGTCCGGCCAGGAGCCCGGCGTACGAGGTGGGGCCCCGCGATCCGAGCCGCTCGGGCAGCCGGCGGGGCAGGACGAGGAGCAGCGCCGCCGTCGCCACGGCCGCGACCGCGTACGCGACCCGCCAGCTGCCGCTCGCGTCGGTCACGGCGCCCGAGACCGTACGGGACAGGGTCGAGCCCAGCGTCAGGCCGAGGCCCACCAGGCCCACGACCCGGCCCTGCCGCCCGGGGCCCGCGAGCACCGCCGCCACCGGGGTGAGGATCTGCGGCAGCACCGTCGTGGTGGAGAGCGCGAGCGTCGCGAGGGCGAGGGTGACGATGCCGGGCGCCGCCGCGGCGACGAGCAGGGCGGCGCTGGTCAGGGCGAGCAGCACCGAGGTGAGGCGGCGCAGCCGCGCGGAGTCGGCGAGCGGCACGAGCAGCAGGATGCCGAGCGCGTACCCGATCTGGGCGGCCGAGGCGACCAGTCCCGCCGTCCGCTCCGACACGTCCAGACCGCGCGCCACGGCGGCGAGCAGCGGCTGCGGGAAGTAGATGTTGGCGACGGTGACGGCTCCAGCGACGGCGAGGAGCAGGACGTTCACGGGCCGGGCGGGGACGTCGGAGGCGAGGGGGCGTGGGGCCATGGAGGCTCTTCCATGAGGGGGAGGGGGACGCCTTCAGGTTCCTCGCCGCCACCCCGGCGCATCAAGGTGTCATCATGAAACCGGCGTTGAGTCACGCTCAACGATCGGTGGATGGCGAAGGGTGGGACCGGTGCTCGAACGGTACGAACTGGAGGCGTTCCTCACGCTCGCCGAGGAACTCCACTTCGGGCGCACCGCGGAGCGCCTCGGCGTCTCCACCGGCCGGATCAGCCAGACCGTCAAGAAGCTGGAACGCCGCGTCGGCACCCCCCTCTTCGCCCGCACCAGCCGCAGCGTCCGGCTCACCCCCGTCGGCCACGCCCTGTACGAGGACCTCCTGCCCGCCCACCGGCAGATGCGGGCCGCCCTCGAACGCGCCATCGCCGCCGGCCGCGGGGGCCACGGCAGGCTGCGCGTCGGCTTCGGCACCCCGTGGGGCGGCGAACTGCTCACGGCCGCCGCCGACGCCGTGGCCGCGCTCCACCCCGGCTGCGAGATCACCGTCCACGAGGTCCCCCTCGACGGCGGGGTCCGCGCCCTCCAGGACGGGACGCTCGACATCCAGTGCGCCGGCTTCCCCGTCCGCGAACCGGACCTCACCACGGGGCCCGTCGTCGTCACCGACGAACGGGTCCTGCTCCTGCCCGCCGGCCATCCGCTGGCCGACCGCGCCTTCCTCGGCCCGGAGGACCTCGCGGGCCTCGACCTGATCGCCCCCGGCGGCGACGTCCCCCGTTACTGGGTCGACCACCACTACCCCCGCAGCACCCCGTCCGGCGCCGCCGTCGGCCGGGGCCCGACCGCCGCCACCTGGCAGGAGGTCCTCTCCCACGTGAGCGCCGGCCGGGGAGCCTCCCCCGGTGCGGCCCGGGGCGCCCTGTACCACCCGCGCCCCGGCATCGCCTACGTACCCCTGCGCGGCACCCCGCCCCTCACGTATGGCCTCGTCTGGCCCACCGCGTCCGACTCCGCCCTGCTCAGGGCCTTCGTGGCGGCGGTCGGCCAGGCCCGCTAGCCCTCCCGCCGGGCGACCAGGGCACCCGCCAGATGGTCGTACGCCACGTGCGCGTGGAGGCGGACACCGGTGACGAGGGTGTCGTCGTCGGCGTAGAAACGCGGGTTGTGGTTGGTGGCCAGACCGCGCCCGCCCGCCACGGGCACCGGCCGGCCGGCGGCGTCCAGCACCGCGTCCTGGACGCCGAGCATCACGTACAGGCCGCCGAACCGGCTCACGAACTCGGAGACGTCGTCGTACCCGAGCGTCGCGCCCGTCTCCACCACGCGCTCCGCGCCGGCCACCCGGCGGAAGGTCGGCAGCCCCGCCTCCACCCACGGCCCGCTGTTGTGCACGGGCGGCACGGACTGGAGGTACTCCACCGAGGCCGTCGCCCCGTACGCCGCCGCAGAGTGCTCGGCCAGCGTCGTCAGACGCCGCCGGACCTCGGCCATGTCGGACTCCACGGCACAGCGGACCGTGCCCCACAGGGTCACCGTCTCGCCGATGATGTTGAAGCGGCCCACGTCCTCGACGTGCCCGATCGTCACCGTGACCGGGTCGAAGGCCGAGACCTGCCGGTACAGCTGGCCGATGCCGGTGAGGACCGCGCCGGCCGCCGGCATCGGGTCGACCCCCTCCCACGGCGTGGAGCCGTGGACCTGCTTTCCGGTGAGGACGATGCGGACCAGGGTGGACGCGCCGTACTGGTTGCCGACCTTGTACCCCACGTACCCCTTCGGATACGGCGTCACATGCATGCCGAAGGCCATCGTCGGCACCGGGTCGGCGAACGCGCCCGCCTCCACCATCGCCCGCGCCCCGCCCGCCTCCGTCACCGGCGGGCCCTCCTCGGCGGGCTGGAAGACGAAGAGGACCGTGCCGGGAAGCCGGTCCCGGACACCCGCGAGCACCGTCGCCGCGCCCATCAGCATCGCGGTGTGGCAGTCGTGCCCGCAGGCGTGCGACACGGGGAACGGGCCGCCCGGGTAGTCGGCGTCCACCGCGGCGGAGGCGAAGTCCGTCCCGCAGAGGTCCCTCACCGGCAGCGCGTCCATGTCCGCCCGCAGCGCCGCGACCCGCCCGGCGCCCGGCGCCGTTCCGCGCAGGACGCCCACGACCCCGTGCCCGGCGATGCCCGTACGGACCTCGTCGAGACCCAGCGCGCGCAGGTGGTCCGCCACCAGACGGGCCGTGTTCACCTCACGGTTGGGCAGTTCGGGATGCCGGTGCAGATGGCGCCGCCAGGCCACCACCTGCTCCGCCGCCTTCGCGGCCCGCCCGTCCAGTTCGTCGTGGATCGCCTCGCTGCCCAACGGGGACTCCCTCTCGTACCGGCTGACGCCGTGGCCCGGGAACCGTGCCCGACCAGACTGCCATCCGGGACGAGCGACGGCACCGCTCCGGTCAGCGGGCCGGGTCCACGGGGGCACTGCTGCGCCCCCGGTCCTTCCCGGTGAGCTCGGCGTCGAGCGTCTCCTGGGCCACGCGCATGGTCTCGGCGTACACCGGGTCCTTGAGCCGCCGCCACATCTCGTCCTCGGCGACCTCCTCGACGAGGCCGCTCACCCACCAGATGTTGCCGAACGGGTCGCGGACCCGCCCGCCGCGCTGCCCGAAGGCGTCGTCGGCGAGCGGGGTCACGACATGGGCCCCGGCGGCGGTGGCCCTGGCGAACGCCTCGTCCGCGTCGGCGACGAACACCCGCAGCAGGCTCGGCAGCACCGGCCAGTCCGCGCGCCGGTCGAAGGCCAGCACAACGGTGTCGCCGACCCGGATCTCGCCGTGACCGATCGCGCCGTCCTCGGTGGCCACCCGGGCGAGCTCCTCGCCGCCGAACGCCCGGGCGACGAAGTCGAGGAAGGCCCCCGTGTCATCGGTGACGACCCAGGGCGCCACGGTCGTGTAGCCCTGCGGAGTGGTGCCGGTGTGCTCGGACATCCTGATCCCTTCGCCGATGTGCCCCTCGTCGTACGGGAGTCACGCTAGGCGCGAAGTAGGTCAGGTGCTGTCCGGCATGACCGGTCAGGCCGGCGCGCCCACCGCGTCCGGGCCGCTGCGCGCGATGATCGACTCCGTGTCCACGCCCGCCGGGAGCGTGCCGAAGGCCAGGCCGCGGTCGCCGTCGAGGCGGGAGGCGCAGAAGGCGTCGGCGATCGCCGGGTGGCCGTGCCGGACGAGCAGCGAACCCTGGAGGACCAGGGCCAGGCGCTCGACGAGCCGCCGCGCCCCGTACGCCACCGCGTCCGGGTCGCCGAGCCCCGCGAGGTCCTTGCGGAGGCCCGCGACCGCCGCGTCGAGCCGCCGGTCGGCGCCCGCGCTCCGGTCGACCTCCGCGAAGTACGCCTCCACCGCCTCCGGCTGACGGGCCATCGCCCGCAGCACGTCCAGGGCGGCGACGTTCCCGGAGCCCTCCCAGATGGACGGCAGCGGCGACTCCCGGTAGAGCCTCGGCAGGCCCGAGTCCTCGACGTAGCCGTTGCCGCCGAGGCATTCGAGCGCCTCCGCCGCGTGCGCGGGCGCCCGCTTGCAGACCCAGTACTTGGTGACCGCCAGCCCGAGCCGCCGCAGCTGCTCCTCCTCGGCGTCACCGCGCGCCGCCCGGTCCACCGCGCCCGCCAGGCGCAGCGCCGCCACGGTGGCGGCCTCCGCCTCCACGGCCAGGTCGGCGAGCACGTTCCGCATCAGCGGCTGGTCCACGAGCCGCGCCCCGAACGCCTCGCGGTGCGTGGCGTGGTGCACCGCCTGCACGAGCCCGAGGCGCATCCCGGAGGCCGAGCTGATGGCGCAGTCGAGCCGCGTCATGTTGACCATCCGGATGATGGTGGCCACCCCGCGCCCCTCCTCGCCGACCAGCGTGCCGAGGGCGCCCTCGTACTCGATCTCGGAGGAGGCGTTGGACCGGTTGCCCAGCTTGTCCTTGAGGCGCTGGAGCCGGATCGCGTTGCGCGTGCCGTCGGGCAGCACCCGGGGCACCAGGAAGCAGGACAGGCCGCCGGGCGCCTGCGCCAGGGTGAGGAAGACGTCCGACATCGGCGCCGAGGTGAACCACTTGTGGCCGGTCAGCGCGTACTGCCCGGGCTCGCCCGTGGGCACGGCCCGGGTCGTGTTCGCCCGGACGTCCGAACCGCCCTGCTTCTCGGTCATCGACATCCCGGCGATGAGCCCGCGCTTCTGCGTCGGCACCCGGAGCCCGAAGTCGTAGGTCGAGGAGGTGAGCAGCGGCTCGTACACCTCGGCGAGCTCCGGCTGCACGCGCAGCGCCGGCACCGCCGCGTACGTCATGGAGACCGGGCACAGGTGCCCCGCGTCGGCCTGTCCCCACACGAACACCTTCGCCGCCCGCGCCACATGGGCGCCCGGCCGCTCGTCGCGCCAGGGAGCACCGTGCAGTCCGTGCCGGACGGCCACGTCCATCAGCTCGTGCCAGTACGGGTGGAACTCGACCTCGTCGATCCGGTGCCCGTACCGGTCGTGGGTGTGCAGGACGGGGGAGTGGCGCTCGGCGAGCCGCCCCCACTCCTGGGCCTCCTCGCCTCCCGCCCTCGCCCCGAGCTCGCGGACCTCGGCCTCGGCCCAGCCGGCGCCCTCGCGGCGCAGCGCCTCCAGGAGCGCGGGGTCGGCGGAGACGTCGTAACCGGTCAGCGGCGGTGCCTGGTTGGTGACCTCATGCGTGGTCGGCATCGGGAACTCCCAGTGCTCGCAGGGTGAAGGTGACGAGTGCGGGTACGGTCTCGGGCCCGACGGAGCCCTCCGCCAGCGGCCCGACGAGCGCCTCTGCGCCCGCCCCGACCAGCGCCGAGGCCGTCAGGACCGGGTCCTGGGGCGGCAGTTCGCCCGAGCGCACGCCCTCCTGGACGCGCGTGGCGAACACGTCGCGGAACGTGCGGCGGAAGACGAGCCGCTCGGCGTCCACGGCCGGGTCGACCGGTTCGGCGAGCAGCGCGTAGGCCAGGCGCGGCGACTTCAGGGCCCGCAGGGCGAAGGTCTCGATGACGGCGACCACCCGCTCGGCCGCCGAACCGTGCCCCGGGTGCCCGGCCGCCTCGGAGACGGCCGCGACCTCCCGGCCCACCACGGTCCTGAACAGCTCGACGGAGAGCTCGGCCTTGCTCGGGAAGTGGCGGTACACGCTGCCCGTGGCGATGCCGGCGCGCGCGGCGACGGCGGCCATCGTGCAGCCCGCGTACCCCTGCTCGGCGAGCAGCCCGAGGGCCGCGTCGACGACCGAGGCGCGCTGGGCGTCGAGCCGGGCCTGGACGGCGGGGGTGCGTCGGTAGGGCATGGAAGGAGTGAAGCAGCGATTCAGTGCTTCATCAAGAGGCCGGACAGGGCGCGCGCCCGGCGGCGCCGGGGATCAGCCGCCCGTCAGGTCGCGGAGCGCGAAGTCGTCCGGCAGCGGGGTGTCGAGCTCGTCGAGGGCCGAGACGAGCTTCTTCTCCTCGTACGTGAAGTGCGACTCCACCAGCGCGAGGAGACCGTCCAGCTCGCCGCGCACCCGCCGTGCCTCCGCCGGGTCCGGGTCGGTCCCCGGCTCGGCCGGGAGCGTGTCGAGGAGTTCCTGGAGGCGGACCAGGACCTCCTCCACCTGCACGTGGTCGCGGGCCAGTTCGTCGAGCACGGGCCGCAGCGCCGGATGCGTCTCGGCGAGGGCGGGGAAGACGTCCCGGTCCTCGGCGGTGTGGTGGCGGGTGAGCGCGGAGCAGAAGGCGAGGCAGTGCGCGCGGAGGTCGCGGGGGCGGGCGCCGCCGCCGGAGAGGAAGGAGTCGAGATCCTCGCGGAGGCGGGCGAGCTCCTCGCGGAGCCAGAGGTGTACGTCGACGAGCTGGTTCCCGAACGCCGCGAGGCGGTCGGTTGGTTCGGAGGTGGTGGCCATGCGGCGCATGATTCCACCGGGTGCGGGGCCGGTGCACGCCCCTGTGCCGCACCGGAAACGGCGTACGCCCCTTCCCGGGAGGGAAGGGGCGTACGCCGGACGGGGAGCGGGCTCAGCCGGTGAAGACCTCGGTGAGGGACCAGAGCGCGAGGCCCGCCATGCAGATGCCGCCGATGCGCTGCACGGTCTTGAGGGGGACGCGCTTCGCGATGAAGCGGCCCGCGACCAGGGCGAGGGCGGAGACCGTCGTCAGGGCGGCGAAGGAGCCGATCGCCGTCGACCAGGTGCCGTTGGTGGCGGCCAGGTTGGCGGTGGTGATCTGGGTCAGATCGCCCCACTCGCTGATGAAGACGGCCATGAACGCGGTCGAGAAGACCGGGAAGAAGCCGCTGACCGTCCGGCCGCCCTCGTCGGCCTCGTCGTCGTCGCCCCCGCCGCGCAGCAGCATGAACGCGCCGAAGCCGAACATCAGGGCCGAGACCAGTTTGACGGACCAGCCCGGGAGCAGCCCGAGCAGGCTGCCGGCGCCCACCGCGATGGCGACATGGGCCAGGAAGGCGGTGGAGGTGCCGATCCACACGTACAGCGGACGCATGCGCGTGCCCATGGCGAGGGACGCGAACATCGTCTTGTCGGGAAGCTCGGCGAGGAAGATCAGCCCGAAGGCGGTGAGGATCGCCAAGGGGTCGAGGTGCATACCGGGGCTCTCTGCTCGGTCCGGGCCCCGTGGCTCCGGGCACCGCCTCGGTGGGCGACGGGAGGACCACTCGGCCCGGCATGACGGACCACGCCCACGGGAACGCGGACGCGGTTGTTGCCTGGCCGAAGGTCTCGCCCGTCCGCGTCGTGCGCGGACCCGGTCACCGGGAACCCGGGGGTTCCAGTGTGTCGACGACCGGTTCGCAGGGCTACTCCCCTTCGCTGTCGCCCAGTGTAACCGATGGGGGCGCGAAGGTGAGTAGACACTGTCTACTCGATCTTGGTAGACAGTGCCCATGTCCCTGTACGAGAACGGCTCCCCACACGAGAACGGCCACGAGGGCGACGGCGCGGACGGGCTGCGCGCCCGGCTCGTCCGGGTCGGCGTCGAACTGGTGAACAGCGAGGGCGCCCAGGCCCTCTCCCTGCGCGAGATCGCCCGCCGCGCCGGCGTCTCCCACGGAGCTCCGCGCCGCCACTTCCCGACCCACCTGGACCTGCTGTCCGCCATCGCCCGCCAGGGCTTCGCCGAACTGGCCGCGCGCGTCGCCGGGGAGGACCCCGAAGGAGCCGCGCCGCGCGAGCGGATCGAGGTCCTCGCCCGCGTCTACCTCGACTTCGCCGGCGAACGGCGCGGCATGTACGAGCTGATGTTCCGGCACGACCTCCTGGAGAGCGGCCGGCTCGGGCTCCGCGAGACCAGCCTGCCGCTCTTCGCCCACCTCACCGGCCTCGTCGCCCGCGTCCGCCCCGAGGCCGACGCCACCCTCCTCACCGGCGCCCTCTGGGCCAACCTCCACGGCATCGCCCAGCTCTGGCACTGGGGCAGCCTCCGCCTCGCCACCGGCGCCGACACCCCGGCCCCCCTCCTTGCCACCGCACTCACCGCCCACCTCGGACCCGCCGGGGCCGCTGCCCGCGACGCCGGCCTCGGCCCGGGGGAGCCCGCCGCTCTCGGTGCCCGCCTCGCCCCGGGGGAGTCCGCCGCTCTCGGTGCCCGCGTCGGCCCGGGGGAGCCCGTCGCCGACCCCGTGAAGCCCACCGCGCTCGACGCCCGCTCCGGCCCCGGGGAGTCATCCGCTCCTGAGGCCGCCCTCGGCCCGGTGGAAGCCACCGCCTTCGACGCTCCCCCCGCCCCCGGGGAGCCCACCCCGTGAACCGCACCCTCGCCTGCAGTGTCCTCGGTGCCGCCGTCGTCGCCCTCGACGGCACGGTCCTGACCGTCGCCCAGCCCGCGCTCCAGCGGGACCTGCACGCGCAGGTCGGTCAGGTGCAGTGGACCAGCACCGGCTACCTCGTCGCCGTCGCGAGCCTGCTCGTCCTCGCGGGCCGCCTCGGTGACCGCTACGGCCACCGCAGGGTGTTCGCCGTCGGCGCCCTCGGCTTCGCCGCCGCCTCCACCGGCATCGCCCTCGCACCCGGCATCGGCACCGTGATCGCGCTGCGCGTGCTCCAGGGTGTGAGCGGGGCGCTCCTCCAGCCCGCCACCCTCGGCATGCTGCGCACCGCCTTCCCGCCCGAACGGCTCGCGACCCCGATCGCCGTGCGCACCGCCGCCATCGGCCTCGCCGCAGCGGCAGGCCCCCTCGTCGGCGGCGCCCTGGTCTCCTCGTACGGCTGGCGCGCGGTCTTCCTCCTCGGCGTGCCCCCGACCCTCGCGATCGGCCTGCTCGCCCTGACCTCGCCGGACCGCCCACGGACGGACCTCCCCGACCGCCCGGCATCCGCCCCGGCCTCGCCGGACCAGCCGCCGACGGGTCCGCCCGGCCGCCCGGCGTCCGGCCTCGCCGCGCTCGATCCGCTCGGTGCCCTCCTCCTCGCCGCCGCGCTCGCGCTGCTGGTCCACGGCCTCGACGAGACGTCCCGCCCCGGGGCCGCCGGAGCCGCCGTCCTCGCCTGCGGTGCGGCTCTCGGCGTGGGGGTCGCCTTCGCCCGGCACGAGCGTCGGGTCGCGCACCCCCTGCTGCCCCCGGAGCTGCTCCGGAGCAGGCCGATCGTCGCGGGGCTCGGCGTGCTCCTCGCGGCCTCGGCGGCCCTCTCCGGCTCGCTCTTCGTGGCGACGTACTTCCTCCAGGACGTCCAGGGCCTCGACCCCCTCGACTGCGCGCTGCGCGTGCCGCCCCTGGCCGCCCTCATGGTCCTGGGCGCGCCGTTCTGCCCGCCGCTCCAGCGCCGCTTCGGGCCGCGGCGCACCGCGACCGCGGGGGCAGCGCTGCTCACGCTCGGGGTCCTGCTGCTCTCCCGGCTCGACGCGACGGCGGGCGCGGCCTCCGTCGGGGCCGCCTCCGCGCTCCTCGGCGCCGGGTTCGTCACGCTGATGGTCACCGCGACCTCCGTCGTGGTGCACCGTGCCCCCGAGGCCCACGCCGGAGTCGCCGGCGGCCTCCAGCAGACCGCGATGAACGTCGGGCCGGCGCTCGGCGTCGCCACCGCGGCCCTCCTCCTCGCCCTCGTCCCGGACGGCGGCTTCGTACCGGCCGGGGGCACCGCCCTCCCGGCCCTGGCGGTGCTCGCCGCGCTCGCCCTCCCCGCCGCCCTCGCGCTGCCCGGCCGCGCCGAAGGCCCCGGGGCCCGTCCGGCCGATCCCGTCGGGTCGGGTCCGCCCGGCACCCGCTACGGGGGAGTCCCGGCCGCACACCGATCGCACGCGCCGGACGACCCGGCCTGATCCGGCAGGCGGGGGCGGACCGGCCCCGGGACACGCCAGGAGTCGACGGCACCCCGGCCCGGCCGGGAGCCGTGCGTACGATCATGAGATGCCCGAAGCCGGTCTCCGCCGCCCTCCCGGCCCGGCGACGCGCACCCAGTTCAACCTGGGGCGCGCTCTGCCCTTCCTGGTCCTGGTCCTGACCGTCGTCATCGATCTGGTCACCCCGGACCGGGAGCGTTTCGACCGTCTCCTCGTCGCCGCGCCCGCGCTCGCCGCCGTCACCTGGAGCGTCCGCGAGACCATCGGCATCGGACTGACCGCGATGGGCGTCCGCGCGCTCCTCGCCGTCACCAGGGGCGAAGGGTTCGGCTCCGAGCTCCTCGCCAGCGAGGCCATCATCGCCGCGGTGACCGCCGCCGCTGCCTGGATCAGCCGGGTCAGGACCCGCTACGAGCAGGACCTGCGGGAGGTCACCGCCGTCGCCGAGGTCGTCCAGCGGGTCGTCCTGCGCCCGCTGCCCGAACGCCTCGGACGGTTCGAACTGCACCTGCTGTACGTCGCGGCCGCGGCCAAGGCGAGGATCGGCGGCGACTTCTACGAGGCCGTCAGGATCCCCGGCGCGGTGCGCGTCATGCTCGGCGACGTCCAGGGCAAGGGCCTCGGCGCCGTCGAGACCGCCTCCGTCCTGCTCGGCTCCTTCCGCGCCGCCGTCAACGACGCCCGCGACCTCGCGGCCCTCGCGGACCGGCTCGACGAGGGCCTCGCCCGCTACGGCGCCTGGGACCCGGACTCCGACGCCGCCGAACGCTTCGCCACCGTCGTCCTGGTGGAACTCCCCGACGGCCGCGACGTCGTACGGCTCCTCAGCTGCGGCCACCCCGCCCCGCTGCTCCAGCGCGCGACCGGCGTCGAGCCCGTCCACTTCGCCGACCCCTCGCTGCCCGTCAACCTCGCGGGTCTCGCGGAGAACCACCACCGGATCGAGGAAGTGCCCTTCGGGCCGGGCGACCGGCTGCTCCTCTACACCGACGGCGTCAGCGAGACCCGCGACCGGACCGGCACCTTCTACCCGCTGGAGCTGCGCCTGCGCGGCTGGGCCCGGGAACCCGCCGCGGAGCTGCCCGAACTCCTCCACCGCGACCTCGCCGCCTACGGGGCGGGCGGCCTCGACGACGACGTCGCCGCCGTCGTCGTGGTCCGCCCGCCCGAAGCCCCCTGAGACGCGGTCTCGCACCCCCGGCCTCCCACCGGCACGGGAGGGCGGCGCTCCCGCACCGCACCTCGTCACGCCCGCTCGGGCGGCCCTGACCAGGTGAGGACGGACCGCTCCGAGCGGCGCTCCCCGCGCCGCTCGGCACGGTCGCCCGGACGGCGGGCGACAGCCGGGTCCCTGCCCGAGGACGGCGGGCCCGATCCCCGGCCCGGCGCCCGCCCGCCGCGGAACGCCCACCGTGCCCGAGAACCGCCCTACGAGGAGTGGGCCTCGTCCGGGCGGAGGGCGGTGCGGACGCCGGTGACCACCACGGCGATCAGACACAGGGCGATGATCGTCTCGGCCCACAGGAAGGCGAACCAGTCCAGCACACAGCCGATCGGCGGAGTGCCGGGGGCGGTGTTGCGGAACGCCGCCAGGGCGAACAGCGTGGCGGCCATCCAGGCGAGGGCGGGCCAGACCAGGCCCTCGCCACGGGTGCCCAGGTACCAGGCTCCGATGAGCACGGAGGCCGCCAGCGCCCACATCACCACCATCATGAAGACCGCGAAGACCAGCAGGCTGCCCGATCGGACCACCCTCAGCCCCACGACCGCCTCTTGAGGCGGGGTCGTGGACGTCGGGGAGATCGAGAAGAGCGTGTCGTTGTGGGAGAACAGCACCCGCACCGGCACCTGCTCACCACCGAGCACCGCCCAGAACTCGATGTCCGTCTCGTAGGCGTCGAACGGATAGTCGCTGATCGAGCCGCCCGTGAGCGCGACCTTCACGTCCCTGGTCGTGATCCGCTCGTGCGCCTTGAACACCAGGTCGCCCTGGGTCGCCGCGGAGGTCTGGAGGACGAGATCGGCCGCCGGGGCGATCCCGCCTTCCTCGGCGAGGGTCCCCCGCGGGGTGACCCGGACCCGCATCACCAGCTCCCGGGCCGCGGCGTCGACGCGCTGGACGGTGGCCTCGACGTCCACCCGGTCGGCGGCTCCGGAGCCGGACGTGTGGACCGTGTCGAGCGCCTGCCGCTCGGCGAACTGCAGCCACGACCCCACGGACACCGCCACCACGATCAGGATCGCGAGGGGGACCAGAACCGCCAGGATCGACCCCCCGAAGCGGCGTGGGCGAGGCGGGGCCGAAGGTTCCGGAGGTGGGGCCACGGCGACTCCGACGCGCTGGGAGGGGGGACGGCCCTGTCCGGCCCGACGCCGGGAGGAGACCCCGCAGGGCGATCCTCGTCGACCTCGCCCGCGAACCGCCGCATCCGGGCGGGCGTGTCGGCGCCGACCGGACGGCCCGGTCCGTCTCGACGGGCGCGGGGGTCACCGGGGCCGGACGTGAGGACATTCCCGACGCGCCGGAGGAGCATCTATTGCTGTGAGGCCGACACGACGCGCCACGCGCCGTGAGCAAGGGACGGCGCACGTCGGCCGGCCGCGAGGAGGAGGCCAGGAGGCCATGATCGTCGACTGCGCACACTACCGGGACGGGCGCCGGCAGCACGAGGGCGCGATGCCCCTGGAGCAGGCGGCCGCGCGCTGCAAGCAGGGCGGTTTCGTCTGGCTGGGCGTCTTCGAACCGGGGCCCGAGGAACTGACCCGGGTCCGTGAGGTCTTCGGACTGCACGAGCTCGCCGTCGAGGACGCCCGGACGTTCCACCTGCGGCCGAAGGCCGAGCAGTACGAGGACGGCACCGAACTGATCATCCTGCGCACGGCACGCTACGACGACGAACGCGAGGAGATCGACACCGGAGAGATCAGCGTCTTCCTCGCCGAACACTTCGTGATCACCGTGCGCCAGGGCATCGCGAGCGAGCTGCACGAAGCCCGGAACCGGCTCGAAAGCCGCCCCGAACTGCTGAAGGCCGGCAGCGCCTCCACGCTGTGGGCCATCTTCGACCAGGTGGTCGACAGCTACGCGCCGGTCGTCGAGGAGCTCGAACGCGACATCGAGGAGATCGAGGCCACCGTGTTCTCCGGGACGGTCGCCCCGACCGAACGGATCTACTTCCTGCGCCGCGAGGCGACGGACTTCTACCGCGCCGTACACCCGCTGCTCGCGGTACTGGGACGCCGCCTGCAGCCCGGCAAGTCACCGCCCGCGCTCCTGCCGTACATCCGCGACGTGCACGACCACCTGCTGCTCGTCAACGAGGAGGTCGCCGCCCAGCGCGACCTCCTGACCACCGTCCTGGAAGCGAACATCGCGGTCATCTCCGTCGAGCAGAACAAGATCAGCCTCCGGCAGAGCGCCACGATGGAGCGGCTGACCATCCTCGCCAGCGTGTTCCTCCCGCTGTCCTTCGTGGTCGGCTTCTTCGGGCAGAACTTCGACTGGCTGGTCGGCCACATCAACGGCTTCGCGACCTTCCTCACCCTCACCGTCGTCGGACTGCTGCTGCCGAGCCTGATGCTCTACCTCTGGCTGCGCCGACGCCGCAGCCGCCCGCCCCCCACGGAGTGAGGGCCGAGCCGCCGCACGTACGGAAACCCGGAGCGCGGGCCGGGCGCCGGACACCGGCTCCGGGACGTCTTGTGCCGTTGACGCCCGGTTGCGCGTCCCGTGCGCCGTTCGTGCGCTCTGGCCGCTCCGTTCCCGGTACGTGAGGCTTGCGACCGTCCGCAGCGCGGACAGCCAGCAGCCCAGTCGAGAGGAACGGGTGCACGTGCCCCAGGACAACCCCTTCGCCAACGGATCGTCCGAAGAATTCCCCGGCTTCCCGGGCGTCACGGCGCGCCTCACCGCCGCCGAGGTCTCCCGCATCGCAGGCCGCGGCCTGTGGGCCGCCGACGGAACCGTCGACCCCGACGCCGTCCGGCTCGGCCAGACCCTCACCACCGCCCTCCTGAACGGAAGCGGCGGCGAACTCCCCGCCGAGCTCGCCGCGCACGTCGAGGAGGTACGGGGGCTCGCCCTGCCCGCGTACCACCGCATCGAGGCCACGGACGGCATCCGGCTCTCCGCCTTCAGCCTCCGGCAGCTCGGCCCCGGCCCGCACCCGCTGGTCGTCGTCCCGGCCGGCTGGACCCCCTTCGGCTGGCCGCTGTTCCTCTGGTCGTACCTCTCCCTCGCCCGCCGGGGCTACCACGTCCTCGCCTACACGCCCCGCGGCCTCGGCATCCCCGGACTGCCCTCCACCTCCGAGGGCTTCGTCGACGTCGCCGGACCCCACGACTGGGCCGACGGCTCCGCCGTCATCGACTTCGCGACCGAGCACCTCGCCCCGAGCGCGATCGGCTTCCTCGGCGAGTCCTACGGCTCCGGCATCAGCCAGCTCGTCGCCGCCCACGACGACCGCGTCGCCGTCGTCGTCGCGCTCAGCACCTGGGGCAACCTCGCCACCAGCCTCTACGACCACGACACCCGCCACCTCGCGGCCGTGAAGGCCCTCCTCGCCCTCACCGGCGGCCCGGTGGAGACCAAGTTCGACGAGGCCAACCGGGAGGTCCTGGCCGACTTCCTCGCCGGCCGGAACCTCGACAGGGTCGTCGAGTGGGGCCGGCTGCGCGCCCCCGAGTCCTACCTCCACCTCACCGACGACAACGAGACCCCCACCTTCTTCTCGAACACCTGGCACGAGGGCCTCTTCGCCGTCAACCAGCTCCTGACGACCTTCGACGGCCTCGACGTCCCCAAGCGGCTGAACCTGTGGATCGGCGACCACGCCGCCCCCGAAGGGCCCGGGCTCATCGGCACGGAGCCCGGGAAGACCGATCTCCCCCTGGCCGAGGCGTACGCCTGGCTCGACCACCACCTCAAGGGCGAGCGCAACGGCGTGGAGGAGTGGGAGCAGGTCTGCAACCAGGTGATGTTCACGTACGTCACCGAACCCGTCCCGGACCCCGTCACCGGCGAGCCGACCGGCGAGAACCGGATCGTCGAGGAGGCGGTCCGGGAGAGCCGTGCCGACTGGAGCCGGGTCACCACCGGCGTCGAGGTCCTCGGCCTCACCGGCGACGGCGCGGGCGGCGCCGACGGCCGGCTCCTCCCCGCGGGCGAGACCGCGGACCCCTCGGAGGTCACCGGCTGGCGCCGCGCCTTCCTCGCGGGCGTGGACACCGAGGCCACCGTCATGGACGCGCTCATGAAGACCGGTCAGGCGGAACGGGCCGGCAACCCCAAGACCTACGACACCCGCAAGATCGACCGCCGGCACGCCCTCGTCTGGACCACCGCGCCGCTCACCGCACCGGAGGGCGAGGGCACGGCCGGCCGCCGGATCCGGGGCATCCCGAGGCTGCGCCTGACGGTCCGCTCCACGGCCGCCTCCGCGAGCCTCATCGCCCACCTCTTCGACGTCGCCGAGGACGGCACGGCCCGGATCATCACCCACGAGCCGCTCAGCGTGTACGGGCTGACGCCCGAGGAGGACCGCACCGTGACCTGGAAGCTCCAGGCCGCCGCGTACGACATCGCCGCGGGCCACCGGCTGATGCTGGTCGTCGACAGCAAGGACCCGCTGTACGGGGACGCCTCCGTCACCTGGACGCAGACCGTCGTCACCTCCCCGGGGGAGGCGCCGGCCTTCCTGGAACTGCCGCTGGGCTGACGGCCGTACGACGGACGCGGGCCCCCGGGAAGCCGGGCACCCGCGTCCGGGGGCGTCACGCCACCGGCGCGAGCCCCAGATGCTCCCGGAGCGTCGTCCCCGTGTACGCCGTCCGGTACACGCCCCGCTCCTGGAGCTCCGGCACGAGCAGCTCGACGATGTCGTCGAGTCCGTCCGGCACCAGGTACGGCGAGATGTTGAAGCCGTCGATCGCCCCGTGCCGGGCGAACCGGGCGAACTTCTCCGCGAGCCCGGCCGGGGTCCCGACGTGACCGCGCTGCGGACCGAGCTCGATCACCGTCTCGCGCAGCGACCAGCCGTTGGCATCGGCCTTCGCCCGCCACTCGGCCACCGTGGCCAGGGTCTCGCCCAGCTGGCGGGTGCCGAACTTCCCGTCGTACGCGGCGACCACCGGATCCTCGGCGGGCAGCGGCCCGTCCGCGTCCCGCCCGGACAGGTCGAAGCCCCACAGCCGGCTCGCGATGCCCAGCGCGACGGCGGGCGTGACCTGTTCGAGGCGGACCCAGCGGGCCTTCTCCTCCGCCTCCTTCTCGGTGGCCCCGATGATGATCTCCGTGCCCGGCAGGATCCGCAGGGCGTCCTCCGGCCGTCCGGCCGTCCGCAGCCGGCGCCGGATGTCCTCGGCGAAGGCGAGCGCGTCGTCGAAGTCCGTACCGTGCGCGGAGAAGATCACGTCCGCGTTGCGGGCCGCGAAGTCCCGGCCCTCGCCGGAGTCGCCCGCCTGGAAGATCACCGGATGCCCCTGCGCGCTGCGCGGCAGCGTCGGAGTCAGATCGACGTCGAACTGATCGGTCCGCGACCGTACGCGTCCCACCGCGCCCGGCACCGACCAGGACCGGGCGTCGGCGGAATCGGCGACCGCGCCCTCCGCCCAGCCGTTCCACACGGCGCGTGCGAGGGAGAGGAACTGCTCGGCGCGCCGGTAGCGGTCGGCGTGGTCGAGGAAGCCGCCCCGCCGGAAGTTCTCGCCGGTCCAGGCGTTGTGGGTGGTCACCATGTTCCAGCCGGCCCGGCCGCCCGACAGCAGGTCGAGACCGGCGAGCCGCCGGGCGAGGTCGCCGGGCTCGTTGAAGGTGGTGTTGGAGGTGGAGACGAGACCGATCCGCTCGGTCGCGGCGGCGAGCGCCGACAGCTGGACGATCGAGTCGGGGCGGCCGGCGACGTCCAGCTCGTGGATGCCGCCCTCCGACTCGCGCAGCCGCAGCCCGTCCCCGAGGAAGAACGCGTCGAACAGCCCGCGTTCGGCGGTCCTGGCCACCCGCAGGAAGGTCGCCGGATCCATCTGGGAGCCGCTGGACGGGTCCGACCAGATCGTCCAGTGGTTGACGCCCTGGAAGAACACCCCGAAGTGCAGCCGCGCGTCCGGGCGCGGGACGTCGTGCGCATCGGCGCGGGTCATCGGGTCTCCTCCCCGACGAGCGCGGCGGCACCGTCGGTCGTGAAGCGGCTGAGGGGCCGGGGGAGGCCCAGGGAGGTGCGCAGGGTGGTGCCCGGCAGCGGGCGGGCGGCGATCCGCCGGACGAACAGCTCGGGCAGGACGAGACGGGAGAGCACCGCCAGGTCCTCGTCGAGGACGAGCGGCCGCAGCCGCACCCCGTCGACATGGCCGCCGAGCTCCGTCAGGAGGTCCACCAGACCGGCGGCGGAACCGGTGTACCGCAGCCGGTCCGGGCCGCCCTCCCAGGGGGCGTACCGCTCCAGGTCGGCGATCCGCTCCCGCGCCGACCCGCCCGGGGCGTCGAGGGCGACCTCGACCTCCGCGAAGGCGAGCGGCGCGCCGGCGGCCGCGGCCGCCGCCCCCGCCTCGGCCGGCGTCGCTCCGCCGACCAGCGCCACATCGACGAGACCGGCCGGGACGAGCCCCGGGCGGGCGAGGACCACGGGCCGGCCCTGCGGCGGGCGCGGCACGATCGACGGCCCCTTCACGGAGTACGTCTCGCCGGTGAAGTCGACGGCGTGGAGCCGCGACCGGTCCAGGTAGCGGCTGGTGGCCACCGACCGGATCACCGCGTCGTCCTCCCACGAGTCCCACAGGTCCCGTACGACACGGAGGCCGTCGCGGGCCTCGCGGGCGAACGCGTCGGCGCCCTCGACGACCGGGCGCCCCCAGGCGCGGGCGGCGGCCGGATCCTCCTCGACCCCCACCACCCAGGCCGCCCGGCCGGACGAGACGTGATCGAGCGAGGCGAGCTGCGAGGAGACGTGGAACGGTTCGGCGTACGTGGTCGCCACGACGGGCGCCACGCCGAGGACGCTCGTCGACGCGGCCACGAACGCGGCCCGCTCCACCGCGCCGATCCGCCCCACGGGATCGTTCGCTGGACCGGGCGGCAGGATCGAGTCCTCCAGGGTGACCAGGGTGAACCCGGCGTTCTCGGCGGCGGCCGCGACGCGGGCGAGCCGACGCGGGGTCAGCAGCTCGCCGGGGGAGTGCACGGCACGGCGCCACGCGGCCGGATGGGCACCGTCGCCGTCGATCTCGACGGCCAGGTGCAGGGCGGGACGGGGCATGGGAGTCCTTCCGAACGACAGGAACGCGCGGCGGCACGGCAGCGGCACGGGGCACGACTGCACGGGGGCCGGGCGGGACGGGACGTCACGGGACGCGCGGACCCACGAGGGGTGGGGTCAGGCGCGAGGGGAAGGACAGATGGCCGAGGAGGTACGGCAGAAGTCGACGTGCCGCCGGCAGACGAGGCGGGCGCACGTACGGGCGGGCACATGCGCCGTGTCGATCACTGCGAGCACGTGCGCCTCCCCTCCCGGTTCCGGCCCCGCCCAGGTGTGCGAGCGGGGACACCTCACCATAGGCAGGCCGCCTTCCGCGCTGTCAAGGTCGTTCCGCTCGGCGGGACGTCAGGACGGCGCCGGAGGAAGGGAGTCGGGGGGGACCGGATGCGGGGCCGTGTCAGACCCTGGGCTGATCGAGGGTCGGCCCAGGGACGGACGCGCGGGTCAGGCACCGGCGCCTAGCGTGCCCGCATGATCCGATTCAGCAGGGCGGCCGCGGCCGCCGTACTCGCCTGTTCCCTCGCCTTACCGGCCGGCGTCGCCACGGCCGCCGCCCCGGACACGCCGAGCGCGGGAGCCCCGGCCCGGGCGGCACGGCCCGCCGTGCTGCCGGACCCCACCGGACCGTACGCCGTCGGCAGCACGGTGCTGCCGCTCGTCGACCGCTCCCGCACCGACCCCTGGGTGCCCACCGCCGACGGGCGCGCGCTCATGGTCACGCTGCACTACCCGGCGGCCCGCCGGGGCGGCGGCGGCCCCGCCCCGTACGCCACCGGGGAGGAGGCGCGGCTGCTCGCCGAGCAGCTCGGGCCGGGGGTCTCCGGGGACGTGCTCGCCCGTACGCGTACCCACAGCAGGACCGACGTCCGGCCCGCGCCCGGCCGCCACCCCCTGGTGCTGCTCTCGCCGGGCTTCGGCGTCTCCCGCTGGACGCTCACGAACCTCGCCGAGGACCTCGCCTCGCGGGGCTATGTCGTGGCCTCCGTCGACCACGCCTACGAGTCGTACGGGATCAGCCTCCCCGACGGCCGTACGCTCACCTGCGTCGCCTGTACGGCCCTCGACGGGGGCGGGGTGCACGGCAGCGTCGTCACCTCGACCCGCGCCGCCGACATGCGTGACGTCCTGGACCGGCTCACCGGACCGAAGCCGGTGTGGCGGTACGCCGACGTGATCGACGCGCGGCACGTCGGCATGGCCGGCCACTCCATCGGCGGGGCGAGCGCGGCGAGCGCCATGGCGGCCGATCCGCGCATCGACGCCGGGATCAACATGGACGGGGCGTTCTGGGAGGACCTTCCGGCCGGAGGCCTGGGCGGACGGCCGTTCCTGATGCTCGGGACCCACGACTCCATGCACCTGCCCGGCGGGCAGGACACCAGCTGGGACCGGACGTGGAGCGCGCTCGACGGCTGGAAGCGCTGGATCACGGTCGCCGGATCCGAGCACTTCACCTTCTCCGACGGCCCCGTGCTCGCCCGCCGCTTCGGACTGCCCCAGCCGGAGCTGCCCGCCGACCGGGCCGTCGCTATCACCCGGACCTACGTCGCGGCCTTCTTCGACCAGCACCTGCGCGGGATCCCGCGCCCGGTCCTCGACGGCCCGACGGCCGAGAACCCGGAGGTCCACTTCCAGCACCGCTGAGATGCTCAGGAGCGGTACGGGGTGTTCGCCTCCGCCCAGTCGGCCAGCGCCCGCGCGCACTCGGCGACCGATTCGCGCCAGGTGCGCGCGGCACCGTCACCGGCCTCGTCGCTGACGTGCTTCACGATGCGCAGCGGCACCCCGGCGAGCTCCGCCGCCGCGGCGAGCGCGTACCCCTCCATGTCGACCAGCGGCGCCCGCTCCGCGAGCCGCGCGCGGGCCGCCTCGTCGGAGATGAACGCGTCCCCGGTGGCCAGGACCACGTCACCGCCGTCCGGCAGCGTCAGCGGCGCGCCGTACGTCTCGCCGGTCAGCGTGGCGAGCAGCTGCCCGTCGAGGTCGTGCTGCACCACCGTGCCGACGACGTGCGTCCCGGTCCAGCCCGGCCGCAGGGCCCCGGCCGTCCCCAGGTTCACGATCCCGGACGGCCGCGGCCCCCGGCCGAGCACGGTCGCGAGCGCGATGCCCGCGTTCACCTTGCCCATGCCGGTGAGCAGGACGGGCAGCTCCGTGTCGAGGAACTGCGCCTCCTCCTTGACGGCGAGGACGAGCAGGGGACGGTCGGCGGTGATCTCTCCCAAGAGTTCCATGGGGGCCACGCTAGTTCGAGGGCCCGCCCGTCGTACAACCGGGCGTGGCCCGGGCCGGCGAAAACCGCCGCTCGGCGAGCTCTGCCGCGCTCACACCGGCAGCAGGCGACCGATCAGCTCTCCCAGCTGCCGGGCGTTGCGGCACGGGCGCATCTCCACGAGCTCCGCGTAGGCCGGGGCCACGGAATCGCCCGTGCCCCACAGCGAGGGCTGTTCGGGATTGAGCCAGTGGACCCGGCGCGCGCGGTCCGCGACGAGCCGGAGCGCGGCGAGGTTGGGGTCGGCGCCGTTGGTGCGGGCGTCGCCGAGGACGAAGACCACCGTGCGCGGGCCGACCGCCTCCGCGTACCGCTCGGCGAACTCCCCGAGCGCCGTCCCGTAGTCGCTCTGTCCGTGCCACCCCGTGAGCTCCGCCTCCGCGAGGATGCGGTCGCCGAGCCCCGCCGGGTCCGCGGCGCCCCGTGCGATCAGCCCGGTCACCTCGTCCACCCGGTTGACGAAGGCGAAGACCCGCACCCGGCTGAACTGGTCGTGCAGGGCCTGCACGAGCAGCATCGTGAACTGGGCGAAACCGGCCACCGACCCCGACACGTCGCACAGCAGGACCAGCTCGGGGCGCCGGGGACGGCGCCGCCGCAGGACCGGGCGCACCGGCACGCCGCCGGTCGACAGCGAGCCGCGCAGCGTCCGCCGCAGGTCGATCTCCCCGCGTGCCGCCCGGCGCCGCCGGGCCGCGAGGCGGGTGGCCAGTTTCCGCGCCAGCGGCCGTACCGTACGCCGCAGCCCGTCCAGCTGCGCCCGCCCGGCGAGGAGGAAGTCCACGCTGTCCGCCGTGCCCGCGACCGCCCGCCGCGCGACCCGGTCACGGCCCTGCCGCTCGGCGACACGCCGCCGGGCCTCGGTCCGCACCCGCTCCCGGAAGGCCTCGATCCGCCGCCGGATCTCGTCGTCGAGGAGCCGCTCGGCGAACTCGGGGTCCCCGGCCGTGTCCGCCGCCCGCAGCCGCTCGCGCACCCGGGCGAGCAGCGTCTCGGGGCGGAGCCGGGAGAGCGTCTGGTACGAGGACCAGCCGTCCGAGTCCGGGCCGGAGCCGTACCCGCCGAACCCGCCGACCGCCTCGGCGGCCAGCCGGTCGAGTGCGGAGCCGTCCCCGGCGGTGAGGGCCTGTGCGAGCCGCTCCCGGAGCGCGGCGAGGTCCGCGGCGGTGTCCTCGTACGCCCCGGCCCGCCCGGGAGCGCCGCCGAGGGGGAAGTACAGGTCGAAGACCTGGTCGAACACCGTGCGCTGGCCCTCCCCGTGGAGCAGTGTCGCGGCCAGCGCCTCCCGGACCCGCGCCCGGTCGGTGAAGCCGACGGCTTCGAGCGCGAGCCCCGCGTCCACGGTCTCGCCGGTCCCGATCCCGAACCCGTGCGCGCGCAGCGCCGCCACGAGCCCGGTGAGCCGTTCGACGGCGCCGGTCGCCGGACCGGCCGCCTCCGCCGGGTTCACACCGCGTCCAGGTCGAGTTTGGCCGCCGCCTTCACGATGTCGTCCTGGTGCTTGAGGAGGACGCCGAGGGTCTCGCGCACGACCCGCTCGTCCAGCCGGTCCGCGCCGAGCGCGAGCAGTGTGCGGGCCCAGTCGATCGTCTCCGACACGGACGGCACCTTGCGCAGGTCCATGGCCCGCAGCGCCCCCACGACCCGCACGACGGACGTGGCGAGAGCGGCGTCGAGGCCGGGCACCTTGAGGGTGACGATCCGGCGTTCGAGCTCCTCCTCGGGGAAGCCGATGTGCAGGAAGAGGCAGCGCCGGCGCAGCGCCTCGGACAGCTCGCGGCTCGCGTTCGAGGTGAGCACGGTGAAGGGCCGCCGCGTCGCTCTGATCGTGCCGAGCTCGGGCACGGTCACCTGGAAGTCGCTGAGCACCTCCAGGAGCAGCCCCTCCACCTCGACGTCGGCCTTGTCGGTCTCGTCGACGAGGAGCACCGTCGGCTCCTCGGACCGGATGGCGGTGAGCAGCGGCCGGGGGAGCAGGAACTCCTCGCCGAAGATGTCCGTGCGCGTCTCGTCCCAGGACTCGCCCCGCCCGGCCGTGATCCGCAGCAGCTGCTTGGCGTGGTTCCACTCGTACAGCGCGCGGGACTCGTCGACGCCCTCGTAGCACTGCAGCCGGACCAGGCGCGCTCCCGTGACCTCGGTGACCGCCTTGGCGAGCTCCGTCTTGCCGACGCCGGCCGGGCCCTCGACGAGCAGCGGCTTGCCCAGCCGGTCGGCGAGGAAGACGGTGGTGGCGACGGCCGGCGACGCCAGGTAGCCGGTCGTGGCGAGCCGTTCGGCGACGTCGTCGACGGAGCTGAAGAATCCGGTCGTCACGGCTGATCCGGTCGTCATGCTGTCCCCCCGGGAGCGGAATCTCGTACTGGCCAGTAGCCTCAGCTGTACTTGATCAGATCAGGCACCGCCGCACAACCGTCCCGCACGAGCTCCGTACCGTGCGCGGGGCGGCGGCCACTGGTGCAATGGGGGAACCGGGTGCACCACCCGGAGGCCCGCACGGCGGTGGAGGTGTCGTGGCGGAACGGGACGAGGCCCTCCTGGGCAGGACACGGGCCATGGAGCAGGCGATCGGCGAGATCGGCACGACGCTCGACGAGACGACCACCTGCCGTGAACTCGCGTCCTTCCTCGCCCGCCACCTGCACGCCTCCGTCACGATCGACCTGCTCGACGAACCGGGGGGACCGGTCCGGCGCGCGGCATCGGCGGGAGCGGCGGCCACCGGCGGCTCCGGCCGCGCCCCCAGCCTCGCCGTACCCCTCGCCGTCCGGGACGGGGACCCCCTCGGGAGCGTGATCGTCACGCGCGACGGAGGCCCCGGCTTCGCCGCCGACGAGGTGGCGGTCCTGCGGCACGCGGTCCGGCTCGCCGCCCGGCACCTCGGCCACGCCCGCCGGCTCGTCGCCACCGAGGAGACCGCTCTCCACCTCCAGCGCGCCCTCGTCGCCGAACCCGGCCGGCCGCATCCCAATCTGGAGATCGCGGGCGGCTACCTCCCGGCGGGTCCGCGCGCCCTCGTGGGAGGCGACTGGTTCGAGACCGTACGGCTCCACTACGGCCGCAGCCTCCTCGTCGTCGGCGACGTGATGGGCCACGGGCTCGACGCGGCCGTCGACATGAACGCCTATCGCACGGCGCTCCGCGAGGTCGCCGCGACCGATCTGCCGCCGCACCGGGTCCTGCGCCACCTCGACTCCGTGGTCGCCGAGGACGACGCCCGCCGCCCCGCCACCTGCCTGCTCGTCCGGATCGACCCGGCCCGTGGCGCCGCCACCTTCGCCAACGCCGGGCACCTGCCGCCCGCCGTGTTCGGCGCGGACGGTTCCGTGGAGATCGTCGACCTCCCGGTGGGGCCACCGCTGGGCACCGGCATCGGGGGCTACGAACCCACCACGCGCCCGCTCGCCACCGGCGAGACCCTGCTGATGTTCACCGACGGCCTCGTCGAACGGCGCGACGAGGACATCGACGTCTCGCTCGCCCGTCTCGCCGACCTCCGGCTCCCGGCGGACTCCGGCCCCGAGCAGGTCGTCGAGGAGGTGCTCGGCCGCCTCGACGCCCACCACGCGGAGGACGACGTGGCCGTCCTCGCGGCCCGCATCCGCGCACGCCCGGAAGCGTGACACGGGGTCACACCCGCCCCACGCGCCGCCGTGACGCACGGTCACACCGCCCCCGCCGGCAGCTTGTTTCGCGCCTCGGCGGGATTCTTTCGGTAGGACGCTTGTGCGTGGCCCCCGGGCCCGGCACGCTCCTCGTATGAACACGGCCAGGCATGCCAGTGAACGTCTGATGAGCTGGCCCTCGCTGACCCCCGGCCGCGCCCATTGCGGCGCCGAGCTCGGACTGGGCACCGGGACGCAGGAGATCGTCCACTTCCACGGCGAACACGAGGCGGACGTCCACCTCACCCGCGCCATGATCGCGAAACTGCGCCCGGCGCTCCTCGGATCGAGCGCGGTCCGGCTGCGGGCCGGATCCGGCTGGGTGACGGTCCGTCTGGACATGGGCTCGGACATCGATCTGCTCGCCACCCTGGTGAGCGCCGCGCTCCAGGCCAACGGAGTCCCCGACGCCGCCCCGGACGGCTGCACCCGCACCCGCCCGGTCCCCGGCACCCGCTGAACCCGCCGCCTACGAAGGGACCGGGAACAGCATGCACGTGCTGGTCGCGTGACCGAGGAGCCGGTCCTCCGCGTCGTACAGACCCGCCTCGGCGAGTGCCGTGCGGCGCCCCTGCGACAGCACCGTGCCGACGGCGCGGATCCTGCCCGTGTCCATCGTGACCGGGCGGAGGAAGCGGGTCGACAGGTCGAGCGAGGTGTACGCCATGCCCTGCGGGAGCGTGCTGTGGACCGCGCAGCCGGCCGCCGAGTCGAGCAGCGTCGCGTACACGCCGCCGTGCACGCTCCCGATCGGGTTGTAGTGCTCCTCGCCCGGTTCGAGCGCGAACACCGCGCGCCCCGGCTCGACCTCCTCCAGGGCGAAGCCCAGGAGGGAGGCGATCGGCGGCGCGGGCAGCCGGCCCGCCACCATCTCCCGCAGGAAGTCGATGCCCGCCATGGACATCGCGGCCCGCGCGGTGGCCCCGGCGTCCTCCCACTCGACCGTGCGTGACCGCCCCATCACCACTCCACTCCGCCGATCATCTGACTTTGTAAGGCGAAGCTAGCTTCCGTGTCCGCTGACTGTCAACGACAGAGCCAGGTGGCTACAGTGGGCGGATGAACTGGCTGGATACGGATACGGAGAACTGCCCGGTCCGCCGTGCCCTGGACGTCGTGGGCGAGAAATGGAGCCTGCTCATCCTGCGCGAGGCCTTCAACGGCGTCCGCCGGTACGACGAGTTCCGCGGGCACCTCGGCCTCTCGGAGGCCGTCCTCGCCGACCGCCTCCGCAAGCTCGTCGCCGCCGGCGTCCTGCGCAGCGAGCCCTACCGGGAGCCCGGCGCCCGCACCCGTCACGAGTACCGCCTCACCCGCAAGGGCGTCGACCTCTGGCCCGTGCTCCTCGCCCTCAAGCAGTGGGGCGACACCCACGCCGCCGAGCCCGAGGGCCCCGTCCTCGACGTCCGGCACGCCGACTGCGGCGCCCCCGTCCGCGTCGTCGTCCAGTGCGAGGGCGACGAACGGGCCGTCCTCACACCCCGCGACGTCACCGTCCGCCCGGGCCCGGCGGCCCGCCCCCGCCGAACCTGAGGCGCCACCGGATCCGTCCACCCGTTCGGCCCCACCCTTGCGATGTCCGGGCGCCCGGCCGGGTACCTCACCAGGCATGCCCCCCACACCCGGTCCGCCGCGCGACGGTGCCCCCGCCGAACACGGCCACTGGGCCGCGCGGCTCCACGCCCGCCTCCTCACCTCGTCCGTCGGTCTCGCCTGGAGCCGGGGCCGGGCGATGGAACTCATGCACCGCGCCATGGGCTTCGCGGCGCTCAGCCTGCTCACCCTCGTCCCGCTGCTCATCGTCGTCGCCGCGGCCGACCTCGCCAGCGGCCACGGCTTCGCCCGCTGGCTGGTGCAGGGCCTCGGCGTCTCCGACGTCTCGCAGGAGGAGGTCGAGCGGCTCTTCGGCCAGCCGGGACAGGCCCTGCAACGCACCACGGCCTTCGGCCTCGCCGCCCTCGCCGCCTTCGGCGTCACCTTCGGGTCGGCCGTACAGACCGGGTACGAGCGGGTCTGGGACCTCCCCACCGCCCGCTGGCACACCATGTGGCGACACGTCGTCTGGCTCGCCGTCCTCGTCGCGTCCCTACTGCTCTTCGTCGCCTTCCCCGCACCCGACAACGCGACCCTGGGCGTCACCGCCGTCGTCGCCCTCGGCGACGTCCTCGGCACCTTCGTCTTCTTCTGGTGGTCGCAGCGCTTCCTGCTCTGCGGCCGCATCCGCTGGCGCGCCCTCGCGCCCGGCGCCGTCCTCACCGCGCTCGGCCTCCTCGGGCTGCGGATCTTCTCGCAGCTCGTCTTCTCCCCGCTGATCGCCTCGAACGCGGTGACGTACGGACAGTTCGGCACCGTCCTCGTCCTGCAGTCCTGGCTCGTCGGCGTCGGCTTCGTCGTGTACGGAAGCGCCCTCGTCGGGCGCCTCGTCCACGAACACCTCGTCCGCCGCAGGCTGCGGCGCCCCCTCTGAGCGCTACTGGTCCCGGTGCCGCACCACGGAGCTACCGACCGCCCCAGGGCCACGCCCGCGCCGCCGCGCGGAGGGGATCACCGACCGCGAGCGCGAGGTCCTCACCCTCGTCGGGCGCGGCCTGTCCACCACCGAGATCGCCGGTGAGCTCCACATCGGCATCGCCACCGCGAAGACCTGCGTCACCCGGCTGCTCGCCGAGCCGGACGCCCGCGACCGTGTGCAGCTCGTGATCATCGCGTACGAGGCGGGCCTGGTCTCCGCCTCCCGAAAGCTCCGGTCGCTCACACGATCCGGTGATCCACTCGCGAGCCGCCGGCCGGACCGCCCCGGACCGCTTGGATGGAGGAGATCCATTCGGTCCGTCGAGAGAGAGCCGCCCATGGCGAACACCTGGCTGCCGCCCGCCGAGTACGTCGACACCCTGCCGAGAGCGACGGCGTACGCCTGCCTCTACTTCACCGACACCGCCGGCCGCCCCTTCCAGCTCCGGGCCACCTACAAGAACGAGCCGTGGCAGTGGCCCGGCGGCAACATGGACCCGGGGGAGACCCCCTGGGAGACCGCCGTGCGGGAGTGCCGGGAGGAGACCGGGCTCGTCTTCACCGGAGAGCCGCGCCTCCTCGCCACCCACTTCGTCACGGACCGGGGCGAGGACTGGCCGGCCAACCACATCGGCTTCATCTTCGACGGCGGCGAGCTGACGGACGAGCAGATCGCCGCCGTCGTCCTCGACCCGGAGGAGCACAGCGAGTACCGCCTGCGCACCCTGGACGAGTGGGAACGGGAGATGCACCCGCGCGAGTTCGCCCACCTCGTCGAGATCGACCGGGCACGGAGGACCGGGTCGACCGTGTACGTGGAGACCGGAGCGTGACGGCGGGGCCCGTCCGTCGGGACGGGCCCCGGCCGGGCGGCGCTCAGGCCCGGCAGCCCACCATCGGGTGGGCGATGTCGACGACGAACCGCTCCGGCGAGTGCAGCCGGAAGGTCTTGAACTCGGGCTTGGTGTCGAAGGCGGCTCCGATGGTGACCACGCCCTCGAAGTCGCCGGTCAGGGCGACTCCCTTGAGCGCGGGGAGATGGATCTTGACCAGCCGGGGGCCGCGGTAGACGGACCGGCCGGCGTCGTCGTGGGTCGCGGCGGGGGAGAGCCTGATCTCCAGGAAGTGCTTCCCCGCCAGCGGGACCCTGTTTCCCGATCCGTCGTAGTGCAGCGAGCGGACCTGATGGACGGTGACCGGGGGCAGCGTGCCCCGGACGTCGATCACGAGCCGGTCGAAGGTGGCGTGACCGCCCCAGCGGGTGTTGACGACCAGGGCCGTGGCCGGGGTCGAGGTGCTCGGGGTGGGGGCGTTGGCCGCGCCTGCCGGGATCGTGGCGCCGATCCCGGAGGTCAGCAGGATGCCCGCGGCGACGGCCGCGAGGGTGTGGCGGTGCTGCATGACGTCCCCCAATTTCTGCTGTTCCGGGGACAGTGGAGTCACTGGCAGAGACAACCACCACAACCATACGGTTCCCACCGATATGAGCGATATGGGGTAAAAGTTCCTCATGTGCTGGAGTGCGACCGCCGACCTCTGGGCGGGCCTCGGGATCGGCGCCGTCGGCGTGGCCTCCCTCGCCTCCGTACGCCGCCCCGGGGACGCGCCGCTCGCCGCCCTGCCCCTGCTCCTCGGCGCCCACCAGATCGTGGAGGCCGCCGTCTGGCACGCCGGGGGCGGTGCCGGGCCCGCCACCCTCGCCTGGGCCGTGATCGCCCTGCCCCTGCTGCCCCTCTGGGTGCCCCTCGGCGTCCTGACCGCCGCCCGCCCCGCGGACCGGCCGCGTCTGTCCGTGCCGCTCGCCGCCGGCCTCGTGACCGCCCCCGTCCTCGCGTACCGCCTCGCCGCCCGCCCCGTCTCGGCCGAGGTCCACGGTCACGCCCTCGGCTACGCCGTCGACCTGCCGTACGCGCCGCTGGTGCTCGCCGGATACCTGCTCGCCACCGTCGGCGCCCTGCTCCTCGCCCGCGACCGGCTCCTGCGGGTCCTCGGGCTCGTCACCGGCGGCGGAGCGGCCGTCTGCGCCCTCCTGTGGCGCACCGCGTTCGTCTCCACCTGGTGCGCCCTCGCGGCGGTCGCCTCGCTCCTGCTGCTCGCCTGGGTCCGCGGGCGTCCGGGGCCGGATCCGAACCCGACCGTAACCCCACGGCCTCTCAGCAGTTGACCAGGGCATGAAGAAGCGCAGCATGCTCGCCATCGCCTCCCTCGCCGCCGGTGTGGTCACCGCCATCGTGACCCCGCCGCCGCAGGCCAGCGCCACCGAGAACCCCCTCGCCGGCACCACGGGGCTCCTCCAGGAGGACCAGACGGCGCACGTCCTCCACGAGACCGTCCAGGGCGCCGAGGGCGCCCTCCAGAACCAGCAGGCGGGCGGGCTTCTCTGACTCCGCCCCAGGTGGCGACCGGTGTCCCGCGTTCCCGGAGGAACGCGGGACACCGGCACGCCGTGACCCGGTAGGAGGCGGCCCGTGCGCGCGCCGTGCGCGACTAATGACAGGATGTCCCCATGAGCGACAACGTTTACTTCGACATCACCATCAACGACGAGCCCGCGGGCCGCATCGTCTTCAAGCTGTTCGACGAGGTCGTCCCGAAGACGGCCACGAACTTCCGCGAGCTCGCGACCGGCGTGCACGGCTTCGGCTACGCCGGTTCCTCGTTCCACCGCGTCATCCCGGCGTTCATGCTGCAGGGCGGCGACTTCACCCGCGGCAACGGCACCGGCGGCAAGAGCATCTACGGCGAGAAGTTCGAGGACGAGAACTTCAAGCTGAAGCACGACCGCCCGTTCCTGCTCTCGATGGCCAACGCCGGCAAGAACACCAACGGCTCGCAGTTCTTCATCACCACGATCGTCACCGACTGGCTCGACGGCAAGCACGTCGTCTTCGGCGAGGTCGTCGAGGGCCAGGACCTGGTCAAGAAGATCGAGTCCTACGGCTCCCAGTCCGGCGCCACCAAGGCCAAGGTCACCATCGCCGAGTCCGGCATCGTGAAGTAAGGCGCCCGATCGCCTCGACGGTCCGAGCGGGGGCCAGCGCCCTCGCTCACCCGTCCGGCCGGGGCGGGGAGCGCGGTCCAGCGGACCCGCTTCCCCCGCCTCCGCCGTGTGCCCCCTCAGGCGAAGGCCGGCGCGTTCCGCTCCGCCCACGCCGAGAACGGCCGGGGCGCCCGCCCGAGCACCCGCTCCACGTCGGGGCTCACCCGCCGCTCGTCCGCGCGGGGCTCGCCCAGCACCGACAGCATCCCGTCGACGGCCTCCTCCGGCAGGAACCGCACCAGCTGCGCCCGCGCCTCGCCCGCGCTCTGCGCGACGAACTCCACCGGAGCGCCCAGCGCGTCGGCCAGCGCCCGCACCTGCTCGCGCGGCGAGACCGCGACCGGTCCGGTCAGGACGTACGTCCGCCCGCCATGCGCGGGATCGCGCAGCGCGACGGCCGCGACCTCGGCGATGTCCGCCGGGTCCACCACCGGCAGCGCCACATCGGCGAACGGCGCCATGACGGTACGGGCGGAGCGCACCGGCCCGGCCCAGAGGAAGGCGTTGGACGCGAAGCCGCCGGGCCGCAGCACCGTCCACTCGACACCCGACTCCCGCACCGCCGCCTCGAACGCGCGCAGGATCTCGTGCGACACCGAATCGGTCCGCGTCCCCGCCAACTGCGAGGACTGCAACACGATCCGCCGCGCCCCGCAGGCCACCGCCGCCGCCACGATCTCGCGCGGACGCAGCTCGTCCCCGAGCCCCCCGACGAGCAGATACACGGCCTCGGCACCCTCGAACAGCCCCTTGAGGCCGTCGACATCGGCCAGGTCGCCCTGTCGGTGCGTCACACCGGCGGGCAGGCCCTCGGCCGCACGGCGGCTCACCGCTGTGACCTCCTCGCCGGCCGCGGCCAGCAGCTCCACCAGCGGTCGTCCGACGTTTCCGGTCGCTCCGGTCACCACGATCACAGCTGTCCCCCTCCAGGGATCCGGTGGCGGAGCGCGAGCGCCCCGCCGTCTTCGTGACCTCATCCTGGAAGGCGAACCGGTCATCTTCTGGCCGGTTTCACGAGCTGGATCTCCCGGAGGTCAGTCCTCCTCGCCGAAGCGGCGCTGGAACTTGGCGATCTGGCCCTCGGAGTCCAGGGTCCGCGCCGTGCCCGTGTAGAACGGGTGGCTCTCGGAGGAGATCTCGACATCGACCACGGGGTACGTGTTGCCGTCGTCCCACTCGATGGTCCGGTCGCTGGTCGCGGTGGACCGGGTCAGGAACGCGTACCCCGCCGAGCGGTCACGGAACACCACGGGGCCGTACTCGGGCTGCTTGTCCTTCTGCACGTGTCCTCCTCGGGCTGCCGCCCTGGCTCGTCCGGCCTGATCGGCACGGCACCACCCAGCCTCCCCGTGCCCACGGCCCCCGACCAGCGCCACGCGCCCGACCGGGTGACGGCCCGGGAAGGCTCAACCGGTCTCCGCCCACCGCGCCGCGAGCAGCAGCGCGATGTCGTCCGGCCGGGACGTGGCGGCCCGGGCCTCCCGGATCAGCCGGTCGGCGGTGTCCGCGAGCGGCAGCGATCCCGTCGCGGCGAAAGCGTGGCTCAGCCGCTCGATCCCCTCGTCGATGTCGCGGCCCGGCCGCTCCACCAGGCCGTCCGTGAACAGCGCCAGGACGGCCCCGGGCTCCAGCCGCAGCCGCGTCAGCGGGTACGAGGCCCGGGCGTCGACCCCCAGGACCATGCCGCCCGCCAGGTCCACCTGCCGCGTCGTCCCGTCCGGCGTCCGCACCAGCGGCTGCGGGTGCCCCGCCCGCACCGCCCGCGCCTCACCCGTCTCCGGGTCGAGCAGGACGTAGCAGCAGCTCGCGAACTGCCCCGGGTCCAGGTCGATCAGGAGCCGGTTGGTGCCCCGCATCACCTCCTGCGGCCGATGGCCCCCCAGCGCGAACGCCCGGACGGCGCTGCGCAGCTGCCCCATGGTGGCCGCGGCCGCCACACCGTGCCCCTGCACGTCGCCGATCACCAGGGCGAGCCGCCGCTGGTCCGTCTCGATCACGTCGTACCAGTCGCCGCCCACGTCCATGCCCTGCGTGCCCGGCAGATAGCGGCCCACCGTGTCCACACCGTCCCGCACCGGCAGCCGGTGCGGGAGCAGCGCGTCCTGCAGCCCCCGCGCGACCGCCGACTCCGTGTCGTACCGCTGCGCCCGCTCCAGGGCCTGCGCGATCAGCCCCGCGAGCGCCGTGAGGACGGTCCGCTCCTCCGGGCTGAAGCCGCGCGGCTCGTCGAAGCCGAGGATGCAGGAGCCCACCGGCCGCCCCGAGGCGATCAGGGGGAGGAAGGCCCGCGCACCCGAGTGCGCGTCCATCGGAAGGTCGGGATACGCCCGGCCCAGCTGTTCCATGGACTCGAAGAAGAGCGGTCTGCCGGTCGTCAGGGTCTCCACGCCCGGCATCCGGGTGTCCAGGGCCACCCCGTCGAAGGGTTCGAGGAAACCCGGAGGGAAACCCGTCTCCCAGGCCAGGTAGAGGCGCCGGTCGCTCAGCAGGTAGATCGCCAGCTGCCGCCCGCCGAAGGCCGGCAGCAACTCCTCCGTCACCACCGCCGACACCTGGCGCGCCGTCACCGCCTCGGAGAGCGCGATCGCCAGGGCCACCGGCCGGTACAGGGCCGCCGCCCGGTCACCGGCCGCGGACAGGACGTCGTCCGTCCTGCGGGTGTGCGCCGCGTCCGGCGCGCCCCGCGCCGGATCCTCCTCCGGGACCAGCACCATCGTCACCCCGTCCCGGCCCGGATGGAGCGAGACCGACAGCCACCGGCCCCGCTCCGGCCGGGCCAGGAAGCGCACCGGCTCTCCGGAGAGGAGGGCGGCGCGCAGTTGCTCCTCGTGGAAGGGATGGCCGAACCAGGGCAGCGCCTCCCACAGCGGCCGGCCCGCCAGTGCCCCGCGCGGCCGGCCCAGCAGGCTCTCGGTGCGTTCGTTGACGTAGGTGACGCGGCCGAGCCGGTCGATGGCCAGGATCGCCCGCGGCAGCCGGTCCGTGGCGTCCGAGCCGACCAGACCCGTACCGAGGTCCACGAGGGTGCCTTCGAGCCGCCCGCCGCCCGGGGGACCCGTCCCCGGCGCGGTCCGCCGTGTCCGCGCGGACACCTCGAGGAGGTGCAGGCCGCCGTCCGGGCCCTTCAGGCGGATCCTGCGGACCGACGGCCCTCCGTCCGTCCCCGTCGCCTGCCGGGCCGCCGCCCACAGCGCGTATCCGTCCTCGGGGTCGAGGAGGGACGTCAGCTTCTCGATCGAGCAGGGCGAGGAGATGCCCGCGCCGAGGATGGCGAGGAGCCCGTCGTCCAGCGTGACCGTGCCCGTGTCCAGGTCCCAGGCGAAGGAGCCGAACCGGACCGGGGGGCCCGAACCGATGGGCAGCTGCACGCACACCGGGTCGCCGGGCCACTCGACCTCCGTCCCCTGCCGGGTCAGGTCCGCCAGGGCCTCGCCGAGGCGGAGCGCGCCCCGCGTCATCCGGTTCCGGTCCCGGGCGTCCACCGGCATCCCCGGGGTCGGCGCCCGCAGGGCCACGAGCACGCCGAAGCGCTCACGGCCGGCGACCACCGGCGCGTACAGCGAGGCGAACGGGAAGGGGAGGCTCGCCACCAGCTGCGGGAACCGCCGCATGGCCTCCTCGACGTCGGGGAGGTGGACGGACTGCCCCGAGCGGTGCGCCTCCGCGACGGGGAACGGCCGGTTCGCGTGCATCCGCCACCACGGACGGAACAACGACCCCGGGAGCCCCACCAGGACCGCCATCCTCAACAGCCCCGGGGTGCCGGAGCGCAGGTACACCCCGCCCGCGTACCCGCCGACCTCCTCCACCGTCGCGAGCGCCGCCTCCGCCAGGGCCCATGTCAGCGCGCCGGAAGGAGGCCCGTCGTCGGCTCCGTTCCCGGACGGAAGCCCGCTGCCGCCCGCCGGGCCGTGGCCGGACGCGCCGTACGAGGTCACACAGACAGCATGCGCCCGAGGCGAAAGAGGCCGCATCCCGGACCGGGGGCGGACGCGTCCGTGGGCCGGCGGCGCCCGCGGCGCGCGCGTTCGACACGCTCCCGCGCGCCCCGCCGGACGGTGTTGACCCCACGCGTCCGTGCCGTCACACTCGGTCGTCGACCGCCGCCGTCGGCGCGCGGCGGCACGACCTCGCGAGCAGGGGGCACGATGACGGGCCAGGTTCTTCCGTACGACGTACACGGCGAGGGGCCCGGGAGGGCCCTCGTCCTTCACAACTGGTTCGGCGACCGCACCAGCTTCGCTCCGCTGCGCGCCCACCTGGACGGCGCCGTCGGCACGTACGCCTTCGTCGACTGCCGGGGCTACGGCGATGCCCTCGACCGCGCGGGCGCCTACACGATGGAGGAGGTCGCGGCCGACGCGCTCGCGGTCGCCGACGACCTCGGCTGGGACGACTTCTCCGTCATCGGCCACTCGATGGGCGGCAAGGCGGCCCAGGTGATGCTCCTCGACGCCCCGGACCGGATCCGTTCGCTCATCGGCATCTCGCCGGTCTCCGCGGCCGGCCTCCCGCTCGACGGGGAGACCTGGGAGCTCTTCGCCGGAGCCGCCGACGAACCGGCCAACCGGCGCGCGATCATCGACAACACCACCGGCGGCCGCTACGACGACGCCTGGCTGAGCGCGCTCGTCGACCGTTCCGTCACCCGCTCCTCCGCGACGGCCTTCCGCGCCTACCTGGACTCCTGGTCCCGCACCGACTTCCACGAGCGCGTCCGCGACAACCCCACCCCCGTCCTGCTCGTCGTCGGCGCCCACGACCCCGCGCTCGGCGCCGAGGCGATGGAGGCCACCTGGCTGCGCTGGTACCCCAACGCCCGCCTCGAAGTCCTCAAGGACGCCGGTCACTACCCCCCGGAGGAGACCCCGCAGGCCCTCGCCGAGGCCATCGAGGCCTTCCTCGGCGCCTGAGGGAACCCCGTCCCGGGTCTCATCCGAAGGTCGTCGGAACCGACGACTTTCGAGGACAGTGGCGGGGCCCCTCGCTAGTGGATCATCGTGCTCACGACATCGCAGGGCGGTCTTCCCGGGACCGTCCACGACCGGCAGGAGCACGACCGATGGGCCTCGCACAGTCTCAGCACCGCTTTCTCGTACGGCAGAAGGTGACGCTGATGGCCAACCGGTACCTGGTGCACACCATCGGCCCGGACGGCAAGGAGGACGAACTCGTCGCCTTCGCCCACCAGAAGAGGATGGCGCTCAAGGAGCACGTCACCTTCTACACCGACGAGTCCAAGCGCCAGGTCCTCTTCACCTTCAAGGCCCGCCAGGTCATCGACCTCGGTGCGACGTACGACGTGTTCGGCGCCTCGGGCACCCGACTGGGCAGCTTCCGGAAGGACTTCGGCGCGTCCCTGCTGCGCAGCACCTGGCACCTGAGCCGGGAGGGCGAGGGGCGGGAGGCCACCGGGCAGGAGCGGAACGAAGTGGTGGCGCTGCTGCGGCGCGCCTGGGAGTTCCTGCCCTTCACGGACCTGCTCCCGTTCGTCGTGCCGTACCACTTCGACTTCACCGAGGGAGGGCGCTCCGTCCTGTCGGTCGACAAGCTGTTCGGGATACGGGACCGGTACGTGCTCGACATAGCCGACCCGGAGCTCGACCGGCGGCTCGCCCTGGCCCAGACCGTGGCCCTCGACGCCCTGCAGTCCCGCTGACCGGGCCCCGGTCCTCCCGGAGCACCCGCTGATCGAGCCCTCCCCGTCGACCCGCCCGTCGCGTCTACCCTGGAGGGACGGGCAGGGAACGGGACACGGCGTCCCTCCCCGCGCCCGGGCCGCGTGGACGGAAGGGCGGCGGACCATGTTCTTCAGCGATCGCAGTGACGCGGGGCGGCAGCTCGCCGCCCGGCTCGACCACCTCAAGGGCCATGACGTCGTGGTCCTCGGGCTCCCACGGGGTGGCGTGCCGGTGGCGGCGGAGGTCGCCGACGCCCTCGACGCGCCGCTCGACATCTGTCTCGTACGGAAGCTGGGAGTGCCCTATCAGCCGGAGCTGGCGATGGGGGCGCTCGGGGAGGGCGGCGTGCGGGTGCTCAACGAGCGGGTGCTCCGGGAGACCCGCGTGAGCGACCGCGACCTCGCCGCCGTGGAGGAGAGGGAGCACACCGAGCTCGACCAGCGCGCCCTCCGCTACCGGGGCAGCCGGACGCCCGTGCCGCTGGACGGGCGGACGGTCGTCGTGGTCGACGACGGGCTGGCCACGGGCGCCACGGCGCTGGCGGCCTGCCGGGTGGTCCGCGCCCGGGGCGCCGCACGGATCGTGCTCGCGGTTCCGGTGGCGCCGAAGGGCTGGACGGCCCGCCTCGGCGGCGAGGCCGACGAGACCGTCAGCGTGCACGCGCCGGAACTCTTCTTCGCGATCGGGCAGTTCTACCGGGACTTCTCGCAGACCCCGGACGCCGAGGTCATCGCCTGCCTGGACCGGAACAGGGCCGCGCGGGTCCCCGTCGTGCGGGACACGGACGTCCGGATCCCGGTCGACGAGGTCACCCTCGGCGGACGCCTCGCGGTGCCCGAGGACGCGCGCGGGATCGTCCTGTTCGCGCACGGCAGCGGCAGCAGCCGCCACAGTCCGCGGAACCGGGCGGTCGCCGCGGCGCTCAACCGGGCGGGCCTGGGGACGCTGCTCTTCGACCTGCTGACCGAGGCGGAGGCGACCGACCGGGCCCATGTCTTCGACACCCCGCTGCTCGCCGGGCGGCTCGCCGGGGCCACGGAGTGGCTGGCCGGGCGGCCCGAGAGCACCGGGCTCCCGCTCGGGTACTTCGGCGCGAGCACGGGCGCGGCCGCCGCGCTGTGGGCGGCGGGCGATCCCGCGTCCCCGGTGGGCGCCGTCGTCTCGCGCGGCGGCCGGCCGGACCTCGCGGCCGAGCGCCTGGCCCAGGTGCGCGCCCCGACGCTCCTGGTGGTGGGCGGCGCGGACGCGCTGGTCCTGGACCTCAACCGGCGGGCCCTGGCCCTGCTGCGCTGCGAGAACCGGCTCTCCGTCGTGGGCGGCGCCGGCCACCTCTTCGAGGAGCCGGGCGCCCTGGAGGAGGTGGCGGCCCTCGCCACCTCCTGGTTCGCCGAGCACTTCCGGCGTGCGGGGATCAGTACGCCGAGTTGACGTTGTCGATGGAGCCGTAGCGGTCGGCCGCGTAGTTGCAGGCGGCGGTGATGTTGGCGACCGGGTCGAACAGGTCCATGGACGTGCCGGGCACGTGGTAGGCGAGGAAGGTCGGCTCGATGACCTGGAGGAGGCCCTTCGAGGGGGTGCCGGCGACGGCGTTGGAGTCCCAGAGGTTGATGGCCCGGGGGTTTCCGGAGGACTCGCGCATGACGTTGCGCAGGATCCCGTCGTAGGTGCCGGGGATGTTCTGCTGGCCCATGATGGCCAGCGACTCCCGGATCCAGCCGTCGAGGTTGTCGGCGTAGTTCGTGGCGGCGACGGCCGGGACGGCCGCCGCGGCGGAGGCGCCCGTTCCGGTGGCGACGGCGGGGGCGGCCGACCGGTGCTCGGAGCGGCTCGCCCGCTCGGTCGTGGCGGACTTCTTCGCCTGCGCGGGGGCGGCCTTCGCGGAATCCCGACGGATCGTCAGTTCGAGACCGGGGTGAATGAGTGAAGGATTGTCACCCACGGCGCTCTTGTTGGCACGGTAAAGGCTCTTCCAGCCCCCCTGAATTCCCTTCTTGTGGGCGATCAGGGAAAGCGAGTCACCACTCAGGACGGTGTACGTGTGGACCGCGCTCGGGGCGGCGGGCGCCTTGACCACGATCGGCGCGGCGGGAGCGGCGACGGACTGGGCGGCGACGGCCGGGGCCCCGGCCACGGGCGCGGCACTGGCGACGGCTGGGACGATCAGCGGCAGGGTGAGGGCGGCGCCACCCGTGCCGACCAGGGCGAGGCCCCGGGAGATGTGGCCGAGGCGGGGACGGCGGTGCTTACCGTGAGCAGGCATGACAGGTTTCCTCTCCGGCGCCTGCGAGGTGAGCTGTCGGGTTCGGACGGGAGATGTCCGGCCGCGCGCACGCGGCTGCACCCCGAGCCGTTCCGGATTCCGGACCGGCGTATTCGTGGGTCCCCCGCTCCTGCCGTCGGGTGAAAGTGAGGTTTACCGAGCGGCGGCAGGATTGGGCGTTCCGCTCGAATGGAGGTGACCGTAGGCCAGTAATGCGACGGATAACAAGACGAGCGGACCCCGGGAATGGGGAAATGGATCACGGAATTCGGGGAATTCAAGATCGATGCCGCGCCGGGGGTGTCGAACTTCCTTGTGCGGCATGGGGTGGGAGGAGGTGCCTCAGAGGCCCCGGGGCGGGCGAGTGAGTCGCGTCACGCGGACGGTAATGTCCGAATATGGGGTGTAATTCCGTAGTAGGTAAATAAGGGGGAAATCCCCGGGATCGGGCGTTCGGGCGGGTGGCTCGCCGGGAGGGTCAAAAGTCGCAAAACAGACATTTATCTTGAAAGATGGAGGGAACCGACTCAGGAGACACCTCATGCCGCCCTCCACCTCCCTGCTCAGCCCCGACAGCCTCGACCGCGAGGCGGCCGCCCTCTTCGAGAGCGCCGCCTGGCAGCGGATCGTCACGGACTGGACCGCCCCCGCGGTGCCGGGGCCGACGGCCCCCGAGGAGTCGCCGCCGGCGGAGGAGGGCTGGCGGGAACTGCTCAGCGTGCCGGTGGACCGGCTCGTGGCCGACGCGCTCGCCGCCCTGCCGCCGGAGCTCCCCGCCGAGCGCCGCATCCCGGGACGGCTCGGAGCCGTCCTGCCGGACCGGCTGCACATGTGGCGCCGCATCGGGCAGGCCGACCTGCGTCCCTCGGTCCACCTCGGCTACGCCCGCCTGGTGCTGGCGGAGTGGGGCTGGCAGAACGCCCCGTACAAGCTGCGCGACACCCGTGGCGCCCGGTGCCTCTGTGGCGCCCTCCTCGCCGCCCACCGCCTCGGCTACGGCAGCGCGGACACCATGAACGAGGCGGCCGCCTGGGTCATGACCGAGCTCCGGTCGCGGGGCTGGCAGGGGCTGATCGGGCCGTGGAACCGGGCCCCCGGCCGTACGGCCGCCGACGCGGTGGCCCTCCTCGACGCCACGGTCCGCCGCGCCGCGCACGCCGGCCGCTGACGCCGTGCCCGCGTGCCGGGCGGCGACCGGAAGGCCGCCACCCGGCACGCGAGGGGAGGGGGTCAGCCGCTGACGCTCGCGGCTCCGGTCTCGATGTGGCCGGTGTACCGGCGCGACCAGGTGCCGTCGATGTCGGCGAGGATCGTGAAGTCGTACCAGCCGCCGTTGTACGCCACCGCGTTGAAGAAGTCCTCGCGGCTGGAGTTCGCCGGCACCGTGTAGGTCCACGGCCCGTCCGAGCGGTAGGCGTTCGAGCGGATCGTGAAGGTGACGGGACCGGACGAGCTGTTCGTCATCCTGAACCACAGGGCCGTCTTGCCCGTCCCGCTCTCGGGCGCGAACCGGGCCGCCACCTCGACGTCCTTGCCCGCCTTGGAGGCGTCCCCGATGAACCGGCGCAGGAAGCGGTTGGGGCCCATCATCGAGATGTCGTACTTCCCCGAGCCCGAGCCGAGCCCGATGTTGAAGTAGTCGGAGGCCGTGGTGCCGGGGTCGACGGTGTACTGCCAGGCGGCCGTGTCCCGGTACTGGTGCGGATGGATCGAGAAGTGCGCCGACCGCTTGGCCTCCGCGCCCTGGTTCGCCATCGAGAACCAGGCCAGGATCTTGCCCGCGGCGCCGAACTCGAAGCGGTCGAGGTTGCCGTTCACCTGGTACGGCAGGGCGCGCGCCGGTCGCGTGCCGGACTCCTGCGCGGGCAGCGCGTTGTTCTGGGGCGCCGGGTTCGGCAGCGGGCCGCAGGTGGCCTGCCCGATCACCTTCGCCGTCGAGGGAAGGCCGGCGGGCACTCCGTACACCGGGTTGGCGAAGTCGAAGACACCGGTCAGATCGCCCGTCACCTTCCGCCGCCAGGCGCTGATGTTGGGGCAGGCGGCCGGGGTGCCGAGGGCCGCCGTCCAGGTCTCCATGAAGCGCAGCACCGAGGTGTGGTCGAAGACCTCGGAGCTCACCCAGCCGCCCCGGGTCCACGGGGACATGACAAGCATGGGGACGCGGAAGCCCAGTCCGATCGGCACGCCGTCGAGGTACTCGCCCGCGGTGCCCGGAGGGGCGACCGGCGGCGGCACGTGGTCGAAGAAGCCGTCGTTCTCGTCGTAGTTGAGGAACAGCACCGTGGAGTCGAACACCTCGGCGTTCGCGGCCAGCGCGCGGTAGACGAGGTCGACGAAGTGGGCGCCGTCCCCCGGAGGGGCGTACGGGTGCTCCGAGAAGGCCTCGTTCGCGACCACCCACGACACCTGCGGCAGGGTGCCCGCGACGACGTCGGCGCGGATCGCCGCAGCGATGTCGTCCGGCGTCGAGCCGGTCGCCTTCGGGACCGAGCCCATGCCCCGGTCGTACAGCGGATCCCCGGGCTTCGCGTCGGTGAACTTCTTGAAGTACGCGAGACCGTTGTCGCCGTAGTTGTCCTGGGCGTTCTGGTAGACCTTCCAGCTCATCCCGGCGCGCTGGAGCGCCTCGGCGTACGTCTCCCAGGTGAGGCCCGACTCGTCGCCCCCGTCCTTGCTGGAGCCGTCGACCTTCCCGCTCCACAGGAAGGTGCGGTTGGGGCCCGTGGCGCTCAGCGTCGAGCAGAAGTACGCGTCGCAGATCGTGTAGTTGTCGGCGAGCGCGTAGTGGAAGGGGATGTCCCCGCGGTCGAGGTGGCCGAGCGTCCGGGTGTTGCCCACGCCCGTGACCCAGTTGTCGAGGCGCCCCTTGTTCCAGGCGGCGTGCTGCGAGGTCCAGCTGTGCGGCAGGTCGCCGTTGCACTGCGCGAGGGTCTCGCCGTCGACGCCGCCGGCGGGCGGGGTGTCGCTGAGCTTCCAGGGGTACTGGCGGCCGCCCCAGTTGGGCTGGTTGAACATGCCCCAGCCGCCGGGAATGTTGCCGGCGGCGCGGTCGCCGAAGCCCCGCACGCCCTTCAGGGTGCCGAAGTAGTGGTCGAAGCTGCGGTTCTCCTGCATGAGGATCACCACGTGCTTCACGTCCGTGATGGTGCCGGTCGCGGCGCTCGTGGCGGCGGACGCCTGGACCGGAGGCAGCGCGGCCCCCGCCATGAGCCCCGCGCCGATCCCGACGAATCCCCTGCGGCTGATGGGAATCATGCCCCGCCTCTCCTGTCACGGTGTGCCCCAGCGGCACGTCGGAGACATGATGGGGGAGGGGAGCGTAAAGGTATACGTCCGTGCGGTAATTACTGCATGAACACACAGAGGCCCGGAGATACCGAGCCTCCGATTGGTCCGAATTCAGACCAATGAGTCAGACGGCGAGGACCTTCACCCCGGCCTCGGTGAGCTGCCCGACCGTCTCCGGGGCGATGCCGGTGTCGGTCACGAGCAGGTCGATCCGGTCCAGACCGCAGATCCGCGCGAACGCCCTGCGGCCCATCTTCGAGGAGTCGGTCACCACGACGACCCGGCTCGCCCGCTCCGCGAAGAGCCGGCTGATGCTCGCCTCGTCCTCCTGGTGCGCCATCGCGCCGAGCTCGGGATCGACCCCGTCGACGCCGAGCACCACCACGTCGAGCACGACCTCGTTGAGCACCCCGACCGTCAGCGGGCCCACCAGCTCGTAGGTCTGGGGCCGGGCGACCCCGCCCGTGGTGACGATCTTGATCTGTGGACGCACCGCCAGTTCGCCCGCGATGTTCAGCGCGTTGGTGACCACCGTCAGCGCGGGGCCGGCCGGCGCCGCCGCTCCCGGAGCCTCGGTGCGCCCGCTCGCGAACCGCAGCGCGAGGGCCCGCGCGACCTCCGTCGTCGTCGTGCCCCCGTTGAGCCCGACGACCTCGCCGGGCGCGACCAGATCCGCCACCGCCTCGGCGATCCGCCGCTTCTCCGGCGCGTGTCGCGTCGACTTGTACCGCAGCGGCAGTTCGTACGAGACGCCGTGCGCGACCGCCCCGCCCCGTGTCCGTACGAGCAACTGCTGCTCGGCGAGCTCGTCCAGGTCCCGGCGGATCGTGGCGGCGGAGACGTCGAGCGCGGTCGCCGCCTCCTCGACCTCCAGCTTCCCCGAGGCCGCGAGCAGCTCCAGAAGCGTGTTCCACCGCTCGTGCTTGGACATGGGTCCCTCCCTCTGCCGGGGTCGTTCCCGCATGGCCGCCCCGCTCGTGCGCGCGTCCGATTCTAGCCGCCGACGGCCGCGGGATCTGGAAAGAGGATGCATATTTCTGCTTGAATAGGCGCGTCTTCAAGCATCTTCCGTCATCATCGCGCACTCTTCTTGCAAGGAGATCGGCATGACCACCACCCGTACCGCCGTGGAGATCGCTTCCCAGCCGGCGACCTGGCGCCAGGCGGCCCGCACCCTGCCCCAGCACGTCGCGGCCCTGCCCCGACGCGGCGAGCGGGTCGCGGTGATCGGCTGCGGCACCTCCTGGTTCATGGCCCTGGCCTACGCGGAACTGCGCGAGTCCGGCGGCCACGGCGAGACCGACGCCTTCGCCGCCTCCGAGTTCCCCTACGGCCGCCGCTACGACCGCGTCGTGGCCATCACCCGCTCCGGCACCACCAGCGAGGTCCTCGCCGTCCTGTCCCGGCTGCGCGGCACGGTCCCCACCGGCGCGATCACCGCCGACCCCACGACCCCGGTGATGGACCTCGCCGACGAGGTCGCCGTCCTCGACTTCGCCGACGAGGAGTCCGTCGTCCAGACCCGCTTCGCGACCACCGTGCTCGCCCTCTTCCGCGCGCACCTGGAGGCCGAGGACGCCCTCCCCGAGGGACTCGGCACCCTCGAGGACGCCGCACGCGATGCCGAGCAGGCGCTCACCTCCCCGCTCGACGAGACCGTGCGCACGGCCGAGCAGTTCACCTTCCTCGGCACCGGCTGGACCTACGGACTCGCCCTGGAGGCGGGCCTGAAGATGCGCGAGGCGGCCGGCGCCTGGACCGAGGCGTACCCGGCCATGGAGTACCGCCACGGCCCGATCAGCATCACCGGACCGGGCCGCGTGACCTGGGGCTTCGGCGCCCTGCCCGCCGGGCTCGCGGACGAGGTGCGCAAGGTCGGCGGCACCCTCGCCGAGAGCGGCCTCGACCCGCTCGCGGACCTCGTCCGCGCCCAGCGCCTCGCCGTCGCCGTCGCCGAGGCGCAGGGGCTCAACCCGGACACCCCCCGGAACCTGACCCGCTCCGTCGTCCTCACCGACGTCCATGCCTGACCGCCGCCCCGCACCCGCCCACCGCCCGGGAGAAGCACCATGCCGCTGACGCCCACCGACGAGATCGTCCGCCGCGCCCGCGCCGCGGGCACCGGGGTGGGGGCGTTCAACGTCCTCCAGCTCGAACACGCCCAGGCCATCGTGGCCGGCGCCGAGAACGCCGACCGGCCGGTCGTCCTCCAGATCAGCGAGAACACCGTCCGCTACCACGGTGCCCTGGAACCGGTCGCGCTCGCCTCCCTGGCCGTCGCCCGCGCCGCCAAGACGCCCGTCGCCGTCCACCTCGACCACGCCGAGAACCCCGACCTCGTCCGCGAGGCCGTCGCCCTCGGCCTGGGCTCGGTCATGTTCGACGCCTCGAAGCTCCCGTACGCGGAGAACGTCGCCGCGACCCGCGAGGTCGTCGAGTACTGCCACAGCCACAGCCACGGCGTCTGGGTCGAGGCCGAGCTCGGCGAGGTCGGCGGCAAGGGCGGCGCCCACACCCCGGGCGTGCGCACGGACCCCGAGGAGGCCCGCGCCTACGTCGCCGCGACCGGCGTCGACGCCCTCGCGGTCGCGGTCGGCAGCTCGCACCAGATGACGACCCGGGACGCCGTCCTCGACCTCGACCTGATCGCCCGGCTGCGCGCGGCGGTGGACGTCCCGCTCGTCCTGCACGGCTCCTCGGGCGTCGCGGACCCGCACCTCACCGAGGCGGTCGTGGCGGGCATGACCAAGGTGAACGTCTCCACCCACCTGAACAAGGCCTTCACCGAAGCCGTCCGCGCCCATCTCGCCGAACACCCCACCACGGTCGATCCGCGCCACTACCTGACCCCCGCCCGCGCGGCCGTGGCCCGCGAGGTCGCCCACCTCCTGGCGGTACTGACACCGTGACCGCCCCGCCCGGGCCTCCTGAACACCGTCAGGAGGCCCCGTGCGGCCGGCGGTTCCGGGTGCGTCCTACTCGTCCTGGACGACCGGTTCGGCGACGAACAGGGGGATCTCCCGGTCGGTCCTGCGCTGGTAGTCGGCGTAGTCCGGGAACGCGGCGACGGCCCGCTCCCACCACGCCCGGCGCTCCTCGCCCGTGACCAGGCGGGTCTTCATGTCCCACAGCCGCGTGCCGTCGCGCAGTTCGACCAGGGGCGTGGCGACCAGGTTGTGGTACCAGACGGGATGCTCGACCGCGCCGCCGTTGGACGCGACGAGCGCGTACGCGCCCTCGTGCTCGACCCGCATCAGCGGGGTCTTGCGGAGCTTGCCGCTCCTGGCGCCGAGGTTCGTGACCAGGACGACGGGGAGACCCCGCATCGTCGTGCCCTCGGTGCCGCCGGACGACTCGTACAGCTCGACCTGCTCGCGTACCCACGGCGTCGGGCTGGGCTCGTACTCGCCTTCGAGGGGCATGGTGGGCCTCCTTCCGGATGGCGGCCGGTGTCACCGGCCTGCTTGCCCCGACGCTATCCGACACCCCGTGCCGCGGGCGGCGGACGCCACGACCGGGGCGTTGTCGGTGCCGGCTCGTAGGGTTGCCCCCGACGGTAGGACAGCGGCGCGGCACAAGGGGAGAGTTCGGCATGCGGGAGTTGTTCCTGACGGGGGAGCAGGCGTACATCCGGTGGATCGACCTGCCGGGTGAGGGGCCCGTGCGGGTGTTCGTCCACGGGCTCGGGTGCACGGCGGCCTCCGACTTCGCCCACATCGCGGCCCGTCCCGCGCTCGGCGGCGGCCGGGCGCTCCTGGTGGATCTGCTCGGGTACGGGCTGAGCGACCGGCCCGCGGACTTCGACTACCGCATGGAGTCCCAGGCGGCCGCGGTGGCCGCCGTCCTCGACCACCTCGGTGTCACGGGGGTGGACCTCGTCGGGCACTCGATGGGCGGCGCCGTGGCGATCCATCTGGCGGCGGCCCGTCCGGACCTGGTCGCCCGGCTCGTGGTGGCCGAGCCGAACCTGTACGCGGGCGGAGGGGCGTTCAGCTCGCCGGTGGCCGCGCAGGACGAGGACGCGTTCGTGGCGGAGGGGTTCGCCCGGATGCTCGCCGGCACCGACCGCCCGGACTACGCCGCCCGGCTGCGGCTCGCCGACCCGCGGGCGGTCCACCGCAGCGCGGTCGCCCTGGTGGAGGGGAGTGTCCCCGCGCCGGGCGACCTGCTGGCCGGGCTTCCGGCGCCCCGGACCTTCCTCGTCGGGGAGTTGAGCCTGCCGGACGCCGACGCGGAGAAGGCGGCCGCGTCCGGCATACCGGTGATCGAGGTGCCCGGCGCGGGGCACAACCTGATGCTGGACAACCCGGACGGCTTCGCCACGGCCCTCGCGCTCGCCCTCGCGGACGCTCCGGCGACCCCGGTTCCCGGCCACCGGAGCGTCTGATCCAGCCAGGTGGGACCCCGTCGACGGGGGTTCGATTGCAGGCGTATGGCGGATGCATGACAAGACTCCAACTCCCTTGAGCCACGCCCCGTGGAGCGGCCAGGCTGCTGATCACGCCGGGACCGGACACACCGGTCCCGACCGTGTACGTGGCCCCACGTGCACCCCCCACAGTCGTGCCGCCCCACCTGTCGGGCGCGACGTCCATGAGGAGGACTCCCTCGTAATGGCACTCCCCACGACCAAGAAGACCCGCCTCGCCGTGACGGCCTCCGCCGCGACCGCCGCCGCCCTGCTCGGCACCTTCGCCGCCGTCCCCGCCCACGCGGCCCCCGCCGAAGGCACCGTCCTCGCGGCGGACTCGGCCGACGCGGTCCCCGGCAGCTACATCGTCACCCTCAAACAGGGCGCGGGCTTCAAGGCCGCCTCCGCCAAGGGGCGGAACCTGATAGCCGGCTACGGCGGCACGGTCCGCAAGACCTTCGGCTCCGCCCTCAACGGCTACACGGCCACCCTCGGCGCGACCGAGGCCCGCCGCCTCGCCGCCGACCCGGCCGTCGCGTCCGTCGAGCAGAACCGGATCGTCCGCGCCGACGCGACGCAGAGCAACGCGCCCTGGGGCCTGGACCGCATCGACCAGACCGACCTGCCGCTCTCCGGCACGTACACGTACCCCGACAGCGCCGGCAGCGGCGTCACCGCCTACGTCATCGACACCGGCGTCCGGATCACCCACTCCGAGATCGCCGGGCGCGCCGTGAACGGCTACGACGCCGTCGACGGCGACTCGGTCGCCCAGGACGGCAACGGGCACGGCACCCACGTCGCCACGACCATCGCCGGCTCCACCTACGGCGTGGCCAAGGCGGCGAAGATCGTCGCCGTCCGCGTCCTCGACAACAACGGCTCCGGCACCACCGCCGGAGTCATCGCGGGCATCGACTGGGCCACCGCCGACCACACCGCCGGCGCCCCCGCCGTGGCCAACCTCTCCCTCGGCGGCGGCGCCTCCACCGCCCTCGACAACGCGGTGAAGAACTCCATCGCCGACGGCATCACCTACGCGGTCGCCGCCGGCAACTCCGGTACCAACGCCTCCTCCTCGTCACCCGCCCGGGTCGCCGCCGCCCTCACGGTCGGTGCCACGAACAACACCGACGCCAAGGCCAGCTGGTCCAACTACGGCTCGGTCCTCGACCTCTTCGCCCCCGGCGTCTCCATCACCGCGGGCTGGAACACCAGCGACACCGCCACCAACACCATCTCGGGCACCTCGATGGCCACCCCGCACGTGGCGGGCGCCGCCGCGGTCTACCTCGCCGGCCACCCCTCCGCCACCCCGGCCCAGGTCGCCACCGCCCTGGTCAACGGCGCCACGCCCAACAAGGTGACCAGCCCGGGCAGCGGCTCCCCGAACCGCCTCCTGAAGATCGTCCCGTAGTACGGGGGCACGAAACGTACGGGATGCGGAACCGCCCCGGAGGCCGCCGGCTCCTCCGGGGCGGTCTCCCGCGCCCACCGGACGGTGCCGGGAGGATCGTCGACACCGTCCGGTCCCGGCCCCTTCAGGAACAACTCGTGCAGACCCTCGCGTACGCCGACGTCAGGACCGCCGCCGACCGGATCGGAGGCCGCATCCGCCCCGTCACGGTGACCCCCGCCGATCCCGGGGACGAGCCGTACACACTGCACCTCGCGTTGGAACTCATGCAGCACACGGGCTCCTTCAAGGCCCGTGGAGCGCAGAACTTCTCCTCGCCCACCGGGAGGAGGGCACCCTCCCGCCCGCCGGAGTCACCATCGCCTCCGGCGGCAACGCCGGCCTGCGCCTGCGCCTGCGCCTGGGCGGCCCGTCGGCAGGGCGTCCGGGCCGCCGTCTTCCTCCCCACCACCGCACCCCGGGTCGAGGTCGACAAGCTGCGCGGCCACGACGCAGACGTACGCCTCGTCGGGACGGAGTACGCGGAGGCGCTCGCCGCCTGCGAGGCGTTCGCGGCCGACAGCGGCGCCCTCGCCTCCCACGCCTACGACCACCTCCTGATCGCCGCCGGAGCCGGCACCCTCCTCGACGAGATCCACCGGCGGATCCCCGACCTCGACGCCGCCCTCCGCGCCGGACACCCCGTCGACGTGACGGTCGACTCCGTCGCCGCCGACTTCCTCGGCGCCCGCCGCACCTCCGCCCTCGCCGTGAACACCGCCCGGCACCAGGACGTCCACTCCGTCCTCGTCACGGACGCCGACATCGTCCGGGCCCGCCGGACCCTCTGGGACGACCGCCGCCTCGCCGTCGAACACGCCGCCACCACCCCGACCGACGGCCGCCCCGCCACCGGCTGCCGCCCGGCCCCGGGCGAGAAGATCTGCGTCGTCCTCTGCGGTGCCGACACCGACCCCACGGACCTCACCCGGCCGCCGGCGAAATGAGCCAGGATGGGGCCATGACCGAGATCCGTACCCCCCGACTCCTGCTCCGTCGCTGGAGCGACGACGACCTCCTCCCGATGGCGGAGATCAACGCCGACCCCGAGGTCATGCGGTGGATCGGCGACGGATCGGTCCGGGACCCGGAGCAGACCGCGCAGGCCATCGAGCGCTGCGAGGAGACCTGGGACGAGGAGGGCTTCGGGATCTTCGCCGTCGAGCTCCTCGCCTCCGGCGAGCTGATCGGCTTCGCGGGGCTCTCCGTGCCGGAGTTCCTGCCGGAGGTGCTTCCCGCCGTGGAGATCGGCTGGCGCCTGGGGCGGCAGTTCTGGGGCCGGGGATACGGCTCCGAGGCCGCCCACGCGGTCCTGGAGTTCGCCCTCCAGGACCGCGGGCTCGACCGGGTCGTCTCCATCACCCACACCGGCAACCGGGCCTCCGAGAACATCATGCGCAAGCTCGGCATGGTGCCGGAGCGGGAGACGAGCCACCCGGTCTTCGGTCTTCCCCTGCGGGTCTACGCCATCGACCTCACCGAGTACCAGGTCTGATCACCGGGACCCGTCGAGGACCCGCCGGGGAGCCGTCAGTGGCGCTCCGGAAGGTCCCGCTCCGCCGGCAGCGACGAGAAGTCACGGGCCGCGGGCGACGAGGCCGCCGCCTTCTTCCCGCCGCAGAAGGCCGCCTCCAGGGTTCCGCCGAGCGCCGTGTTGGCGGCGCCGTGGTTCGAGGTGTTCGCCATGGCCGACAGGCTGCGCAGACCGTCGCGGGTCGAGAAGGCGTACGTGTAGAAGCCCTGCACGGTACCGGTGTGCCCGTACACCCTGGTGCCGCAGGACAGGTCGTAACGGCGCAGGCCGAGACCGTAGAACCGGGTGCCCGTGGTGTCCGCCGGGGTGACCGTCGTCATCGCCTCCAGCATCGCCGGGGACAGCAGCCGGCCGCCCATGAGCGCACTGGTGAAGGTGTTCAGGTCGGCCGGGCTGGAGATGACGGCACCGGCGGACTGCGCCCAGGACACGGTCTGCTCCGTGGAGTCCACGAGCGGGTCGCCGTCCGCGTCCGGGTGCAGATACCCCCGTACGTGCAGGCCCTCGATGCGCGTGTCGGGGTGGACGTACGAGGTGTCGCGCAGCCCCAGCGGCTCGAAGACGCGCTGCTCGTACGCCTTGGACACCGGGCCGCCCGTGAGCTTCTCGATGAGCATGCCGACGACCACGAAGTTCGTGTTGGAGTACTTGTACGCCGCCCCGGGCCGGCCGGTGCGGGGCTCGTCCAGGGAGAGGCCGACGAGCTCCCGGTAGCCGAACACCCGGTTCCGTACGGCCTCGAAGCCCGGCACGGTGTCGGCGAACATGGCGTTCGTGTAGTCGGCGAGCCCGCTGCGGTGGGTGAGGAGGTGCCGGACCGTGATGCGGTCGTCGGGGAGCAGCCCGGGCAGGTACCGGTCGACGGGCGCGTCGAGCTCCAGCCGGCCCTCCTCCACCAGCTGCAGCAGCACGACCGTGGAGAACGTCTTGCTGACGCTCCCGATCCGGAACCGCGCGCGAATGTCCATCGGCGCCCCCGACACCCGGTCCCGGACACCGACCGTACGGCTCTCGACCCCTTCGGGGCCCGAGAACCGGGCCATCGCCCCCGGCGCGCCGTCGGCCCTGGCCGAGTTCAGCGCGGCGACCACACCCCCCATGTCGGGAGCGGGCGCCGAGGACGAGGCCGCGGCGGCGGGGGAGAGGGGAGAGGCCGACGCACCGGCGGCGGGCACGACACCCGCCGCGAGCGCGGCGATCAGGGTGGTGCTCACGGCCAGGCGGCGGTGCGACGACAGGGGCACGGTGACTCCTCGACTGCTTCCGGATCGTTCGGTACGGCACCCGGCGGGGCGGGCCGCGGGGCGGGGACGCGCCGCTGTCGCGCGGCACCTCCCGCGCCCAACGATCGAGTCCCGCCGTCCGAGAACGGCTCCTGACACGGGGACACGGTCCCGGACGGAGTAGTCCCGACCCGCCGTCGGGCGACCGCCTCGTACCGCCGCCCCCCCTGCGGGCCAAGCCGCTCACCGGCCCCGGACCGCCACTGACCAGCGGGGACACACGGCCGCGTACCCTCTTGGACGTGTCTGCCTCACGTCTCCACCGCGTCGCCGTCCTCGTCCTCGAAGGCGCGAAACCCCTCGACGTCGGAATCCCCGCGCAGGTGTTCACGACCCGGGCGAGCATGCCGTACGAGGTACGGGTCTGCGGCGCCGAACCCGGCGTCGTGGCCGGCGGCGACGGCCTGTCGTACCAGGTCGCCCACGGCCTGGAAGCGCTCGCGTGGGCCGACATCGTCTTCGTCCCCGGCTACCGCCATCCCGACCGCGAGGACCCGCCCCGGGCCGTCGTCGACGCGCTGATCGCCGCCCACGACCGCGGGGCGCGGCTCGCCGCCATCTCGACGGGGGCCTTCGCCCTCGCCGCCACCGGCCTCCTCGACGGCAAACGCGCCACGACGCACTGGCACTACGCACGGGCACTCGCGGCCAAGCGCCCCCTGATCCACGTCGACGAGAACGTCCTCTTCGTCGACGAGGGCCGCATACTCACCTCCGCCGGCGCCGCCTCCGGCATCGACCTGTGCCTCCACATCCTGCGCCGCGACCTCGGCATCGCCGCCTCGAACCACGCGGCCCGGCGCCTCGTCGCCGCCCCGTACCGCAGCGGCGGCCAGGCGCAGTACGTGCCGCGCAGCGTGCCGGAGCCGCTCGGCGAGCGGTTCGCCGCCACCCGCGAATGGGCGCTGCACCGGCTCGGCGAGCCCCTCACGCTGGAGATCCTCGCCCGGAACGCGGCGGTGTCACCGCGCACCTTCTCGCGCCGGTTCGTCGAGGACACCGGCTACACGCCGATGCAGTGGGTCATGCGTGCCCGCATCGACATGGCCCGTGAACTGCTCGAACGCTCCGAGCGGGGCGTCGAGCAGATCGCCGCCGACGTCGGCCTGGGCACCGGGGCGAATCTGCGCCTGCACTTCCAGCACATCCTGGGCACCACACCGAGCGAGTACCGGCGCACCTTCACGCAGGGGGAGTAGACGCTCCCGGGAGCGCTTGGCGCGATCCTTGCGGACCCTGGCGATCACGCCGCTGGTTGAGACCAGCGATCCGCGCGAACCTGGGTGGCGAATCAGAAGGTCGGAAGGGACACCCGCTCATGACTCGCATCGCCATCAATGGTTTCGGTCGCATCGGACGCAACGTGCTGCGTGCGCTTCTGGAGCGCGACACCGACCTCGAGGTCGTCGCCGTCAACGACCTCACGGAGCCCACCGCCCTCGCGCGGCTCCTCGCCTTCGACTCGACGTCGGGCCGTCTCGGCCGTCCGGTCACCGTCGACGGCGACACCCTCGTCGTCGACGGCCGCCGCATCAAGGTCCTCGCCGAGCGCGAGCCGGCGGACCTGCCGTGGGCCGAACTCGGCGTCGACATCGTCCTGGAGTCCACCGGCCGCTTCACCTCGGCCAAGGCCGCCCGCGCCCACCTCGACGCCGGCGCGAAGAAGGTCCTCGTCAGCGCGCCCGCGGACGGCGCCGACGTCACCCTCGCCTACGGCGTGAACACCGACGCGTACGACGCCGAGCTGCACACGATCGTCTCGAACGCCTCCTGCACGACCAACGCGCTCGCGCCCCTCGCGAAGGTCCTCGACGACCTCGCCGGCATCGAGCACGGCTTCATGACGACGGTCCACGCCTACACGCAGGAGCAGAACCTGCAGGACGGCCCGCACCGCGACCCGCGCCGCGCCCGCGCCGCCGGCGTCAACATCGTGCCGACCTCCACGGGCGCCGCGAAGGCCATCGGCCTCGTGCTGCCGAACCTGGACGGCAAGCTGTCCGGCGACTCGATCCGCGTGCCCGTCCCGGTGGGCTCGATCGTCGAGCTCAACACGACCGTCGCCCGCGACGTGACCGTCGAGGACGTCCTGGCGGCCTACCGCACCGCGGCCGAGGGCCCGCTCGCCGGTGTCCTCGAGTACTCGGAGGACCCGCTGGTCTCCGCCGACATCGTGGGCAACCCGCACTCGTCGATCTTCGACTCGGCCCTCACCCGCGTCGAGGGCCGCCACGTCAAGGTCGTCGCCTGGTACGACAACGAGTGGGGCTTCTCGAACCGCGTGATCGACACCCTCCAGCTCCTCGCCGCGCACTGACGACGAGCCGAACGGCCGGCTCCCCCTGAGCGGTGGGAGCAGACACCGTCACACGCCGACTCCCACCGCACGGAGTCGGCGTGTGACGCGTTTCGGAGGGGACCGCCGGGCGGGTCCCGCCCGGGAAAACCGTTCGCCCGTCCGTCGGCCGGATGACAGGGTGCGGTGCATGGCATCCCAGTACCAGATCCGTGCCGACTACGACGCCCGCACGATCGTGGTCTACCAGGCCTACTCGCCCGCCATCGCCGACGCGGCACTGCGTGCGGGGCGCTTCGTCGCGCCGTTCTCGTTCCAGCGGATGACTTGGATCAAGCCCTCGTTCCTGTGGCTGATGCACCGCAGCAACTGGGCCCGCAAACCCGGCCAGGAGCGGATCCTCGCGGTGCGGATGACCCGCGAGGGATGGGAAGAGGCCCTGTCCCGGGCCGTGCTGACGACCTCGGACCCGGCGGCCCTCGCACAGGCGGCCGTGCACGTCCAGTGGGATCCGGAGCGTTCGGCCCGCGGGGCGGCCCTGAACCACTACAGCATCCAGGTCGGGATCAGCCGCCACCTGATCCGGGCGTTCACCGACGACTGGACCGTGAGCCTCACCGACGTCACACCCCAGGTCCGCAAGGCCGCGACGGTGCTGCGGACCGGACGCGCCGCCAAGACCCAGGGCCTGCTCCCCACCGAGCGGGTCTACCCGCTGCCCCGGACACTGGAAGACCTCCTGTCCCCGGGACGATGACGGGCGGCCAAGAACTCTTGGCCGCCCCGACGTTCATCGTCCGCTTCTCACGTCGAAACCGTCCTGCGACGCTGTCGACGTCCGATGCGATTCAGTCGCGGTATTCCTCATCCGATGTTTCGGACAGCGTCCTCGGGATCTGCTCGATCGTCCAATCCTGACCGCCGTCCGCCAGGCCGTGGCGCGTGCAGCCGCGGAAGGGGTCATCGTGGGTGAGGAGTTCGTGCATCGCCTGAGCGGCACTGCTCAGTTCCACGGCGCAGTCGCCGGCGCCACGGTCGTCCAGCCCCTGGGCGACGTGCGCGAACCATTCCTCCTGGTCCGTCACGACGAAGTCCCAGCGGCCCGTGACGCTGATGCGTTCGGCGTCTCCGGACACCGGGCCGTCACCGAACTCGTTCCCTTCCCCGTCCTCGACCTGTTCCTCGTCCTCGAACAGGTCGGAGAACGGACTCCCCCAACCCGATGATTCGAAGGTTGCGTCGGAGTAACGCGCTGCGGCGACACGTACCCGCTCGATGACGTCGGCAGCCCTTCGCGGGGCCACTTCCTGCTCGGACATCACCTCGGCGTGTTCGGTCAAGGCAGCCACGAGCTCGTTCAGCGCGGCAGGGATACTCATGCGCTCGACACCTTTTCCTCAGGTCTGGTGCGACCAACCGGCGTGACTGGTCGTCTGTTCCCGCACGAACTCGGTGACCGTGTCGGACACCACCATGGTGCCGTCGCTGTCACGGGTGCAGGCGCGCCTGACCGCGGTGCCGGTGGGGTCCTCGGTCTGGGCGAGGGTGTAGCCGCCGGGCGACTCCTCCGTGGCGACCGGGCCATCCGCGTCGTACGTGAGGTCGAGGTCCGGGTGACGCCGTCGGCGGTGTCGGTGCCGACCGCGGCGTTGCCCCACCAGTCGTACTGGGTGGTGGCGGCCGGCGGTTGCGCCGGGTTTCCGCCGCCGGTGCGCCCGCTTTCGACGCCGGGGCGTGTCGTCACGGCCGGGTCCGGCCCGGCGAACTCGGTGACCGTGCCCTCGGGGTCGGAGAGGGGGAAGCTGCCGGTCACGCTCCCGGCGAGGGTCAGATCCTCCGAGCCGGGCTCCGGTGTCCAGCCGTTCCTGGCCGCGTTCGCGGTGAAGGAGGTCTCCTCGCCCCCCAGGTCCACCACGGGCACGGCCGTGCCCGAGCCCTCATGACCAGCGGGCTGTTCCTGCCGCCGCTGAGCGGCACCGGCCAGTGGTCGGCACGGTGCCGCCGGAAGTGAGCTGACCGGCCGGGATCGTCACCCGGGAGTCGGCCTCGGAACGGCGCCAGGAGGAGAAGACCTTGTCGTACTCACCCATCGGCCCCGGCGACCAGCGGCAGACGGCGGGCGGTGCGCTCGCCTTCGTTCGGCTGGACGAATCCGCCGGGACCGGTGCGGTCGGCGAGGGCTTCCTGCGGAGGACGCGTCAGCGCGGCAGCTCTTCGAGTGCGGTGGTGGCGAAGGAGTGGTCCTGTTCGGGGGCGCCGCCGCCGATGCCGATGGCGCCGATGAGGCGGCCGTCGCGGTGGACGGGGATGCCGCCGGCGATGAAGAGGAGCGGCTTGTCGAGGGCGGTGGGCAGGGTGTGGAACGGTCCGTCGGGCTTGACGAGGTCGGCGAGGTCGGCGGTCGGGGTGTTCAGCTGGAGGGCGGT
>NZ_JBIAMJ010000022.1:27251-127496 GCF_042874035.1 Streptomyces sp. NPDC004284 | reverse complement strand
GAATCACCACGCCAACGACGAGGGGCCCTGCCTCGTCACCACACCCGCTGACCGGCCCATTTCACCCTCGAGCACAGGATGAAAGAGGTTCAGTGACGACAGAGACCCCGGTTTCTCTTTCTCTGTATTTTTCTATGCGTTCTAAAAAGTGTCGAAAGTCGTCACTCTCAACACCTCCTCGCCCCGCTGTGGGGCGGCCCCGCCCGAGCACGCCGACGAAGACGCCCGAGCATCCGCAGGCAGTCCCACAGCTCCTCACTGTGTTGTGGGGACCACCAGATTCCCGAGGGCCGGGCATGACGGTATGGCGTTTCGACGGACGGTTTGATTTTCTCCTTATTTTTCTTGCGCATACGAAAAAACACTGTGAACCGTCATACCGTCATGGCTCCGCCCGCTGGTCGGCCCCGCTGCGGGCACAGCAAAGCCCCGGCGGTCCGCCAGGGACTACCGGGGCTTGGCTAGGGCGACCCGTAAACCGGCGAGGCTCAGGAACGCCATACGGCCCGCCACCCGCTTTCCTAGCGGCGGACCGTGTAGACCTCTCAGGCGGCTCAGGCGCCCGCAGAGTCAGGCGCCGCAGCCCATCGCACGATCACCCGGTCCCTCGTGTTCGCGTTCCGGCCCCTGCCGACGGACTTGGCGATCCTCACGGAGTCGATGAAGAGCGCCAGGAACTCCCGCTTCTTCTCCAGGTCCCACGCCGCCCACGTCGACCCCTCCCCGACGGGATCTCCGTCCACGCTCGTCCACTCGTTGGGGATATGGATGGTTCGGCTTCCGGTCGCCTCCAGTTCCGCCAGCCGTTCGGCCGTCCGCTCCTCATGGGCAGCCAACCGCACCATGGACTCCCTGAACATCTGCGCACCGGTCTCGTCGGCGTAGACGCCGGCCAGCCGGTCCACGTGGAGGATGCGGCGGGACTCCCGTACGTGTTCCAACTCGGCTCGCACCGCCGCGCGTTCCGCGTCTCGCTGGGACGTGTCCTGTTGGCGGGCGAAGCGCCGTGACGCCTCGGCCAGCCATTCGAGGTCTTCCGGGTCGTCGGGGTCCATGGCCATGAGACGGGCCCACACCCGCCCCGCCGTCTCACTGTCCGCCGCGTCCTGGCCGATGACGAGACCGCCGTGCCCCGGGACCACTCCCCCGGCCCGGTTGCACTTGTAGTAGAGCTTCCCGGCCCGTCGGTCGGTCACCATTACGGATCCACAGACGTCGCAGAACAGCAGTCCATGTCCGGCCAGCAGCGTCGGGACACGTCGGCCCGCTCGTACAACCACCTGTGTCCGGCCGTCCAGCACGTCCTGGAGTCTCCACCACTCCTCGGTGGGGATCAGCGCTTCGTGCGACTGGACCGGCTGCCCTTCGTCGTCACGCAGGATGACGCGCTTCCCCGTCTTGCCGGGGACAGAGTTACCGTCGGCGTCCTTGGTCGCCTGTACCCGTCCCTGCCACTCGATCGCGTACCCCGCAAGGCGCGGGTCCCGCAGGATGCGCAGGACAGTGGATGACACCCACGCGGGCCGCTCCACAGCTTCCGAGACTCCGCGCGCACGGCGCGAGGCGAGGCGCTTGGCCCCCGACTCCCCCAGGGACTCCGCCTTCGTGGGGACGCCGTCCTCGTTGAGTCGCTTGGCGATCTGCGAGGCAGACACTCCCTCTGCTGCCCACTTGGCCATGTCACGGACGTGCGGAGCTTCCACCGGGTCCGGAACAAGACGGACGACCGACAGCTTGCCGCTGGTCGCCCTCTCCGCCGTGAAGCCGTATGGGGCGACACCGGACACATGGCTGCCGGCTCGCCGAAGCGTGTCCTTGGTGGCGGAGACGTAGGCCGACTTCATGTCGGACTCCTGCTGCGCCAGACCCGCGATGATGGCGAGGATGCCGACACCCACCGGAGTGGACGTGTCGAGGTACGGCTCTTCGACGCTGACCAGCCGGACGCCGTGCGTCTCCAGTTCCTCGATGATCCGCATGGCCTCCAGTGCGCCACGGCGCGTGAGACGCGACAGCGAGAAGACGACCACGGCGTCCACGTGCCCGCCTCGCACCGCCGTCATCATCTCCTCGAACCCCGGGCGGTGAATACTCGGGTCCCACCCCGACTTGCCCACGTCCTCAAAATGGCCCGCGTCGCTCCACCCCTTCGACGCGATCAGCGAGGAGCACCGTTCGCGCTGCGCCACGGGCGATGCCTGCGAGTCGTCCTCACGCCGCTTTGACTGGCGGATGTACGAGACTGCACGTACGTGATCAAGGCTCGGCGCAGCGCCCGGCCTGTGCTTCCTGAGAGGTGTCATGTGCCTAGTGTGGTAAAGATCAACGTCCTGACCGTGCCGACCGAGCAGCGCGAGGTGCTGGAGCAGCGTTTCGCCTCCCGCGCCGGGGCCGTCGAGGGGTCCGACGGTTTCGAGTGGTTCGAGCTGCTGCGCCCGGTGGAGGGCACCGACCAGTACCTGGTGTACACCCGCTGGCGCAGCGAGGAGGACTTCCAGAACTGGATGAACGGTTCCATGCAGGCCGCCCACCAGGGCGGTGGCGAAGGCGGCGGCGAGCGGCCCAAGCCGGCCGCGTCCGGCTCCACGCTGTGGTCGTTCGAGGTCGTCCAGCAGGCGTCGCCCAAGTAAGCCGAGCAGGTCACCGAAGCAAGCCGGGGAAATTCGGCGGCGGGCGTGGTCGTGCGGGCCGCAGAATGGCCCGCATGACCTGGACCTTCTCTCCCGAACGCGTCGACACCCCGGACGCGACGGCCCTGCGCCGCGACTACTACGGCGACGTGGCCGGCCGCTACTGGAAGCGGCCCGCGACCGAGACGGAGATCGACGAGGGCCTGACGAATGACGGGGTCGAGAAGCTGACCCCACCGACCGGGCAGTTCCTGGTGGCCCGGTTCGAGGGCAAGCCCGCCGGCTGCGGCGGGGTGCTGATGCTGGACGGCGAACGCGCCGAACTCACCCGCGTCTTCCTGCGGCACGCCTTCCGCGGCGCGGGCGGCGCCGGCGCCCTCCTGCGGAAGCTGGAGGAGGAGGCACGCGACCTCGGCGCACGCCGAATGGTCCTCAACACGCGCCTCGACCTGGTGGAGGCACGCGCCCTGTACACCCGGCACGGGTACGCGGAGATCCCCGCGTACTGCTCGGGGCCGTACATGGACATCTGGTACGGCAAGGAGCTCTGAGCCCCGCCGTACGAGGACGGGTCCGGGGGCGGTGGTCGCGGGGCGGCTCGGGCGTGTGGGGCCGGTCAGGCACGGTGGTCGCGGGGTGACTCGGGCGTACGGGGCCGGTCAGGCACGGTGGTCGCCGGGCTGCTCAGGCGTACGGGGCCGGTCAGGCGCGGTGGTCGCCGGGCTGCTCAGGCGTGCGGGACCGGTCAGGCACGGTGGTCGCCGGGCGGCTCAGGCGTACGGGGCCGGTCAGGCACGGTGGTCGCCGGGCGGCTCGGGCATATGGGGCCGGTCAGGCACGGTGGTCGCCGGGCGGCTCAGGCGTACGGGACCGGTCAGGCGCGGTGGTCGCCGGGCGGCTCGGGCATATGGGGCCGGTCCCCGTCCGAGCCGCGCAGTTCGGCCGTGAGTTCCCGCACCAGTTGCACCAGGTCGGTGGGCCGGTCGGGTCCCCACCAGTCGCCGAGGAGTTCGGCGAGTGACTCCTCGCGGGCCTCGGCCAGTACCGTCGCCGTCCGCACCCCCTCCTCGGTGAGGGTCAGCTGGACGCCCTCCCGGGTCACCAGACGCCGCTCCTCCACCTGCCGGGACGCCTCGGTGATCACCCGCAGCGGTACGGGGGTGGTCTCGGCGAGCCGGGACGGTTCGACGGTCCCGTGGCGGCGGATGCGCAGCAGCAGCCAGCTCGCGGCGGGCAGCAGGTCGAGCCCGGCGCGCGCGGTGATCTTCGCGTAGACCTCCTTGCGGCCCTCCCTGGAGTCGAGGAGGGAGAGGGCGCGGGCGCACTCGTCGTACGGGGAACGCTCGGCCGGGTCGGCGGCGACCGTCCGGCCGGTGTCGGGCGCGGCGACCGAGCCGCGCAGCTTGTCCTCCTTCAGGAACCAGGCGCAGACGAAGGCGACGAGGACGACGGGTGCCGCGCACAGGAAGACGTCCGTGATGGAGGTGGCGTACGCGTGCAGCACGGACGGCCGTAGCTCGGGCGGGAGCTGGGCGATGGCGCGCGGGTCGGCGGCGACCTGGCCGGGGCCGGCGCCGGGAGGGAGCTCCGCGCCCGCGCTCGTGAACACCTCGTCGAGTTTGCCGGTGAGCCGGCTGGTGAAGATCGTGCCGAAGACGGCGACGCCGAAGGATGCGCCGATGGTGCGGAAGAAGGTGACTCCGGAGGTGGCGACGCCGAGGTCCCGGTAGGAGACGGCGTTCTGCACGACCAGGACGAGGACCTGGATGACGAGGCCGAGCCCGGCGCCGAAGACGAAGAAGCAGACGCTCATCGACCAGGTCGAGCTGGTCTCCGTCAGGCCGTGGAGAAGGAGCAGGCCGAGGCAGGTGAGGGCGGTGCCGACGATGGGGAAGACCTTCCAGCGGCCGGTGCGCGAGACGATCTGGCCGGAGGCGGTCGAGGTGATCAGTACGCCGAGCACCATGGGCAGCATGTGGACGCCGGACATGGTCGGGCTGACGCCCTGGACCACCTGGAGGAAGGTCGGCAGGAAGGTCATCGCGCCGAACATGGCGAAGCCGACGACGAAGCTGATGGCCGAGACGAGGCTGAACGTCCGGATCCGGAACAGCCCCAGCGGCAGCACGGGTTCGGCGGCGCGCCTCTCGACGTACAGGAACCAGACGAGGAGTACGGCTCCGAGGACGGCGAGTCCGATGATCTGCGGCGACCCCCACGCCCAGGTGGTGCCGCCGAGGGAGGCCACCAGGACCAGACAGGTGGCGACCGAGGCGATGAGGAAGGTGCCGAGGTAGTCGATGGTGTGGCGGGTGGAGCGGACCGGGATGTGCAGGACGGCGGCGATGACGAAGAGGGCGACGACGCCGATGGGGAGGTTGATGTAGAACACCCAGCGCCAGGAGAGGTGCTCGGTGAAGAGCCCGCCGATCAGCGGGCCGAGGACGCTGGTGCCGCCGAAGACGGCACCGAAGAGGCCCTGGTACCTGCCGCGCTCCCGGGGTGGGACGAGGTCGCCGACGATCGCCATGGACAGGACCATGAGACCGCCGCCGCCGAAACCCTGGACGGCACGGAAGGCGATGAGCTGCGGCATGTTCTGGGCGATGCCGCAGAGGGCGGAGCCGATGAGGAAGAGGACGATGGCGCCCTGGAAGAGCTTCTTGCGCCCGTACTGGTCGCCGAGCTTGCCCCAGAGGGGTGTCCCGGCCGTGGACGCGAGCATGTAGGCGGTGACCACCCAGGAGAGGTGCTCCATGCCGCCGAGCTCGCTGACGATGGTCGGCAGGGCCGTGGACACGATGGTCTGGTCGAGCGCCGCGAGCAGCATGCCGAGCAGCAGCGCACCGATCGCGACGAGGACGGTGCTGCGGCTCTGCCCCTCCCCGGGCACGGGGGCGGGGTCGCCGAGCCCGGACGGGCGTGTCTCCTGGGCCATGGGGTCTCCGTCTCCGTATCGCGGCGGGCCCCTTCATCCTGGTCGGAATATCCCGTTATGGCCTGCGGAAGGGTACAGCCGTTCGCCCGTCGGACAGGGTCGGGCTGCATAATCGCTCGCAGCGAATCGGGGAGGGGACCCATCATGACCGGACACGTCTGTCCTGAATGCGGTGTACACAGACCTGGCTGCGCCTGCGCCCGCGCGGCGGAAATGGCCGCGGCCGAGGACTTCGACCCGCTGCGCATCAGGCCGTACGTGCACCTGGACGCGGCCGAGGGGACGGGGGGACCCGGGGGGCCCGAAGGGGTGGAGGAGCATCCCACCGCGTACCTGCCGGCGTACTCGACGCAGGACCCGCCGACGACCCAGCTGGCGGCGATCCGCCCGGACACCGACCTCACCGCACCGATACCGGTGGTGCGGCCGACGGAGGGACGGCCGGGCGCGCATCCGGGCGGCCCGGGGGCCGCGGCGTACCCGACCGGCTCGGGACCGGAGGCATACCCGGGCGGCCCCGACGCCGCGGCACACCCGCACGCTTCCGAAACTGCGGCATACCCGGTCGGCTCGGGACCGGAGGCGTACCCGGGCGGCCCCGAAGCCGCGGCATACCCGGGCGGCTCGGGATCGGAGGCGTACCCGGGCACCCCTGAAGCCGCGGCGTACCCGAACGGTCCCGAAGCCGCGGCGCACCCGGGCGCTTCCCGGACTGCGGCGTACCCGGCCGGCTCGGGACCGGAGGCGTACCCCGGCGCCGTCGGTGACGCCTCCGAGACGATGCCGCTGCTGCTGCGCGGCATCGGCGACGTGCCGCCCCCGCCCGGCCGCGGGCAGGCGCGGGCGCGGGGCCGCAGGCGCGGCGCGATGGTCGCGGCGGTGGCCGCCGTCGCCGTGGCGGGCACCGCGGCCCTGGCGGCGGCCGTCCTCGGCGGCGCCGACGAGACCGACGACCGCGCGGCCGTACCCGAGGTGACCACGAGCGCGTCCCTGAACGTCGCCGTGTCGGAGGCGCCGTCCCCCTCCTCCGAGACCCCCGAGCCGACGACGTCCTCCCCGACTCCGCACGAGACGTCCGCGTCGCCGTCCCCGACGCCCACCCCGAGCCGCACCACCGCGGCCCCCAGCACGTCGACCGGCCCGGCGGCCCCTCCGGCCGCCACCGCCTCCGCGGCGCCGACGACCCCCGCACCGACGACGACCGCGCCGTCCTCGCCGCCGCCGAAGCCGACCGACGAGGCGGCGGTGACGCTGAGCCTCGGCTCGACGGGCGACGAGGTGCTCGAACTCCAGGCGCGACTGACCCTCGCGGGGGCGTACCACGGCCCCGTGGACGGGGAGTACGACCAGGAGGTCTGGCGCGCGGTGAAGAACTACCAGTCCTGGATGTACATCGAGGGCGACCCGAAGGGCGTGTACGGCCCCCACACGCGCGAGGCCCTGGAGCGGAGCACCTGGCTCTGACCCCTGCGCGGCGGGTCGCGGTGTCCAGTGCGCGGACCGGTTGGCCAAGACCGCCCCGGGTTTTGTATCGTGAAAGAACAAAGTGGCCCCGCCCGCACTCCCTGACCGGTGGGCGGGACCACTTCGTTCTCCGCGCCACCCCACGGGAGACCACCTGATGCCCGCCACCACCCCGGCAACGCTCACCACCCGCGCCCTCCTCCTCGACATGGACGGCACCCTCGTCAACTCGGACGCCGTCGTCGAGCGCTGCTGGCGACGCTGGGCGGACCGCCAGGGACTCGACGGGGACGAGGTCCTCAAGGTGGTCCACGGCCGCCAGGGCTTCGCGACGATGGCCGTCCTCCTGCCGGACCGCCCGATGGCGGAGAACCACGCCGACAACCGGGTGATGCTGGCCGAGGAGACCGCCGACCTCGACGGGGTCGCGCCCGTCCCCGGCGCCCCCGCCTTCATGACCGCGATCGCGGACCTCCCGCACGCCCTGGTGACCTCGGCGGACGAGGCCCTGGCCCAGGCCCGGATGGGCGCGGCGGCGCTCCCGATGCCGGAGACCCGGGTGACGGCCGAGAGCGTCGGCGCGAGCAAGCCGGACCCCGAGGGCTTCCTCAAGGGCGCGGCGGCACTGGGCTTCACCCCGGCGGACTGCGTGGTCTTCGAGGACTCCGAGGCCGGCATCCAGGCGGGCCGCGCGGCCGGCATGCGCGTCGTGGGCGTGGGTCCGCGCGCGGCCGCGTTCGCGCCGGACGTGCACGTCGCCGACCTCACCCGGCTGCGGGTGGAGCCCGCGGCGGACGGCTCGATCACGCTGACCGTCCTGGCGTAGCCACCCCCCCTCTTCTCCGCCTCGCGCGCGGCCGGACCTTCCGGTCGCGCGCGAGGCGTTTCCGGGACGCCCCGAAAGCACGCACCCCCGAACCCCCGGGCGCCGGGCGGAATCTGTCACTCCGTCAGGACTCTCCCACCCCTTGATGTGACGTGCCCATGTCGCCACCCTGTTACCTGGCGCACCCCCCACGGAAACCTGGCGCCGCCACGATGACCGGGCCCGCCGCCCGGCACCCCGCGGGGACGGCAGCAGCCAAGGTCCCCCCACATCAAGGGAGTTCACATGCCCGTCGGCATGATCTACGCGCGTCGACTCGCTGTACTCGCCACCTCCGCCGCCCTCACCGTCACCGGCCTCCTCGCCACCGCCCCGGCAGCACAGGCCGCCATGCCGACCCCGGTCAGCGCGGCGACCGCGCGCACCTACCTGGCCGCCCTCACGGTCAAGGCGGAAGGCTCCACCTCGGGCTACAGCCGGGACCTCTTCCCTCACTGGATCACCCAGTCCGGCACCTGCAACACGCGCGAGACCGTCCTCAAGCGCGACGGCGTGAACGTCGTCACCGACTCCAGCTGCGCCGCGACCAGCGGCAGCTGGTACTCGGAGTACGACGGCGCCACCTGGACCGCCGCCTCCGACCTCGACATCGACCACATGGTCCCGCTCGCCGAGGCCTGGCGCTCGGGCGCGAACTCCTGGACCACCGCCCAGCGCCAGTCGTTCGCGAACGACCTCACCCGGCCGCAGCTCATAGCCGTCACCGACAACGTCAACCAGGCCAAGGGCGACCTGGACCCGGCGAAGTGGCTGCCCCCGGTGACGTCGTACCGCTGCACGTACGTCCGGGCATGGGTGCACGTGAAGTACTACTGGAACCTCAGCGTCGACCCCGCCGAGAAGAGCGCCCTCCAGTCCGTCCTGAACGGCTGCTGACCGGTCGCCTCCTGAGCTCGCGTCAGCGACGGCCGCCGGGGAGTGAGGCTCGCCACACACTCCCCGGTGGCCGAATGTTGAACTTGCAAGCACTAGTGAGGGGTGCCTAACCTAACGGCCTCATCGGTTTCCGTCCCCCCCACCCCGTGCCCACCCCGGCCGGGGCCAGACCGAAGGAGTCCCCCCTCCATGACCGCCCAGAGCACCACCCCCACGGGCCCCACCTCCACAGCCCCCACCTCCACGGGCCCCACCCTCACGAGCCCCACCCTCACCGCCCGCCTGAACCGCGCCCAGCCCTACGCGCTCGGCCTCTTCCGCATCGTGATCGGCCTGCTCTTCGCCTGCCACGGCGTCGCCTCGCTCTTCGGCCTCATCGGCGGCACCGCGATACCGGCCGGCACCTGGCCCGGCTGGTACGCGGCCGTCATCCAGCTCGGCGCCGGCCTCCTGGTCCTGGCCGGACTCGGCACCCGCAGCGCCGCCTTCCTCGCCTCGGGCTCGATGGCGTACGCGTACTTCAACGTCCACCAGCCGGAGTCCCTCCTCCCCCTCCAGAACGGCGGCGAGAACGCGGCCCTGTTCTGCTGGGCCTTCGCCCTCCTCGTCTTCACCGGCCCCGGCGCCCTCGCCCTCGACCGCCTCTTCGGCGCCGCACAGGCCACGGACACGCAGACCCACGAGGAGCAGGGCACACCGGTCACGGCGTAACACCCGGCCACACCTACAGGAAGGGCCCGGAAACCGCAGCACGGTTTCCGGGCCTTCCCGACACGGGCGCCCCGACAGCCCCCTCGAAGCGACCGCCGCCACCGCTCACGCGACCCCGAACCCGAGCCCGAGCCGAGCCCGAACCTGAGCCGAGCCCGAAGCCCGAACCTGAGCCCGAAGCCCGAACCTGAGCCCGAGCCCGAAGCCCGAACCTGAGCCCGAGCCCGAGCCCGAACCTGAGCCCGAGCCCGAAGCCCGAGCCCGAAGCCCGAGCCCGAGCCCGAACCTGAGCCCGAGCCCGAAGCCCGAGCCCGAACCTGAGCCCGAAGCCCGAGCCCGAGGCCGACCCCGAAGCCGAAGCCCGAGCCCCGAGGGCACCTCAGTCCACCCCAAGGGGCACCCCAGCTCCACTCCAGAAAGCATCCCGGCCCCACCCCGGAGGGCACCCCGGCCCCACTCCGGAGGGGCACCCCAGCCCCCCCCCGGACGGCACCCCGGCCCGGCCCCCAGGAGGACCCCCACCCGCCCCACCCCAGGGGGCGACTGCCGGTGAGACCGGGGCGCCCCCGCGCCACCGGCAGTCGCCCTCCGCGCCGCCAGCAGTCGCCCCCCGCCCCACCGGCCGTCGCCCCCGCCCCACCGGCAACCGACCCCCCGCCCCCGCGTAGGCTCTGCCCCTGTGAATCTGCTCGACAGCCTGGGCTCGCTGCGGTCGCTCACCGCCGGTCCATGGATCTACCCGGTGGTGGCGACGTCGATCCTGCTCGACGTCTTCCTGCCCGTGCTGCCGAGCGGTTTCCTGGTGATCACCGCGGCCACGGCGGCGGCGACGGCCACCGGGGCCTCCTCCGGCGTGCTGTCGCTCCTCCCGCTGCTCCTCTGCGCGGCGACCGCCTCGACACTCGGCGACTTCCTCGCGTACCGCCTGGCGCTACGCGGCGGGGCCAGGCTGGACCGGGTGATCGCCCGGTCGCGCCGCCTCTCACTGGCGCAGGAACGTCTCGGCACCGCGCTCGCCCGGGGCGGCGGGCTGCTCGTGGTGCTCGCGCGCTTCGCGCCGGCCGGACGCTCCGTGGTGTCCCTGGGCGCGGGCGCGGCGAAGCGGCGGGTGGAGGAGTTCCTGCCGTGGTCGGCGCTGGCGGGCGTGACCTGGGCCTCGTACAGCGTGGGGCTCGGCTGGCTGGGCGGTCAGTGGCTGGGCGCGACCTGGTTCAGCGCGGGGGTGTCGACCCTCGCGCTCTTCCTCGCGGGCGGCCTCGCCGCGTACCTCATACGGCGTCCGGCCGCGGCTCCCGCACCCGCGTCCTGACGGCGGCGGGGTGAGAGCCCCGTACCTCCAGGCCGGCGAGGAGTCTCGCGGTCGCGTCGGCGATCTCGTCCACGGCCCGCTCGAAGACCTCACGGTTGTGGGCGGCGGGGGCGCGGAAGCCGGAGACCTTGCGGACGTACTGCAGGGCGGCGGCGCGGATGTCGTCCTCGGTCGCCTCCTCGGGCAGCACGGGCGGGCGGAGCGTCTTGATGCTGCGGCACATGTCTCCAGTGTGGCGCGCCCCACTGACAACGCCCCGGACCGCCCGCCTCACCCGCCCAGTCCGCGTCTGCTCCGTGCGTTGATCTCGGCGGTGCGGGCCCGCAGTTCGTGCAGAGGGGTGGCGGGCTGGACGTCGACGGGCTCCGCCTCCCACTCGGCGCCGCCGTGGACGGCGCGGATCAGAAAGCGCCCGGAGACGCTCTCCACATAGAAACCGACCCGCCCCGTGGCGGTGTCGCGGACGAGGTCACCGACCTCGGGCAGTGGCTGCACGCATCCCCTCCATCCCGAATCCTGAAACATGGGGACACTCAGGGAAGCGCGGCGACTCCGCCCTGTCAACGCATCTCTAGAGATGTCCCCCGATGGATGGATCGACCGGGCGGGACGGCGTACACGTGTGCACCCGTGCCGAGGAGTGCGCCGTAGGGTGTCCCGCAAGTGAAGGGAGTGGTCCACCCGTGACTGACCAGGACAGCGCTCGTCGGCCCAAGTACCAGCGCATCGCCGACGAGTTGAGAACCGCGATCCAGTCGGGTGCCTTCGCGCCGGGCGACCGGCTCCCCGGCGAGAACGACCTCATGACGACATACACGGTGGCCCGCATGACGGCCCGCCAGGCCCTGTCCGTGCTGCGTTCGGAGGGGCTCACCGAGGCACGCAAGGGCGCCGGGGTCTTCGTCCGGGTCTTCCGCCCGCTGCGACGCCGGGGCATCCCGCGCCTCGCCGGGGAGCACTGGGGAAACGGCCGCTCGGTGTGGTCGGCGGACATCGAGGACCGGGAGCTGGTCGTCGACCAGATCGAGGTGGGCGAGACGGAGGCCGGCGACCGGATCGCGGGGGCGCTGAACCTGGCACCGGGGGCGCCCGTGTGCGTCCGCAGCCGCCGTTTCGTCCTCGACGCCAAGCCGGTGCTGCTCTCGGTCTCCTACCTCTCCGCCGAGCTGGTACGGGGTACGCCGATCACCGAACCGGACACGGGCCCCGGCGGCACCTACGCACGGCTCACGGAGCTGGGGCACCGCCCGGTGCGGTTCCGGGAGGAGATCCGCTGCCGGATGCCGACGGCGGACGAGTCGGACCGGCTGTCACTGGGGTCGGGAACACCGGTGGTGCTCATCGGACGCACGGCGTTCACGGGACCGGGGGTGGCGGTGGAGCTCAACGAGATGACGCTGGACTCGTCGTCGTACGTCCTGGAGTACGACTTCGACGCGTGACGACACCGAAACCGGCCTCACGCCCCCCACCCCCGGCCTCAACCCGCCCCCGACCTCACCCCCCCACCTCCGACCCCACACCCACCCCCGGCCTCAACCTCAATGTCCGGCCTCGAACCGAAGCCCGGGGTCGGCATGAACGACATCACCGGAGAACTCGGCGGCGGCCCGGGCCACGGCTTCGGCCGACGAAGCGGCCCCCGGCCCGACATGGGTCACGACAAGACGTCCGACACGGGCCTCGGCGGCGCTCCGCCCCGCCTGCGCCGCCGAGTGGTGCCCGGGCACGGGCCCATCGGCTTCGCAAAGGAACAGATCGCACTCAAGGGCGAGTTCGACCAGACCGGAACACGGCTCGCAGTCCCCGGAGTACACGAGAGAAGCCCCTCCCCCGTCCTCCACCCGGAGGGCGAAGGCGGGCAGGCCGCCGTGCTCGACGGCACGTGACCGAAGGGTGAGCCCGCCGACGCGGACGACATGCCCGTCGTACAACTCCTCCACTCCGAAGGCCTTCTCGACAGGACTGCGCTCGCGTCCGTTCGTCAGGAAGGCGGCGAGGCGGTCGGCGATGCCGGGCGGACCGAAGAGGGGTACGGGCAGGGGAACGTCGAGCCCCGCGTACAGCAGCGCGTAGTACGCGGGGAGCAGATCGGCGCTGTGGTCGGCGTGGAGGTGGGAGATCCACACGGCGTCGACCTCGGCGAGCGCCACGTACCGCTGGAGCTCGGCGAGGGTGCCGGTGCCGGCGTCCACCCACAGGCGGACGCCGCCGCCCTCGACGAGATAGCCGGAGCAGGCGTTGCCGGGCCGGGGGAAGGGAGTGGCGGACCCGAGGACGGTGATCCGCAGCGAGTCGCTGCCCATGCGCCGAGTCTAGGACGGGACGCCGAGTCCAGGGCGGGATACGAACGAGTGGCCGGAAGTCATGCAGGAAGAGTGAAGAGCGTGCGTATCCTGTGTGCTCGCCGGAGCCCATCGGCGGGCGCCCGGCAGAGAACTGAGGGACATTCATGCTTCGCGTACGCACGCTCGCGGCCGTGACCGCGGCCGCCGCCTCCGGCATCCTGCTGCTGCCTTCGCAGGCGCAGGCCGCCGGCTCGGTCCACCTCTACAAGATCTACTACGACAGCCCGGGCACGGACACCAGGTCCAACAGCAGCCTGAACGCCGAGTACGTCCAGATACGCAACACGACCGGCGCGGCGGTCAACCTGCGGGGCTGGACGCTGACGGACGCGTCGCGCCACACGTACACCTTCGGCAGCTTCAAGCTCGGCGCGGGCAAGATCGTGACGGTCCGCACGGGCCGCGGCACGAACACCGCCTCGAACGTCTACCAGAACCGTGCCGCGTACGTCTGGAACAACGACAAGGACACCGCGACGCTGCGCAAGTCGACCGGCACGACCGTCGACACCTGCTCGTACAACTCGACGCGGGTCGACTACAAGTGGTGCTGACCCCCACCTGACACCCCGTGGGCCCCACACCGGGGCCCACGGAAGCCCCCTCGGCCAGCCCCCAACACCCCTTCAGCAGCCCTTCAGCAGCCCTTCAGTAGCCCCTCAACAGCCCCTCAAGAAGTCTCCGCCCCATCCCGAGCAGCAGGAACCCCATGCTGCTGCACATCGGAGTTGACCTGCCCGCCCAGGGTCATGACATTCAAGGTCGCGGAGTTCTCATTGGCGATGGCCTTCTCGACGCGGGCGACGAGGACGGAGAACGCCTCTCGCTTCGCCAGGTTGTGATACGGCCCGACCTTGGTCTCGAAGTAGACCCGCTCATGCCCGAGCAACTGCTCGGTGGACCGGTAGTTCTTCCACTGCTCCCGATAGCGGTACACGCTCTCCAGCGACACGGCGGCGACGACGACCACACTCAGCACGGTGGCGGTGACCCGCGCGAACCCCAGGTCGATATTGACGAACACCGGCACGAACGCCCCACCGACGACGGACACCGTCCGCATCCGCAGATGCATCGCCTTCATCCGGGTCGCCTTGGCGTCGTACCAGCCCTGGTACTGCGCGAGCCTGGTCTCGATGTACCGCTGCGGCGTCATCTCGCCACCCTGCGCCCCCGCTTCGGGCGCGTCCCCCACCTCGTCCATGCCGGGAGTACACCGCTATGGACAAGTCCACGTCAACTCTCCCCGCCCCCGACACCAAAGACGGAAAGCACCAACCCCAACCCCAACCTCACCCCCCTCCCCTCACCCCCCTCCCCTCAACCGACCGCAACCAACTCACGCACGGCATCAAGGGCCACCCGCCAAGGAAATCGCGCGGCATCCCCCATCCCCGACTCCCCCTCCCCACGGAGCACGAACACCCCAGCCCCCCGCAGGGTCTCCACCGACCGCTCGAACTGCGGATGCCGCGCATAGGCCGCATTGAGACAAGGCACCGCAACCATCGGCACCCCCTTACCGATCCCCTCCGCGACAACCCCCACCACGAACTCGTCCACGATCCCGAGCGCCCACTGATTGACCGTATGGAAAGTCGCCGGCGCGACCAGGATCGCCGAAGCCTCCGGCCACACCTCCCCCTCACCAGGAAACGCGTAATCCCACCTCACGGGATGCCCGGTCAGCACGGCAAGCCCCTCGAGCGACCCGGCAAGCCACCGCGCCGCCGTAGGCGTAAGCCCCAGACAGACGTCCCAACCGTCGGCCTGCGCCTCCTCGATGACACGGGCAATGTCGAAAACGGGCTCAGCAGCGCCGGCAAACAAGTACAAGGTGCTCATCCCCTCATCCGACCACACTCCCCGAACCGGCCGACGAATGCCCTCATCGCAGGCCACCCCCACCCTCCAGGCACGCCCCTCCTCAGAGGTCTGATCGCCATGGCGGAAAAGGTGCACCGCGCCACCGCCACCCCCTCCCGAACCCCCTCCCCGTACCGTCTCCCTAGGAGCCGGCGAACCAGGAGCGCCCCTGGGCCCACTTGGTCGCCCAGCCCGTGAAGCCAGGAACACCAGGCATCAGAGCCTTCACCGACTGCGTACCGAAGGGCATCGCCCCCTCACCCGCGATCTGCCAGACATGACCACGCTGCGGACCGGTGACGATCAAATGCCAATACATTCCACACCCATCGGTCCCCAGCAGCAGCGAGCCATGATCGAACACAGGGTCCGTCCTCGCCTCGAACTCCTCCTCCGACAACTCCTCCTCATCCCCCTCCGCCTCCCACAGCCACGCCTCCGTAAGCGGAAAAGGCTCAGCAAGCAGTCGCTCGGGCCGGCCCGAGCCCCAGTCCGAGGGCATCTGCACAAGCGGCAACAGCCCGTAAAAAGGCGGCCCAGCACGCAGCCCGTCACAAACCTCCGCCACAAACGTGCGATACGGCTCCGGAAGCACAACGCCGTGCTCCCCCTCGAAGGCCCGCACCGCCTCCCACCCAGCCGCCCGCACCGCCTCAGGCCGGGACGCAAAGATCTCGCGAAGGGCAGCCAGCTCCGCCGGATCACATGATTCCGTGTTCATGCCGACCATCATGACCACCGCCGACGTCCCACCCCACACCGTGCTCAACCGTCCCCGCCGACGTCAGAAGCGAACGCCAAAGGCCCCCAGCCAAGATCGACTGGGGACCTTTCCCCTGGCGGGCGCGGACGGTTCCGAACCGCCGACGTCTCTTTGCAAGCCTGGCACCCGCAGCTGATCCGTCATCACAGCTCAGCCCCTCTGCGCGCTGCGACGGCTGGCACCAGCTGTGGACGCCGTAGCGATCCTCCAGTGACCGTGGTGGACCGCTCGATCTGGCACGCATCTGGCACGCGCGCTCAGAGCCCAATCCGTTTGTTCACGACGTCGCCATCAGGCTCCCCGTAGCGCAGCACGACGTACGCCAACCGAAACGGAAGCGCACGCAAGCCCGGCTCCATCACCCGTACAGAGCGTCCACATCAGGCCCGTAGGCGAAGAGTGCGTCCTGCATGGCGACACCCTCCCACCGGGGACTGCCGGTCGGCCCAGCCATCTACGTCTACAAGCCGTTGCCAGCCCTGCCCCCGCTACTCCTCGTCACTGCGCTCCAGTACCAGGCTCACGGACCCCTCTTCCAGCCCGTTGCTGTCTTCGAGGTGCAGATGGGCCCCATCGGGAACGCCATCTCCGGCCAGCACCAACAGGTGCCCAGCCAGCGTCCTGAGGCCGGCCGCATTCGCCTCGATGACAACCTCGCCCCCGAGGTCACGTACCTCGATACGCGCGTCCTCATCCCACGTGAAGACCAGCCCGGCACCGTCCGCAACGACCGTGACGTGGGTGCTCTCCGTCGGGGCACTGCTGTGGTCAGAGTTCATGTCACCCATGATGACGCCGGCCACGCACGGCCCTGGGAAGCCCGTTGAGACGGAGATGACACCGCGGGCCGGGGCGACGCAGGTGCTCAGTTCACAGGAAGCCGTCCGCAGACAGCCCACGGAAGTCTGTTCACGCCCTGAAAAGTGGATTAGTCCTCGACCCTCTCCACGGAGTTCGGGATCAGCCCGCTTCGCCATCGCCGTCGGCTCACCAGGGGGTCCGCCCCGTTCCCGGAACGACGACGACACGGCCCCACTCGCCGTGTAAATTGGCGATCTTCGGCCGGCGAAAGCCGTACGGAGTACTCGAAGACCGGGCACATCATGCATCTCGTCGAGCATCCCGCACGTCGCCGCCTCAACGCCGCCCTGGAGAACCTCTCCGTCACCTTCCACGGCATGACCGCACATCCGGATGAGCACAACTGCGAATGTCACTGGGGCAGCACGGAAGAGCTCTCCCTTCTGAAGACGCCGGATGTGGAATTGGAGCCCGACCTCCTGTACCGGACTTGGCGGGCCATCGACTGGACCGATCACGCGTCCGTGCTGCGCCGTATCCTGCCGCAGTTCGCCACGGCCCTGTCCTCCGGTCGTGTGGAACCCGTGTTCGGACTGGAAGAGGCCGGCTCCTCCTTCGCCCGCGGAAGCTGGCACCAATGGCCCGTCGAGCAAGCCGACTCGGTACGCGAGTTCCTGCACGCCTGGTGGGTACAGAGCCTCACGGATCCGGATGCGGCCGTCCCGGCGCACCAGGTCTTCGTGATGTGTGCCGAGGCGTCCGGAACGCTCGGCCCTTGGCTTGCCGACTGGGAAGAACAGACCGGCCGCCTCAGCGACCGACGTCTCGCCGAGGCGGCCGAGGAATGGGATTACGAGCTCCTCGGAGAGGGTCTGCCGTGGAGCGTCGGCTGGTACGAGCACGACGAGGAGGAGCTGCGTGGCGAACTGGTCGCCTGGCTCCTCGGCCACGCGGCGACACGGCTCCGGGAGTCGGGCGCATCGGTGGATCTGCAGCACCGGATACGGCTGCTCGGACTCACCGGTGAGGACCGCTGGACGGATCCTCACTGGCCTAACTACCGCTACTGACGGCTCGCAGGCACGATGGCTCCGTGGCTGCACGCCCCGTTCCGGACGTCGGGGCCGACCGTGTACCCGACGGCGTGTGGACTACCGAAGGCCCCAGACCATGAATCCTTGGCCGGGGCCTTTTGGTTGGCGCCCCGGCAGGATTCGAACCTGCGACACCCGCTTCAGGAGCTCGTGCGGATCCCAGCCGGAGAGGGGCGAGCCCAGTTCGGAGTCACCGTGGAGGGCCGTGCAGGACTGCCGTCATCCACCGTCGTTGATGTCAGATTTGGATGTCACCTGGCGCCGGTCAGCGAACGGCCGCCGATAGTCCGAGGTCTCACCCACCGGGGGACGGTCCCGCTGAACGCCACTTAGATGGGGTGCTCAGGGTCTCCGACTTCCAGGTTCAGAAAGATGTCCACGTCGTGGTTCGCGAACCGGTGCAGGTACTGGGTGAAGAGTCCCAGCTCCTCGTCCGACAGTCGCTCATCGAGCAGCTCATCACGCATATCCCCGTCACCAGCCCTCAGGATCGGTCCGGCACTGCTCGTGCCCGCAGTCGTCGTCTCGCCGATGCAGGCGCCGCAGGTCCTGCAAGGCGGCAACGGGAAACGGGTGCAGCATCCACTTCTCCTGGTACCCGTCCTCACCGTGCTCCCGCAGTACGGCCTCGGCCGCTTCCTTCACCGCGTGGCACAGCACGCCACGGGGCTGGGTGGACCTCCAGAGAAGGGTGCCACCCGTCTCGTCGGGCGAGCCCCAGCTCGTTCCCCCGTCCGGGAACTCGAAGATGTCGATGGCCACGTCCGCCCCCTGACGCCGGAGGAGCCACCTCGTCTCCATGGGCTCTCGGTCGAAGGAGAAGCGTTCACCGGACGAGTCCCCGTAGAGCCCCGTCATGGCGTACAGCAGGTCGGCAAGGGCGTCCGTGCAGTAGCCGATATGGGTCTCATGCTCCGAGACGCCGTCGTCGATCCGATACGTGGCACCCCCGGCGCCACTCAGTTCCCAACTGAAGCGGAAATCGTCCACCGTCCCCCTCCTGAACCGTGACCGTGCAGCAGGAGTGTCCCTCGCCGCTACGATGCGCGCGAGAGGCAGAACCAGCTGAGGGGGACGGCAATGAGAACCAAGGACCCGGAGTACCCGGCAGCGGTCGAGGCGGCCGTTGAAATTCTCCGGCAGCGGGCCCGCCGGCATCAGACCATCACGTACGGGGAACTGAGCGCCGAGCTGGCGGTGCAGGGGTTCGGCTCCATCCCGCCTCACCGCGGAGTCATGACCTACCTACTCAAGGACGTCTGCCTCCACGACAACGATGACGGCCGCTCACCGATGCTCTCGGCCCTCGTGGTGAACAAGGCCACCCAGGAGCCGTCCGACCAGTTCTCCACCCTCGCCCGAACCGAGCCGTTCACCCGCCCAGCCGACTGGACCTGGCAGGACGAACAGCAGCGGGTGTTCATCCACCACCACTAGAAACGCCAGAGGCCCCCAGCCATGATCGGCTGGGGGCCTTTGTGCTGGTGGGCGCGGACGGTTTCGAACCGCCGACATCTGCTTTGTAAGAGCAGCGCTCTACCCCTGAGCTACGCACCCGTGGAAGAGGCAACAGCGTACATGGCCGGGGGGTGGGTGGGGCAAACGGATGGTGGGGCGGGGGGTAGCCCCACTGTCGGGACGGTGGGTCGCCTGATCGTGGTCGGGGGTGGTGGGGGCGTAGCGTCGGGGGTCTTCGTGTTGTTTCTGGGGGAATGATCGTCATGGTTGTGGGTCGTCCGTTTCGTGTGGTGTTCGCTTCTGGGGTCGCTGTGCTCGCGCTTGCGGGGTGTGGGGCTGATGTGGAGGGGGCGCCGGTGGAGCGGAGGGAGTTCGCGTTCGACGGGGAGGCGCTCGTTGTCGACGCGGATGACTCGGATCTGGTGATCACGGCTGCCGATGTCGACGGGGTGCGGGTGGAGCGGCAGGTCGATGGGTGGGTGTTCATGGGGTCGGGGCCCGAGGCGAGCTGGAAGCTGGTGGATGGGCGGCTCACGCTGCGGGTGGGGTGCGATGCCGTTGCGGCGAGCTGTGGGGGCGTGCATCGGATTCAGGTGCCCCGCGGAGTCGCCGTCACGGTCGAGGACGACGACGGGGACATCACTGCCGAGGGCTTCGCCACGCCCCTCAAGGTGCGGACCGACGACGGGGACGTTCGGGTGCGCGAGGTTGGTGGGGAGGTTGATGTGGTGAGCAAGGACGGGGATGTCAGTGTCGAGGGTTCCGTGGGTTCGCCCTCTGTCGTCGTGCGGTCCGACGACGGGGACGTGAAGGTCACCCTTGCCGCCGTGCCCCGCAAGGTCGATGTCGTCACCAAGGACGGTGATGTCGCCGTGGCCGTGCCGAAGGGCGAGTACGAGGCGTCCGGGGTCAGTGATGACGGTGATGTTCGGATGGATGTGCCGCTTCGTGCCGGCAGCGGGCATGTGGTGCGTCTGCGGAGTGACGACGGGGATCTCAGGCTGCGTACGGTGAACTGACCGGGCCGTGTGTTCGTCCTTACCGGGTGGGACAATGAACCGGACCGGGCACGGCGGACACAGCACGGGGAGAGGTACGTGGCGGCGAGTGACGTGAGGGGCACATCGGCGCCCGGGGGTTTCTCTGCGCTCCGGCTCGCTGTCGCGCTGCCCGTGCTCGCGGGTGCGCTGCTGCCGCATGCTTTCGCGGGTGGTGGGACGCGCCGGTGGTTCGGTGGGCGTGGGGAGGGGCAGCGGGCGGAGGCGCAGGCGGCGAAGGACGCCGCCGCGGCGGCCTTCTACGAGCTGGACACCGCTCAGCGCGGGCTTCGCATCTCCATAGAGACGATCACCGCCGTCGACAGTTCTCCGGAGGCGCGGCGGGCCGTCGAGGGGTTCGAGGCGCTGGGGCGGCGGATCGACGAGGTCAGTCATGTGTACATCGGTGCCGTCGATGCGCATGATCTTGATCGGGACGAGTTGGATGCGGGCAGTGCCTCGCGGGCTCGTGCCGATCTTCATCGGGCCAAGGAGGAGCTCGACCGGGTCAAGGGTGAGTTGGACCGGTTCGAGGAGGGGCTCGGCCCGCTCCTCGGGCGTGCCGAGACGCAGCTCGCCCGCCTCGCGCCCGCCGTCGAGCGGGCCCGGCAGGCGCTGCGGGGGGCGAGTGGGGCCTTGGACGGCGCCCGGGAGGGCGGGTTGCGTGCTGATGACCTCGCGGCGCGGCTCGCCGCGCTCGGGCCCGAGCTGACCCTGCTGAACGAGGGCGCGGGGCGGCACGGCGTCGCCGAGACGCTCCAGCGCGCCGACCGGGTGCTGCGGGATGCCGAGGCCGTACGCGCCGAGGCCGAGCGGCTGCCCGAGCGGGCGGCCGAGATCGACAAGCGGCTGGTGTCGCTGCGTACCCGCACCGAAGCGCTCACCACCCGCGCCGGGGGCGTCGAGCCCATCCTCTCCGAGCTGCGGCGACGGTACTCGGCCGCCTGCTGGCAGGACCTCCAGCACGTGCCGGAGCAGGCCGCCGCGACCCTCCGGCAGGCCGGGGAGCGGCTCGCCGAGGCCGGGAAGGCGCGGGCCGAGCAGCGCTGGCCCGACGCGACCTCGCTCCTCTCCACGGCCCGCGCGCTCCTCGACTCGACCGACGAGGCCGTCTCGGCCGCCGGGGAGCGGCTGCGCCGCCTGGACGCCGTCGCGAAGGACCCGAAGGCGGAGATCGACCGGACGCGGTTCGCGGTACGGGACGCCCAGCGGCTCGCGATGGCGGGGCGCAGCACGCCCGACCCGCGCCACGCCCGGCCCCTCGACGAGGCCGTCACCCGTCTCGACCGGGCCGTGGACGGTCTGGAGGGCCGCCATCCCGATTACTGGCACTTCCTGAGCGAGCTGGAGGCCGTTCGTTCCGCCGCCGCGCATGTCGTCGGCCTGATCCGGGAGGAGCGGGGATCCGGCGTCGGCCACTGATGTCGCGCTCGTACCGCCGCTAGCCTGGTCCCATGCCTCGTTACGAATACCGCTGCCGCACCTGCGGCGACACCTTCGAGCTCAGCCGTCCCATGGCCGAGTCCTCCGCTCCCGCCGCCTGCCCCGCCGGGCACGACGACACCGTGAAGCTGCTGTCGGCCGTGGCCGTCGGCGGAAGCAGCTCCGCCGCCCCCGCGCAGGGCGGTGGCGGCGGTGGCTGCTGTGGTGGGGGTTGCTGCGGCTAGAACGCCGCTGCCGCTCTGAAGCGGCGGAGGATCTCCTCCCCCGCCGCCACCCCTCGCTCCGCGAGGACGTCGAGGTGGGGGGCCGTCCAGTCGCTGTCGGCCAGTTCGCCGTGGCCCGGGCGCCAGGCCCGGTCCGCGGCGAGCAGCAGGTCGGCGTCGAGGAGGGAGTCCCCCGCGGCCAGGGTGAGCGTGGTGCCGGTGCGGCGGGCGACCTCGCGGACGGCCGCGCTCTTGGTGAGCGGCTTCGGTACGGCGTACACCTTGCGGCCCTGGAGCGAGACGGTCCAGCCGCGGTCGCCCGCCCAGCCGGCGAAACGGTCCAGCCAGTCCTCGGGGAGCCGCTCCCGCTCGACGACGAGGTACGCGAAGAGGTCCTCGGCCACCCGGTGCTTGCGCACCCAGGACAGGTCCGTGGTGGCGGTGAGGTAGGCGCGGATCTCGGAGAGCGGCGCGCATTCGTCGGCGAGCCTGCGGACGACGGAGTCGTGCCAGTCGCGGTCGGAGACGCCGTCGACGAGGATGTGCCCGCCGTTGGCGCAGATCGCGTACGCCGGTGCGGTGCCCGGGAGCTGGATGCGCTGGTACTGCTTGCGCGTCCGTGTGGTCGTGGGGACGAAGACCGTCTCGGCGGTCAGCCTCGCCAGGAGTTCGGCCGCGTCCTCGGTCATGTAGGAGAGCGGCTTGGACTCGTGGACCTCGACGCAGAGCAGCCGGGGTGCCTGGGCGTCCGGCATGCCGAGGGCGAGGGCCGCGGTCGAGTAGATGAGGGTGCGGTCGAGGTCGCTCGCGACCAGGGTCTTGCCCCTGGACGTGCTCGTGGACGTACTCACTGGGACACCACCGCCTTTCCGTCCGCGCCTGTCGCGCCCCTCGTGTACTGAGGGTGGATCAGGCCCACGCAGCTGTACGGGAGTTCGTCGACCTCCTCGACCGGTACGCCGCGCTGCTCGGCGAGCAGTCGGACGTGCGCGAGGTCGGCGTCGGCGCCCCGCTTGGCGAGGATCTTCCAGGGGACGCGGCGGAGCAGGACGCGGGTGGTCTCGCCGACGCCCGGCTTGACCAGGTTGACGTCGTGGATGCCGTACTCCTCGCTGATCCGCTCCACGGCCGCCCAGCCCTCCCAGGTGGGGGTGCGGTCGGCGGCCAGGAGCTCCTTGACGTCCGTGTCGACGCTCGCGGCGACCTCGTCGAAGCGGGCCGCGACCGCGTCCAGGAAGGCCTCGGAGACGTCGGCGTCGGCCAGTTCGCGGTAGAACTTGGCGCCGTGGAAGTCGTCCGGTCCGACGAGGTCGGAGCGGAGGACCGTACGCGATATCAGGCCGGAGACCGTGGAGTTGAGGCAGGCGGAGGGGATCAGGAAGTCCTCGCGGGTGCCGTACGTGCGGACGCAGGAGCCGGGGTCGGCGAGGACCGCGATCTCCGGGTCGAAGCCGTCGAACTCCTTGAGCGCTTCCGCCAGTTCGCGGGTGATGGCGCCCTTTCCGGTCCAGCCGTCGACGAACACGACGTCGGCCGGGTCGTGGTGGGCGGCGAGCCAGCGCAGCGCGTTGGCGTCGATGCCGCGGCCGCGCACGATGGAGACGGCGTAGTGCGGGAGGTCCAGGCCGTGGCGGGCCTGCGCCCAGCGGCGCATGAGGACGCCCACGGGGGTGCCGGCCCGGGCCAGGGAGACCAGGACCGGGCGCGCGGACCGCTCGGCGAGGACGGTCTCGGTGACCGTGCCGACGGCGCGGGCGATGCGGGCGGCCGAGCTCTCCAGCGCGGCCTGGAAGAGCTCCTGGTAGCGCTCGCTGGGCTGGTACTCGACGGGGAGCGACTCGGCGTAGTGGGCGCCGCCGCTCTGGATGGCCTCCTCGCGTTCCTCGGTGGGGGCTTCGAGTTCGACGTCCGAGAGGTCCTGGAGCAGCCAGCCGACCTCTTCGGGCGCGTACGAGGAGAAGGCGGGGCCGCGGAGGGGCTCGGGCAGCATGGAGCTCCTTTCGGGAGCTTCGGTGACTTCGGTGGCGCGGACCGTGGGTGCGCTGGGCGGGATGTGGGACGGGGTGCGGGACGGGACGTAGGACGGGATCACCGCGAGCACGACGCGCGGGATGTGCGCGGCGAGCTGGGCGAGCAGGCCGTCCGGGGCGTGCAGGGCCGGGGTGTCGGCGGCGGAGTCGACGACGAGGACGACGGCGTCGAAGCCCGCGCCCGCCACGTTGTAGGCGTAGCGCTCGCCGGGGCCGTCGGCCGGGTCGTCGTGGGCCGGGAAGACGAGCCGCGTACGTATCGCGTAGCCGGGGTCGTCGACGGCGAGGACGGGCGAGCGGGTGGTGGTGGAGTAGCGCACGTCATGACCTGCGTCCTCCAGGGCGGTGCCGAGACGCAGCGGCGCGTACATCAGCTCCTCGAAGCCGAGGACGAGCACGCGGGGGCGGGGCCCCGCGGGCGGCTGGGCGGGGGACGCCGGGGCCGCGTGGGCCGCCTGGGCCTCCTCGGCTTCCTGGGCCTCCAGGGCCCCCTCGGCTTCCTGCGCCTTCAGGGTCCCCTGGGCCTCCAGGGTCGATGCGGGGGCGCCGGGCCGGTCCGAAGCCGCAGCTCGGCCCGCCGGGGCGGTCGGGTTGCCTGTGCCGATCCGGTCGGCAGGAGCAGCCGCTGCAGGCGGGGCCGTCGGATCGGCCGGGGTCGTCGGGGCAGCCAGGACAGCCGGATCGGCGGGAGCCGTCGGCGTGGTCGCCGCGGGTACGCCCGTCTCCGTGCGCAAAGCCTCCGTGATCGCTGTCGCCATCGCGGGCAGGGCCGTCTCCAGGCGCTCCCGGTGGTCGGTCGTGAAGCCGTGCCGCCCGCCGTCGGGCAGTCCGCCGGGCCAGCCGAGCTCCACCCGCACGGGCGCCTGGCGCGCCTCACGCGGGAAGGACACGGGGGCGAGGGCCGCGGGCTCGTGCTCCGCCACCAGGGCCTGGCCCTTCTCCAGGACGCCGTCCGGGAGGCGGACCGTGCCGGTGGCGGCGGCGATCAGGTCGACGCGGGCGCCGATCTCGGTCGCGAAGGTGTCCAGGCGGCCGAGGTCGGTGGCGGAGCGCATGTCGACGAGGGCGACGACGACGTAGCGGTCGCGGGGGTAGCGCTCGTGGAGGGCGCGGATGGTGTTGAGGACGGTGTTGCCGGTGGAGAACTCGTCGTCGACGAGGACGAGGGGGCCGTCGCCGGCGAGGAGCTTCGGGTCCTCGGGGAGGAGGAGGTGCGAGGTGGCGTGGGAGTGGGACTCCTCGAAGCCGCCCGCGCGGGCGACGCCGGGCACCGGGCGGCGGGTGGAGTGGAGGTACGGGGCGAGGCCGAGGCCGTCGGCGACGGCGTGCCCGAGGGCGGTGGCGGTCTCCGCGTAGCCGAGGACGACGGACCGGGCGGCCTCCGCGTCGCCGAGGAGCTCGCGGACACGCCGGCCGAGGCGGAGGCCGGAGCCGTACACGACGGAGGGGCGCTGCGGCACGTGCTTGCCGAGCACGCTGGAGACCAGGAGGTGCGCGCGCTTGGGGTTGCGACGCAGTGCGAGGCCCAACAGGGCGGGCAGCTCCTCGTCGCCGATCAGTTCGACGCCCAGTCGCTCCGCGACCCACGTTCCGGTCCACACCACGTCGTCGACGTCCCTTCGTCAGCTGCCGGCCAGGCCGGCGGTGAGCAGATCCACGAAGCCGACGTCCTCGTTGGCGACGCCGAAGACCTCGGCGCGCAGGAGGGTGCGCTCGGCCCACGCGCGATGCGGCTTCACCTCGTTCATCTTGTTCGTGTAGGCGGAGCGGAGGACTCCGCCGCCGTCCCGCTCGGGCCGCAGGATGTCCTGGGCGTCGCTCCACTCCTCGTGGCTGACGACGGAGAGGGCGTGCACCGGCACCACGTGGGTGGGGTGGATGCAGGTCTTGCCGAGCAGGCCGTTGGCCCGGTCGAGTTCGATCTCGCGCAGCAGGCCGTCGAGGTCGTGCTCGATGAGCGCGGTGCGCAGGTCCTCGGCACGGCCCTCCAGGAAGGGGCTGCGGCGCAGCTGTGGCTTGAACATGCGCTCGCCGGGCCGGAAGTACTCCCAGACGGGTCCGGTGACGGTGAAGCCGGTGCCGTCGGAGCGGCCGAGGACGTTGACGACGTCGGCGATGACGTTCGCGACGATCTTGATGTCGTAGGCGGTCATGTCGGGCGAGCGGCGCAGCCCGTAGGCGGAGCAGAAGTCGGTGACGCCGAGGCGGAGGGCGAGGACGCGGTCGCGGTACTTGCCGGTGATCGAGGCGATCCCGGCGAGGGTCTCCGCACGGGTCTCCAGATGGAGGAGCTCGGGGGACTCCAGGACGGGCATGGCGAAAAGTCGCCTGCCGCTCGTCCGCTCGGCCTGGGCGAGCGCTTCGAGGAAGGCGCGGCCGCGGGCCTCGGTGAATTTGGGCAGTACGAATCCGGACAGCAGGCTCACGGAGGTGCCGAGGCGGTCGACGAGGTCGGTGATCTGGTGCGGTTCGCGGACCCGGATGAAGAGGAGGGGGAGGTCCGTGGCGGTGTCGGCGTCCGTCACGGTCCCGGCGGCGGGCCCGGTCGCGAGGTCGGTCGCGAGGTCGGTCGCGGGCCCGGTCGCGAGGTCGGCGAAGGTCCGGACGAGGTTGACCTCGCCGGCCTCGACCTCGGCGTCGCTGATGGAGTCCTCCAGGCAGAGGACCATGGAGACCACTCCGCGGGCCGCCTGCTTGCGCACGGCGTCGGCGAGCCGGGGCCGGGTGGCGGGGCTGTAGAGCGTGGCGCCCAGGGCCACGGCGAGCGTACGGGCGGGCGAGTCGGGCGTGAAGTCGACCGGCTCGCGATGGAACAGCCCGGTCCGCACCGCGGACGGGATGTGCCCGAAATGACGCATGTGAGTCCCCCGTCTGCCTCTCCGGGCCTGATGACATGTGGCCGGTAATAGTACGTAGGTACGGGTGTCCTTAGTTCCCTCTCCGCATGAAATTCAGGTAACTCGTCAGCATCCGTCACCCCGTCCCGGTATCGGTGGCGCCCCCGCGTTGTCCGCGGGTCGGGCGGGAGGGCAGGATTGCGGTCATGACGCACGCGATGCTGAAGGGCTCCAACGTCCCTCTCGACACCGCGGCCGTACGGGCCGTGCTCCGCTGGACCCCGGGCCCCGGGGTCCCCGACGTGGACGCCTCCGCCCTGCTCCTCGGGCCGTCCGGGCGCGTGCGGTCCGATGAGGACTTCGTCTTCTACAACCAGCCGCGCCACCCCTCGGGCCTGGTGCGGCGGCTGCCGAAGAAGCGGGTCTCCGAGGGCCTGACGGACACCGTGGAGGCCGATCTCTCCGGTCTCGACGTCTCGGTGGACCGCGTGGTGATCGCGGCCTCCTCCGACGGCGGCACCTTCCGGTCCGTCTCCGACCTGCGGATCCTGCTGTACGACGCGGTGGCCGGGCCGGACCGCGAGCCGCTGGCGCTGTTCGACGTGACGGCGGAGACCGGCGAGGAGACGGCGGTCATCTGCGGCGAGCTGTACCGGCGCGGGGACGGCTGGAAGTTCCGCGCGGTGGGCCAGGGCTATCCGACGGGGCTCGTGGGGCTCGCCACGGACTTCGGGATCTCGGTCGACGAGGACGCCGCGCAGGACGCCCCCCTGGGCGCCGCTCAGGGTGCCCCGGGCGTCGACGGCGGCTCCGGGGCCCGGGAAGCCGCCGGGACCCCCGCCGCTGCCGCCACCGGCTCCCACGGCCCCGATCTCGACGCGACCGTGGTCCACACCCCCGTACCCCCGCAGCCGGCGGTGCCGCCCATGCCGGACCGGGCGCCCGCCTACGGCTACCCGCAGCCGCCGGCGAACGCCCCGGCCCCCGCGTACGGCTACCCGCAGCCGGTGGGCGCCCCCGAGCAGAACCCGGCGCCGGAGTTCCGCATGCCGCCGATGGGCCCCCAGTTCGTCCGGAGCTGAGGTCGCGGGCGGGGGTCAGGCCTTGGTCTTGTAGCCGCGCCCCCACTGGAGTCCCCAGCCGTACAGCCGGTCCAGTTCGGCCTGGAAGCCGTACACGAACCGCACCTCGCGGCGGACGGTCAGCTCGCCCTTGACGTTCTCCATGGAGAAGACGGCGCAGGAGCGGGCCTGCGGGGCGCGCTCGTCGAGCTCGATCTCGATCCGGGGGCCGTTGCTCGGGTAGAGCGTGACCTTGGCGTGCGTGCGGTCGAAGGCCGGCGTCTGGTCGTAGATGTACACGAAGAACAGCAGGCGCTTGATCTCGTCCCGGTGGTCCAGGTTGACGAAGAGCGTCTCGCCCGAGGAGCCCCCGAAGCGGTCGTCGCCGCTCAGCTTCACGTACGGGGCCGCGTTGAGGTCGCCGAAGAAGCCGCCGAGCGGCTGGACGACGCCCTTGCTGCCGTCGGTGAGCTCGTAGAGGCAGCCCAGGTCGAGGTCGACGTTGACCATGCCCTGGGTGTGGGCCTGGACGACCTCGGGCTTGAAGAGCTGGGCGGGGTTGCGCAGCAGCCGTCCGCTCTGCCGGGAGCGGCCCTCGATGTCGGAGGTCCGCATCCGCCAGGAGAGGTTCACCCGGAGGTTGCCGGTGGCGGCGCCCTGCTGGGTGAGCGAGACGGTCGGACGCCGTTTCGTCAGGTCGATCGCGTTCGAAGCGGCGCTGCCCGAGTCGAAATGCGCCGCCCTCCCCGGAAACAGGTTGTCCCAGAAGGCCATGCCGCCTTCACCCCCCACTGGTCGTCCCACACCGCGCACACGCCTGCGGGGCGGCCGGTGCACCGGCCGCCCCGCAGAGAAGCATTCCTCGCTGCCCAGGGTGTCACACCCCGGACGGCACCTCGGTCTTGTCGCCCGAGCCGGAACCGCCCTCGGCCGCCGCGAGCGCCTTGTTGCGGCGGACGGAGGACCAGAAGGACCAGGCGATGAGGAGGACACCGATGCTGCCGGTGATGATCTCGGGGATCTCGTACTGGATGGTGACCATGAGGACCACGGCCAGGGCGCCGATCGCGTAGTGGGCGCCGTGCTCCAGGTAGACGTAGTCGTCGAGGGTGCCCTGACGGACCAGGTAGACCGTCAGCGAACGGACGTACATGGCGCCGACACCGAGGCCGAGCGCCATCAGGACGATGTCGTTGGTGATGGCGAAGGCGCCGATGACACCGTCGAAGGAGAAGGAGGCGTCGAGGACCTCCAGGTAGAGGAACATGAAGAAGGCGGCCTTGCCGGCCAGCTGGACGACGGTGACCTTCTTGCCGGTGCGCTTGGCCTCTTCCTCGGCCTCGTGCTCGCGCTCCTCTTCCTCCTCCAGCTTGTTCTCGAAGTAGCCGGAGAGACCGCCGACGACGAGGTACGTGATGAGGCCGGCGATGCCGGAGACCAGGACCGTCTGCGCCTTGTCGACGTGCGCGCCGCCGTGCTGGTGGGCGTGGGTCGCGAAGGTCATCGAGGTGACCAGCAGGACGACGAGGGCGATGCAGACCGACAGCATGTCGACCTTGCCGAGCTTGGCCAGCGGGCGCTCGATCCAGCGCAGCCACTGGATGTCACGCTCCTCGAAGATGAAGTCGAGGAAGATCATCAACAGGAACATGCCACCGAAGGCGGCGATCGACGGGTGCGCGTCGGTCACCAGCTCCTGGTACCTGTCCGGGTCGTTGAGCGCGAGATCGACGGCGTCGATGGGGCCGATCTTCGCGCTGATGGCGACGATCACGACGGGGAAGACGAGGCGCATGCCGAAGACGGCGATGAGCACACCGACCGTGAGGAAGATCTTCTGCCAGAAGGCATTCATCTTCTGCAGGATTCCGGCGTTGACCACCGCGTTGTCGAACGAGAGGGAGATCTCGAGGACGCAGAGGATCGCGACGATCCCGAACGCCTCCCACCCCCCGTAGAGCACGGCGACGGCCAGGCCGATCACAGTGATCGCGAACGACCAGCCGAAGGTTTTCAGAATCACTGTCTACCCCATCGTGAAATTACATGGCTTTACGAAACGTTGACCCCGAAGTCTAGAGCGATGCCCCGAAGCCCGGACGCATACCCCTGTCCCACCGCCCGGAACTTCCATTCGCCGCTGTAGCGGTAGAGCTCGCCGAAGATCATCGCGGTCTCCGTCGAGGCGTCCTCCGAGAGGTCGTACCGGGCGAGTTCCTGACCGTCCGTCTGGTTCACGACGCGGATGAACGCATTGCTGACCTGGCCGAAGCTCTGGCCGCGGTTGTCGGCGTCGTGGATCGACACCGGGAAGACGATCTTGTCGCAGTGGGCCGGCACCTTGGTGAGGTCCACGATGAGGGACTCGTCGTCCCCGTCACCCTCGCCGGTGAGGTTGTCGCCGGTGTGTTCGACGGAGCCCTCGGGGCTGCGGAGCTGGTTGTAGAAGACGAAGTACTCGTCCCCGAGCACCCGGCCGCCCTGGCACAGCAGCGCGCTGGCGTCGAGGTCGAAGGGGGCTCCGGTGGTGGAGCGCGCGTCCCAGCCGAGTCCCACGAGGACCTGCGTGAGGTTGGGTGCGGCCTTGGACAGGGAGACGTTGCCCCCCTTGGCGAGCGTGACGCCCATGATTCGGTTCCTCCCCGGTGGTGATGAGGCACGTCCGGCGCCGCACGCGAGGTGCGGCGCCGGACGGTTCGAACGGTTCGGCTCAGACGTTGACGCCGAAGTCCTGCGCGATGCCGCGCAGACCCGAGGCGTACCCCTGGCCGACGGCACGGAACTTCCACTCGGCGCCGTGGCGGTACAGCTCGCCGAAGACCATCGCGGTCTCCGTCGAGGCGTCCTCGGAGAGGTCGTACCGCGCGATCTCGGCGCCGCCGGCCTGGTTGACGACGCGGATGAACGCGTTGCGCACCTGGCCGAAGGACTGCTGGCGGTTCTCGGCGTCGTAGATCGACACCGGGAAGACGATCTTGGCCACGTCGGCGGGCACACCGGCCAGGTTGACCTTGACCTGCTCGTCGTCACCCTCGCCCTCACCGGTGAGGTTGTCACCGGTGTGCTCGACCGAGCCGTCGGCGCTCTTCAGGTTGTTGAAGAAGACGAAGTCCTGGTCGTTGCGGACCTTGCCCGCCTCGCTCACGAGGATCGCGCTGGCGTCGAGGTCGAAGTCCGTACCGGTGGTGGTGCGGACGTCCCAGCCCAGACCGACGGTCACGGCGGTGAGGCCAGGGGCCTCCTTGGTCAGCGAGACGTTGCCGCCCTTGCTGAGGCTGACTCCCACGAGTCCCTCCATAGGTTTCCAGGGGCAGCGCCCCCAGTCGTGCGTTGGCATCGGATCAACGTCTGGATCCTAGTGACGGGTTCCCGGTCGAAACAGTCGATTCGCCCGGTGATTCCGAGGGTGTCGGCCCCGAAGGCGCTCAGAGGGCTTCGAGGGCCTTGAGGTAATCGCCGAGGTCGCGGGCGTCCGACAGGGCGTTCACGACGGTCCAGCGGACGACGCCCTCCTTGTCGATGACGAAGGTGCCGCGGACCGCGCAGCCCTTCTCCTCGTCGAGGACGCCGTAGGCGCGGGAGGCCTCGCCGTGCGGCCAGAAGTCGGAGAGCAGCGGGAACTCCAGGTCCTCCTGGTCGCCGAAGACGCGGAGGGTGTGGATGGAGTCGTTGGAGACGGCGAGGAGCTGGGTGTCCTCGTTGACGAACGCCGGGAGGTTCTCGCGGAGCTCGCGCAGTTCACCCGTGCAGACGCCGGTGAAGGCGAAGGGGTAGAAGAACAGCACCACGTTCTTCTCGCCGCGGAAGTCGGAGAGCCGCACGGTCCGCCCGTGATTGTCCTTGAGCTCGAATTCCGGGGCCTTGGTGCCGACCTCGATCGCCATCGCGTGCGCGTCCCTTCCGACGGGGCCCGGGCCTTGGCCGTATCGCTTTGGGCCGTATCGGTGAACCCGGGCGGACCCCACCCTACGGCCTGCGCACGAAAGCCCCCGCCGGCGGGCCGGCGGGGGCTTCTCGCAGCGTGGCGATCAGCGCTTGGGGGCCACCAGGCGGGCGCCCGCCCAGTCCTTCGCGACGCTGATGCTCTTGGTCTGGGAGAGACCAGCGGTCTGCGCGGCATCGTTGATGTCGGACGGCTCGATGTAGCCGTCACGGCCGGTCTTCGGCGTCAGCAGCCAGATCACGCCGCCGTCCTCCAGAAGACCGATGGAGTCCACCAGGGCGTCGGTGAGATCGCCGTCCTCGTCGCGGAACCAGAGCACGACGGCGTCGGCGACGTCGTCGTAGTCCTCGTCCACGAGGTCCTGGCCGATGATGGACTCGATGCCTTCACGGAGATCCTGGTCGACGTCTTCGTCGTAGCCGATCTCCTGGACCACCTGTCCGGGCTCGAACCCCAGCCTGACGGCCGGGTTGGTCCGCTCCTCCGCGTGGTCCGCGGTCGCGCTCACGGCTTGCCTCCTGCTCATTCGGAAAATGCTGTGGGCCACGCGTATGCGCGTGGCGCTGGCCGTAGTCCACACGTGCCGGGGCGGATCGCGCAAGTACCCGGCCGCCGAGACCGCCGAAACGGTGACGTTTGGGGCCGTCTCGCCGCAACTTCCGGCACTGTCGGACCCTCCTCGACGATCAGACGCACATGATTCGTCCCGGTTCATGGACTTCTGCGGTTTCAGTCTGCCGAACGCCCGGACGAAACGCATGCGCGGGTTGGGCGTAAGGTTGCGATTTGACCACACCGCGACACCTGGAAGGCGGGCGAGGCACCCCGGGGGTTACTCCTCGGTAAATGTGACGTCTGGCGTCGGCGGGGTACACGATGGACACCCCGACCAGCCCGTGGCCGCCCCGTGGGCACCACCGAACAGCGAAGGAAGAGCGTGGCTCCCGGATCCGATCGCAACCCGATCATCATTGGCGGCCTTCCCAGCCAGGTCCCGGATTTCGACCCGGAAGAGACCCAGGAATGGCTCGACTCCCTCGACGCGGCCGTCGACGAGCGGGGCCGTGAGCGGGCCCGCTACCTCATGCTCCGCCTGATCGAGCGGGCTCGCGAGAAGCGCGTGGCCGTGCCCGAGATGCGCAGCACGGACTACGTCAACACGATCGCCACCAGGGACGAGCCCTTCTTCCCCGGCAACGAGGAGATCGAGCGCAAGGTCCTCAACGCCACCCGGTGGAACGCGGCCGTGATGGTCTCGCGCGCCCAGCGCCCGGGCATCGGCGTCGGCGGCCACATCGCGACCTTCGCCTCCTCCGCCTCGCTGTACGACGTGGGCTTCAACCACTTCTTCCGCGGCAAGGACGAGGGCGACGGCGGCGACCAGATCTTCTTCCAGGGGCACGCCTCCCCCGGCATCTACGCCCGCGCGTACCTCCTCGACCGGCTGAACGCGACGCAGCTCGACGCCTTCCGCCAGGAGAAGTCGAAGTTCCCGAACGGCCTCTCCTCGTACCCGCACCCGCGGCTGATGCCGGACTTCTGGGAGTTCCCGACCGTGTCGATGGGCCTCGGCCCGCTCGGCGCGATCTACCAGGCGCGGATGAACCGCTACATGGAGGCGCGCGGCATCGCCGACACCTCCAAGTCGCACGTCTGGGCCTTCCTCGGCGACGGCGAGATGGACGAGGTCGAGTCGCTCGGCCAGCTCTCCATCGCCGCCCGAGAGGGCCTGGACAACCTCACCTTCGTCGTCAACTGCAACCTCCAGCGGCTCGACGGCCCGGTCCGCGGCAACGGCAAGATCATCCAGGAGCTGGAGTCGATCTTCCGGGGCAACGGCTGGAACGTCATCAAGCTGATCTGGGACCGCTCCTGGGACCCGCTGCTCGCGCAGGACCGCGACGGCATCCTGGTCAACAAGCTGAACACCACCCCGGACGGCCAGTTCCAGACGTACGCCACGGAGACCGGCGGCTACATCCGGGACCACTTCTTCGGCGACGACCACCGGCTGCGGGCCATGGTCGAGGGCATGTCGGACCAGCAGGTCCTGCACCTGGGCCGCGGCGGTCACGACCACAAGAAGATCTACGCGGCCTACGCGGCGGCGAAGGCCCACGCCGGCCAGCCGACCGTGATCCTCGCGCAGACCGTCAAGGGCTGGACGCTGGGCCCGAACTTCGAGGGCCGCAACGCGACCCATCAGATGAAGAAGCTGACGGTCGACGACCTCAAGCGCTTCCGCGACCGGCTGCACATCCCGGTGACGGACCGGCAGCTGGAGGACGGCCTGCCGCCGTACTACCACCCGGGCCGGGACTCCGAGGAGATCCAGTACATGCACGACCGCCGCAAGGCGCTGGGCGGGTACGTCCCCACCCGCGTCGTGCGCGCGAAGCCGCTGGTCCTCCCCGACGACAAGACCTACGCGGCCGCCAAGAAGGGCTCGGGGCAGCAGTCGATCGCCACCACGATGGCCTTCGTCCGCATCCTGAAGGACCTCATGCGGGACAAGGAGATCGGCAAGCGCTTCGTGCTGATCGCCCCCGACGAGTACCGCACCTTCGGCATGGACGCGTTCTTCCCGAGCGCCAAGATCTACAACCCGCTGGGCCAGCAGTACGAGGCGGTGGACCGCGAACTCCTCCTCGCCTACAAGGAGTCGCCGACCGGCCAGATGCTGCACGACGGCATCTCGGAGGCCGGCTGCACGGCCTCGCTGATCGCCGCCGGCTCGGCCTACGCCACGCACGGCGAGCCGCTGATCCCGGTGTACGTCTTCTACTCGATGTTCGGTTTCCAGCGGACCGGCGACCAGTTCTGGCAGATGTCCGACCAGCTGGCGCGCGGCTTCGTGCTCGGCGCCACCGCCGGCCGGACGACGCTGACCGGTGAGGGCCTCCAGCACGCGGACGGTCACTCGCACCTCCTCGCTTCCACCAACCCGGCCTGCGTCGCCTACGACCCGGCGTTCGGCTTCGAGATCGCGCACATCGTCAAGGACGGTCTGCGCCGGATGTACGGCCCCGAGGCCGAGGACGTCTTCTACTACCTGACCGTCTACAACGAGCCGATCCAGCACCCGGCCGAGCCCGAGAACGTGGACGTCGACGGGATCCTCCAGGGCATCCACCGCCTCAAGGCCGGCGAGTCCGGCACGATCCCGGCACAGATCATGGCCTCCGGCGTCGCCGTGCCGTGGGCGATCGAGGCGCAGCGGATCCTCGCCGAGGAGTGGAACGTCAAGGCCGACGTCTGGTCCGCGACCTCCTGGACCGAGCTGCGCCGCGAGGCCGTGGCCGTCGAGGAGCACAACCTGCTCCACCCCGACGAGGAGCAGCGCGTCCCGTACGTGACGCGCAAGCTCCGGGGCGCCGAGGGCCCGTTCGTCGCGGTCTCGGACTGGATGCGCACGGTGCCGGACCAGATCTCCCGCTGGGTGCCCGGCTCGTACACCTCGCTGGGCGCGGACGGCTTCGGCTTCGCGGACACGCGCGGTGCGGCCCGCCGCTACTTCCACATCGACGCGCAGTCGATCGTGCTCGCCGTGCTGACCGAGCTCGCCCGCGAGGGCAAGATCGAGCGCTCGGCCCTGAAGCAGGCCGTGGACCGCTACCAGCTGCTCGACGTGGCGGCGGCCGACCCGGGCGCCGCGGGCGGCGACGCCTGACGGGTCGCCTCGGCCGGTAGTTCGTTTCGGCCTAGCTCGTTTCGGCCGGTAGCTCGTTTCGGCCGGTAGCTCGTTTCGGCTGGTGAGGGCGGTGGGACGCGGTCCCGCCGCCCTTCGTCGTTCCCTCCGTTCCTTACGATGCCGGTCATGCCCGTCATGAAGCTTCGCTGGGAGGAGCGCACCCAGACACCGCTCCTGGGGCTCGCGATCGCGTTCGGCATCGCCTACGCGGTGCCGATCGTGGCTCCCGGCGCCGAGCCGTGGGTGCACCGGCTGTGCACCCACGTCGAGTGGGCCGTCTGGGGTGCCTTCGCGCTCGACTATCTCGTCCGTCTCGGTCTCGCCCGGGACCGCTGGCGCTTCGTGCGCGGCCATCCGCTGGACCTGCTCGCGGTGATACTTCCGGTGGTGCAGCCGCTGCGGCTGCTGCGGGTCGTCTCCACGCTCCTCCTCGTGGGCCGTCGGGCCCGGATGGCCCCGCAGATAACGCTCACCACCTATGTGGCGGGCGCGGTGGTCGGGCTGATGATGTTCGGCTCGCTGGCCGTGCTGCACGTCGAGCGGGACGCCCCGAACGGCAACATCAAGACGCTCGGGGACGCGCTGTGGTGGTCGTTCACCACGATGACGACCGTCGGCTACGGCGACCACTCCCCGACCACGGGTCTCGGCCGGATCCTCGCGGTGGGCCTGATGCTCTCGGGCATCGCCCTGCTCGGTGTCGTCACGGCCAACATCGCGACCTGGTTCATCTCCCGCTTCGACCGCGACGACGCGGTGGAGCGCCGGCAGACGGAGCTCCTGGAGGCGCTCACCCTGGAGGTCCGCGAGCTGCGCGCCGAGGTGGCCCGCCTCTCGGCCCCGCCGGGACCGGGCCCGCACGGGCCGCCGGGTCTCCACGAGCCGCATGAACCACCGGGTCTCCACGAGCCGTATGAACCACCGGGCCCGCACGAGCCGCCCGGCCCGGGCGGCCCGCACGAGGTCCCCTCGCCTACCGCTCCCAGAGCTTGAACGCTCTGACCTCGTAGGCCGTCTGCGGCACCCAGGTCCCCCGCCCCGGGTACGTCTCGAACTCGCCCGTCTCCCCGCACTCGGCCGACTGGTACGTCGTGACCGGCCGCCCCGTGCGGTTCGCGAGGGACTGGGCCGAGGTGCCGGGCGGCAGGGCCAGGCAGCTGTCGAGGTCGGTGGTCGCCAGCTCGTGCGTCCACGGCCTGCCCTTGAAGTCGGGCTTGGGCCAGAGGCAGAGCCGGCCGGGTCCGCAGGCCCCGAGGGCGGTGCCCCCGGCGGTCGAGGCGGCCGGTGCGGCCGGTGCCGCCGTGAGGGCGGTCAGGAGGAGGGCCGTGATGGCCGCGCCGGTGAGGACTGTCTTCGTATACATGCTGATGAACCCCCGTTTCGTCACTCTCTGTGATCACGAGAATGGCGGAGGTCTCCCGGCAACGGAAGAGGGGCCGCCCCCGTTCACGCGAACGGGTGACGGCCCCCTACGGGAACCCTGACAGGCACCGGGCGGCACCGGACGGGCGCCGGGCGGGCGAACGTCAGATGTGGCCGCCCATGCCGCCCGCCTCCGCGTTCTCGCCGCGCTTGGTGAGCGTGGCGACGAGGGCGGCGACGACGGCGACGCCGCCGGCGACGGCGAAGGCCAGGCCCATGCCGTCGAGGAAGGTGTCGTGGATGACCTTGGTGATCAGCTGGAGGAGGTCGGGGGTCATCCCCGGCGCGTGGGCCAGCTCCGGCGGGGCCATGCCGAACTCGGCGGCCTGCTCCAGCTGCGGGTTGACCGGGGCCGGGATGCCGGCCTCCTTCCAGTTGCCCGCGAAGGAGTCGGCGACCTTGGAGGACATGACGGCGCCGAGCACCGCCGTGCCGAGCGCGCCGCCGACCTGCATGGCGGCCTGCTGCAGACCGCCGGCCACGCCGGAGAGCTCGAGCGGCGCGTTGCCGACGATGACCTCGGTGGCGCCGACCATGACCGGGGCGAGGCCGAGGCCGAGCAGGGCGAACCAGAGGGACATGGCGAGCGTGCTGGTGCCGGCGGTGAGCGTGATCATGCCGAACATCGCGACGGCCGTGCAGACCATGCCGCCGACGAGCGGCACGCGCGGCCCGAACTTGGTGATCAGCGCGCCGGCCAGCGGCGAGGAGACGATCATCATCGCGGTCAGCGGCAGCAGGTGCAGACCGGCGTCGACCGGGCCGAGCCCCTTCACGCCCTGGAGGTAGAAGGTCACGAAGAAGAGGCCGCCCATGAAGGCGAAGGCCATCAGGACCATCAGGACCACGCCGGCCGAGAGCGGCACGGAGCGGAACATGGCCAGCGGGATCAGCGGCTCCTTGGCCCTGGTCTCCCAGAAGGCGAAGAGCGCGAACAGGAGCAGCGCGCCGATCAGGCAGCCCCAGGTCTTGCCGCTGGACCAGCCCCAGGACTCGCCGGCCTTGATGAGGCTCCAGACGAGGGAGGCCATGGCGCCGGAGAGCAGCAGGATGCCGAGGACGTCGAAGGAGCGCGGCGCGTTCTCGGCGCGGTGGTCCTTGAGGATGAGCAGGCCGAGGACGAGCGCGATGACGCCCACGGGCACGTTGATGAAGAAGACGGACTGCCAGTTGACGTGCTCCACGAGGAAGCCGCCGAGGATCGGGCCGCCGGCCGTGGACGCGCCGATGACCATGCCCCAGATGCCGATCGCCATGTTCAGCTTCTCGGCGGGGAAGGTGGCGCGCAGCAGGCCCAGCGCGGCCGGCATCAGCAGGGCGCCGAAGAGGCCCTGCAGGACGCGGAAGGCGATCACGGCCCCGATGGAGTGCGACAGGCCGATCGCGCCGGAGGCGGCGGCGAAGCCGGCGATGCCGATGAGGAAGGTCTGCCGGTGGCCGAAGCGGTCACCGAGCTTGCCGGCGGTGATCAGGGCGACGGCGAGCGCGAGCAGATAGCCGTTGGTGATCCACTGGACCTGGGCGAGGGTGGCGCCGAGGTCCTCCTTGATGGCCGGGTTGGCGATGGCGACGATCGTGCCGTCGAGCGCGACCATCATCACGCCCACGGCGACGCCGAACAGGGTCAGCCATGGGTGGCCGCGCAGTCCCTTCGCCGGGACCGGAACGGGTTCCCGGACGCCCCCCTGACCCTGCGGGGCCTTTTCCACGGTGGTCTGACTAGTCATGGAACGAGGCTAATGACAGTCACTGACAATTGACAAAGCGATTCACACGTCGGTAACTGTCACGTAGCTCACAGGTACGCTGAGCAGGACGAAATGCCGGAAAAGAGGACCTCGACGTGACCGTGCCCGGACTGCGCGAGCGCAAGAAACAGCGCACGCGCGACGCGTTGATCCGGGTCGCCCTGGAGCTCTTCACCGAGCACGGGTACGAGCGGACCACCGTCGACGAGATCGTCGACGCCGTGGAGGTCTCGCAGCGCACCTTCTTCCGGTACTTCTCCTCCAAGGAGGAGGTCGCCTTCGCCGTGCAGCAGATGGTGGAGGAACGGTTCGTGCACGCCCTCGGGCAGCGGCCCCCGGACGAGGCGCCCCTCGACGCGATGCGCAACGCCGTCCTGAGCGCCTGGGACACCATCGGCGAGGCGATCGCCGAGGTCGTCCCCGTCGAACTGCACCTGCGCACGTACCGCATGATCGAGTCGACGCCCGCGCTGCTCGCCGTCCATCTGCGGCGCTCCACGGAGATGGAGGAGACCATCGCCCGGATCATCGCCGCGCGCGAGGGCCTCGACGTCGACGAGGACCCGCGCCCCCGGATCGCGGTGGCGGCGTTCAGCGGCGTGATGCGGGTGACCGGCCAGATGTGGGGCCGGGGCACGGACCAGAGTCTGGAGGCCATCCGCGCGCTCACCGAGGAGTACCTCGACCACCTCGGCCCGGCGCTCGCCCCGCAGTGGCGGGGCCGGGAGCGCTAAGACCCCCCGCAGGTCCGGTGCCGCCGTCTCCGCCCCGTAGGGTGGCCGCCCGTGACCTCCGTCGACGCCTCGCCCGCCCTCGTCGCCACGCGCGCGCTCCTCGCGCTCGCCGTGGTGTTCGTCCTCCTCGCGATCACCGGGTGGACCACGATCCGGCACCGGCCCATGCCCTGGCCGTCCCGGGAGGCCGCGCTCGCCGCCTGGACGCGGGACCGGATCGACCACCGGCCGCTGCCCGACCCCGCGGCCCCGGCCCGTACCGTCGCCGCCTTCTTCGCCGGACTCGGCCCGGCGGACGCCGACCTGCTCGCCGCCCGGCACCCGCTCGTCGTCGGCAACCTCAACGGCGCCCCGGTCGCCCTGCGCTACCGCGCCAACCGGATCACCCTCACGCGCGCGTACGCCGCCGAGCACGGCCGGGTCGACGACACCAGGCTCTCCCCCGAGGGCCGGCACGAGGCCCGGCGCCGGGTCGACCGCTTCGCCTCGCTGCTGCGGCCCGGCCGCCAGGTCCTCGCCTTCGACCCGTCCGGTACGGGGCGGGCCGCCGAGGTCCTCGGGGACCTGGAGCACGCCCGGCGCGTCTCGGTGATCGTGCCCGGCGTCGACACCAACCTGCTCACCTTCCAGAAGACCCACGGCCGGTACGGCGCCCCCGCCGGCATGGCCCGGGCCCTCTACGCGGCCGAGCGGCGGGCCGCGCCCCGCGCGCACGTGGCCGTGATCGCCTGGGCCGACTACACCGCGCCCGTCGGGGTCGGCGTCGACGCCATGACCGGCCGGCTGGCCGAGGAGGGAGCCGTACGCCTGGTGGGCCTCACCGAATCCCTGCCCCCGCACGCGCGCGTGGCGCTCTTCTGCCACAGCTACGGCTCCGTGCTCTGCGGCGTCGCCGCGTCGCGGCTGCCCGCCCGGGTGACCGACGTCGCCGTCGCCGGAAGCCCCGGGATGCGGGTCGAGCGGGCGTCCGAACTCGACAGCCCCGCGCGCGTGTGGGCCATGCGGGACGCCGACGACTGGATCGCGAACGTGCCGCACCTGGAGGTGGGCGGGGTCGGGCACGGCGCGGACCCCGTCGCGCCGGAGTTCGGCGCCCGGCTGCTCTCCGCGCGCGGGGCGCTCGGCCACAGCGGCTATTTCGAGCCCGGGACGGAGAGCCTCGGCAACTTCGCCGCGATAGGGGTCGGGGCCTACCCGCGGGTGGTCTGCGCACGTGCCGACAGCGCTTGCCACGACGGAATATCCGGCGCGGAAGGCCCCTGACGCGCGTAGATCACGCAATTTCGGGACCTTTCACAGGGGCGACGCACGAGCACACGCCGCTTACGATGAGGCGTATGGGTGATGTGCTGGCCGGAATTCATGCCACCTGGGAGCTCGAGAGCGACGCCCTCGTCATCCGCTTCGATCGGGGGATCCGCACACCGAAGCTGTACTCCGCGCTGCGCGAGAGACGGATACCGCACGAGGCGCTGGCGTCGGTGACGCTCACGCCCGGCAAGCGGGGCACCGTCGTGCTGCACGCCGTGCCGAGACCGGGCGCGGATCCGCTGATGGAGGCGGCCGCGGGGCAGCTCAAGGAGGGCAGCGATCCGTACCGCCTGGTGATCCCGGCGGAACGCGAGCCGCTCGCCGAGCACTACCGGGACGAGCTGCGGACGCTCCTCGCGTCGGGCCCGGGGGCCGCGGGGGCCGCCGGACACGAGGCGTACGGGGCCGTCGACGGCGTCGCGCCCGCCGACCGGTTCCTGGTGGCGCCGCCGCCGGGGCCGCAGGCCTTCAAGGCGTACGACGGGAAGGCCTGCTTCGACGGGACCTCGGAGGTCGCGTTCCGCTGGTCCCGGACCGGGGCGTCCTCCGAGAAGTGGAAGGCCGGTGACCAGGTCTTTCCCGTGCGGGACCTCTGCGGGGTCGAATGGCGCTCGCCGGACGGCGTCGACGGGTACCTGCGGCTGGTGCCCCGGGGCGGCGGGCCCCGGGCCGACCGGCCCGACCAGGACCCGGCGTGCGTCGTCTTCGGCCGCTACGGGCCGGTGTACGAGTCCCTGACCTTCGCCGCCTCGGTCCTCGCCGCGATCCGGGGCAAGGACCGCACGCCCGTGCCGGTCGCGGCGCCGGCCGGGGCGGGGGGTGCCGGGCACCGGGATCCGGGGGCGGTGGCTGAAAGGATTCGGCATCTGGGGGAACTGCATCAGGCGGGGCTGGTGACGGATGCGGAGTTCTCGGCGAAGAAGGCGGAGCTCCTGGCGGAGCTCTGAGCGGTGACCACGGTCCCGTGTGAGCGGGGGCGCGGCCCACGACGAGGACGGTGGTCATACCCCGGTAGCAGGGCCCGTCCCGGTCCCCGGTATGACGTCGGGGGGCAGAGGGGCTGCTTAGGCTGAGGCCGTCATGGTTATCGCATCGCGGCCCGAGCCGCCCGCCGATTCAGTGCCCGGTGCCCGTCGTCGTGACGGGGGCCGGTTTCGGGAGCTGTTCCAGGGGTTGGGGGCGGCGCTCACCACGCCGACCAGGCCGGGGGCGGCGCTGCTGGCCGGGGCGGCGGGGCGGTGGGTGCGGCTGTTGCCGTATGTGGTCGCCGTGGCGTTCGGGGCGGCGCTGCTGCCCTCCACGGTTCTGCTGCTCATCAACGACTACGGGGTCAACGGTGCCGTCGCCGGGGCCCTCGGCACCGCTCAGGCCGCCCCGCTGCTGCTCGCCGTCACCCGGCCGCTCCAGGCGTGGTGGGTCGTCTTCGCCGCCGATGTGCTGGGCGCGCTCGTGCTGCTGGGCTCGGACGGGCCCCAGGCGGAGATGTGGCCGTGGACGCCGCCGGTCGTCGTGGGCTACTGCGCCCTCATGGTGGCGCTCGGGCTGCGGGAGTCGCGCCGGGCGCTGTTCGGGGTGTGGCTGGCGACCGGGGTGGCCGGTTTCGCGCTTGAGGCGTTCCGGCCCGCCCGGTTCACCAGTCTGCACCTGCTGCTGCTCGTCCTGAGCGGGGTGCTGCTGCTGCTGACCTCGGCGATCCGCGCCCGTGGTGAGGCGCAGCGGCGGCTCGCCGAGCAGGAGACCATCAGCGAGGCGGAGCGGGCCCGCCGCACGCTCCTGGAGGAGCGGGCCAGGATCGCGCGCGAGCTGCACGACGTCGTGGCCCACCACATGTCCGTGATCACCGTGCAGGCGGATTCCGCCCCGTACCGCATCCCCGAACTCCCGGACGCGGCCCGCGAGGAGTTCACGTCCATCGCGGCGAGCGCCCGCGAGTCGCTGGCCGAGATGCGGCGGCTGCTCTCCGTCCTCCGCAGTGACGGCAGCGAGGGCGAGCGGACCCCGCAGCCGGGTCTCGACCGGGTGCAGCAGCTCGTCGAGGCGACCGTACGCGCGGGCGTGCCGGCCGAACTGCGGCTCGCCGCCGATCTCGGCGAGGTGCCGCAGGCGGTGGACCTGTCCGCGTACCGGATCGTGCAGGAGGCCCTGGCGAACGTGGTGCGGCACGCGCCGGGGGCCTCGACCCGCGTCTCGGTCCGGGCCGACGACGGGTGGCTGACCGTTCTCGTCGTCAACGGTCCCTCCCTGGAGGAGCGTTCCTCCGTCGAGCGGGGCGTCCCCGGCACCGGCCACGGCCTCGTCGGCATGCGGGAACGCGTACGGTTGACCGGCGGCTCGCTCGACACCGGGCCGCTGCCGGACGGCGGCTTCCGGGTCGCGGCCAGGCTCCCCCTGCGTACGAAGGACACCGAGTGACCATCCGCGTGATCATCGTCGACGACCAGGCCATGGTGCGGGCCGGTTTCGCCGCCCTCCTCGCCGCGCAGCCCGACATCGACGTGGTCGGCGAGGCGCCGGACGGACGGCAGGGCGTGGAGGTGGCGCGCTCGGCGCACCCGGACGTGGTCCTGATGGACGTACGGATGCCGGAGCTGGACGGGCTCGCGGCCGCCCGGGAGATCCTGCATCCGCCGGCCGGGGTCACGCACCTGCCGAAGGTGCTGATGCTGACCACCTTCGACGTCGACGACTACGTGTACGAGGCGCTGCGCGCGGGCGCGTCCGGCTTCCTCCTCAAGGACGCGCCGCCGGCCGATCTGATCGCGGCGGTACGGGTGGTGGCGGCGGGCGAGGCGCTGCTCGCCCCGTCCGTGACCCGCCGTCTCATCGCCGACTTCGCGGCCTCGCGCCCCGCGCCCCGCCGGGACGGCACGGCACTGCGCCTCAACGGGCTCACCCCGCGCGAGACGGAGGTCCTGGAGCTGATCGCCCGGGGCCTGTCCAACCAGGAGATCGCCGACAGCCTGGTCCTCGCCGAGCAGACGGTGAAGACCCACATCGGCCGGGTCCTCGCCAAGCTGGACCTGCGCGACCGGGCGCAGGCGGTGGTCTTCGCGTACGAGTCGGGCCTGGTCACCCCCGGCGCCTAGACCCGGCACTCGTGCCGGCCCCCGGGGGAAAACCCCACCCCGCCCCTCGGGTTGGCTGCTCCTCCACCCCCTACCCCGGTATCAGACGGGAGTTGGCTCCCCGGCGTGACGTGCTGTCACCCCTCGTCTTCCTACCTTCCTCCCGCTGACGACGAGAGCGAGGGAGGGCGGGCCGATGCGCCGCATGTCGAGGACCCTGATCACCGCGGCCGTGGTGACCGGTGTGATCGCGGGGACGGCCGGCTGGGCGTCCGGGAGCAGCCAGGAGGCCGTGACCGGGGCGCCGGCGGGGACCGCGGCGTGGGTTGCCGCGGGGCTGCCGGACCCGGAGCGGATGGACCCGGCCGGGGTCGCGCGGTTCTTCGCCGGGCTGGGTCCCGTACGACGGGAAGAGCTGGCCCGGACGCACCCGACGGTCGTGGGGAACCTCGACGGGGCGCCCCTGGAGCTGCGGTACGAGGCCAACGCCCGGTCCGTGCGGGGGCAGTTCGGCGGGGCGCGGGTCCTCGCCCACGATCCGCGCGGCCGGGGGCAGGTGGCCCTGGTCTACGGGGACCTGGCGCGGGCCGAGCACGTGGCCGTGATCGTGCCCGGCTCCGACGTCGACGCGGAGCACGTCGAGCCGCTCGCGGACATGGCGAGCGAGCTGCGCCGGGCGACCGGCGGGCGTACGGCGGTCGTCGCCTGGGCCGGGTACACCACCCCCGTCGGCGTCGGCCTGGACGCGGCCACCGGCCGGCTCGCGGAGGCCGGGGCCGGCCGGCTGACCCGGTTCACGGACGGGCTCGCAGCGGTAAGGCCCGCCGGTGCGGCCGAGCCGTCCGTCTTCTGCCACAGCTACGGCTCCGTGGTCTGCGGCCTCGCCGCCCACCAGCTGAAGGCCAAGGACCTGGTGGTCTTCGGCTCCCCCGGGATGCGCGCCGAGAACGTCTCCGAGCTCGGGACCTCCGCCCGCGTCTGGGCCGCGAAGGATCCCACGGACTGGATCGACCGGGTCCCGAACGTCGAGTTCGCGGGCCTCGGGCACGGCGCCGACCCCACCGACCCGGCCTTCGGGGCGCGCCGCATCCCGGCCGGGGACGCCGCCGGGCACGGCGGCTACTTCGCGCCCGGCACCTCCTCCCTCCGTGCGTTCGCCGCGATCGCCGAGGGGGACGTCCGATGAAGACCCTGGTCAGGAAGATCGAGGCGTCCACGCCCGCCCACCGCGACCGGGCGATCGACGGGCTGCGCGCCCTCGCCCTGCTCGCCGTGCCGACCGGGCACTGGCTGCTCGGCGGCTTCACCCTCTCCGCCGACGGCGCGATCCACAACGCGAGCCCGCTCGGCACCTTCTCCGGTCTCGCGCCCGTCAGCTGGGTCCTGCAGATGCTGGGGATCTTCTTCCTCGTCGGCGGGTACGCGTCGGTGCTGTCGTACCGGCGCCGCTCGGGCTCCACGCGCGCGTGGCTCGGTGGCCGGCTCGCGCGGCTGGGCCGGCCGGTGCTCGGGGTCACCGCCGTGTGGGCGGCGCTGCTGCCCGTGCTGAACCTCGGTCTCGGGGTGCCCGTGGACACGCTGCGGACGGCGTCCACGCTGGTGATCCAGCCGCTGTGGTTCGTCGGCGTGTACACGGTGGTCACCGCGCTGACCCCGCTGTGCGTGCGGGCGGCCCGCCGCCTCGGGGTGTGGGCCGCGGCGCCGCTGCTCGGCTCGGTCGCCGTCGTCGACTTCCTGCGGTACGGGCCGCATGCCGACGCCGTGCCGTCCTGGCTGAGCCTGCTCAACATCCTGCCCGGCTGGCTGTTCGCGTATCAGCTCGGCGTCTCGTGGGGCGAGGGCCGGGTCGGCCGGCGCCACGCGTGGGGGCTGCTGCTCGGCGGCGCCGCGCTCTTCGCGGCCCTGCTCCTCGTCTTCGGCTACCCGGCGTCGATGGTCGGCGTGCCCGGCGAGGCCCGCACCAACTCGCACCCGCCGTCGCTGCTCGTCCTCGCCCTGGCCGCCGCGCAGAGCGGTGCGGCGATCCTGCTCCGCGACCGGCTCGGCCGGCTCCTGAAGCGGCCCGCGCTGTGGGCGCCGGTCGTGGTGATCAACCTGTCCGCGATGACGATCCTGTGCTGGCACCAGACGGCGATGCTGACCGCCGCGATCCCCGCCTCGTACGCCGGGGAGATCGCCGGCCTGGTCGGCGCGCCGGACTCGGTCGGCTGGATCCTCGCCCGGCTCGCCTGGATGCCGGTCTTCGCCGGGCTCCTCGTCCTCATCGGCCGGTACGCGCGCGTCTTCGAGTCCCCGTGGGCGAAGACCGGTCCGGCCCGCCGCACCCTGGCGGGTCTCCTCTCGGCGGGCTTCGCGGTCTTCGCCCTGGGGCTGGCCTAGGGGTCAGGCCTCGCGGTTCACCGAGGTGAAGCGCATGTCCGGGTAGCGGTCGCCCGCCACCTGGCCCGCGATCGGCTCCAGTTCGGCGAGTTCGGCGGCGGTGAGGGCGATGCGGGTGGCGGCCGCGTTCTCCAGGAGGCGGGAGCGCTTGCGGGTGCCGGGGATGGGGACGACCGTGAGGCCGTGCACGGAGGCCCGCTGCTGGACCCAGGCGAGGGCGATCTGGGCCGGGGTCGCGCCGTGGGCGGCGGCGATCTTCCGGACCGGGTCGAGGAGGGCGGCGTTCCGCTCGGCGTTCTCTCCGGTGAACCGGGGCTGGTACCTGCGGAAGTCGCCGCCCGACAGGTCCTTGTCGGCGTCCGCGAACGCGCCGGTCAGGAAGCCCCGGCCGAGCGGCGAGTACGGCACGAAGGTCACGCCGAGCTCGGCGGCGGCGCCGACGGCGCTGCGCTCCACGTCCCGGGAGAAGAGCGACCACTCCGACTGGAGGGCGGTGATCGGGTGCACCGCGTGGGCCTCGCGCAGCTCGGCCCCGGTGACCTCGCTCAGGCCCAGGAAGCGGACCTTGCCCTCCTGGACGAGCTCGGCCATCGCCCCGACGGACTCGGCGAAGGGGATCTCCGGGTCGCGGCGGTGCATGTAGTAGAGGTCGATGGTCTCGATGCCGAGACGGCGCAGGCTGTCCTCGGCGGCCTTCTTGACGTACGCCGGGTCGTTGCGGATCCCCCGGTAGGTCGGGTCGTCGGCGCGGCGCTCTATGGCGAACTTGGTGGCGAGGGTGACCTCGTCGCGGTGGGCGGCGAGGAAGGGGGCGAGGAACTCCTCGTTGGCGCCGCTGCCGTAGATGTCGGCGGTGTCGATCAGGGTGACGCCGGCCTCCAGGGCCGCGTCGAGGGTGTCGCGGGCCGCCGCCTCGTCGGTGTCGCCGTAGAACTCGCTGATGCCCATGGCGCCGAAGCCCTGGACGCCGATCTCGGGTCCGCCCTGGCCGAGGCGTACGGTGTCGATCCTGGTCACGCTGGTCATGAAGGTGTTCCTCCGCTTGCGGTCCCGTAATGACTGATCTTGATGTCGAGCACGGCGAGCGTGTCCTGGAGCTCGGTGATCCTGCTGAGGACGTCGCGCCGGGTGGCCTCCAGGAGCTCCCGCCGTTCGTCCCGGGTGTGGTCGCCCTCGCGCACCAGCTCGGCGTACCTGACCATGTCGGCGACCGGCATCCCGGTCAGCCGCAGCTTGCCGACGAAGGCCAGCCAGTGCAGGTCGCGTTCGGTGAAGCGGCGCTGCCCCGTGTGCGAACGGTCGACGTGCGGCATGAGGCCGATCCGCTCGTACCAGCGCAGGGTGTGGGCGGTGAGCCCGGTGATGACGGCCACCTCACTGATCGTGTAGCGGTCCTTCCCGGCAAGCCCGGTCGTGCTCTCGATCACGCTCATGGGCCCCACGCTAAAACGTTGGAGTGCACTCGAAGCAAGTAGGCTCGGCCCCATGCAGAGCAGCTTGCCGAGCCTGGCGTCGATCGAGAACTGGCCCGTTCCCACCGCGGCCGCCGCCGTCGTCCGCGCGGACGGCACCCTGGCCGGGTCCCACGGCCCCACCGGGCGGCGTTTCCCGCTCGCCTCCGTCACCAAGCCGCTCGCGGCGTACGCCGTCCTCGTCGCGTACGAGGAGGGGGCGATCGACCTCGACGAGCCGGCCGGGCCCGAGGGCGCGACCGTCCGCCACCTCCTCGCCCACACCTCGGGGCTCGCCTTCGACGAGAACCGGGTCATGGCCGCGCCGGGCACCCGCCGGATCTACTCCAACACCGGCTTCGAGGCGCTCGGCGACCACGTCGCCAAGGCCACCGACATCCCCTTCGCCGAGTATCTGCACCAGGCGGTCCTGGAGCCCCTCGGCATGACCTCGACGACCTTGGAGGGCTCGCCCGCGAAGGACGGCGTGTCGACCGTGGACGACCTGGTGCGGTTCGCCGCCGAGGTGCAGGCGCCGCGGCTGCTCGACGCGCGGACCGTCCTGGACGCGATGACCGTCACGTACCCCGGTCTGACCGGCATCCTTCCCGGTTACGGGCACCAGAAGCCGAACGACTGGGGACTCGGCTTCGAGATCCGCGACGGCAAGTCCCCGCACTGGACGGGCGCGAGCTCCTCGCCGCGCACTTTCGGCCACTTCGGGCAGTCCGGCACCTTCCTGTGGGTCGACCCGGACGCGGGGGCCGCGTGCGTGGCCCTCACGGACCGGCCCTTCGGGGCGTGGGCGGTCGAGGCCTGGCCGCCGTTCACGGACGCGGTGCTGGCGGACCTGCGCGCGGTCTGACCGGAGGCCTCAGGTCTCGCAGCGGGTCGTCGGGAGCGTGCCGTCGGTGCCCACGAGGCTCACGTCGACCTTGCCCCCGCTGTCCTCCGCGTACACGGCCGTGCAGACCAGCTGCTGGACGGCCGCGTCCGACAGGCTCCTGACGGGGAACGGCGGCCGGAGCCGGATGGTCCGGCGGCCCTCCGGGTTCAGGCCCTCGACCGCCTCGACGAGCGGCGTCTTCCAGGACGCCCCGGGCGCCGGAAGGCCCGTGGTCAGGCCCGCCGCGGTGTCGGCGGCGGCCGGTCCCGCGAGGAGCGCGGCCATCACCTTGTCGGTGACGACCACGGTGCCGCTCACCTCGTAGGGCTGCTGTCCGGAGCCCTGCCCCTCGCTCTTCCGGTGCTGGGCGTCCGCCTCGGAGGCGCCCCAGGCGAACGTCGGGTCGGGGACCGGCTTCCCGAGCTCGCGGACCACCGGGACCGGCTGCCCGTCGGGTCCGAGGAAGTAGAGCACCATCCGGAACTCGGGCTGCGGGTAGACGGCGACGGTCGCGGCGCCGCCCGCCTCCACGACGTCGCTCTCCTGGATGCCGCAGGCGGCGAGCGAGAGCATGGCGAGGAGGGCCGCCGTGGCCTTCCAGCGGCTCACGGGCCCCGCGCGCCTCACAGCGGCATCCGTACGGTGAAGACCGCCCCGCCCGCCGGGTCGTTGGCGGCGTGGACGGTGCCGCCGTGCAGGCGGACGTTCTCCAGGGTGATCGCCAGGCCGAGGCCGCTGCCCTCCGAACGGGTCCTGGCCCGGTCCGCCTTGTAGAAGCGGTCGAAGACGTGCGGCAGGACGTCCGGGTGGATGCCCGGCCCCCGGTCGGCGACCTCCGTCACCAGCTCGTCCCCCTCCGCGTACACACTGACCGTCACCGGCGCCGCCCCGTGCCGCAGCGCGTTGCCGACGAGGTTGGCGACGACGACGTCGAAGCGGCGCGGGTCGAGCCGCGCCCTGATCCCCTCCACAAGGTACGGGACGACCTGTGCCGGGTCGGTCCAGTGCCGGTGCTGGAGGGTCTTGCGGACGCAGTCGGCGGCGTCGACCTCGTCGGTGTGGAGCTCGGCGGCGCGCGCGTCGAAGCGGGAGATCTCCATCAGGTCCTCGACGAGCACGGCGAGCTTCCCGGTCTCGGCGCTGATCAGCCGGACGGCGCGGGCGGTGTCGCTGTCGAGGCTGCCGGCGTCCTCGTCGAGGACCTCGGTGACCGCGAGCATCCCGGCGAGCGGGGTGCGCAGCTCGTGCGAGACGTCGGAGGCGAAGCGGCGGGCGCGGGCCTCGGCGTTGCGGAGTTCCTCGACGGAACGTTCCAGCTCGGCGGCGGACTCGTTGAACGTGCGGGCGAGGTCGGCGAGTTCGTCGCTGCCCTTCGCGTGGATGCGGGTGTCGAGCCGGCCCCGGCCCATGCTCTGGGCCGCGTGCCGCAGCTCGCGTACGGGGCGGAGCACGCCGCGCGAGGCGATCAGCGCGGGGATCAGGGCCACGGCCAGGGCCGGGAGGGCGCCGTCGCGGGCGGCGGCCACCATGGCCTCGATGTTGGCCTCCTCGTCGTCGAGTTCCATGACGGCGTAGAAGACGAGGCCGGTGGGCTGGGCCGTCCCCTCTTTGTGGTGCGTCCGGAAGGCGGCCGGGATGGCGACCGTCAGATACGGGGTGCCGTTCTTCACGACCCGCTGGAAGCTGCCGTGCGGGGTGGCCTGCCGGGCCTGGGCGCGGGCCCGCAGTTCGGGGGTGATGACGGAGGAGGTGGGGCGGTCGGTGGAGGAGACGTGGACCGCGCCGTACTCGGCGTAGACCCGCCAGGGGCGGGGTTTGCCCTGGCGGGCGATGGTGAGGACCGTGTCCCGCAGGGAGGTGGGGTCGACGGGCAGGCTGATGACGAGCGGCTCGACCTGGTCGCGCAGGGCGGAGACGGCGGTGTCCTGGGTCTGTTCCAGGATCGCGTTGCGGGCGGCGCGGTAGGTGAGCGCGGCGGTGGTGCCGCAGCCGACGGCGGCGACGAGGAGGAAGGCGAGGACGAGGCGGGTACGGAGGCCGAAGGGGCGCAGGCGGGGGGCGCGGGCGCGGCGGCGGGCGCGTCTCGTGCGCGGCTCCGTGCCCGTCGTGTGCGGCTCCGTGCCCGGTTCCGGTCTCACGCAGGCCTTCACAGCGGGCCGAAGCGGTAGCCGAAGCCCCGCAGGGTCTGGATGTACCGGGGTTCGCCGGGGGTGTCCTCGATCTTGTTCCGCAGCCGGCGGACGCAGGCGTCCACGAGCCGGGCGTCCCCGTGGTAGCTGTGCTCCCAGACGTGTTCGAGGAGCTGCTGCCGGCTGAAGACCTGTTCGGGGGCGGCCGTGAGGTGCAGGAGCAGCTTCAGCTCGGAGGGGGCGAGGGCGACGCGCTCTCCCGCCTTGGCGACGGTCAGGCCCGCCCGGTCGATGGCGAGCTCGCCGTGGAACTCGACGGCGGACCGGCCGGTGCCGGGCTCCTCGATGCGCCGCAGCACGGCCCGGATCCGGGCCTCGATGACCTCGGTGCGGGCGGGCTTGACGATGTAGTCGTCGGCCCCGGCCTCCAGGCCTATGACGACGTCGAAGTCGTCGCCCCGCGCGGTGAGCATGATGATCGGCAGCTGGCTGTTCTCCCGGACCCGGCGGCAGACCTGGACGCCGTTCATGCCGGGCAGCATCAGGTCGAGGAGCAGCAGGTCGGGCCGGAACTCCCCGAGCGCGGCGAGGCCCGCCTCGCCGGTGGGGGCGGTGCGCACGTCGTGCCCGCGGCGGCGGAGGCCGAGCTCGACGCCTTCGCGGACGGAGGGGTCGTCTTCTATCAGGAGCACGCGCGGCATGTGTGGAGTATCCCAAGGTCGGTACGGGCGCCCACGCGGGGCGGGGGGTCAGGCTCTGCGGAAGCGGTTCGCGCCGGAGGCGAGGAGGGCCTGGACCTCCGCGAGGCGGAGGGGGCGGGACAGCAGGGCGAAGACGGCCAGGATCGTCGCGGCGCCGGCCAGGCCCGCCACCACCGGGCCCGCCACGCCCGCCGCGTCCGCGACGAACAGCCCGTACCCGGCGGCCGGTACCGCGGCGACGAGGAGCCGCGCCAGCGCGGAGAAGGCCCCGCCGGACACACCGCCCGCCGCCGCGCCGGACCCGTCCCCCTCCGCCGCGCCGGACGCGCCGCCGCCCGCTGCCCCGCCCAGTCGTCGCCGCAGGGCGTACGCCGTGACCGCCCAGCCCGCCCACAGCGCCAGCGAGTACGCCGCGGCCATGCCGGTGACGGCCCAGCGGGTCGGGAGAACCCGGTACGCGGCGAACGACAGGCCCGCGTTCAGGGCGGCGATGACCAGGTTCAGGAGGAACGGGGTGCGGGTGTCGCGCAGGGCGTAGAAGGCCCGGGTGCACACGTACTGGCCGGAGAGGGCGACCAGGCCGGGCGCGAAGGCCATCAGGGTCCAGGACATCGCGCGGATGTCGTCGCCGGTGGTCGCCCCGTACCGGAAGACGACCGTCATCAGCGGGACGGCGAGCGCGAGGAGCGCGCAGGCGGCCGGGACGACCGCCGCCGCGCTGGTCCGCAGGGCGTACGAGACGTCCCGCCGGACCCGCGCGAGGTCGCCGTCGGCCGCGGCGCCGCTCATGCGGGGCAGCAGCGCGGTGACGAGAGAGACGGTGATGATGCCGTGCGGGACGGTCCAGAGGAGGTACGCGTTGTTGTACGCGGCGAGGCCGCCGCCGCTGACCGACGCGCCCGCGGAGGTGGCGAGCCAGGTCGTCAACCAGTACGCGCCCTGGTTGGTGAGGACGAGCAGCACCAGCCAGCCGGCCGAGCGCAGCGGGGCGGCGAGGCCGCTGCCGCGCCAGTCGAAGCGGGGCCGCCAGCGGAAGCCGGCGGCGCGCAGCGAGGGCAGCAGGGCGAGGGTCTGGACGGCGATGCCGGCGGTGGTGCCCCAGCCGAGGAGGGCGGTCTCCCCGGGGGTGAGTTCCCCGCCGTCGCTGACGGCGAGGAAGAGTCCGAAGACGGCGACGGCGACGACGTTGTTGAGGACGGGGGCCCACATCATGGCGCCGAACCGGCCCCGGGCGTTGAGGACCTGTCCGAGCAGGGTGAAGAGTCCGAGGAAGAGGATCTGCGGCAGGCACGCGCGCGCGAAGGCGACGGTCATGTCCCGCTGTCCGCCCACGTAGTCGGTGTACGTGTCGACGATCAGCGGGGCGGCGAGGACCGCGACCGCGGTGAGCGCGGTCAGGGCGAGCGCGCAGAGGGTGAGGAGGCGGTCGGTGTAGGCGACGCCGCCGTCCTCGTGCTCCTTGGCGGCCTTGACCAGTTCGGGGACGAAGACGGCGTTGAGGGCGCCGCCGAGGAGGAGCATGTAGACGATGGTGGGGACGGTGTTGCCGACCGCGTACCCGTCGGCGACGTAGCCCGCGCCGAGTGCGGCGGCGACGACGGAGGCCCGTACGAAGCCGGTGGCGCGGGAGACGAGCGAGCCGGCGGCCATGAGGGCGCCGCTGCGGAGGGCGGAAGGTTTCTTCCGCTCCGCGGGCGCGACGAGCGTGGCCGTCATCGACGGGCCAGATAGGCCTGGAAGGCGCGGTACAGCGCCCCGTTGGTCGTTCCCTGCATCGGTGTCTCCCACTCCCCCAGCGTCTCGACGACCTGTCCGCCCGTGCCGAGCTTCCAGCGGAGGAGCCCGTGGGAACGGTCGTCCGGATCGAGGGTGGAGGGTACCCCGCGCAGGTCGTAGACGGCGGCGCCGAGGGCGTGGGCGTCGAGCATCATGCGCCACTGGAGGGCGTTGGAGGGCCGGACCTCGCGGCGGTGGTCGGCCGAGGCGCCGGTCTGGTACCAGACGCGGCCGCCGACCGTGACCATGGTGTGCGCGGCGAGGATCTCGCCCTCGTGGCGGGCGAGGTAGAGCTTCATGCGGCCGGGCTGCTCGGCGTTGAGGACCGCGTACTGGCGCTCGTAGTAGGCGAGGGAGCGGCCGAGGCGGAAGCCGTCGCGCTCCTCGGTGATGCGCAGCAGCCGGTAGAACTCGGGCAGGTCGGCGGCGGAGCCGACGACGACCTCGACGCCGGACTTCCGCGCCTTGCGGACGTTGCGCCGCCACTCCTGGTTGAGGCCGGTCCACAGGTCGTCGGTGCTGCGGCCGGTGAGCGGGACCTGGAAGACGTGCCGGGGCTGGGCGTCGGCTCCGTCCTCGGAGTCGCCGCCGCACTTGCGCCAGCCGCGGGCGCGGAGCCGTTCGGCGACGGCGGTGCCCAGCGGGTCGACCTCGTCGGCGAGGACGTCGGAGAGCCGGCGGCCGGGCCCGGTGCCGGCCTTGACGGTGGCGGCGTTCCACCGGCGGTAGGCGGGCCCGGGTCCCATCCGGACGGCGAAGGCGCCGAGGGAGCGCAGGTGCCCGAGGAGCGGGGAGAGCCAGCTGTCGAGGTCGGGGTCGGCCCAGTCGGCGACGGGCCCTTCGGGCAGGTAGGCGAAGTACTTGCGGGTGCCGGGGAAGGGCCTCAGGAGGACGAGCGCGACGCCCGAGAGTTCCGCGCCCTCCCGCCCCCAGCCGATGAGCTGGTGGCTCCAGCCGTCCTTCACCTGCGCCCAGGAGGGGAGTTGGAGGAAGCTCGGCCCGTCCGCGCCGGTGCGGGAGCCGAGGAACGCGCGGTACGCCTCGGGGGTCACGGGCCCGAGCCTGACCGGTCCTGCGGGGGCGCGGCGGTCGGTGGGTGCGGCCGTCACGAGCAGCGCTGACACAACGGGAGCCTCCTTGTTCCGCCCCTCGGTGGTGGGGCGCACAGCAGGCTCACAGCCGAATGCGACGGGTGCGCGCGGTGATTGTGACCGGACGATGACCGTTCCGCCGCAGCCCTCGTCACAGAGGCGTACGGCGCCCCACGGGGGTTCGGAAGCGTCCTACAGTCCAGGACATCCCACCCGAACCCTCACCACGCGGAGGTCTTCCGTGCTGCCGATACGCACATCCCGTCCCGCCCTGGCCGCCATCGCGCTGACCGTGTCCCTCACCGCCTGCACCGCCCAGGCCGCGGACGGGAAGCCGTCCGGGGCGGGGGCCGGGGAGGCCGCGGCGCCCCCGGCGAAGGTGACGGTCATGAAGAAGGCGGCCGGCAGCCCGGTGATCGTGACCGCGTCCGGCGGCACGCTCACGGCGGTACGGGTCGCCGACGCCGACGGCGGTGACCTGAAGGGCCGTACGGGCGCGGGCGGCACGAGCTGGACCTCGGACCGCAAGGCGGCGCCGGGCACCTCCTACACGGTCGAGGTGACGTCCCGTACCGCCGACGGCAAGGAGTCGACCACCCGGTCGTCCTTCGCCACCCCGGCCCCCGACAAGGTCAACAAGGTGACCCTGGCCCCCGGCAAGAACACCACGGTCGGCATCGCCCACCCCCTCTCCATCGTCTTCGACCTGCCGGTGACGAAGAAGGCGGACGTGGAGAGGCAGTTGAAGGTGACCACCTCGAACGGCACCGAGGGTTCCTGGGGCTGGGTCAAGGACTACTCGGGCCGGGACAGGGCGGACTGGCGGCCCCGGGAGTACTGGAAGCCGGGCACGAAGGTCACCCTCGAAGCGGACCTCGACGGCACGGACTCGGGCGGCGGCTGGTTCGTACGGGACTACCGCACCGGCTTCACCGTCGGCACGGCGCAGATCGTGAAGGTCGACCTCGACTCCCACCAGCTGACCCTGCGGCGGGACGGGCGGACGGTCCGCACGATCCCCGTCTCCGGCGGCACCCCCGGCGGCGACAAGCGGTCCTGGCGGGGCACGGCCGTCCTGATGGCGAAGGAGGGCACCATCAACATGAACTCCGAGACCGTCGGGCTCGGCGACGCGTACAACAAGGACGTCGACTACTCGATGCGGCTCACCTGGTCGGGCATGTACGCGCACGCGGCCCCGTGGAACGCGGCCTACTTCGGCAAGGCCAACCACAGTTCCGGCTGCATCGGCATGAGCGACGAGAACGCCGCCTCCTTCTACGCCTCGGTGAACGTCGGCGACCCCTTCGAGATCAAGGGCCGCGAGACGAAGGGCACGGTCGCCGAGGGCAACGGCTACGGGGCGTGGAACCTGAGCTGGGAGCAGTGGAAGGCGAAGAGCGCGCTGGGCTGAGTCCAGGTCCACAGCAAGCCTCCACCCCGTGGGTGGTTTACGTGGTTCACGCCGCCGGTCCGCGACTCGCTGGCTGCGCTCGGTGACGCAGCAGGTGGAAACGCCATGCGCGTCGCAGGCCGGAGGCACCACACGGCCAACGTCCAGCAAATCGTCCTCAGCTCTTGCCCTGGTATTGCGGCCGGGAGCTCCGCCGCCAACACGAGGCACGCGGACTCACCCAGCAGCAACTCGGCGACATCACCTTCTGCATGGGCTCCCTGGTCGGCCAGATCGAGACTGCGAAGAAGTACAGCTGCCGTTCTGGTTCCGGCCATACACGGATTTCGTGGACGGCGTCCGCCAACACCGCGCCCAAGTTCGTTGTCAGTGGTGCCCCCTACGATTGTTCTTGTAGCTGATCCAGATGTTCGAGTGCGACGACCAGGGGGTTACACGATGGGGATGTCACCCGTGACGGCGGCGCAGGTCCGCGCGCCGGAGCCGACGATCGCGCCGATCACCTCGCTTGCCTCGCGGGTACTGACCGGTGACATCGTTTTACCGAAGTTCCAGCGGGCGTTCGTCTGGACGCCGCAGCAGGTCCTGTTCCTGCTCGACTCGGTACGCCGGAACTACCCCATCGGCAGCCTCCTCATGTGGCGCACCACGGCCAAGCTGGCCAGCGGCCACGAGATCGCGGGCCTGGACACCGTCCCCCAGCACGAGGGCGCGCCGGTTCACTACGTACTCGACGGCCAGCAGCGCCTCGCCAGCTTGGTGGGCGCGCTGCACGGCTCGGGACCGGTGTGGGAGATCGCGTACGACCTTGAGCGCGAGGAGTTCCTTCACCTCACAGAGGAGGCTCCGACCGGGCCTCACATCATGCCCGTGCGTCACCTCACCTCGGTCGGCGCGATGATGTCGTGGATCCTGCAGGACAATCCGAACGAGGAACTCCAGCGTCGGGCCCAGGCCCTGAGCGAGCAGTTCTCGCACTACCAGGTACCGATCGTGACTCTCCTCGATGTCTCCGAGGAGGACTCGGCCCGGATCTTCGAGCGGATCAACAGCACCGGAACCTCCATGGACATCGTGGACCTGATCCGGGCCGGCACCTGGTCCAAGGACTTCGACCTCAAGGACGAGATCGAGCAGCTGCTCCAGGTCCTCGACGCCAAGAAGTACGGCCGGGTGGACGCGAAGACGATGCTGCGGACGATCTCGGCGGCAGCCGGGTTCGGTTTCTCGACGAAGTCCATCCACGAGTTGCGCGGCCTGAACAGGCAACAGCTCCATGCCGCCGTCGAGGAGGCGGGCAAGGCCGCCGCGCGGGCCGTGGACTTCCTCTCCACCCAGATCGGCACACCCCAGGCCGAAGCGCTGCCCTACTACAACCAGTTCGCGGTGCTGGTCGAGACGTTCAGGCAGCTGCCCAAGCCGTCGGCCGCGCAGTACGACGCTGTGGCACGGTGGTTCTGGCTGACGGCAAGCGGCGAGTACTTCAAGGGCTGGCGGGAGTCCCAGATGGGGCCCGACCTGGCGGCGGTCACGGAGTTCGCGGCGGGCCGCTCGACGGAGATCGAGACGGGGGCGGCGCTCCCGCGCAGCGTGCTGTGGCAGCGCGCGCAGTTCTCCCGGCAGAACGCGCCGAGCAAGCTCCTGGTCCTGCTCATGTCGTACGAGAAGCCCCTCGACCTGAACACGGGCCGACACATCGACGTGGCGGACGCGCTGTCCTGGCAGAACAGCAAACAATTCCACCACTTCTTCCCTCGCGCGTACCTCAAGAGCCAGGGGGTGAGTGCGGCAAAGGCGAACGTCTGCGGCAATCTCATCATGCTCAGCGCCATCACCAACAACTGGATCTCCGACCGTCGACCTTCCGCCTACCTGAAGGACCTGGCCCACTGGCATGGGGAAGACAAGCTGCGCGCTCGGCTGCGCACCTGCTTCATCGAAGAGGACGCGTACCAGGCGGCGTTGCGGGACGACTACGACGGGTTCCTGCGGGCGCGCTCGGAGACTCTGCACCGACGATTGATGGAGCTCATCGGCTCGGCGGCCGGGAGCAGCGACGGTGGAGTCTTGTCCGTCCCGACTCCCCGGGCAGAACCCGACCCGGCCGAGGCCACCGACTCCGAGCCGCTTGACCGCGACTCGGTGGACTGACGGGGAGGGCGGGGCCGTGCGCATGCGAGACGTACCAGTCCGGGACCGTCCACGTGAGCGGCTCTTGGCACAGGGCTCCGAAGCCTTGTCCGACCGCGAGCTACTGGCGCTGTTGCTGGGAGCCGGGGTTCCTGGCCAGGACGCGGTGGAACTCGCGGGGCAGTTGATCGCTCGGCACGGTGGGCTGCACGAGCTGTCCCGGCTCCCCGCGCATGAGCTGGCGACGGGCCTGGCCGGCATCGGCCCGGCAAAGGCGGCACGGGTCGCGGCGGCGTTCCAGCTGGGCAGGCGGGTTGCCTCCCCCTCCCCGTCGCCCCGCCCGCGAGTCCACGGCTCGGCCGACCTCGCGACGATCGCCGCGCCGCTGCTGCGTGGCCTGCGCCATGAGCGCGTGGTCGTGGTCGTCTGCGACGGGGCGGGGGCAGTTCTCCGTACGACCGCCCTGACCGAGGGCGCCTCGGACCACAGCCTACTTCCGGTCCGCGACGTGCTGTCCCTCACTCTCGCATCGGGCGGCGCGTCATTCGGCGTGGCCCACAACCACCCCACGGGCCGCCTCGCCCCAAGCGAGGCCGACCGCCGCGCGACGACCCGCTTGGCGGGCGGGGCGGCGGCGGTCGGCTTGCGCTTCTTGGACCATGTGGTGGTCACGGATGGGGGGTGGAGGCGGGTGTCGCCCGAGTGAGGCGGGGCTAGGTTACAACCTCCCGGAGAAGGCAGCATCGAGAACTGCTGGACGCAATGCGGCCAAGAGCTCATCCCGATGCCGCTGTCGAGCAGCGAGCGCAGTTACGCGCTGGCTGAAGGCTGTGATGTCAGCGATGGCCCGCTCGTGGTGCTGTGGCGGAATGGCCGGGAGTTCCATGGCCATCAGCAGGCCAGACCGGAGCCGTGGAAGCTGAAGATTGTGCGTCGCTTCCAGAACCCTGTCCAGAATCGACTTGCTGCGTAGCCCTGCAGCAATCAGCTCTGCTGGCATAACTCCATTAGGGCGCAGCACGTACTGTTCCACGCTGCACAGTCCGTGCTGGTCCGCGAGCCACACCTTGTTCAGGTAGGGACGCAAGTACCCATAGAGGACGTCCCCTGGAGCGAACCTGAACTTTCGCCCCTTCTCGTCGCCAAGAGGACGGGACCCAATTCTCTCTCCAAAGTGAGGGGCAATGTGCTCCAGCCCTACGAATTCCTTGGCCTCGCCACTGTCATCGCCAGGATGGACGATGTCGTTCACCGAAACACACACCTGGTCCACGCGCACCGTCCCCTCTGCCCAACGGCTCAAGACTCGCTCCAGGCCAGAGACAGCCAATTGACGAACAGAATCCCGCTGGGGAACACTCCCCGTGGTGTGCGTATGGGCCGCCATGAGCGCATCGATTTTGTCGGCGACGCGACGCTGCTCCATCACGTCAGGCAACGGCACCACGATGCTCTCAAACGCCTTCATGCTTAGAGTTCGATTTCTATCCACCGAACCGGGCGACGCCTGACCAATCTGAGCCAGTCCGCGAGCACTGAGAAAGTAGTAGCGCAGATAGCGAACGTCTACCCCGTCGCCCTTGGGGACGTAGAACAGGAAACGACTGGACGCGACGGCTCCCACATCTTCTTGCGACGTGACTGCGATAGCACCCTCCCAAGCCTTGATGTTACTCAATGCCAATGCATTCTCATCGAATGAGAAGTGACGCAACTTAGTAAGATCACTCCCCTTCGCCGGCGCATATCGAATGACACCCTTACCGAAGGAGCGCATACCAAGAGCGACGTACTCCTTATCGGGATCAATCTCAACGGGGGCCCTTGACAGGCGCAGAACGTCACCCATCCGAACGCCACGAGTGGAAGCAGTCATCGCTTCTCCCCCAGCCCCTCGCGCAGCTCCTTCAAGAGCCCCAGAATCTCCTCCTCCGCCTTGACCAGCTCGTCCACCAGTTCCTCTGGCGTCCGGTGGGCCAAGTCGTCACCCACATGCGGATTGGCGATATCGAGGTTGAAGCCCGAGGCGATGATGTCCGACGCGGGGACGACCCACGCCTGTTCGCCCGTCTCGCGGCCCTCGCGCTCCTTGCCGCCCCACCACTCCACACACGGCTCGAACTCCTCGATCCGCATGGGCTTCGTCTTGGTGTAGCCCCGGCGGCCTTCCGGCAGCGGGATCTCGTAGAACCAGACATCCTGCGTCGGCCCGGTCTTCTCGAAGAAGAGGATGTTGGACGGGATCTGGGTGTAGGGCGCGAAGACGCCCTGCGGGAGGCGGACGATCGTGTGAAGGTTGCAATCCTTCATCAGCTTCTTCTTGATCTTCGCGCCGAGGGAGTTCTCCCCCGACGCGAACAGACTGCCGTTCGGCAGAACGATCGCGCACCGACCGCCGAGCTTGAGCTGGTCGAGGATCGAGTAGAGGAACAGCCAGGCCGTCTCCTGTGTCCGGAAGCCGTCCGGGAACGCCTTGACGACGGTCACCTCCTCCTCGCCTCCGAAGGGCGGGTTGGTGAGAACCACGTTCACCTTGTCGGCGGCGTTGGAGTTCCGCATCTCCAGGAGTGCGTTGGCGCGCCGGAGATGCGGCGCGTCGACTCCGTGCAGGAGCAGGTTCATCGAGGCCAGCAGGTACGGCAGCGGTTTCTTCTCGATGCCCTGGATGTCCGCGTGCAGTCGCCTTCGCTGCGTGTCCGTCTTGACGCGGTCCTTCAGCTCTTCGTATGCCTGGACCAGGAAGCCGCCCGTGCCGCACGCCGGGTCGAGGATCGACTCGTCGAGTTCGAGGAAGGACTGCTGAACCATGAAGCGGTTGACCGGGCGCGGGGTGTAGAACTCGCCCGAGTCGCCGGCCGCGTCGCGCATCTCCTTGAGGATCGACTCGTAGACGAATGCCATCGTGTGGATGTCGTCCGTCGAGACGAAGTGGATCTGGTTGACGATGTCGACTAGCTCTCGCAGCAGCGTGCCCGACTGCATGCGGTTGACGACGTCCTTGAAGATGGTCGAGATGACGTTGCGCGGGTCCTCCGCGTCCTCGCCGACCAGCCCGGCGAGATGCGGGATCAGCTTCTCGTTGACGAACGACTTCAGTTCGTCGCCGCTGAAGTCCCGGTCGGTGGCCCAGTCCTCCCAGCGGAACGGAGCCTCGATCGCCCGCCGGTACCCGTCCGGGTCCAGTGCCTCGCCCTCCTCTTCGACGCGCTCGTCGAACGCCTTAAGGAAGAGCAGCCAGGACAACTGCGGCAACCTGTCGAGGTCGCCGTTCATCCCGGCGTCCTTGCGCATCGTGTCGCGCGCGGACTTGATCAGAGACGCGAGGCGTGTCCGCGAGGGGGCAGGAGACTCCTCAGCCGTCTTCTTCTTGGTCGCTGCCATGTCAGCTCAGCCGGTCTTTCTGTTCGGTTCGAGAAGAGATACGCGTTTCGTCAGCAAGCGCCGTAGCCCACAGGCCGCGCGCCAAGGCAAGTGCCGCGTCGAGCGTCGGCGGGATCTCCGTGGTCAGCTCCTCCGCCAGCTCCGGATAGGTTTCACGCCACCGCGGCGGCGGATCTGGGAGTTCGTCCGGAACGGGGTGCGTGGCACGCGACGCGAAAACGTGCCGTACGACGTCCACGAGCTCCGCGTCGCCTGTCAGGCCGTCCTCGGCTAGCAGCACGAAATCCACCAGATCCTTGACCCGGGTATTGGGGCGATCACCGTAGTCACGGGTGAAGGCGTGCAGTTTCTCCGCGAAGTGCTGCCTACGATCGACAGCCTCTATCGCGCGCTGCGGAGTTCCCGCGAAATCAAGCGTGTTGGGGAGCAGGAGGCGCTCTGTCCGGGCAATCTCCTCGCTCCGGTCCACCACGTCCACCCGGACACCGGCGAACAACTTGCCCGCCAGGTGGGCCTCGACGGAGAACCGCCAGCCGCCCCTCCCGGCCTTGTCCGCCTTCAGCGCCCCGGACGCACCGACACGGAAGTGGAACCCGTCGCCGTCCAGGTCGACTGCCAGTGCGTCGATGAGCAGTTCGCGCACCTCGCCGCCCCGTGCTTCCGAGCCGTCCTCGGGCCGCAGCGCCAGGTCCAGATCCTTGGTGGTACGGGCGCGCCCGGTGAGGCGGAACTCCATCACCGCTCCGCCCTTGAGGACCCAGCCGCCAGCCGTGTCCTCCGCAAGGCGGGCCGCCATGCGGTCAAAGACAACAAGACGGCGGCGGCGGGCCAGATCGGAGCCGGACTGGTCTGCGTCCTGCTTCAGCCGAGCCTCCAGCGCTCGACGCAGGGCAGCGGCATCACCGTAGCGGCCGGTCACGACATCACCCCGAGCGCTCGCTCCACGCCCAGCTCCGCACGCGGTCCGAGGAGCTGGGCTGCGTGCAGCAGCTTCCGGCGGGTCACGACGCCCCGTTCCAACGCTTCCGCGACCGCGCTGTCGAGCGCGTCTTGGTCGTCGTCTTCCGCAGCGCACTCCACAAGGGCGCGCAGCGGGGTCGTCACCCGATAGCCCATACGTTCCTCCACATCCGACTCCGCGAGTTCCGCGCGATGGAGGATCACCGCGTCCGACTTCTGCCGGAAGTCGCGGGGCACGGTGAGGTGGATACGGGACGGGTTGGCCGTTCCGAGATCATGTGCAGCGAGGGCGGTCGTGTGTGAGGCCACTGCCCGCCCCTTGCTCCACAGCGACCACCGCACCAGCTGCTCGTCCCCCTCACTGGGAAGGTCGGAGAACTCCCGGAAGCGGTACAGGGCGCGGTCGATCACGAGCCAGTTGCCGTGCTGGGCGTGATAGCGCTGAGCCTGGTACGAGTAGCCGGCGCCCCGCGCCTGCGCGGCGGTGAAGTAGCCGCGCTGCCCGGCGGCCATCCGCCAGAGAGCCGCGCGACTGTCTGTACGGTCTCTGAGCACGCCCTCACTCTAGCATCGCGCAGAACTCATAGCCCGCTTTAGTTTTGCGACAAGCGTTCGCGTAAAACTAAAGCGGGCTTACAGTTAGACAGCCGTCAGCAGGCGGGCTGCCAGCTGGTCGATGGCCTCATGCGCCTCCCGGGGCCCACCGAACCGCTTCGCCAGGTCCACCACCCGGCCCATCGAGTCGAAGGGCGGCACCTTCAGCGTGTCCATCTTCAGCTGCGGCGAGCCGGCCTCGGCGAACTTCACGAGCATCGCCTCCAGCACCTCGCGGGCCTGTGCCCCGAAGGAGTCCATGAACTCCTCGTGCTCCCGGCGGAACCATGTCAGCCTCTCATCCCGGCTCACCACACCGAGGCCCTCCCAGGCCACGCTGACCAGCAGGTCCACAGGGTCCACGTCGGGCTTCCCCAGTTCCTCGGGCAGATCTTCCACATCGATGTCGGCTTCCCGTAGCGCCTCCATGAGCACTGCACGGCTCTTCGCCTGCGCCCATCGCGTACGCAGCTGCGCGGGGTCCAGGTCCAGTTCGAGCACCTGGTTGTGCACCCACTGCTCGACGCTCACAAGCCGCATCGTCTGGCCGTCGTCAGCGAGCTGGTAACGCCGCTCGCCCAGCTTGTAGACGTCGACGCCGTTCACGTGATAGCGCCTGCCACGGGCTTGGATGCGGTCGATCTCGTCCTGGTCGGTGACCGTGTCGTCCCCGTCCGGGGCGAAGGAGCCGCCGTCCTGCTCCTCATACTCGGCCTGCGGCTCGGCGACCGCCTCACAGTCGTCGTCACCCGCATCCTCGGCGGGCGGGGTGATGTCCTCCACGTCGATCAGAGCACCCTGCTCGTCAGCCGTCTCCTGGAGGAGCCTCAGCGCCGGGCCGTCGAACGCCTTGTCCTCGAAGAGCCTGGTCGCCTCCACGAAGTCGATGATGTCGAAGGACTCCTTGCCGATCTCCGGACAGAGCCGGGTGCCGCGCCCGATGACCTGCTTGAACTCGGGCATGGAGGCCATCCGCCGAAACAGCACCACGTTCCGTACGGCAGGCAGGTCCACACCCGTCGACAAGAGCTTGGACGTCACCGCGATGACGGGCTGACTGGAGTCCGCCTTACGGAACTCCTCTAGATCCGCACCGGCGGTGGATACATCGGCGCTGGTGATCCGCTTGACGAAGTCCGGCAGCACCTTCACCTCCTCGGAGGCGATGTTGTGCAGGGCCGTACGCATCCGCCCGGCGTGGTCGTTGTTCTCACAGAAGACGAGCGTCTTACCCAGACGCCCGTCCTCCGCGTTCTTGCGGAGGTAGTCCATCAGGTACTGCGCGGCCGTCTCCGTCCGCTCCAGGATCACCATGACCCGCTCGAACTCCTTCGGCCCATAGAGGTCGTCGGGGATCTCTCGGTCGTAGATGTCCTTCTTGCCCGGCTCCGGGCGGTAGCCCTCCACGTCCACATTCAGGCGGACCCTGCGCACACGGTAGGGCGAGAGGAACCCGTCCTCGATCCCGTCCTTGAGCGAGTACGTATAGACAGGGTTGCCGAAGTACTCGAATGTGTCGGTCTTCTTGCTCCCGTCTCTCACCGGCGTCGCGGTCAGCCCGATCTGCACAGCCGGCGCAAAGTACTCCAGAACCTTGCGCCACCGCGAATCGCTGCTCGCGCTACCCCGGTGACACTCGTCGACGATGACGACGTCGAAGTAGTCCGGCTCGTACTCCCGGAACAGCTCCGCCTGCGCGTCGCCCTGTTCCAGGGACTGGTACAGGGCGAAGTAGATCTTCCTGCCGCGCTTGGCCTCGCCTCCACCGATCTTGTGGACGTCGTCCTCGCCGAAGACCGGGAGGAAGTAGCGGTCCTTAGGGTCGTCGACCAGCATGTTGCGGTCAGCGAGGTAAAGCACGCGCGGCTTGCGTCCGCCGAACGCCCCCGGCGCCTTGGAGAGCCGGGCAACCAGCTGAAGAGCGAGCATGGTCTTTCCCGTCCCAGTCGCCAACACGAGCAGGATGCGGCGCTCGTCTCGGGCGAGGGCGGCAAGCGCCCTGGTGATGGCGATGCGCTGGTAGTAGCGCGGCCGCTTCACCGTGTTGTCCGTGTTACGGAGGGTGTAGTCGTACGGCGCGGACATCAGCTCCTCACCAGCCTCGGTGCCGCGAACCCCCTGCTCACGCAGGAATCGCGCCCACAGCTCGTCGGGCGAGGGGAAGCGCTCGATGTGCCTGATGACCGGCTTCTCGGCGCTGAAGTCGATCTCCACGATTCCGCGCCCGTTGGTGGCGTATGCGAAGGACAGACCGAGCTTGCGCGCGTAGCGGCGCGCCTGCTCCACCCCGTTCTCCTCACTGAGCCGGAAGCGCTTGGCCTCCACTACGGCGATCGGGACATCAGGGATGTACTCCAGCACATAGTCGGCAACGAGAGCCGCCCCCCGCTTGTGTCGCCTACGGGTCGGCACAAGCCGACCGTCGTTGATCCGGTACTGCGGACGAATCTGCTTCTCGCCCCATCCCGCGGCCTGAAGAGCCGGAAGGACGAACCGCTTGCAGGTTTCGTCCTCGTTCATCTTGTACGCGTCAATCCCCATGAAGACAGGTGTACTTCATAGCTCTGACAATGGGGGCTGAACAGCGGGAACACCGTCAAGTCGAGGACCGCATCTCCCACACGAGGACCTCGGCGTCAGCAGTCGCAAGGAGCCCCAGGTCCTTCACCCCCGTGATCCTCGCCGCGTCGCCGGGACCCAGTTCCTCGGCTGCGAGCCGGACCCCGCCCCGTACCACGTGCACGTACGTGAAGTCGGCGGACGGGATCACGGCCCGCTTCTCCGCTTTCAGGCGGTGGACGTGCAGGCGGGCGTCCGCCGCCGGGAGGGCGTAGGTGTCGCCGAGGCCGCGCACCACCTCGTACGAGGGTTCCCCGCCCGGCGACAGGGGGGCCAGCCACATCTGGACGAAGACCAGCGGGGCGGGGCCGTCGTTGCGTTCGACGTGGCGGACGCCGCCCGCCGAGCCGAGGTGCTGGAGGTCGCCGGGGCGGACGACCGTCGTGTGCCCGGCCGAGTCGTGGTGGGTCAGCTCGCCCTCCACCACCCACGTCACGATCTCGGTGTGCGAGTGGGGGTGCTCGTCGAAGCCGGCGCCCGGCGCGAGCCGCTCCTCGTTGACGGCGAGGAGCGCGCCGAAGCGGAGGTTGTCGGGGTCGTAGTGCGGCCCGAAGGACAGGGCGTGCCGGGTCTCGATCCCGGCGGCCGGGTCGCCCCCGGGGTAGCGCTCGCCGGCGCGCTGGATGCGTATCACGGACGTACCGTAGCCCGGGGAAACGCCCCCGCCCCCGCATGCCCGCGTTCCGATAAGGCAGTCTTGTCCCGTGCCTGAACCCGTGAACGCCGCCCATCCGCACGCCGCGACCCTGAAGCGCCTCGAACAGTCGTCCGGGCGGCTCGCCGCCGGCGCCATCGCCCGCATGGACGAGACGCTCCCGTGGTACCGCGCGATGCCGCCCGAGAACCGGTCGTGGATCGGCCTGGTCGCCCAGGCCGGCATCGCCGCGTTCACCGAGTGGTTCCGGCACCCCGAGACCCCGCAGGCGATCTCGACGGACGTCTTCGGCACCGCTCCCCGCGAGCTGACCCGCGCGATCACCCTGCGCCAGACCGTGGAGATGGTCCGGACGACCATCGAGGTCATGGAGTCGGCGATCGACGAGGTCGCCGCCCCCGGCGACGAGTCCGTGCTCCGCGAGGCGCTCCTCGTCTACGCCCGGGAGATCGCCTTCGCCACCGCCCAGGTGTACGCGCAGGCCGCCGAGGCCCGCGGCGCCTGGGACGCGCGCCTGGAGTCGCTGGTGGTGAACGCCGTGCTCTCCGGCGAGGCCGACGAGGGCGCCGTCTCCCGCGCCGCCGCCCTCGGCTGGAACTCGCCCGAGCACGTGTGCGTCGTCCTCGGCACCGCCCCCGACGGCGACAGCGAGCTGACCGTGGAGGCGATCCGCCGGGCCGCCCGGCACGCCAAGCTCCAGGTCCTCACCGGCGTCCTCGGCACCCGGCTCGTCGTCATCGCCGGCGGCAACGACAATCCGCTGGCCGTCGCGAAGGCACTGATCGGGCCGTACGCCTCCGGGCCCGTCGTCGCCGGGCCCGTCGTCCCCGACCTGCTCGCCGCGACCCGCTCCGCACAGGCGGCGGCCGCCGGACTCAAGGCCTGCTCGGCGTGGCAGGACGCCCCGCGCCCGGTCCTGGCGGACGATCTCCTCCCGGAGCGCGCCATCGCCTCCGACCCTTCGGCGCGCGAGCAGCTGGTGGAGGAGATCTACAGACCGCTGGAGGAGGCGGGCTCCGCGCTGCTCGAAACTCTCAGTGTCTATCTGGAGCAGGCGAGCAGCCTGGAAGGCGCGGCCCGGATGCTCTTCGTCCACCCGAACACCGTGCGCTACCGGCTTCGACGTGTGACCGACGTCACCGGCTGGTCACCCTCCGATGTTCGCTCCGCGTTCACACTGCGGATCGCCCTCATCCTGGGACGCTTGGCCGACGGAGATCCGCAGTCCTAGACTTTTGTCGAACACCGACAATTCCCCCGACGGTTCTTCGTCCTTGTCCCCACGGGCGCTCGGAGCCGTCCCCAAGAGAGAGTGTGAGGGTGCTCGTACTCGTCGCTCCCGGCCAAGGCGCCCAGACGCCCGGCTTCCTGACCCCCTGGCTCGAACTCCCCGCCGCCGCCGACCGCCTCGCGGCCTGGTCCGACGCGATCGGGCTCGACCTCGTCCACTACGGCACGAAGGCGGACGCGGACGAGATCCGTGACACCGCCGTGGCTCAGCCCCTCCTCGTCGCCGCCGGCCTGCTGTCCGCGGCCGCGCTCGGCGACGTGACGCCCGGCGTCGTCGCCGGCCACAGCGTGGGCGAGTTCACCGCCGCCGCCTTCGCGGGCGTCCTCGAGGCCGAGGCCGCGCTGCGCCTCGTCCGCACCCGTGGGCTCGCGATGGCCGAGGCCGCCGCGATCACCGCGACGGGCATGTCGGCGCTGCTCGGCGGCGACCCCGAGGTCACCGTCCCGCACCTGGAGAAGCTCGGCCTGACCGCCGCCAACGTGAACGGCGCGGGCCAGATCGTGGCCGCCGGCACGCTGGAGCAGCTGGCCGCCCTGGAGGCGGACAAGCCCGAGGGCGTCCGCCGGGTCGTCCCGCTCAAGGTCGCCGGCGCCTTCCACACGCACCACATGGCCCCGGCCGTGGAGAAGCTGGCGGAGGCGGCGAAGGAGCTGTCCCCGGCCGCTCCGGCCACCCGCTACGTCTCCAACAAGGACGGGCAGGTCGTCACCGACGGCGCCGAGGTCGTGGCCCGCCTGGTCGGCCAGGTCGCGAACCCGGTCCGCTGGGACCTGTGCATGGAGACCTTCCAGGCGCTCGGCGCGACCGCGCTGATCGAGGTGTGCCCCGGCGGCACCCTGACCGGCATCGCCAAGCGGGCCCTGCCGGGCGTGGCCACCGTCGCGCTCAAGACTCCCGACGACCTCGATGCGGCCCGTACGCTCATCGCCGAGCACGCGGCCGTCTGACAAGGAGTGTCGAGAAACATGTCGAAGATCAAGCCCAGCAAGGGCGCCCCGTACGCGCGGATCCTCGGTGTCGGCGGCTACCGCCCCACCCGGGTCGTGCCGAACGAGGTGATCCTCGAGAAGATCGACTCGTCCGACGAGTGGATCCGCTCGCGCTCCGGCATCGCCACCCGGCACTGGGCCTCCCCGGAGGAGACCGTCACCGCCATGTCGGTGGCGGCCTCGGGCAAGGCCATCGCCGACGCCGGGATCAGCCCCGAGCAGATCGGTGCCGTGATCGTCTCCACGGTCTCGCACTTCAAGCAGACCCCGGCCGTCGCCACCGAGATCGCCGACAAGGTCGGCGCGGGCAAGCCGGCCGCGTTCGACATCTCCGCCGGCTGCGCGGGCTTCGGCTACGGCCTGACGCTCGCCAAGGGCATGATCGTCGAGGGTTCGGCGGAGTACGTCCTCGTCATCGGCGTCGAGCGGCTCAGCGACCTGACGGATCTGGAGGACCGCGCGACGGCCTTCCTCTTCGGCGACGGCGCCGGCGCCGTGGTCGTCGGCCCCTCGGACGAGCCGCACATCGGCCCCACCGTCTGGGGTTCCGAGGGCGACAAGTCCGAGACGATCAAGCAGACCGTGCCGTGGAACGAGTTCCACGCCGGTGACGCCTCGAACCTCCCGCTCAACGAGCAGGGCGAGGTCAAGTTCCCCGCCATCACGCAGGAGGGCCAGGCGGTCTTCCGCTGGGCCGTCTTCGAGATGGCGAAGGTCGCCCAGCAGGCGCTGGACCGCGCCGGCATCACGGCGGACGACCTGGACGTCTTCATCCCGCACCAGGCGAACATGCGGATCATCGACTCGATGGTGAAGACCCTCAAGCTGCCGGAGCACGTCACGGTCGCCCGCGACGTCGAGACCACCGGCAACACCTCGGCCGCCTCGATCCCGCTCGCGATGGAGCGGCTCCTGGCGACCGGGCAGGCGAAGAGCGGCGACACCGCGCTCGTCATCGGCTTCGGGGCGGGTCTCGTCTTCGCCGCGACGGTCGTTACCCTCCCCTAGGCACACCGGATTCCTCCGGAAGCCCCCTTTACCGAAGTAACCGCAAGAAGGAGCGCCACTATGGCTCACACCCAGGACGAGATCGTCAAGGGCCTCGCCGAGATCGTCAACGAGATCGCCGGCATCCCGGTCGAGGACGTCCAGCTGGACAAGTCCTTCACCGACGACCTGGACGTCGACTCGCTGTCCATGGTCGAGGTCGTCGTCGCCGCCGAAGAGCGCTTCGACGTCAAGATCCCGGACGAGGACGTCAAGAACCTCAAGACCGTGGGCGACGCTGCCGACTACATCCTGAAGCACCAGGACTGATTCGGTCCCCGCTGACTCGGTACGCCACCCGGCGGTGGCGCCGCATTCCGACCATCACACACATGGAGAACGAATTCCTGTGAGCTCGACCAATCGCACCGTGGTCGTCACCGGTATCGGCGCAACCACACCGCTGGGTGGCGACTCCGCGTCGACCTGGGAAGGTCTTCTCGCGGGGCGCTCCGGCGTCAAGCCCCTGGAGGGCGAGCGTTTCGCCGAACTGCCCGTCAAGATCGCGGCGCTCGCCGCGGTCGACCCCGGCGACGTCCTGCCCCGCCCGCTCGCCCGCAAGCTGGACCGCTCGGCGCAGTTCGCGCTGATCGCGGCCCGTGAGGCCTGGGCCGACGCGGGCTACACCGGCCCGGCCGGCGAGGACGAGACGATCGCGCCCGAGCGGCTCGGTTCCGTCATCGCCTCCGGCATCGGCGGTGTCACCACGCTGCTCGACCAGTACGACGTGCTCAAGGAGAAGGGCGTCCGCCGCGTCTCCCCGCACACCGTGCCCATGCTCATGCCCAACAGCCCCTCCGCGAACGTGGGCCTGGAGGTGAACGCCCGGGCGGGCGTCCACACCCCCGTCTCCGCGTGCGCGTCGGGTGCCGAGGCGATCGGCTACGCCGTCGAGATGATCCGTACCGGCCGTGCCGACGTGGTCGTCGCCGGTGGTACCGAGGCCGCGATCCACCCGCTGCCGATCGCCGCCTTCGCCAACATGATGGCGATGTCCAAGAGCAACGACGAGCCGACGAAGGCCTCGCGTCCCTACGACACCGGCCGCGACGGCTTCGTGCTCGGCGAGGGCGCGGGTGTCGTGATCCTGGAGTCCGAGGAGCACGCGAAGGCGCGCGGCGCCCGCATCTACTGCGAGGTGCTCGGCCAGGGCCTGTCGGCCGACAGCCACCACATCGCGCAGCCCGAGCCGACCGGCCGGGGCATCGCCGCCGCGATGCAGAACCTGCTGGACTCCACGGACCTCAAGCCCTCCGAGGTCGTCCACCTCAACGCGCACGCCACGTCGACGCCGCAGGGCGACGTCGCCGAGATCAAGGCCCTGCGCAAGGTCCTCGGCGACGACCTGGACCACGTCGCCATCTCCGCGACCAAGTCCATGACCGGTCACCTCCTCGGCGGCGCGGGCGGCATCGAGACCGTCGCGACGGTCCTCGCCCTCCACAACCGCCTGGCCCCGCCGACGATCAACGTCGACGACCTCGACCCCGACGTCGACGCCGACATCGTCCGCGACGAGCCCCGCGAACTCCCGCAGGGCACGATCGCCGCGATCAACAACTCGTTCGGCTTCGGCGGCCACAACGTGGTGCTGGCGTTCCGCACGGTCTGACGCCCATCTGAACGACGAGGCCCGCCCCCAGCACAGGGAGCGGGCCTTCGCCGTACCCGCCGGACGGAGTCCGGCACAGCGCCCCGAAGCCCGCGAAGCGGCGCGAGGGACGCACGAGGGAGAGGCCAACTCGTTCGGCTTCGGCGGCCACAACGTGGTGCTGGCCTTCCGCACGGTCTGACGCCCATCTGAACGACGAGGCCCGCCCCCAGCGCAGGGGACGGGCCTTCGCCGTACCCGCCGGACGGAGTCCGGCACAGCGCCCCGAAGCCCGCGAAGCGGCGCGAGGGACGCACGAGGGAAAGGCCAACTCGTTCGGCTTCGGCGGCCACAACGTGGTGCCGGCGTTCCGCACGGTCTGACGCCCATCTGAACGACGAGGCCCGCCCCCAGCACAGGGGACGGGCCTTCGCCGTACCCGCCGGACGGAGTCCGGCACAGCGCCCCGAAGCCCGCGAAGCGGCGCGAGGGACGCACGAGGGAGAGGTCAACGGCTTCGGCTTCGGCGGCCATGACGTGGTGCCGGCGTTTCGTACGGTCTGAGGGTCGTACGAAGAGCAAGGCCTGCTCCCGAAACGGGGGCGGGCCTTCGCCGTGTCTGGGGGGGGAGGCGTCAGACGACTTGGTGAAGCCAGCGGACGGGGGCGCCTTCGCCTGCGTAGCGGAAGGGTTCGAGTTCGTCGTCCCAGGGTTTGCCGAGGAGTTTGGCGATCTCGGCCTCGAGTTGGGTCTCGCCCTGGGCGGAGCGGGCGAGGGCGGCGCGGAGGCGGTCCTCGGGGATGAGGATGTCGCCGTGCATGCCGGTGACGGCGTGGAAGATGCCCAGGTCGGGGGTGGCGCTGTAGCGCTCGCCCTCGGCGGTGGGGCAGGGTTCCGCGGTGACCTCGAAGCGGAGCATCTGCCAGCCGCGGAGCGCGGAGGCGAGTCTGGAGGCGGTGCCGGTCTGGCCCTGCCAGGAGAGCTCGGCTCTCCAGGTGCCGGGGGACGCCGGCTGGCGGATCCAGTCGAGCTGGACCCTCGCACCGAGGACGCCCGCGACCGCCCATTCGACGTGCGGGCACAGCGCGCGCGGTGCGGAGTGTACGTACAGGACTCCACGTGTCGTCACCGGGACCTCCAGTGTGGGACGAGGTTCGCCTTGCCCAGCGGCCTCAGTAAACAGCATCAGGAGCAGAACATCGCAAACCCTCTGAAAGGGGACAGCTTGTGACGTGATGTAATTTACCGGAGCCGGTCGGCGAAGGCGCCTCTGGTTCGACGGGGGAAAAGCTACCGTGCCGCACCGTCATCGGGGTGACGTACGGTCGGTCCGGGGGCCGGGGAACACGAACCTTTCACCCGCCAGGACGCCGAAGGAGGGGGCCGGGGATGCGCGGCCGACGCCGATTCCGTACCGCTGTCGCCGCCGCGACGGCCGCGCTGCTGTGCGGCGGGGCGCTCTCCGGCTGTACGGCCGGGGACCGGAAGACGGCCCCTCCCGTCAGGACGTCCGCCCCGAAGCCGAAGCCGCTCTGGGACGTCTCCCCCGCCTCCGTCGCGGCCGTCGGCGACTCCGTGACCCGTGCCTTCGACGCCTGCTCGGTGCTCTCGGACTGCCCCGAGGTCTCGTGGGCGACCGGGACGGACGCCGCCGTGAACAGTCTGGCGCTGCGGCTGCTCGGCCCGGCGAAGGTGACCACCCACAGCTGGAACCTGGCCAGGACGGGCGCGCGGATGGCGGAGCTGCCCGCGCAGATGGCCGGGGCGGCCGCCGAGAAGCCCGAGCTCGTGACGGTGATGATGGGGGCCAACGACGCCTGCCGGGCCACCCCGGAGCAGATGACCCCGGTCGCCGATTTCCGCGCCTCCTTCGAGAAGGCCCTCGCCCGGCTGCGGGCGGGCGCACCGAAGGCGCAGGTGTACGTGGCGAGCGTGCCGGACCTGAAACACCTGTGGTCGACGGGGCGGGTGAGCCCGGTGGGGCGCCAGGTGTGGAAGCTGGGGATCTGCGGCGCGATGCTGGCGGACGCGGAGGACCTGGGCCCGGCGGCCGAGCGGCGGCGGGCTTCGGTGCGGGACCGGGTGGTGGCGTACAACGAAGTCCTGGAGCAGGTCTGCGCGAAGGACGCGCGCTGCCGGTACGACGGCGGGGCGGTCTTCGGGTTCCGCTTCGACGGCGGGCAGTTGAGCCCCTGGGACTGGTTCCATCCGAGCAGGGACGGGCAGGCGCGGCTCGCGGAGCTCGCGTACCGGCGGATCACGAAGGAGTGAGGGGCCCCGGGGCGGTCGTCAGGTCCGCCCCGGGGCCGGTCCGTCGAGAGGTCAGACCTCCACGGTGGCGGTCAGGCGCGCGTCCGTGAGGGAGTGCGCGGCGATGACCTCGTACGCGCCCGTGACCGGGGTCCAGCCGTGCTTCTCCTCGTCCCAGATCTCGAAGGCGCGTCGGGGCAGCGCGATCTCGGTCTCGACGGTCTCGCCGGGCGCGGCCTCGACGTTCGCGAAGCCGGCCAGCCAGCGGGCCGGGCGCTCCACGGTGTCGCTCACCGGCGCCAGGTAGATCTGGACGGTCTCGCGGCCGGGGCGGTCGCCGGTGTTGGTGATCCGGACGGTGACCGCGTCCGGGGCCGCGACCAGGGAGTCGTACGTCCAGGTCGTGTAGCCGAGGCCGTGGCCGAAGGGGTACGCGGGGACGGCGCCGGCCTTGTCCCAGGCGCGGTAGCCGATGAAGACGCCCTCGGTGTAGTGCAGTTCGCCGTCCGTCGGGGTGACCTCGGTGACGGGGGCGTCGGCGAGGGCGACGGGCCAGGTGGTGGGGAGGCGGCCGCCGGGCTCCTCGGCGCCGGTGAGGACGTCGGCGAGGGCGGCGCCGCCCTCCTGGCCGGGGAACCAGCTGAGCAGGACCGCGGCCACGTCCTCGCGCCAGGGCAGTTCGACCGGGGAGCCGGCGTTGACGACGACGACGGTGTTCGGGTTGGCGGCGGCGACGGCCCGTACGAGGTCGTCCTGGCGGCCGGGGAGAGCGAGGTCCTTGCGGTCGAAGCCCTCGGACTCGACGCGTTCGGTGGTGGCGACGACCACGACGGCGGTGTCGGCGGCACGGGCGGCCTCGACGGCCTCGGCGATCAGTTCGTCGGGGTCACGGCGGGGACCGAGGTGGACGAAGGAGAACATGACGGCCGGGAGCGGGGCCGCGAACTCCTTGTCGAGGGTGTGGAGCAGGGAGACCTCGACGGTCTCGCCCGCCGTGAGGGCGACCTTGGCGCGCTCGACCGGGGAGCCGAAGAAGGCCTCGAAGGGGTCGGTCTCGGGGCCCATGACCTGGACGCCGTCGAAGACGGTCGTGCCGGCGACGGCGAGGGTGAAGGCGCCGAGGCCGCGGGTGCCGAAGGCGTGCTCGCCGGTCTCGCGCGGGGTGAAGGTGCCGACGACCTCGATGGAGGCGAGGGCCTCGTGGGTGACGCCCTCGGGGAGGTCGTCGCCGATCCACTGGACCTGGCCGTTGGGCAGGGAGCCCTCGCCGATGACGTTCCCGGCGGCGTCGCGGCAGCGGGCGCGGAGGGTGAAGCCCTGATCGGCGGGGGCGAGTTCCTCGCTGGGGTCGGCGCCGATCGCGTAGCTCAGCGCGCCTTCGGGGAGGGCGGCGGTGAGGCCGTCGAGCGGGGAGACGACGTGGTCGGGGAAGACCTGGGCGGAGCCGCCGCCGAGGACGCGGGCGTCGCGGGCGGCGGCGCCGGAGAGGGCGACGGTGCCGGGCTTCAGGGGCAGGGCGCCGTTCTCGTTCCGTACGAGGACGAAGCCGCGGCGGGCGATCTCGCGGGCGAGGGCGTCGCCGTCGAGGGCGGCGGGGTGCTCGGTGACGACCGGCGGGGCGCCTTCGAGGGCGCCGACGCGGGCGGCGAGCCGCAGGACGTTGCGTACGGCCGTGTCGACGGTGGACTCCTCGACCTCGCCGGCGCGGACGGCGGCGGCGAGGGCCGGGCCGTAGACGGTGTCGGGGCCGGGCATGGCGACGTCGAGGCCGCCCTCGATGCCGGCCTTGGTGGAGCGGGCGGCCATCCAGTCGGAGACGTTGTAGCCGTCGAAGCCCCACTCGCCGCGCAGGATCTCGTTCACGAGCTGGTGGTGCTCGGTCATCGTCACGCCGTTGACCTGGTTGTAGGCGGTCATGATGCCCCAGGGGCGGGCGTTCTCGACGATGGCCTCGAAGGGGGCGAGGTAGAGCTCGCGGAGCGGGCGCGGGGCGATCCGGTTGTCGACGGTGAAGCGGTCGGTCTCGGCGTCGTTGGCGACGAAGTGCTTGACGGTGGTGCCGACTCCGCCGTCCTGGACGCCCTGGACGTAGCCGGTGCCGATGGCGCCGGTGAGGTGGGGGTCCTCGCTGTAGGCCTCGAAGTGGCGGCCGCCGAGGGGCGTGCGGTGCAGGTTGACCGTGGGCGCGAGGAGGACGTGGACGCCCTTGCGGCGGGCCTCCTGGGCGAGGAGGCGGCCGGCGCGGCGGGCGAGGGCGGGGTCCCAGGTGGCGGCGAGGGCGGTCGGGGACGGGAGCGCGACGGACGGGTCGTCGGCGGTCCAGCGGACGCCGCGGACGCCGATGGGGCCGTCCGACATGACCAGGGACTTCAGGCCGATCTCCGGCAGGGCGGGCAGGGACCACATGTCCTGGCCGGCGAGCAGCCGGGTCTTGGCGTCCAGGTCGAGCTTGCCGAGCGCTGCCTCGACGACGGCGTTCCTCACGGTCTCCGCGCTGGCGTCCGCCATGGCCGTACCTCCTCGTTGACGTACCGATGACCCCCGACGCGCCCATCGTGCACCCATCTACCTGTAGATCGGTAGGTGACGTCATCATTCTGTTATCTTCACGTCATGGGCAGGAGGTACCGTCCTGTCGGACGAACCTGCGGAAGGGAGCCCCGGCGATGGTGCGGGCCAGGAGCGAGGAGCGGCGCGCGGACATCCTGCGCGCCACCCTCGAAGTGATCGCCGAGCGCGGCTACCGGGGCGCCTCGCTCAACTCCGTCGCCGAGCGGGTCGGACTGACCCAGCAGGGGCTGCTGCACTACTTCCCGACGAAGGAGGCGCTGCTCGTCGCCGTCCTGGAGGAACGGGACCGCTGGGACACGAGCGGGGGCCGGGACCGCGAGGGCTGGCGGCTCGACCTCCTGGACTCCCTCGTCGAGTACAACGCGATGCGGCCGGGGATCGTGCAGACCTTCTCCGCGCTGCTCGGCGAGAGCGTCACGGAGGGGCACCCGGCGCGGGAGTTCTTCACCGCGCGGTACGCGCAGGTCCGGGCCAACATGGCGGACGTCCTGCGCCTGGAGTACGGCGAGCGCCTGCCGGGCGGCCTCACCCCGGAGCGCGCGGCCCCGCTGCTCACCGCGGTGATGGACGGCCTCCAGTACCAGTGGCTCCTGGACCCGTCGGCGGTGGACATGCCGGGCGCCTTCCGGGACTTCCTGCGGCTGCTGGCGGGAAGCACGACCACCGGGAAGCCGGGGGACGCGTAGGGAGCGCCCTCCGCCCGGCCGCGAGCCGGCCCTCGCGTGGTCTGCCGCCGAGAACTCCGCCGAGATCGCCTGTTCCGGATCCGGTCCGGCCACGAGACTCATAGGGCGCTGACGGAGCGCACCGAATTCGACCGGAGCCGATCCGGACGAATTCGACGTCAAGGACCCGACAATGAGGAGGGCAGGATGGCCAAGTCTCTCGACGCCGCCGACATCGTCGTCGTACGGCCCGCAGGAATCCTGGGCACGGCTACGGACGACCGCGACAACGGCGTCTTCGACGACGGCGACAACAACGACAGCGGCGGCTGGGACCGCGGCACCGACGACTTCGACTAAGAAGTCACGCGGCACCCCGTAGACGCCGAGAAATACTGACGGCCCGCCGGTTCGACCGGCGGGCCGTTTCATTGGGTACAGGACCTGGTGCTAGACGATTCCCGGGCCCGCGGCGGCGAGCTTCGCATAGCGACCTCTGCGGTCGATCAGGGCCTCGTGGGTACCGCGCTCGACTATCCTTCCGGAGTCGAGAACGATGATCTGGTCCGCCGCGCGAATCGTGGAGAGGCGATGGGCGATCGTGATCGTCGTACGCCCCGCGGAAAGCGCGTCCAACGCCTTCTGGATCGCGTTCTCGGTCTGCGTGTCCAGGGCGCTGGTGGCTTCGTCCAGCACGAGGATCGGTGGATTGCGGAGAATGGTCCGGGCGATGGCGAGTCGCTGCTTCTCACCGCCGGAGAACCGGTAGCCCCGCTCACCGACCAGCGTCTCGTACCCGTCGGGCAAGCCGGCGATCATGTGGTGTATCTGGGCCGCCTTCGCCGCTTCGACGAGCTCCTCGTCGGTCGCGCCCGGCTTCGCGAACCGCAGATTGTCCGCGATCGTCGTGTGGAACAGGTGGATCTCCTGGGAGACGACGCCGACGGCCGAGGCCAGCGTGGAGAATCCGAGGTCCCGGATGTCGACGCCGTCGATCGTGATGCGCCCGCCACTCACGTCGTACAGCCGCGGAACGAGATAGCCGAGCGTCGTCTTGCCGGCCCCGGTGGCGCCGACCACCGCGAGATGGCCTCCCGGCGGAATGTCGATGTCGATCCCTTCGAGTACCGGATCCGACGTGGCGTAGGAGAAACTGACCTGCTCGAACCGCAGGTGCCCGGAAATCTTCCCGAGCGGGACGGGTTTCGCGGGTTCGGCCACCTCGACCGGCATGTCCAGGTACTCGAAGACCCGCCCGAAGAGAGCGAGTGAACTCTGCACGGCGACACCGGTCTGCAGCAGTGAGATGGACGGCCCGAACAGGCCCTGCTGCAAAGTGGTGAAAGCGATCAGGGTACCGATCGAAACGGAATGTCCGCCCTCGCTGCCGACGTATCCCGCGGTCCAGTAGATCGCGATGGGCATGGCCGCCATGATGATGGAGATGACCGATTGCCTCCACCGGCCCGCCATCGACGATCTGATACTGAGATCGCTGAGCTCGGCGGAGCGTCCGGCGAATTCGTTCTCGAGGGTGCGCGTCCGGCCCATCGTGCGGCCGAGCAGGAATCCACTGACCGAGAGCGTCTCCTCGATCATGCTCGACATCACGCCCACCAGCTGCTGACGCTTGAGCGTCAGCTCGCGGCGTTCCGATCCGACGCGCCGGCTGATCCAGACGAAGACCGGCACCGTGAGAACGGAGATGATGGTGAGCTTCCAGCTGAGCAGCAGCAGGGCGACCAGACTGGACACCACCGTCGTCGTGCTGGAGACCACCGAGGTCGCCGTGCCGGTGACCGTCGCCTGCATGGCCCCGATGTCGTTGGCGATCCGCGACTGCAGCTCGCCGGTGCGGCTGACCGTGAAGAACGCGAGCGACATCCGCTGCAGATGGGCGTAGACGGCGTTGCGGAGGTCGTCCATCACCCGCTGGCCGAGCACGGCGGACATGTACGTCTGCAGCACGGACAGCGAGGTGCCGGCCACGACGACGGCAAGCATGCCTGCGGCCAGAACGGTCAGCAGGCCGGTACGCCTCTGAGGCAGCGCGACGTCGAGCAGTTCCCGCAGCAGGAACGGCGGGATCAGGGCCAGCAGAGAACCGCCCATGACAAGGACGAGCACGGTCAGCAGTCGGGACCGGTACGGGACGAAGAGACGCAGGACCCTGCCGAGGCCCACCGGAGGCCGCTCCGTCGGCTGCTCACGCACGTGTTCTTCTCCTTCCGCCGGACGCGCTCGGGAAGGAGACGGCGCCACGGCGTACGGGCGCGCCGCCCCTGCCCGGCATCCGGACGATGAGGCCCCGTCGGCCGGGGGCCGACGGGGCGACGGGAACGGACTCATGGCTCACGCCAGTGTGAGGAACCCCTCGCGCACCAGGGCCTGGACCAGGACCAGACGGCCGGCCGTGTCGAGATCGCCGACGATGGACTCCGCCGTGAAGGGGCCGCCGGCCTCGGCGATGCACCGCACCTCGTCCGCGACGTGGCCGGGCAGCCGGACCGTCTTGTTGTGGAACTCCAACTCGACGCCCTCGTCGCCGTAGTCGGCACTCCAGCGGAGACCCGGCCGGCGGCGCACCGACGTCGTGAGGCCGAGCGCGGACACGGCCTCCAGATCGGTGAGGTGGTGCTGGAGCGTCGCCGGGCTGATCGAGACGGCCCGCTTGGCCGCCTCCTCCACGAGTTCCTGCGGCGCGAGTCGCGCGGCCAGCACGTCGACGAGTCCGGCGACGGTGTCCGCGGCCTGGGCCCGCAGTTCCTTGTCGTTGGCGAATCCCAGCGGGAGCCCGGACCGGAACCGCACGTCCTCCGAGGCCAGTCGGCCGATGGCGTCCTGCAGCACCTGGGCCCAGAGCACCGGATGCACGCCCATCGTGATGTGCAGGGACGCCGTGTCCGCGGAGGTCGCGGCGTGGATGGCGCCGCGAGGAAGGTAGAGCACGTCGCCCGGGTTCATCTCGATCTCCCGCTCGGGTGCGGGAGCCTCCTGCGAGTGGTCGTACGGCCGGCTGCGCAGGGGAAGTTCGTAGGGCGAGCCGTACAGGCGCCACCGCTTGACGCCGTGCACCTGGAGGACGAACACGTCGTGGGTGTCGTAGTGGGGGTTGAACCCCCGCGACTCACCCCCCGGGGTGAGGTAGACGTTCGCCTGGAACCGCGCGTTCACCTCGGCACCGAGGTCGGCGGCGAAGGTGCCGAGCGGTCCCCACCGCCTTTCCAGCGCGTTCAGCACGATCGTGGAGCCGTTGCGGTACCGGTTGTACAGCTCCTCGACCGCGTTGGCGGTGCCGTTGCGTCCGCGGTTCGCGCTGAGTTCGCGTACCGGTGTCTCCCTGCCCTCGATCACCACACGGATGTTCTCCAGGTCGGATCCCGTGCGGGACAGCAGATCTCCCACGTCCGCCAGGGAGAGCAGGTCCGTGAAGCGGCCGGAGTCGCCGCCCGGCACGTGCAGGGGCGCTCGCTCCCAGTGGTCCTGGCGGAATTCCTCCAGCGTGACCGGTGAGATCAGCGAAGCCAGTGTCGACATGGACGTCAGATCGCGCGGTGCCGCAGCCCTCCCTGAGGACGATGCCATGGTGTTCTCCCTTGTCACCGGTGAACGGCGGGGTTCCGGTGGATGTGTTGAGGTCCTCGCATTGATCGCTTCGCCAGCCTCACCCAGCAGTCCGCCCGTGAACAGGAACTCTGATCGGCAGTCTCGGCGGCAGAGCCGGGACGGGGGCGGGTTGGCCGAAAGGACTCCCTCACGAACCGTGGAATGTCCCGGCGCGGGTTCGAGTTGCGCCAATGTGCAGCGCGCAAGGAAATAACTTGCGCCTGCATGTATACGGTTGGAAAAGTGCTCCGCCGCGAGGGCCGGAACAACTGAGGAGGTCCGGGAGATGTCGTCGGTCGGCACGAAAACGGAAGACCGCCTGGTGAGACGGCTGCGTGAAGCCGCCGGGCTGACGCAGGAGGAGCTGGCCGACCTTGCCGGCCTGAGCGTCCGCACCATCAGAGACATCGAACTCGGTCGCACCGCACGGCCCTACCGTCGCTCCCTGGAGCTGATCGCCCAGGCACTCGGACTGAATGCCGAGGGAGCCGCCCGGCTGGTGCGCACACGGAAGGCACGCGGAGCGGAGATCGCCGAGGCCGGCGCCGCGCCGACGGCGGACGACGGCCCACGGGCCGCCCAGCTCCCGCCCGTCACAGGAGATCTGATCGGACGCGAGGACCTGATCGCCGCCTACGAGCGGTATCTGAGTCTGCCCGGGGCGGCGGTCGGTCCGCGCGCTCCGCTCCTCATCACGGGGCCCGCCGGAGTGGGCAAGTCGATGCTGGCCACCCGCCTGGCACACGGTGTCGCCCACCTCTACCCGGACGGGCAGCTCTTCACCGACCTGCACGGCCACGACGCCGTCGAGCCGCTCGACCCGGCCAGCGTGCTCCGTGGATTCCTGTGCTCTCTGGGAGTGAGCCCCTCGAACCTCCCCGGCAGCCTCTCCGGCCTCACCGCGCTCTACCGGTCCTTACTCGCCGACCGCCGCGTTCTCATCCTCATCGACAACGCCAGGGCGACGGAGCAGGTACGGCCCCTGCTGCCCAACTCCCCGGGGAGCGCCGTCCTGGTCACCTCCCGCGCCCAGCTCCGCGGTCTGCTGATCCGTGACGGTGCGCAGCTCCTGGAGACGCCGTACCTCTCGGAACCGGCGGCGACCGCGCTCCTGGAGGAGGTCATCGGCCCTCGAAGGCTCCGCGCCGAACCGGCGGCCGGCCGGGAGCTGATACGACTGTGCGGCGGCCTGCCCCTGGCCCTTCGCGTCCTCGCCGAGCGGGCCGCCCAGCGCCCCGGCCTGCTGCTGCGGGACCTGGTGGAGGAGCTCACCCGTCCGGGTTTCCCCTTGGACGCCCTCGACGTCCCGGACGATCCCGCGTCCACACTCCGTACCGTGCTGTCGTGGTCCTACCGGGCCCTTCCGCCGCGCGCCGCACGGCTGTTCCGTCTGCTCGGCCTGCACGAGGGGCCCGACATCCGCCTGGACGCCGTCGCCCGGCTGACGGCCGCCGGGTCGGGTTCCGCCTCGCTGAACCGGCTGGCCGCGGAGCTGTCCGTGCTCGTCGACGCGCATCTGCTCGAGTCCCCGGCCCCCGGCCGTTACCGCTTCCACCTGCTGGTCCGCCTGTACGCGGCCGAACGCGCGGCGGAGGAGGAGTCCACCCGGGCGGGTGGCATCGCCTACGCCGCACCGCGCTTCGCCGGGCAGGACGAAGCCCGGCACCGGCTCGACGGCAAGCCCCGCGGCGCCCAGCCCCCGGCCAGGACCCGTGAATGGTACGGCGAGCATGACAACGCGTTGCGGCTCACGTGCTCTTCGGGCGGTCCGGGACGGTCGACAGGGGCGTACTGACGGTGGTCGCCCGGCCGGGGCACCGGGGCACCCGTCCCAGCAGCACCCCGGACACCATCGCCACCACGTGCCCCATGGCCGGGACGCCCCACGCGGTGAGGCCGTCCAACAGCCGGGGCATCGCCGCCAGGAGAACGCATGCCGCGAGCACCCGCACCGGGGTGCGCACCCCCCACGCCACCACGGCCGTGAGCGCCGACACGAGGAGGTAGGACGAGCCGACGTCCTCCAGCCGGATCAGCGACACCGGCTCCTGCCCGCCGAGGATCCGCAGCCCGAGGACTCCCTCGCTCACCACAGTGCCCCCGATGTGTCCCATGGCGATGATCGACATCGTCCCCGGGCCGCCGAACCGGTCCGCAGCCGCCGTCACGGCGAAGGCGACCGCGGCCATCTCCGGCCACGGACGGTCACCCGGCACGAAGGCGGAGCCCACCAGCGCCTGCAGCGGGTGGTCCCCGAGATTGACGAGGCTGGTCGAGAAGTACCCCTCCAGCCAGTCCCGTTGCTCCGCGTCCAGCACCGACAGCTGGACGAAGGCCGCACAGGCGGCCAGAGACACCAGCACGAGCGGAAGGCCGAAGCGTCGCAGGTCCCTCACCCGCCCGCACCCGCCTCTCCGTCCGGCGTGCCCCCCGACGGCCACGGGAACCGGACGGCGAGGGCCAGGGGCTTCGCTCCGGAGGGCACTTCGCGCCGAGGCGCCGCGGGCGGCACCGCCCCGTCCCGCGGATCCCCGCCCCACAGCGCTCCGCCCAGGCTGGTCAGCGGTATGCCGTGCTCGCGCGCCAGGGCGCCGATGGAGTCCCTGCCGAGATCGGACACCTCGAGTCCGTCGTCGTCCGTCAGCCGGACGCGGGCGCCCGCATCGGCGAGGGCATAGGCGAGTCGCTGCCAGAGCGGCGTCCGGACCAGCACCGTGTCGGCGGCGTCCGGTCGCAGGGGACGGCCGTCGTCACTGTCGTGCACGAGGCGCCCGTCCCGTACGACGACGAGGCGGCCGGTCAGCGCGGTCAGCGGCCGCAGAGCACGGCCCGTCACCATGATCGTGCGTCCTTCCCCGGCCAGGCCGTTGAGCAGAGCGCCGAACCGCGGCAGTTCTCCTCCGTCCAGGCGGTCGCCGAGTCCGTCCAGCAGGATCACCGGAGGGTCGCCGAGCAGCGCCTCGGCGACACCGAGCCGGGCCCGTTCGGACCGCGTGTACGTGCCGACGGGCCGGCGTGCCGCCGAGGCCAGCGCCACCTGTTGCAGAACGATGCCGACCCGGGCCCGCGCGATCCCTGCCGCGGCGGCGGACTCGCCGAGGTGCTCGCGGGCCGTTCGGGAGAGGGGAAGGGACGCGGGATCCGGCGACGCGCCCACTCTCTGCGGGGGATGACGGCGCCCCCGTACAGGGCGCCCCTGTACGGCCACCGAGCCCTCGGTGGGCACGATGTCGCCCAGGATCAGTCGCAGCAGGGTCGACTTCCCCGCACCGGGCCGGCCGAGGAGGCCGGTGACCTCGTAGGGGCGCACCGCCAGCGAGACACCCTGGACCGCGGAAACCGTGCCGTACGACCCGGTCAGTCCTTCGGCGATGATCATGTCCACTTCCTGAAGTCCGGCGTCGATGTCGTCCGCCACGCTCGCAGGGACCCGGCTCCGGTCGCGTCCGGCCACAGCCGGACTCCGGGCATCTGCCCCGGGACAGATCACGGAGCCCGGATCCACCCGCAGGAGGAGGCCGGCGGTCTGTCCGAGGACAGACGCGCGGCGCCGGGCACGCGCGTTATGTTCAGCCCGTGAACCGGCCCCTGCTCCCCTCGCACGCCCCCTTCGAGCGGCTGTACGCGTGGTGTCCCCCCTTCGCCCGCGACCCGCTCGTCGCCCTCCTTCTCGGCGGGCTGTTCATGCTGGACGCGGACCGGGCCGCCGAGTGGTTCGGGGTTCCCCTCGGCCTGGTCCTCGCCCTGATCTGCTGCTTCGTCGTGGCGTTCGGCGCGCGCCGGTTCAGTCCGGTGCCCGCCCTGGTGCTCGCCGCCGTCCTGCTGCCGGTACTGAGCTACACCCGGCTGTTCCTCGTGATGTGGCTGGTCATCGCACTCGTCGTCTACGGCGTGTCGCTCGGTCTGCCGCCGCGGAGGGCGGCGTACGCGCTGCTCGCCGCCCTCGCCTCGGAGGTGCTGGTGGCCGCGTTTCTGCACTGGCAGGCCGAGCAGCCGACGGTGGCCTGGGGCTGGGCCTCGGAGGTCGTCGTGCTGCAGTGCGCCGCGTGGGCCGCCGGCTGGTCCGCGGCGCGGGGCCGGGAGTACCACGAAGGGCTCCGCCTGCAGGCGGAGCAGCGCGCGGCCGCCCAGCTCGCCGAGGCCCGGCGGGCGGTGACCGAGGAACGGCTGCGGATCGCACGCGAGTTGCACGACGTCGTCGCACACAGCATGAGCATCATCGCCGTCCAGTCCGGCGTGGGCCACCACGTCAGCCGCGACCAGCCGGACGAGGCGGCGAAGGCGCTCTCGGCGATCGAGCGGACCAGCCGGTCGGCGCTGCGGGAGCTGCGCTCCCTTCTGGGGGTGCTCCGTGACGGCGACGCCGCGGAGTTCCATCCCGGTGGACTCGCCGACCTGGACGCCCTGATCGCCACCAGCGCACAGGCCGGCGTCGAGGTGGAGGTGAGCCTGGAGGGTGAGGTGGCGGGGCTGCCCCGCGGGGTCGACCGGGCCGCGTACCGGATCGTGCAGGAGGCGCTGACCAATGTCGCCAAGCACGCCCGTACCGACCGGGCCGAGCTGGCCGTGTCCCGCCTCCCCGGCCTCCTCACCCTCACGATCGCCGACGCGGGCGTCGGAGGTCCTCCGCCCGGGCGGACGGCGGACCCGTGGGAATCCGCCGGTCACGGTCTGATCGGCATGCGGGAACGCACGGCGTTGTACGGCGGGGACGTGACGGCCGGACCGCTGCCCGCCGGCGGGTTCCGGGTCGTCGCCCGTCTTCCGCTGCCCGCGGATCCTCACGGCGACGCCCCGCACCCGGGCGCGAAGCACACGAACCCGATGAAGCACGGGGAACGGACGCCCCGCACGGAACAGGACGCCGCATGACGACTCGCGTACTCATCGCCGACGACGAGGCTCTGGTCCGTGGAGGTTTCCGGGTCCTGGTCGACTCCGCCCCCGGACTCGAGGTGGTCGGCGAGGCGGCCCACGGCCGGGAGGCCGTGGAACTGGTCCGCGCCCTCCGCCCGGACGTCGCCCTGATGGACATCCGCATGCCGCTGATGGACGGTATCGAGGCGACCCGCAGTCTGCTGTCCGGCCCCGATCCCGTCGATGTGCGGATTCTGATCCTGACCACCTTCGATCTGGACGAGTACGCGTTCGGCGCGCTGCGCGCGGGTGCCAGTGGCTTTCTGCTGAAGGACACTCCGCCGGCCGAACTGCTCTCGGCCATCGACGTGATCGCCTCCGGCGAGTCCCTCCTCGCGCCCAAGGTCACCCGTCGGCTCATCGAGGAGTTCGTGCGCCGCCCGGGTGTTCCGTACCCCTCCGTGGACCTGGGCGGGATCACGGAGCGGGAGGGCGACGTCCTGCGGCTGATCGCCCGCGGCCGTTCCAACGCAGAGATCTCCGCGGAGCTGCTGGTGACCGTCGGGACGGTGAAGACGCACGTCAGCAGGCTGCTGATGAAGCTGGGCGCGCGCGACCGCGCGCAACTGGTCATCGCGGCCTACGAGGGCGGCCTGGCCGGGCCCTTCGAGAGGGGCGGACGGTGATCGTCGCATCCGGGCTGACCAAGCGTTTCGGCCGGGTCAACGCCCTGGACGAGGTGACCTTCGAGGTGTGTCCAGGGGTGGTGACCGGGTTCCTGGGGCCGAACGGCGCCGGGAAGTCGACCACGCTCCGGATCCTGCTGGGGCTGGTCGCGCCGACCTCGGGCTCCTCGACCATCGACGGCGTCCCCTACCGGGAGATGCGCCGCCCCCTCCACCGGGTGGGGGCCCTCCTCGACGCGACATCCGTGCCCGGCGGCCGCAGCGGTCTGTCGCATCTCACCGCCCTGGCGCGGAGCAACGGGATCGGGCGGGCGCGGGTCCTGCGGGTCCTGGAGGAGGCAGGGCTCGGCCCGGCGGCCCGGCGGCGCATCGGCGGGTACTCCCTGGGCATGAAGCAGCGCCTCGGCATCGCGGCGGCTCTGCTCGGCGATCCCCCGGTCGTGATCTTCGACGAGCCCGCCAACGGCCTGGATCCCGAGGGAATCCGCTGGATCAGGAGCACCTTCCGGTCTCTCGCCGCCGAGGGACGCACCGTTCTGGTCTCCAGCCACCTGATGAGCGAGATGGAGAGCACCGCCGATCATCTCCTCGTCATCGACAGGGGCCGGGTCGTGGCCGACGCCTCCCTGTCGGATCTCGTCGGCCCCGACGCCCGCTCCTCGGTGCTGGTGCGCACTCCGCACGCGTCCGGCCTCCGCGAAGCGGTCGAACGAGCGGGGGGCGCGGTCGCACCGGGGCCGGACGACACGGTGCGGGTGTCCGGTCTGACCGCCGGCGAGATCGGCGACCTCGCCTTCGCCGGGCGGATCCGGCTGCACGAGCTCACTCCGCGCCGCGGCTCCCTCGAAGAGAGATTCATGTCGCTCATCTCCGGATCGGACGGACCGGAGCACGAGCCCGACCCGGAAGACCCCGTCACCTCATGAAGTACGCCCTCGGCCTGCTGGCCTGTGAATGGATCAAGCTCCGGTCCGTGCGCTCCACCTGGATCGTCACGGCGTGCGGAGTCGCCGGGGCGCTGGCCCTCACCCTGCTGTCCTGCAACTCCACGCTGCACCACTGGAACGGCTGGACGCCCGAAGAGCGAGCGGCCTTCGATCCGCTCGGCGCGTCCTTCAGCGGCTTCGTCGTCCTGCAGGTGGCGATGGTGGTCCTCGGCGCCGTCGACATGGGCAACGAGTACGCGACGGGCTCGATCGGCCAGACCTTCGCCGCCGTGCCGAGACGCTTCCCGGCCCTGCTGGCGAAGGCCGGTGTCACCGGAGCCTTCGGTCTCCTTGTCGGCCTGGTGACGTCTCTCGCCGGTTTCCTCTGCGCCCAGGCCATGTTCGCCACCCGTCGCTTCGGCATCTCGGTCCAGGACCCCGGGGCGGTACGGGCCGTCGCCGGGTCGGCGCTGTTCGCCGGGGCGCTGGCCGTCCTCGGCCTGGCCCTCGCGTCCCTGATGCGCAGCGGCCTCGGGTCCGTCACGGCCGGGCTCGGTGTCCTTCTGGTCGCGCCTCTGATCGTCCACGCCGACGAGGGGTGGCTGGCGTACCTCCGCAAAGCACTGCCCACCAGTGCGGCACGACGCCTGCTGACCGACGATCCGGGGAAGGCGGTGCCGTCGACCGCCCACTCCTGGTGGATGCTGCTGCTCTACCCGGCCGTGGCGACGCTGACGATGACGTTCGTCGTACGCCGCCGGGACGTCTGAGGGCGCGTACCGAAGCCGCTGACGTGCCGGCCGCACCATCGGCTCACCGCCGGACGATCGCCGCCACGTCCTCGCCGAGCAGGGCCGGGTCCTCCGTCAGGAAGGCGTGGACGGCCTCCAGGACGGGGAGCTTCGCCGACGAGGTGGCCAGGGCGACGTCCTTCGCGGCGAGGGCGACCGGGAAGTACGAGCCGGTGGCGGTGGCCCGGCCGACGGCGCCCGCGAGGGGGCCCGCGCCGAGGGTGCGCAGTGCGAGTTCGCGGGGCAGGCCGAGGGTGCCGGCGAGCGCGAGGGCCTCGGCGACGAGGGCGACCCCGCCGATGGCGGCGTTGATGAGGACGAGCTTGAGGGCGGCGCCCGTGCCGGGGCCGCCGCAGGGCGTGACGGTCCCGAGCCGGCCGAGGACGGCGGAGACGGGCGTGGTGTCGCCGCCCGCGAGGATCATCAGCTCGCCGGCGGCGGCCCGGTCGACGCTGCCCATCACGGGCGCGTCGACGAGGGCGACCCCGGCGGGGAGCCGGGCGGCGAGGGCGGCGACGGTGTCCGGTCCGACCGTGGAGGTGTCGACCCAGTGGGTGCCGGGGCGCAGCGCCGGGACGAGTTCGTCCGCGACGGCGAGGGCGGCGGCCGGGTCCGCGAGCATCGTGATGACGACGTCGGCGTCCCGGACGGCCTCGGCGGGGGTCGCGGCGCGGACGGCGCCGTCGGCGACGAGGGCGTCGGCCTTGGCGGCCGTGCGGTTCCAGACGGTCAGGGGGTGCCCGGCGTCGAGCAGGCGGCGGGCCATCGGCAGGCCCATGGATCCGAGGCCGAGGAAGGCGATCTTCTGCGCGGTGTTCTCCATGATCTCGACGCTAGGACCGTCCGCGCCATGCGACAAGCGAATGTCTAGCATGGTTCCCATGCCCAACTCTCATGGCTTGTACGAGGTGTTCCTCGCCGTCGCCCGCGCGGGCTCCTTCACCGCCGCCGCCCACGCCCTCGGCTACACGCAGTCCGCGGTCTCGCGGCAGGTCCAGTCCCTGGAGGACGAGGTGGGCGCCGAGCTCTTCGAGCGGCTGCCGCGGGGGGTGCGGCTGAGCGAGGCCGGCCGGGTGCTCGTCCCGCACGCGGAGGCGGTCCGGGACCGGCTGGCCACCGCCCGGGCGGAGCTGGCGGCGCTGCGCTCCCTGGACGGGGGGCTGCTGCGGCTCGGCTCCTTCTCCAGCGCCACGGCGGCCCTGGTGCCGCGCGCGCAGGCCGTGTTCCGGGAGCGGCATCCGGGGGTGGCGGTCAGCCGGGTGGAGGGGTTCTCCGTGAAGCACCTGGGCCTGGTGGCCACGGGCGAGGAGGACCTCGCCGTGGTCTGCCCGCCCCCTGGCTCTCCCCCGCCGCCTGGGGTGACGCTGCACCATCTGCTCGACGAACCGATGCTGGTGGCGCTCCCGCGCGGGCACGCGCACACGGGCCGGCGGGGGGTGCGGCTCGCGGAGCTCGCGGACGAGGAGTGGATCGTCGGCAACGAGCGCCTGGAGGACACGCTGTTCCGTCCGGCCGTCGAGGCCGGGTTCCGCCCGCGCACGGGGCTGCTCGCCGGGGAGTGGATCGCCAAGCTCGGCGCGGTCGCGGCGGGTCTCGGCGTCACGCTCGTGCCGGCGCTCGCGGCGGCCTCGGTGCGCCCGGACGTCGCGCTCGTCACGATCCACCCGGAGGACGTCCCGTACCGCCCGGTCCACGCGGCCACCCCGCCGGTCCCCACGGTCGCGGCGACCGCCTTCCTCGCCGTGCTGCGCGAAACGGCACAGGAGCTAACAGACTCAACCCCGTATTGACCCTTACACACCCGCGCGAGAGGATGAGGGTCATGATCGTCGCAGCCACCCAGTTCGCCCCGGTCGCCGGGGACATCGACGCCAACGTCCGTACGATCGCCGGTCTGGTCCGGGCGGCCGGGACCGAGGGGGCCCGGGTCGCGGTCTTCGCCGAGCTCTCGCTCACCGGGTACGAGCCGTCCCTGATCCGCGACACCCCCTCCCTGCTCCTCACCGAGGACGACCCCCGGCTCGACCCCGTACGGGAGGCCTGCCGGGCCGCGGGCGTGGCCGCCGTCGTCAACGGCCCCGTGAGGACGGGCGGTTCGGGGGCCGGGATCACCACGCTCGTGATCGGTCCGGACGGCTCGCTCCTCGCCCGCTACGACAAGCAGCACCTGTACGGGGTCGAGGCGGAGGTCTTCGAACCGGGCGCCGCCGACGGGCGGTTCGCGCTCGACGGGGTCCGGTTCTCCCTGGCCACCTGCTACGACAACCGCTTCCCCGAGCTCGCGGAGCGCGCCGCGGCCGACGGCTGCTCGGTGTACCTGGCGAGTTCGGTGCTCGCGGCCGACAACGACTCCTTCGACGAGGTGTATCCCGTACGGGCCCGGGACTTCGGCCTGTACGTGGTGCTCGGCAACGTCCTCGGGTCCAACGAGGACGGCGTGGGCTGCGGCCGGGCCGGGGCCTGGGGCCCGGACGGCGGGCGGATCGCGGACGCGGGCCCCGAGGAGCCCGGCTTCGCCCTCGCCGAGGTGCGCTGAGCACGGGCGCGAGCACGGGCGAAGGGCCGGACGGTCGTGGGACATACGACCGTCCGGCCCTCCGGGGAGGCCGTCACGGAACCCCCGGTCCGCGACGGCGCCCGCCCCCGTTACGGGGTGCTCGGGCCCCTACGGGGCGCTCAGGCCCAGCGTGTACGCGCCGGAGCCGCTGTACGCGTGGACCACGTACCGGTAGTAGCCCGCGGTGCCGTAGTAGCTGGTGTCCTCGTCGGCGGACGCCGTGCCGCCGACGGCCACGTCCGCCCAGGCCGACCCGTTCCACTTCTGCAGGTACAGGTCGAAGTCGGCGCCGGCCGGGCCGCGCAGGCAGCCCACGTGGGTGCCGGAGGTCGCCGAGTAGTAGTACGAGCCGTCCGGCTGCGCCTGGGCCTGACCGGAGGCCAGGGTGCCCCGGTAGGTGTACGCGGTGTCGTCGCAGCCGGTGGGCGGGGTCGTGGTGCCGACCGACAGCTGGTAGGTGACCGTGTGGGTGGCGGAGCCCGTACCGGTGACGGTGATCGGGTACGTGCCGTTGGCGGTGCCCGCGGCGACCTGGACGGTCATCGTGGACGAGGAGCCCGAGGTCACCGAGGAGGGGCTGAAGGAGACGGTGACCCCGCTCGGGGCGCCGCTCGCGGAGAGCTGCACGGTCTGCGCACCGCCGCCGGTGGTGGAGGTGTTCACCGTGGAGGTGACGGAGGCACCCGGCTGGACCGAGCCCGAGGACGGGTTCAGGGCGAGCGAGAAGTCCGGCGTCGTGGTGCCGCCGCAGTCGGTCTCACCGGACTGGGCCGGCACGCCGACCGCGTTCCAGGCCGCCTTCACGGCGTTGCACTCGGCGCTGCCGTAGGTGTTCTTGGCGCTGGTCAGCGTCGCCCTGCGGGCGGCGAGGTGGTTCCAGGAGGAGGTCTTCATGAGCAGGGCGCCCATGAAGATCTTGCCGGCCTTCTGGATGCCGATGCCGGTCACGGAGGAGGGCCCGCCGGAACATATCGGGCTGCCGGGCTTGCCGCCGCCCGGGTTGGAGCCCTCGGCGAGCAGGTAGAACCAGTGGTTCTGCGGGCCGGCCGCCGCGTGCACCTCGGTGCCCGAGGTCAACTGGGTGTAGCAGTTGGGGTCGTTGTTGGCGAGCGAGGGGTTGTACATGTAGCGGATCGGCTTGCCGTCGCCGAAGAAGTTGACCTTCTCGCCCACCGTGTAGTCGGGGGTGTCGTTCGGGTTGTTGGCGAAGGCCTCGGTGAGCGCGCCGAAGATGTCGCCGGTCGACTCGTTCATCCCGCCGTTCTCGTTGGACGAGCCGGAGCTGCCGGGGGTCTTGTCGAAGATCTCGTGGCCGTACTCGTGGGCGACGACGTCGATGGCGGTGAGCTGGTTCGCGTTCTGCTGGTTGTGGCCGAACGTGGTCTTGGTGCCGTCGTAGTAGGCGTTGACGTCGCCGAGGCCCGCCTGGGCCGGGACCATGCCGCCCTGCCCGTTCTGGCCGTTGTAGCCGAACCACTGCTTGAGCATGTCGTACTCGCGCTGGGCCGTGTACATGATGTCGACGCAGGCCGTCACCAGGTCGTTGGCGCCGCCGTTGCCCCACGGCGAGGAGCCCGTGTAGGTGCCGCCGTTCTGTCCGCCGCAGCGCAGGCCCGAGCGGTTCGGGTCGGTCATCGAGGTGGCGGCGGTGTCGAGGGTGACGTTGCCGTTGTGGTAGCCGCGGCCGTCGGCGTCCACGATCTTGTCGGTGGCCTGCGCGATGGCGCCGGTGCGCGCGTCGACATAGGTGGCGAGGGAGCTCGGGGCGCCCTGCGCGGTCCGGCCGACGACCAGGGTGTGCCAGGTCAGGACGGCCTTGCCGCCCTTGAGGAGCACGGTCAGCTCCGGGGCGCTCGCGCTCTCGACCGAGGCCAACTGCTTCCGGGCGGTGACGAGGGCGGCCGCGGCGGTGACCCCGGCCCTGGTGGAGACCCTGATGGCCGGGGCCGGCGCGCCGGTGACCTCACGGACCTTGCCGGAGCTGTCGGAGACGACGACCGCGTCGCCGCCGACGACCGGGAGGCCGCGGTAGGTGCGCTCGTACGAGGCGTAGTACAGACCGTTCGCCCAGGGGGTGACGGACGTCCGGACGAGGTCCTCGTCGGCGCCGTGCCGCAGCTCGTCGAGACCGCTCGCCGCGGCCTTGTCCGCCGCGGCGAGCGCGAGGGCCCTGCCGTGCCCGGGCGGTGCGGGCCGCGCCTGCGGGGCCGCCGCGGTCGCCGGTCCGGCGAGGGCGGTCGCGAGGCTCGCCGAGAGCGCCAGGGCGGCCACGGTCGCCGTGAGTCTGGTGGGATGCAACGTCGTGCTCCGTTCAAGGGTGGGGGAGACGGATCGTCGCGCCGAGTATGGGCGTGGACATGGCGAGTTCGGGACATCTCATGCGGCATAAGACGCGGGTTATGGTGCAGACCAGGCGCCGCTGCGTACGCTGCTGAAATGCAGCTGGAGTTGAGGCATCTTGAGGCCGTCTGCCGGATAGCGGAGGCGGGCAGTCTGGGGCGGGCCGCCGGGCGGCTCGGGGTCTCGCAGCCGGCCCTCTCCGCGCAGCTCCGCCGCATCGAGCGGGTCGCGGGCGGGGAGCTCTTCCTGCGCGGCCGGCACGGCGTGGAGCCCACCCCGCTGGGCGAGTTCGTCCTCTCCAAGGCACGGCTCGTGCTCGGCGAGATGGACGCGCTGGCCGCCGGAGCGCGGGCCGTCGCCCCGCACACCCCGCTGCGCCTCGGCTGCATCCTGCTGGTCCTCGTCGACCGGCTGCTCGGGGAGCTGGAGGAGCGGCTGACGGGCCGGGAGTTCTCCGTGACCGTGGAGCACTCGGCGACGACGCTCACCCGGCAGCTCGGCGCGGGACGGTACGACGCCGTGCTGTACGGGGAGGTCAACGACCACGAGGTGCCGCTGCCCGAGGGGACGACCGCCCGCACGCTCGTCCCCAAGGAGCCGTTCTGCGTGCGGCTCTCGGCGGCGCACCCGCTGGCGGGCCGGGAGCGCGTCCCGCTCGCCGAGCTCGCGGGCGAGTCCTGGATGACGCTGGTGGAGGACGACGACGGCGGCCCCGAGGCGCTGGTCGCGGCCTGCGAGAAGGCCGGGTTCACGCCCTCGCTGCGGCACCGGGTCGCCGACCGCAAGATGCACTACGACCTGATCGCCTCGGGCCGCGCGATCTCGATGAGCCAGCCGACGGCCCCGGCGGCGGAGGGCACGGTCCTCCGCCCCCTGGAGGGCGACCCGGTGACGGGCCGGATCCGGCTCGCCTGGAACAGGGCGGCGGTCTCCGCCCGGCAGGCGGAGCTGCTGTACGGGGCCGCGGCCCGCGCCTACCTGGCGAACGTCGACAACAACGCCTTCCACCGGGCGTGGTGGGACGCCCGGCCGGAACTGCACCCGGTCATGGAAGGCTGAACGGCCTCAGTGGGACAGGTGGTGCGTCCCCTGCCCGTCACCGGGGGCCGGAAGGCCGGCGGCCTCCCGGCCCTCCTCCCCCTCGGAGTCGTCGTCCCCGGACGTCTCGCCGCGCAGGTCGCGGACGAGCAGGGTGGCTCCGGCGACCGCTCCCGGCATGAGGAGGACGGCGACGAAGGGCACCAGGAAGGCGAGCGTCAGCGGGACTCCGAAGCCCAGGGCGGCCATCCGGCGTCCCCGGAGCAGCCGCAGCCGCTCCTTCAGCTCGACGCCCCGGCGCTGGAGCGCGATGGAGGTCAGCTCCTCGGTGAGGAAGAAACCGGAGACGCAGAAGCCGATGGCGGGCACGACGGTCTGGCCGACGACGGGGATGAACCCGCAGGCGAAGAGCAGCACGCCGTAGAAGGCGACCCGCACCAGGATCCGCAGGCTGTCCCGGGCCGAGATCCACAGGTCGCGCCAGAGCGGCAGGCCCGACTCGGGGACCTCGCCGCCCTCGCCGCGGTCGACGTCCTCGGAGAGCGACTCGTAGAAGGGCTGGCCGACGAGGAGGGTGACGGCGGTGAAGGTGATGACCGCGAGGAAGAGCCCGAAGGCGAAGACCAGCGCCGTCAGGGTGCCGCGGAAGATGCCGAGCCAGGGCGAGCTCCAGTCGTCGGCGAACGGCGTCGCCCACGCGGCCAGGTCGTCGGCGCCGTAACCGAGGCCGACGAGCGCCCCCGCGTACAGGACGAGCGTCACGAGTCCGGGCAGCAGCCCGATCCCCAGCCGGCGCCCGCGCCCGCCGATCCACTTCTGGCCCTGCAGCAGATATCTGAAACCCACCCCGAGATCACGCATGGAAGTCACCCTAACCGCCGGTCGTGCGGAAGGACTCCAGGGCCTTGTCGAAGTGGCGGCGGGCCTCGGCGGCACGGCCCACCGGGGCCGATGCCCACAGGTCGTAGAGGGTGCCGGCCTGCTCCCAGCAGACGTCGACGGTGCGCCGGGGTCCCTCGGCGACGGTGAAGCCGTTCCAGGTGAACTCCCAGCGGGCGGCGGGCAGTCCCTCGTGCGTCGTCTCCTCGACCGTGGCGTCGCGGTAGCCCTTGTTGGTGCTCGGGCCGGCCGCGTCGGCGGTACGCATCACCCCGATCGCCCCGCCGGACGGGATCGCCCGGATCCTGATCCCGACCCAGACGGCCCCGTCGCCCGTCGTGTAGAAGACCCGCTCGCCGTCGGTCGAGCGGCGCGCCCCGGAGGGCACGTCCAGGGTGAAGCCGCGCTCGTCCTCGACGGCCGTGTACCCGGCGGGTACGGGGGCCGCGGAGGAGCTCCTCGCACCGGCCGGGCGCGCCCCCGTGTCCGCCGGCGGTTCGTCGCGGGTGGCGAGCAGCACCGCCACCGTCACGGCGGCGACGGAGGCGGCGACGGTCGCGGCCACGAACGGCAGCGCGAACCCGCCCCGGCGGGCGGTGCCGACGGGCCGGGCGGTGCCGGGGTCCTCCGGCCGGGGCCGGGGCTCCGGGGTGTCGTCCGGTCTCGGGAGGACGGGGGTGCGGGGGTCGGGCCCGGCCGGCGGGTGGGGGCCCGCCACCGGTGCGGGCGTGTCCGCCGTGCCGTCCCCCGCCGCGCAGGCGGCGAGCATCCGGCGGGCTTCGGGGGCGGCGAGGCGGCGGTCCGGATCGCGTTCGAGGAGGCCGCGGACGACGGGCACGAGCGGCCCGAGCCGGTCGGAGGGCCGGATCTCCTCGTACACGATCGCGTGCAGGACGGCGCCGATCGAGTCCCGGCGGAACGGCGAGGCGCCCGTCGCCGCCGCGCACAGGAGCGCGCCGAGCGACCACAGGTCGGAGGCCGGGCCGCCGGCCTCGCCCTTCATCCGTTCCGGCGCGGTGTACTCGGGGGTGCCGATGAAGACCCCGGTGCCGCTGAGCGTGGTGGCGCCGGGGAGGCTCGCGATGCCGAAATCGGTGAGGACGGCCCGTCCGGTGCCCTTCTCCAGGAGGACGTTGGCGGGCTTCACGTCCCGGTGCAGCACCCCGTGGGCGTGGGCGGCGCACAGCGCGTCGAGGAGGTCGAGCCCGAGCCGGGCGGCCTCCCTCGGGGACAGCGCCCCGCCGGGGGCGGCGAGGCGGTCGGCGAGCGAGCCGCCGTCGACGAGCTCCATCACCAGGGCGGGGTGTCCCTCGTGCTCGACGACGTCGTGGACGACGATCACGTGCGGGTGGCGGACCTGGGCGACGCTCCGGGCCTCCCGCAGGACGCCCGCCGGGTCGGCGCCGGAGTCGAGCGCGAGCGTCTTGACGGCGACCGGGCGTCCGAGCAGCTCGTCGGTGGCCCGCCGGACGACGCCCATGCCGCCCTGGCCGAGCCGCTCGCCGAGGCGGTACCGCCCGCCGATCAGCTCGCGTCCGGCCCGTTCCGGCCCGTTGTACGACTCCACTCCGCTCCCCCCGCCCGCAGGACACGGATCATGATGCCTCAGCCGTCCGCACGACGGCGAGGGCCGCACCCCCTGTCGGTGGGGTGCGGCCCTCGTGTGCTGTCGTGCCCGGATCGGACCTGCCGTCGTGCCCGGATCGGACGTGGTGTCGCGTCCGGATCAGACGGCGAGCTCGACCGTGATGTTGCCGCGGGTCGCCTTGGAGTACGGGCAGACCTGGTGGGCCTTCTCGATCAGGCTCTTGGCGGTCTCGGCGTCCACGTTCGGGATGGTCGCCGAGATCTTGACGATGATGCCGAAGCCCTCGTCGTTCTTGCCGATGCCGACCTCGGCGGTGACCGTCGAGCCGGAGACGTCGGCGTTCTCGTTGCGGGCGACGACGCCGAGCGCGCCCTGGAAGCAGGCGCTGTAGCCGGCCGCGAAGAGCTGCTCGGGGTTGGTGCCCGCGCCGGAGCCGCCCATGGCCTTGGGCGGGTTCACGACGACGTCGAGCTGCCCGTCGTCGGTGGCGACACGCCCGTCACGACCGTTCTCGGCGGTGGCGACGGCGGTGTAGAGAACGTCAGACTGCTGGATCGACATGCTGATGTCTTCCTTGTTCGTTCCGCCGACGACTCGCGCCCACGATCGCGGCGGCTGGGGAAAGGCTAGCGGGTCGCCGAGACGATCATCTTTCCGGTGTTGTCGCCGCGCAGCAGGCCGAGGAAGGCGTCCACGCCGTTCTCGATGCCCTCGACGAAGGTCTCGCGGTGCTTCAGCTCGCCCGAGGCGAGCCAGCCGCCGACCTCCTGGACGAACTGGTTCTGCAGGCCGTAGTGGTCGCCGACGAGGACGCCCTGGAGCCGCAGCCGCTTGCCGATGATCATCGCCATGTTGCGCGGGCCGGGGGTCGGCTCGGTGTCGTTGTACTGGGCGATCATGCCGCAGATGGTGGCGCGGCCGTGCACGTTGAGCGAGGAGATCGCGGCTTCGAGGTGCTCCCCGCCGACGTTGTCGAAGTAGACGTCGATGCCGTCCGGGGCGGCCTTGCGGAGCTGGCTGCTGACCGGGCCGTTCTTGTAGTTGAACGCGGCGTCGAAGCCGAGCTCCTCGACGAGGAACTTGACCTTCTCGTCGGAGCCGGCGGAGCCGATGACCCGGGAGGCGCCCTTGAGCTTCGCCATCTGGCCGACCTGGCTGCCGACGGCGCCGGCCGCGCCGGAGACGAAGACGGCGTCGCCCTCCTTGAAGGAGGCGACCTCGAAGAGGCCGGCGTAGGCCGTGAGGCCGGTCATGCCGAGCACGCCGAGGTAGGCGGAGAGCGGGGCGAGCGCCGGGTCGACCTTGGTGGCGTGCTGGGCCGGGACGTCGGCGTACTCGCGCCAGCCGAGGCCGTGCAGGACGTGGTCGCCGACGGCGAAGCCCTCGGCGTTGGAGGCGACGACCTCGCCGACCGCGCCGCCGTCCATGGGCTTGTCGAGCTGGAAGGGCGGGATGTACGACTTCACGTCGTTCATCCGGCCGCGCATGTACGGGTCGACGGAGAAGTGCAGGTTGCGCACGAGGATGCGGCCCTCGGCGGGCTCGGCGACCGGGACCTCGCGCAGGGCGAAGTCCGACGGGACGGGCCAGCCGTGCGGACGGGCGACGAGGTGCCACTCACGGCTGGACGCGGGAAGAACGGACATGAGCACGGCCTCCAGAGAAAGCTTCAGATCCACAAAGGTTTACTTACTCAAACAACCATGCGCTTCGATATTTCATGTTGTCAAGTATCCGGGTAGGATGAGACCCATGGCCACTTCACGCACAGACCCCCTGACCCTCGAAGTCGTCGAGCTGATCGGCACGGTCGTGGCGCGCTACTACGAGGAGTACGAGCAGGCGGCCGCGCAGCACGCGCTGACCGGCGCCCAGGCCCGCGTCCTCGGCCTGCTCTCGCTCGACCCGCTGCCGATGCGCCGCATCGCCCAGAAGCTGAAGTGCGAGCCCTCCAACGTCACCGGGATCGTCGACCGCCTGGAGGCCCGCGGCCTGGTCGAGCGCCGGCCCGACCCCGACGACCGCCGGGTCAAGCTGGCCGCCCCCACGGACGAGGGCCGCGACACCGCCCGCCGGCTGCGCGAGTCGCTGGACTTCGCGCGCGAGCCGCTCGGCGAACTGACCGAGGCCGAGCGGACCATGCTGCGGGACCTGCTGAAGCGCATGCTGGGCGTGGACGTGGCGTAACGCCGCGCCGGTCAGACGCACCACCAGAGGAAACGGGTGCAGGTCGGCGTCGGCCCGGGCGTCGGGCCCTGACTCTGGCTCCGGCTCGGCGTGGGGCCGGTGGTCGACGGTACGGGCCCGCCGGGCGTCCCCGAGCCGCTCGGCGTCGGGCCGCTCGCCGTCGCGGACGCGGACGCGGTCGCGGTGGGCGTGACGGTCGGGGAGGCCGGGCCGGTGGTCGCGGGCGCGGAGGCCGGGGCGCCCCCGCTCCCCGGGCCGGTGCCGGTGCCGGCCCCTGAGCCCGTACCCGTACCGGAGCCCGACCCCGTACCCGGCCCGGATCCCTCACCCGGTCCCGCCGGTCCCGCGCTCACCCGGCGGGGGCGGGTCGGGACGGAGCTCGGCGCGTCCGTCACCGGGGCCGGGCTCGTCCCCTCCGGCGTCGCGGAGGTCTCGGCGGGCTCGGACGGCAGCGGGGGCTCGGTGACCTCCAGCTCCTCGACGGCGGTGGCCGCGCCGTCCCGCGGCGGCTCCTCCAGGGCGAGCTTCGCGAAGGTCAGCGTCCCGGCCGCGAGGACCAGGCCCACCGTCCCCACCAGGACCGTACGGCCCCGGCGGGAGCGCGAGCGCCTCCCCCTCCGCGCGGCGGAACGGCCCCGGGCGGCGCGGCGGCCGCCGGGGGCCGGGCGCGGCGGTTCGAGGACGTCCAGTTCGTAGACGTGCTCGGGCGCGGGCCGGTCCGGGGTGGGGACCGGTATGTGGGGGGTCTCGTACCGCAGTTCCTCGACGGGAGTCCCGCACCCGGCACAGGCGAGGGCCCCGTTGAGATGCCGCCGGCACGCGTGGCAGTAGTCCATGGGGCCCGCAGGCTATGCGGCCCGGCGCGGCACCAGGTAGGCGCGGAGGTGAGGATCCTGTGTGGAAACCGCAGGTCGGCGGCGGTGCGTCGCGATTCTCCCGCTTCGGGAAGGATGGCCTCCGGAACGGTCCTCACCCGGAGTGGGGCCTTCCGCACCGCCCGCACCGGAGCCCCGGGCGGCGCAGCCCAGCGCGCGCCGCGCCGCGGACGGCCGGACGATGCGAACAGGACCGCGCATCGCGCCCCCTCGCCCGTGCCAGCACCGCACTCCGGAGGATCCGCCGTGACCGTCAGCCTTGAGCAGCTGCGTCGTTGCCATGTCGCCGTCGACCTGGGTGCCGCCCGCACCCGGGTCTTCGTCAAGGGCGCCGGACTCGTCGTCGACGAGCCGAGCGTCGCCGCCGTCAACACCCGCACGGGAGCGCTGATCGCCGTCGGCGCGCTCGCCGAGAAGATGACCGGCCGCACCCCCGACTACATCCGGGTCGTCCGCCCGGTCTCGGGCGGCACGGTCGTCGACATCGAGATGGCGCAGCGGATGCTCCGTCACCTCCTCGGCGAGAAGCTGCGCCGGCAGCTGCGCCGCAAGCCCCGGCTGCGCGCGGCCGCCTGCACCCCGCACGACAGCGACCCGCTGGCGCAGCGCGCCGCCGTGGAGACCCTCGTCGGTCTCGGGGCGCGCCGGGTCGAGCTGGTCGACACCCTGATCGCGGCGGCCGTGGGCTGCGGGCTTCCCGTCGAGCAGCCGACCGCGACCATGATCCTGGTGTGCGGGGCGGCGACCACGCAGGTGGCGGTGCTCTCGCTGGGCGCGATCGTCACGGCCGAGCGGATGCCGGTCGGCGGCAACGCCATCGACCACGCCGTCATCCAGCACCTGCGCCACCACCACGAGCTGATGCTGCCGAGCCAGTCGGTGCGCCCGCTGCAACTGGCCCTCAGCGGCAACGGCCTGACGACGACCGGGCCCGCCTGGACGGAGATCCACGGCCGGGACGTCGCCACGGGCCTGGCCCGTTCGGTGACCGTCGACACCGCCGCCGTGCGGGAGGCGATCCACACCCCGCTGACGGCGGTCCTCGACGGCATCGGGAAGGTGCTGCGGGACTGCCCGCCGGATCTGGTGGCCGACCTCGCGGACCGCGGGATCATGATGGTGGGCGGCAGCGCCCTGCTCCCGGGCCTGGACCAGATGCTGCGCGAGGCGACCGGGATGCCGGTGCACATCGCCGAACGGCCGGACGTGTGCGCGGTCCTGGGCCTCGGCGCGATGCTGGAGGGCAAGGTCCAGCCGATGGTGCTCGACCCGCTGGCGGAGCGGAACCCGTTCGACGACGACGAGGAGGACTGACCGCCCCAAACCGGATGATTCGTACGACAATGAGACCATGACGATCATGGACGAGGACGCCGGGACCACGGAGACCGTGGACGCCACGGCTGCGAACGCCGGGCCCGCGGACGCGGAGGAGCCCCTCCGCCTGCCCATGCTGCTCGAAGCGGTCCTCGACGTCGGCACGGACCTCGAACTCCGCACCACCCTCCAGCACGTCGTGGACTCCGCCACCGAGCTGACCGGAGCCCGCCACGGGGCGGGGGGGGGGGGGGGCCCCCCCCCCCCCCCCCCCCCCCCCCCCCGCCCCCCCCGCCCGCCCCCCCCCCCCCCCCCCCCCCCCCCCCCCGGGCTTCGGGGCCCCCCCCGCGTCGGGGGAG
>NZ_JBIAMJ010000022.1:0-27241 GCF_042874035.1 Streptomyces sp. NPDC004284 | reverse complement strand
CCTCGACCACCCCACCACCCCCCAGCACGACGTGCACTCCGCCACCGAGCTGACCGGAGCCCGCCACGGGGCGCTCGGGGTCGTCGACCCCGAGCGCCCCCGCCTCACCGAGCTCTTCACCTCCGGCATGACGGACGAGGAGCGGCAGCGGACCGACTGGACCGGCCTGCTCGGAGACCGGCCGGAGACGCCCGGCCTCCTCGGCGTCCCGATCCGGGTCCACAGCGAGGTCTTCGGCCGTCTGTGCCTCACCGAGAGGCCCGTGGCCCCCTTCACCGAGGAGGACCGGACCCTGCTGCGGGTCCTCGCCTCCCAGGCCGGGATCGCCATCGGCAACGCCCGCCTGTACGAGACGGCCCGGCAGCGGGAGCGCTGGATCGAGGGCGCGGCCGCGGTGACCACGGCCCTGCTCACCGGCGCCTCCGCCGAGAACGCCCTGACGACCGTCGCCGAGCGGGCCCGCGTCCTCGCCGGCGCCTCGGCCGGCGTGGTCCTCCAGCCCACCGAGGAGGGCGGGATGGAGATCGTCGCCGCCTCCACCGCCGACGATCCGGGCGATCTGGTCGGCACGACGATCGCGCCCGGCTCCCCGGTCCTGGTCCAGCTCCTCGGCGGGGAGCCGGTGTTCGTCGAGGACTCGGCGACCGACCCCCGGATGACCACGCACGTACGGTCCCGCTTCGGCCCGTCGATGATGCTGCCGCTGCAGAGCGGCGGGAAGCTCATCGGCACGCTCGCCCTGCCCCGGCGGCGCGGCGGACCGCCGTACTCGGCGGTGGACCGGCTGCTCGCCTCGCAGTTCGCCTCGCAGGCCGCGCTCGCCCTCGTCCTGGCGGACGCGCGGCACGACCGGGAGCGGCTCGCGGTCTTCGAGGACCGCGACCGGATCGCCCGGGACCTGCACGACCTGGTGGTGCAGCGGCTGTTCGCCACGGAGATGATGCTGGAGTCGACCCGGCGGCGGGCCGCCGCGTCCTCCGAGGAGGACGCGCTGCTCGGCCGGGCCGTCGACGAGCTGGACTCGACGATCCAGGAGGTCCGGACGACCATCTTCGCCCTCCAGCAGCCGCCGGCGGACGCGCCGGCCTCCTTCCGGGGCCGGGTGCTGCGCGAGACCGGCGGCGCGGCCGCCCTGCTGGGCTTCCAGCCGTCCGTGCACTTCTCCGGCGCGGTCGACACGCTCGTCGACGAGGAGACGGCGGACAAGCTCCTCGCCGTCCTGCGCGGGGCGCTCGCGGCGGCGCACCGGCGGTCCGGGGTGGGCGCGATCACGGTGGAGGTGTCGGCCGGGGACGGCGGCGCCCGGCTGCACGTGGAGGACGACGGCGCGCCGCCGACGACGGTGACCTGGCCCTGACCCCTCGTACGGAGCAGTCCGGCGCGCCCGGCCCCTCCCCCGGATCTTGACTGATGACGTGACCACCGAGACCACTCCCCCGACAGCGGCGGCCTACCGCAACCTGGTGACGGCCACGATCGGCTTCACGCTCACCTTCTGGGCCTGGAACCTGATCGCGCCGATCGCGAGCTGGTACGGCGACCGGCTCGCGCTCAGCTCCTTCCAGCAGTCCCTGCTCGTCGCGGTGCCCGTCCTGGTCGGCTCGGTCGGCCGCATCCCGGCCGGGGCGCTGACCGACAGGTACGGGGCGAAGCTGATGTTCCCGCTGGTGTCGGCACTGACGATCGTCCCGGTCCTGCTCCTGACCGTGGTGAAGGACAGCTACGGCCTGCTGCTGGTCGTCGGCTTCCTCCTCGGCCTCGGCGGCACGACGTTCGCGATCGGCATCCCCCTGGTCAACTCCTGGTTCCCGCCCGCCAAACGGGGCCTGGCGCTCGGGGTGTTCGGCATGGGCATGGGCGGGGTGGCGCTCTCCGGCTACTTCACCCCCCGGATCGCCGAGCACGGCGAGAACCTGCCGTTCATCGTGGTGGCGATCGCGCTGGCCGTGTACGCGGCGCTGGCCGCGTTCCTCATCACGGACCGCCCGGACCGCCCGGTCCCGACGGCCTCCCTGGCGACCCGCCTGGGCTCGGCGGCGCGGCTCCGGGTCACCTGGGAACTGGCGGCGCTGTACGCGATCGGGTTCGGCGGCATCGTCGCGTTCGGCGTCTACCTGCCGACGTACCTCAAGACCTGGTACGAGCTCGACCCGACGGACGCGGGCACGAAGGCAGCCGGATTCGCCCTGGTCACGGTCGTGTTCCGCCCGATCGGCGGCTGGCTCTCGGACCGCGTCCACCCGGCGCTCGTGACGTCCGCCGCACTCGGGACCGTCGCCCTGCTGGCGATCGTCCAGGCCTTCGACCCGCCCCTCGACCCGGGCGGCACGACGGCCCTCCTGATCATGGCCGCCGGCCTCGGCACCGCGAGCGGCTCCGTCTTCGCCCTCGTCTCCCAGGTCACCCCTCAGTCCGAGGTCGGCAGCGTCACCGGCATCGTCGGCGCGATGGGCGGCCTCGGCGGTTTCCTCCCCCCGCTCGTCATGGGCACGATCTACAGCGCGAAGGGCTCCTACTCGATCGGCTTCATGCTGCTGTCGGACCTGGCGCTCGCGGGGTGCGTGTACGCGTACGGCCGCATGCGGGGGCTCCGCCGGGACGGCTCGGAGCCGGACCCGGAGCCGGCCGAGCTCACGGCGGGCCGCCCGTAGGAACGGTTCTAGCCGCCCACTCCCAGGAAGCGCAGCACGGCCAGTACCCGGCGGTGGTCGGCGTCCGCCTTGGGGAGGTCGAGCTTGGCGAGGATGCTGTTGATGTGCTTGGCGACCGCGCTCTCGCTGACCACGAGCTGGGCGGCGACGCCCGCGTTGGAGCGGCCCTCGGCCATGAGGGCGAGCACCTCCCGTTCGCGGGCCGTCAGCCGGTCCAGCGGATCGCTCGACCGCCGTACCAGCAGCTGGGCGACGACCTGCGGGTCGAGCGCGGTACCACCGTCCGCCACCCGTCGCAGCGCCTCGATGAACTCCTCGACGTCCGCGACCCGCTGCTTGAGCAGATACCCCACGCCGCTGGTGTGGGCGGCGAGCAGGTCGGCCGCATAGCGCTCCTCGACGTACTGGGAGAGGAGCAGCAGGGCGGTCGACGGCCTGCTGCGGCGGATCGACAGCGCGGCCCGCACTCCCTCGTCCGTGAAGCCCGGCGGCATCCGGACGTCCACCACCGCGAGGTCGGGCCGGTGCTCCTCGACCGCGGCGAGCAGGCCCTCGGCGTCGCCCGCCTCGGCGGCCACCTGGAAGCCGGCCATCTCGACCACCTTGACCAGGCCCATCCGCAACAGCACCGAGTCCTCGGCGATGACCGCACGTCGCACACGGGGCTCCTCCCGCCCGGCACCCTTCAGCTCTGACACGGCAGATCCACGCTCATCATGGTCGGTCCCCCCACCGGACTGCTCATCCGGAACGTTCCGTCGACTGACCGCACGCGCTGGGCGAGTCCTGTCAGGCCGCTTCCCCTGCCGGGGTCGGCCCCGCCCAGGCCGTCGTCCGCGATCACCACCCGCAGTATCCCGCCCAGCCGGGTGACCGTCACATCGGCCCGGGTCGCCTCGCGTGCGTGCTTGGCGACGTTCGTGAGCGCCTCGGAGACCACGAAGTAGGCGACCGCCTCGACCGCGGGCGCCGGCCGGCGCGGCAGGTCCGTCCTCAGCCGTACGGGCAGCGGAGCGCGGGCCGCGAGTCCCGACAGGGCCGCGTCCAGGCCGAGTTCGTCCAGGACGGCGGGGTGCATCCCGCGCACGAGGCTGCTCAGCTCCTCGATCGCCTCCTTGGCCTCCCGGTGCGCCGTGTCGATCACCTCGCGCGCCTCGGGCGGCAGGTCCACGAGCGTGGCCTTGGCGATGCCCAGGTTCAGCGCGAGCGACACGAGTCGCTGCTGTGCCCCGTCGTGCAGGTCCCGTTCGATGCGCCGCCGTTCCGCGTCCGCGGCGTCCACCGCGCCGGCCCGGCTCTCGGTGAGGTCCTCGACCCGCCGCGCCAGGTCCTCTTCCCGGCTGCGGCCGAGCAGGGCGGGGACCACCTGGCTCTCCAGGCGTACGAGGGCGGCGGCCAGGTACGGGACGGCGGCCAGCACGAGCAGCCCCACGACGGAGACGTACGCGGCCTGCGTGGCGGACTCGGGGTGCTCGATCCGCCATTTCCAGGGGATCGCGTAGACCCACACCGTGGTCAGCGAGGTGGCCAGTCCTGCCGGGATCAGTGCCACCACCAGTGCTTCGAGCGCGCCGAACAGCGTCCCGGCCAGGGAGTGGTAGCCGAACTGGCGCCACAACCGCCGCCGCCCGGGGCGGGGGATGTCGATGCCGAGCAGCCGCCGGAAACGCCGGCACTGGGCCACGGTCAGCGCCGGCACGCAGAACGCCGTCACCGCCAGCACGAACCCCAGGACGATCGGCGCGCTGTCGTCCCCTCCTTCGACGGTCTCCCACACGAGGCCGAAGACCACGAACAGCAGGAACCCCATGAGGAGGTGGAGCGGCGCCCCCAGGGCGAGGAAGGACGCGTCGCGTGTCAGGCGGGTGAGCGCTCGCCGCAGCCGGGTCCGGATCTTCATGCCCCCACCGTAGGCGCCGGGCTCCGAGGCCTGCCATGAACCTGTCGTCCGCATCGGGGGTGCAGCCAGTGCCACCCCGAGACGGACAACGGTGTTACTGACTCCGGAGGGCGGCGGAAGGAGGGTTGATCACGAGCCCGACGGCCGGGTTCCTGGCACCGGAAGGGACCTCCGACATGGCCCTCGCCCCCCTCGTCCCTCTGACGGCCGACGGCAGTCGCCCTTCTCCCGGCATCCCGCGCCTCGACCGCGCCTGTCGCCTGCGGGGCCGCGCACTCGTGGGCGCGGGCCTCGCCCTGCTGCCCTGGCTCGGCTACCTCGCCGGTACGCTCCCGCCCGCCGAGGCCGCCGCCTGGGTCACCCTCGACGCCCTGGAGGCCGCCGCGCTGCTCACCGCCGGCAGCCGTCTGCTGCGGGGCGACGCCCGGCACCGCGCGCCCGCGGCCGCCGCGGCCGTGCTCCTCCTCGCGGACGCCTGCGTCGACCTCGCCACCGCCGCCGCAGGACCGGACCTCGCCGTCGCCGTCGCCATGGCCGTGCTCGCGGAAATCCCCCTCGCGGTCCTGTGCGCGGTGACCGCCGCGCGCCCGTCCCGGACCCGGCCTCGGCCATCGGCCACGCCGCACCCCCGGCACGGGCAGAATTCCTCCTGGTAGCCCCCGCCCTCGACGACCCGAGGAGTACGACCGGTGAGTGCGCTCTTCCCCGCCCTGGCGGACCCGTCCGACCGCCCCGCCCTGCGCGTCGGCTCCGACACCCTGACGTACGCCGAGCTGGCCCGCGCCGCCGGGTCCCTCGCCGGGCGCCTCGCCGGGGCGGACCGGGTGGCCGTCTGGGCCACGCCGACCGCCCGGACGGCCGTCGCCGTGATCGCCGCCCTGCTCGCCGGCGTGCCGGCCGTACCGCTCAATCCGCGCACCGGAGAGCGGGAGTTGGCGCACATCCTGGGCGACAGCGCGCCCGGCCTCGTGCTCGCGGGCCCGGAGGACGAGCTGCCGGGCGGGCTCGCGGCGATCCCCCGGGTCGACGTGGAGCTCACCGGGCCGGACGACACTCCCCCGGCGGCGCCGGTCGATCCCGAGGCGACCGCGCTCGTCGTCTACACCTCCGGAACCACCGGCCCCCCGAAGGGCGTCCTCCTCTCCCGCCGGGCGGTCGCCGCGTCCCTCGACGCGCTGGCCGAGGCCTGGTCGTGGACGGCGGACGACGTCCTCGTGCACGCGCTGCCGCTGTTCCACGTCCACGGGCTCGTCCTCGGGATCCTGGGCCCGCTGCGGCGCGGCGGCGAGGTCCGGCACCTGGGCGGCTTCTCCGTGGACGGCGTCGCGCGGGAACTCGGCGCCGGGGGCGGCACGATGCTGTTCGGCGTGCCGACCATGTACCACCGGATCGCGGACGCGCTCGACGCGGACGACCGCCTCGCGGACGCCCTGGCGGGTGCCCGGCTCCTCGTCTCCGGGTCGGCCGCGCTGCCGGTGCACGACCACGAGCGGATCGCGGCGGCGACGGGGCGGACGGTCGTGGAGCGGTACGGGATGACCGAGACGCTCATGAACACCGGCGTGCGGCCCGGCGGGAGGCCCCGGCCCGGGACCGTCGGCACCCCGCTCGCGGGCGTGGAGCTGCGGCTGGTGGAGGAGGACGGCTCCGTGCTGGAGGAGCTCGACGGGGAGACGGTCGGCGAGGTGCAGGTGCGCGGCCCGAACCTCTTCTCCGGGTACCTCAACCGGCCGGAGGCGACGGCGGCGGCCTTCGACGACGGCTGGTTCCGCACCGGTGACATGGCGGTCCGGGAGGCGGACGGCTCGGTGCGGCTGGTGGGCCGGAAGGCGACGGACCTGATCAAGAGCGGCGGCTACAAGATCGGGGCGGGCGAGATCGAGAACGCGCTGCTCGACCACCCCGGCGTCCGGGAGGCGGCCGTCACGGGCGAGCCCGATCCGGACCTGGGCGAGCGGATCGTGGCCTGGGTGGTGCCGCAGGACGGGGAGAAGCCGCCGGCGGAGGCGGACCTCGCCGACCACGTGGCGGGGCTGCTCGCCCCCCACAAGCGCCCCCGGGTGGTCCGCTACCTCGACGCCCTCCCCCGCAACGACATGGGGAAGGTGCTGAAGAAGGCCTTGCCGGGCGCCCGTTGATCCCCGGGGAACCGGGGCGCCCGTCGCGAGGTCAGGGAGTCGGGTCGAGGGCGTCGTAGCGGCGGAATCCGCGCCCGTACAGGGCGAGGAGGCCGATCGCGACGACGCAGGCGATCCCGCCGCCGGTGATGGCGACCGCCGGTGAGGTGAGGTCGGCGACGGAGCCCGCGAGGAATTCACCGAGCCGGGGGCCGCCCGCGACGACCACGATGAAGACGCCCTGGAGCCGGCCGCGCATCTCGTCCGGGGCGGCGACCTGCATCATCGTGTTCCGGAAGATCATGGAGACGGTGTCGGAGTAGCCGGCGAGGGCGAGCAGGAGCAGTCCGAGCCAGAGGTTCCGGGTCAGCCCGAAGACGGCGATGGCGGTGCCCCAGGCGGCGACGGCGAGGAGGATCGCCTGCCCGTGGTGGCGGATGCGGCCCTGCCAGCCGGAGAGGACCCCGCCGAGGAGCGCCCCGAACGCGGGCGCGGCGACGAGGAGTCCGGTGGTCTTCGCGTCGCCGCCGTACCAGAGGACGGCGACGGCCGGGAACAGGGCGCGGGGGTGGGCGAGGATCATCGCGCAGAAGTCCGAGAAGAACGTCATGCGCAGATTGGGGCGGGTGGCGAGGAACCGCAGCCCGTCGAGGACGGAGGCCCGCTTGCCGCCGGTCCGCTCCGGGAGCATGGACGGCAGCCGCCACATCGCGTACAGGCTCGCGGAGAAGGCGAGGAAGTCGACGAGGTACGCGGCCTGGTAGCCGGCGAGGCCGACGATGAGGCCGCCGAGGCTCGGCCCGACGAGCGTGCCGAAGGTCATGACCATCGAGTTGAGCGCGTTGGCGGCGTGCAGCTGCTCGGGCGGCAGGAGCCGGGGGATCATCGAGGAGCGGGCGGGCGCGTTGAGCGCGGTGCACACGGCCTGCAGGGCGACGATCCCGTACAGGAACCAGACGTGGTGGAAGCCGGTGAGCGCGGCGCCGGCGAGGGCGGCGGAGAGCGCGGCGGAGCCGCTCGCGCTGGCGAGGCCGAGCTTGCGGCGGTCGACGGTGTCGGCGATGGCGCCGCCGTACAGGCCGAAGACGACGAGCGGGACGAGGGAGAAGAGCCCGACGAGCCCGACGGCGAAGGGCGAGCGGGTGATGTCGTACACCTGGAGGGAGACGGCGAGCGACGTCATGCCCTGGCCGACCCAGGAGACGGCGCTCCCGAACCAGAGGCGGCGGTAGTGCGCGGAGGTGCGCAGCGGGGTGAGGTCGGCGAGGACCTTGCGGCGGTCCCGCTCCGGCTCCTGCTTCCGTTCCTGCTCCCGGCTGTCCTGGGTGGCGGTCACGCGACGTCGTACCGCAGCTCGGGGCGCTCCCAGTGGATGCGTCCGGTGGGCGGCACGGTGCCGGTGCGGACGGCGCCGGTCCGCAGGTAGAACTCCTCGGCGGGCGGGTGCGCGACGACCCGCACGGAGGTGAGCCCGGCGGCCCTGGCCTGCTCGGTCATGTGCTCCATGAGGAGCCGGCCTATGCCGAGTCCCTGGGCCGCGTCGGCGACGAACGCGAGGTCGAGTTCGGCCTCGTCGAGGAGGAGCGCGTAGAACCCGAGCACGCGGCCGTCGTCGCCGTCGTCGACGGCGACGTGGACGGGGTGGTGTTCGATGTACGGACCGCCGACCTGGTAGCCCTCGACCATGGCGGCGTAGTCGCCCCGGTAGGCCCCGGAGGTCCGGACGAGCCGGGTGAGCCGCTTGGAGTCGTCGGCGGTGGCGCGCCGGATGCTGATGTCGGACATGGATCGAGTATAGGAGCGAGCTCCATACCCGCTCCTTACAATTTGATGAACGCGAAACGGAGGCCCTACCGCTCCGTGAGCCGCATCGGCTGCGGTCCCGGGGAGAGGACGAGGCGCGGGACCGGGCGGGGCGGGCGCGGGGAGACCGGGGTGAGCCGCCAGCGCGAGGCGATCGCGGCGAGCGCGAGGGTGGCCTCGACCGTGCCGAACGCCTCGCCGACGCACCTGGTGGCGCCGAGCCCGAACGGCAGCCAGGCGTCCCGTGGCACGTCCCCCGCCGCCCACCGGCCGGGGTCGAAGCGCGCCGGGTCCGGGAAGAGTTCACGGCGCCGGTGGAGCAGGTAGAGGCAGCAGATGACGATGGAGCCGGGCGGCAGCGTCCGCCCGGCCAGCTCGGTGGCGCGGGTGACGGTGCGGGTGATCGCCCAGGCCGGCGGGTAGAGGCGGAGCGCCTCGCGCACCACGTCGCCCGTGTAGGGCAGCCGGGGCAGGTCGGCCCGGGTGACCGGGCCGCCGGACAGGGCCGTGTCGAGCTCCTCGTGCAGCCGGGCGGCGGCCTCGGGGTGGTCGGCCAGGAGGCGCAGGGCCCAGGCGAGGACCGAGGAGGTGGTCTCGGCGCCGGCCAGGACCAGGGTGGCGACCTGGTCGCCGAGTGCGGCGTCCGACAGCGCCCGGCCGCGCTCGTCGCGCACGGCGAGCAGCAGCGAGAGGGCGTCGCCGTGGTCCGTCCCGCTCGCCCGGTACGCGGCGATGATGGCGGCGACGCCGGTGCGCCAGCGGGCCAGGGCCCGGCGGTAGCGGCGGCGGTCCGGGGAGGGCACCCGGTCGACGGCGGGCGCCACGACCCGCGTGTAGACCCCGCGCAGCAGCACTTCGAGGGCCTCGCGGAGCTCCTCGGCGGCCCGTGGGGCGATCCCGGCGGAGAACAGGGTGCGGACGGCGACGGCGGTCGTGAGCCGGAACGCCTCCTCGGTGACGTCGACGACCGCCCCGGGACGCCAGCGGGCGGTCAGGGCCTCGGTCTCGGCCGTCATCACGTCGGCGTACCGCTCCATGAGGGCCGGCCGGAAGGCGGGCCGGAGGACCCGCCGCTGGTCCCGGTGCTCGGCGTTCGGGCAGGTGGCGAGCCCGTTGCCGAGGAGCGCGCGGACCTTCTCGTACAGGATCCCGCTCCGGTCGAAGGAGCTCCGGTCGGTGAGGACGCGGCGGACGAGCGCGGGATGGGTCACCACGTGGGCGGTCCGGGCCCCCATCCGCACGCGGACGACGTCGCCGTGGCCGGGCAGCGAGTCCAGGAAGGCCAGCGGCCGGGTGGCCAGATGGGGCAGGTGCCCGAGCAGCGGCCAGGCGCCGGGGGCCCGACCGTGCCGGGGGGCGGACGTGGGGCTCACGACACCCCCGCCCCGTCGGCGGTGCGCGCGAACGCACCCGTCTCCGCCCGCCGTTCGTACTCCGCGAGCGCCGCCCCCCAGGCTTCGGGAAGGAGTTCGGCGCCGGCGAGGGCGCGGTCGGCGAGGAAGGTGACGTGGAGGCGGCGGCGGTGGGTGGTCCAGGCGACGAAGAGCGGCTGGCCCGGGACCATGACCGGCAGGGCGTACACCCCGGTCGCGGGGGTCCCGGCGAAGCCGAGCGGCCGGCGGACCCGGAGGTCGGCGACGGCGAGCGGGGTGTACCGGGCGTCGATGCTGCGGGAGAGCGTCAACCGTCCGATTCCGTACGGGAGTCCGCGCAGGATCACCCGGTGGGCGTCGGCCAGGCGGGCGAGCCGCGTGTGGTCGAGGGCGCGTCCGAGGCGGTCGAGCCGCCGGGCCGGGTCGGGCTCGCCGCAGGGGAGGTCGATCCCGGCGACGGCGACCCGGTTGCCGAGCAGGGGGCGGGGGTCGTCGGGGTCCCGGACACCGATCCCGAGGTTGGCGCGCAGCGTCCGGCCGTGGCCGGGGCCGTGGGGGGCCCAGGCGTCGGGGTGCCAGGCGCGCAGGACCTCGGTCGTGAGGGCCAGGCAGAGCTGCGGGACGGTGGCCCCGGTCAGGCGGCCGAGCGCGTGCAGCCGGGCGGTGTCGACGTCGGCGAACGCGGCGGCGTAGTCCTGGGCGGGCGGGGTGTCGAGGGCCGGCCACCAGGTGACGCGGCGCGGCGGCCGGAACTCGGGGAGGACGGCGGCCCAGGCCACGGGCCGGGGCTCCCGGAAGGTGAGGGCCCTGGCGCGCGGCGGCTCCTCGGGGCCGAGGAGCCGCTCCAGGGTGGCGACGGCGGCCGCGCCGTCCTGGAAGGCGTGGTGGGCCCGGTAGCAGAGCGCCCACCGCCCCTCGCCCGCCCGGCGGACGAGCCGGATCGCCCACAACGGCCGGTCGCGCGGCAGGGGTTGCCGCAGGAGTTCGGCGACGGTCGTCAACAGGTCGCCGCCTCCGGGTAGCTCGTCCAGGTGACGGTCGGGGTCGAAGCCGGGGTCGGGCTCCCAGTACGGGCGTCCCCGGCCGTCCGCGAGCCGGTGGGCCAGCTCCGGGAGCAGGCCGACGCGACGCCCCAGATGATCCAACACCCGCTCCCGGGAAGGCGGTTCGCCCTCGAAGACGACCAGCCCGCCGAGGTGCAGGGCGGAGTCCGCCGCGTGCAGCGCCGCCACGTCGAGGGAGAGCCGGTCGAGCACCGCGAGCGGCACCGTCGCGGAGGACCGCCTCGGATCTGAAGATCGCATAGGGCGCTACGATACGTCATCATGCAATCGCAAAGCGTGACGACCGCCGTGACGGACGGCATGCCTCCCGACCTCCTCGACGACGCGGCCGTGGCGGCCTGGACGGCCTCCGGAGCCCCCCTCGTCGACCTCCTCCGCCAGGCGCACACCCCCGGCCGGCTGACCGGATTCCGCCGCGGCGGCCGCACGGCGGTCCTGGTCACGGAGCCCCGGCACGTGCACCAGGTGCTCGGCGTCGGCGGCGACCGGTACGTGAAGCGGTCGCACCGGGCGAGACCCCTCCTCGGCGACGGCATGATCACCGCCACGGGCGAGGCCTGGCGGTCCCAACGGAGGCTCCTCCAAGCGATGTTCACCGGCCGGGGCGTCCAGCGCTGGGAGCACCACATCGCGGGGGCGGCGGCGAGCGTCGTCGACCGCTGGGCGGAGCTGGCCCGCCGGGGCGAGCCGACGGACATCGCCGAGGACGTGCAGTTCTTCACCGTCGACACGATCTGGCGCTCGCTCACCGACCGGCCCCTGGACCGGGAGACGTACGTCGACCTGGCGGCCGTGCAGGACATCGTCGCCGCCCTCCCCGCCGACGTGGGCGGCGCGGCCGCGCTGCCGCCGCGGGTCGAGGCGGCGATCGGCGCGCTCGACGAGCGGATGCTCCGGGCGCTCGCCGACGCCCGGGTCCGCCACCGGGCGGACGGCGCCGGGGTGAGCGTCCTGGACCGGCTGCTCGACGCGGCCGGGACGGATCCCGCGTACACGGACCGGCTGATCCGCGACGAGCTCGTCACCCTGCTCGTCGCCGGGTACGAGAGCAGCGCCCGCACGCTGACCTGGGCGTTCGTCCTGCTCGACGCGCACCCGGAGGTCATGGAGCGGGCCTCGGGCGATCCGCGGACGGTCGAGGCGGTGCTCTCCGAGACGCTGCGGCTCTACCCGACGGGCTGGCTGCTGCCCCGGCACAGCCCGGCGGACGAGACCCTCGACGGCTGGGCGGTCCCCGCCGGCACGGACCTCCTCGTCTGCCCGTACCTCACCCACCGCGACCCGGAGGTCTGGCCCGATCCCGAGGTGTTCGACCCGGGCCGCTTCCCGGCGCGTTCGCCGCTGCCGCCCGGCGCGTACCTCCCCTTCGGCATCGGCCCGCGGGCCTGCCTCGGGACGCGGTTCGCGATGCGGGAGATGGAGGTGCTGCTCGGCGCGCTGCTCGCCCGGTTCCGGGTGGAGACGGCCGGACCGGCGGGCGAGGCCGTGTTCGGCATCAACCTGCGCCCGGCGGGCCCGCTGCCCGCGCGCGTCCACGAGCGACCGTGAACGCGCCCGCCCCCGGCCCGTACGACCCCCCGGGGTGCGCCCCCGAACGCGTCGACTACGTCGACCCCCGGGACCGGGTGGTGGCCCAGGGCGGACGGGCCGCCGGGCCCCCCGCCGGACTGCTCCGCCGGTACGCGGCGACCGTCTGCACCGACCGCGCCGGCCGGGTCCTGCTCTACCGGCGGACCCCCTCCGCGCCGGCCTACCCGGGCCACTACGACGTCCTGGTCGGCGGGGCGGTCCGCAGCGGCGAGGAGTACCGCGCGGCCGCGCTCCGGGAGCTCCGCGAGGAGCTGGGCTGGGAGCGGGCGCCCGGCCTCGCCGAGGCGTACCGGATCCGCGTCGACGATCCGCACGGCGCCTGCTTCCTGACGGTCCACCGCTGGACGGCGGACCGCGCGCCCCGGCCCGATCCCCAGGAGATCGCCTGGTGCGGCTTCGTCGCGCCCCTCGCGGTCCTGACCGGCGGCTACACCCCGCTGGTCCCGGCCGGCGCGGAGGCCGTGCGGCGCCTGTTCCCCCACTGACGTACGGCAACCTCCTCCCCCACCGGCCGCCCGCGCCGAGGCGTGCGACGCCCATCCCCTCTCTCACGACACCGCCGAAGGACACACCCATGACGTACCCCGCGCTGCCCTTACCCGGTGCCTCCCTCGCCGTCCCCGGCCCCCGGCCGGCGCCCCTCCCCGGGGCCGAGCGGCTCGACCGGGCGCGGGCCCGGCTCGCCACCCGGCTGGTCGCGGCCGCCGGGCCCGACGGGCTGCTCCGGGCCCCGTGCGACAGCCGGATCCTGGAGTCCGCCCTGGCCCTGCGGCTGCTCACGGCGACGGGCGTGGACCCGGACGCCCAGGAGCGGCTGACCCGCCGCCTGAAGACGGCCGTGGACGAGGGCGCCCCCGACCCCGTGCAGGAGGCCGCGGCCCGCGCCGCGCTCGGCGAGTACGTGGACGGGCGGGGCGCGCTCGCCCGGCTGCTCGGCGGCTTCGACCACTTCACCGCCGGGCGCAAGCGGCTGATGTTCCAGACGCTCCTGGCGGAGCTGGGCGCCCACTCCTTCCCCGAACTCCCCTCCCCCGAGGCCCTCTTCGAGGCGCGCGGCCAACAGCGGTGGCTGATCACGGAGATGGCCGCCCTCAAGGTCCTGTACGCCTTCGGGACCGGCGCTCCGGGGCTCGTCACGGAGGAGGACTGGCGGGCGCTCGAACCCTGCGCGCTGCCCGGCCCGCCCCCGTACGGCAACCACCTCGCCCGGATGATCGCCCTGCTCGCGCTGCGGCTGCGGCCCCGGTACGCGGCGGCCGTACGGGCGCGGGCGCGGGAGCTGCGCGGGTGGCTGCGCGAGGACGGCGGGCTGCCGTTCCTCACGGGCATGGACGTGTTCGCGACGGCGACCGGCGGGCTCGCCCTGGCCGGCGCGGGCGCCCCCCGGCACACCCTGCGGGCCCTCGCGACGGCCCTGGCGGAGCACCGGAACGCGGACGGCGGCTGGGGGTTCGACCGGGGCGTCGGGCAGAGCGACGTGGACGACACCTCGTACTGCGTGGAGTTCCTGCGGGCGACGGACCCGGGGCTCTTCGGCGCGGAGGTGGCGGCCGGCGAGCGGTACCTCCTGGCCCGGCAGGGCGCGGACGGCGGGTTCCCGACCTTCGAGCGGGGCACCGCCTCCGAGGTGGCGATAACGGCGGCGGCCGTGAACGCGCTGGCCCCCGAGCCCGCGCACCGGGCGTCGGTGGAGGCCGCGGTGCGGTTCGTGACGGTCCGGTCGGAGGCCGCGGGGCCGTTCGAGCGGAGCTGGAGCCTCAACGAGAGCAACGCCCTGTTCCGTACGGTCCTCGCCCACGACTCCTTCCTGGCCGTGGCGCCCGGCCATCCGGACCGGACCGAGGTGGCCCGGGCCCGGGCGCGTGCCGTGGCCCGGCTGGTCGACACGCAGAACGCGGACGGCGGCTGGGGGCACGTGCCGTCCGATCCGAGCGACCCGATCAGTACGGCGTACGCGCTGATCGCCGTCGCCCGGACCCCGACCGTGCCGTCCGCCCGGGGTGCGACCGGGCGGGCGGTACGCCACCTCCTGGAGCGGCAGCTGCCCGACGGCGGCTTCGTCTCCCGCCCCGACCAGGCCGGGCCCCGGCCGCTCGCCTACCACGTGCCGCTCCTGACGGACGTGTGCGTGCTGCTCGGCCTGAACCACGCGCGCGCGTCCCACCTCTCTCCCCGAGGAATGTCATGACCTTCGACGAACTGAAGACCCTGCTCGTCTCGCTCGGCCTCGACCCGGCGGACATCACCCCGGAGTCCACCCGCGAGGAGGCCGGCCTCGACTCGCTCCTGCTCACCGAACTCGCCCTCGTCCTGCGCAAGGAGCGTGGCGTCCCGGTGCCGGAGGAGGAGCTGTACGCGGCGCCGACGGTCGCCGCGATCGAGGGGCTCGTCTCCCGGTACGCGGGGGTGGCCTGATGTCCGGCGGGAGGTCCGGCGGGACGGGGGCTGCCGTCACCGGCATCGGTCTGTTCACCCCCGCCGGCGCGGACGCCGCGACGACCTGGGAGACCGTCCGGGCCGGGAAGGCCACCGCCGCCCTCGAGGAGCGGGACGGCCTGCGCTATCTCGCCTGCCGGGCGCCCGGGCTCCCCGGGGACCTGGGCAGGGCGGTGACGGCCCGGCGGCCCGACCGCGCCGCGCTCCTCGCGCTGGTCGCGGCGCGGGAGGCGCTCGCCGACGCCGGCCTGGACCCGGCCGGCCGGGAGGGGGCGCGGGTCGGCGTGGTCGTCGGGACCGGGGCGGGCGGGGTCCTCACCTTCGAGGCGCAGTACGAGGTGCTGCGGACGGACGGGCCCGGGGACATGTCCGCGTTCGCGGTGCCGGGGGCGCTGCCGAACGGGGTCGCGGGGCAGCTGGCCGTCGAGTTCGGGATCCGCGGCCCGTCGGTGGCGGTGGCCACGGCGTGCGCGGCGGGCGCGACGGCGGTCGGCACGGCGCTCGACCTGCTGGCGCTCGGCCGCTGCGACATCGTCCTGGCGGGCGGGGCGGACGCCTCGCTGAGCCCGTTCTACATCGCGGGCTTCGACCGGCTCCGCGCGCTGTCCCACCGGTTCCACGACCCCGCGGGCGGGCTGCGGCCGTTCGACAGGGACCGGGAGGGGTTCGTGATGGCGGAGGGGGCCGGGTTCCTGGTCCTGGAGCGGCCCGCGGACGCGGCCGCGCGCGGGGCGAGGGTCCGGGGTCTGGTCGCCGGCTACGGGGCGACCTCGGACGCGCACCACGTGGTGGCGCCCCGGCCCGACGGTTCGGGTCTGACGGCGGCGGTGCGGGGCGCGCTCGCCGAGGCGGGGGCGGCGCCGGGCGACGTCGACCTGGTCAACGCGCACGGGACGGGGACGCCGCGCGGTGACGCCGTGGAGGCGGCGGTGCTCGCGGCGCTCCTTCCGCACCGGCCGCCGGTGACGTCGACGAAGGGGGTGACCGGGCATCTGCTCGGCGCGGCGGGGGCGGTGGAGGCGGCGCTCACGGTGCTGTCCCTGACGGAGGACACGGTGCCGCCGACCGCGAACTTCGCGGAGCCGGGCGAGGGCATCGACCTGGACGTCCCCACGACGGCCCGGGGGTCCCGGCTCCGGCTCGCCGTCTCCACGTCGGTGGGCTTCGGCGGCCACAACGCGGCGCTGGTGTTCGCGGCGCCCTAGCTCCCCGTGGCGCAGGAGGCGAGGTCGTCCGGGTCGAGGGCGTCGAGCCGGGCGGTCAGCGCGTCGAGCCGGGCGCGCAGCGCGACGATCTCGCCGAGCTCCAGGCCGGTGGCGGCGGCGATCCGGCGGGGCACGCCGAGGGCCTTCTCGCGCAGGGCGGTCCCGTCGGGGGTGGGGCGGACGGTGACGGACCGCTCGTCCTCGGGGCTGCGGCGGCGCTCGACGTGTCCGGCCGCCTCCAGGCGCTTGAGCAGCGGCGACAGGGTCCCGGAGTCGAGCCGCAGCCGCTCGCCGATGCCCTTCACGGGCAGCTCGCCGTGCTCCCAGAGCACGAGCATGACGAGGTACTGGGGGTAGGTGAGCCCGAGCTCCTTGAGGGCCTCGCGGTAGACGCCGTTGAAGGCGCGGGTCGCCGCGTGCAGCGAGAAGCAGATCTGGTGGTCGAGCCGGAGGAAGTCCTCGTCCGGGACCGTGTCGAGCGTCTCCATGGCTCCAGGATACGCGAGGCTCCTCACACGCGATTGAGTTGTGCACAACTTAATCGTGCGCTATCAATGAAGGGCAGCACTCCCCGGAACCCGGACAGGAACGGAAGAACACCCATGGACGCGATCTACACCGCCGTCGCCACCGCCAACGGCCGCGAGGGCCGCGCCGTCAGCTCCGACGGCCGGCTCGACCTCCCCCTCGCCCACCCCCGGGCGCTCGGCGGCAACGGTGAGGGCACCAACCCGGAGCAGCTCTTCGCCGCCGGGTACGCGGCCTGCTTCGCCAGCGCCATGGGCGTGGTCGCCCGCCAGGAGCGGATCGACATCTCCGAGGCCTCCGTCACCGCCGAGGTCTCCATCGGCAAGGACCCGGCGGACGGCGGCTTCGGCCTCGCGGTCGTGATGCGCGCCGAGTTCCCCGAGCACCTCCAGGGCGAGGCGGGCCTCGCCCTGCTGAAGAAGACGCACGCCTTCTGCCCGTACTCGAAGGCCACCCGCGGCAACATCGAGGTCGAGCTCGTCGTCGAGTAGTTTTCTGTTGGTTCCTGCACGCCCCTGAGGGTCAATACCCCCTCAGGGGCGTTCGGTTGTGAGTTTTCACGTTCAGGCACGGGGGGTTCGTCTGCCGTACGGCGGGCAGTCATGGGACGGCCGCCGGGCGGTGGTCCACGGGCGCTCTCCTTGGGGCGCCCGTCGGCCGCCCCACCCGGTCGCCGCGCGCACCCCCACCGCACGTACTCACTTCCGGAGGACAACTCCCCCATGGCCGACCTCAATCGCCGCCGGTTCCTTCAGCTGACCGGCGGCGCCGCCGCGTTCACGATGCTCTCGGAGAGCATCGCCCGCGCCGCCTCCATACCCGCGCAGGGCTCCACCGGCACGATCCAGGACATCGACCACATCGTCGTCCTGATGCAGGAGAATCGTTCCTTCGACCACTATTTCGGGGCGATGAAGGGCGTACGGGGCTTCGGCGACCCGCGTCCGGTCACGCTGCCCAGCGGGAAGTCGGTCTGGAACCAGGAGGACAACTTCGGGAACACCACGCTGCCCTTCCGGCCGAGCAGCGACAAGCTGGGCATGGAGCACCTCCAGGGCCTGGACCACGACTGGGCCGGCGGCCACAGCGCGTGGAACAAGGGGAAGTACAACAACTGGATCCCGGCCAAGACCAAGGCCACCATGGCGCACCTCACCCGTGAGGACATCCCCTTCCACTACGCGCTCGCCGACGCCTTCACCATCTGCGACGCGTACCACTGCTCCTTCATCGGCGCCACCGACCCCAACCGCTACTACATGTGGACCGGTCACGTCGGCAACGACGGCACGGGCGGCGGCCCCGTCCTCAACAACGCCGAGGCGGGCTACGGCTGGACGACCTACCCGGAGCGCCTGGAGGCGGCCGGGGTCTCCTGGAAGATCTACCAGGACATCGGCGACGGCCTGAACGCCGGCGGGTCCTGGGGCTGGATCAACGACGCCTTCCGCGGCAACTACGGCGACAACTCGCTCCTCTACTTCAACAACTACCGCAACGCGCAGCCGGGCAACCCGCTGTACGACAAGGCCCGCACGGGCACCAACGCCAAGGCGGGCGAGGGCTACTTCGACAGGCTCCGCGCCGACGTGCAGGCGGGCACCCTCCCCCAGATCTCCTGGATCGCCGCCCCCGAGGCCTTCTCGGAGCACGCCAACTGGCCCGCGAACTACGGCGCCTGGTACATCGCCCAGGTCCTGGACGCGCTGACCTCGAACCCGGACGTGTGGGCCCGTACCGCCCTGTTCATCACGTACGACGAGAACGACGGCTTCTTCGACCACGTCGTCCCGCCGTTCGTCCCGGGCGACGCCACCTGGGGCAAGTCCACGGTCGCCACCTCCCTGGACTGGTTCGGCGGCAAGATCGGCTTCGCGGCCGGCCCCTACGGCCTGGGCCCGCGCGTCCCGATGATCGTCGTCTCGCCCTGGTCGAAGGGCGGCTACACCTGCTCGGAGACCTTCGACCACACCTCGGTGATCCGCTTCATGGAGTCCCGCTTCGGGGTGCGCGAGCCCAACATCTCCCCGTGGCGCCGCGCGATCTGCGGCGACCTGACCTCGGCGTTCGACTTCACGCGGACGGACGCGCAGCCCGCCCCGCTGCCGTCGACGGCCGGCTACTACCCGCCGGACAAGAACCGCCACCCCGACTTCCCGGCCACCGCCCCGGCCGTCGGCACGATGCCCCGCCAGGAGCCGGGCACCAAGCCCACCCGCCCGCTGAAGTACGCCCCGTACGTGGACGGCTTCGCCGACACCACGGCCGGCACCTACCGCCTCACCTTCAGCGGCGGCCCGTCGGCGGGCGCCCAGTTCTACGTGACCTCGGCGAACCGCACGGACGTCCCCTGGACGTACACGGCGGAGGCGGGCAAGTCGATCGCGGACGCCTGGAACACCAAGTACTCCAAGGGCGTCACCGACCTCACGGTCCACGGCCCCAACGGCTTCCTCCGCCGCTTCCGCTCCCCCGGCAAGACGGCGGTCCCGGAGGTGACGGCCCGCCACAACGCGAGCACGGGCACCCTGGACCTCACGTTCACCAACGCGGGCACCACCGCCACCGTGACCGTCGCCGACGCCTACGGCGCCTCCCCCACGACCCTCTCGGTCGCCCAGGGCGCCACCGTCACCCACACCGTCACCCCGACCGCCGGCCACCGCTGGTACGACGTGACCATCACGACCCCCTCGAACGCGGACTACCTCCGCCGCCTCGCGGGCCACATCGAGACGGGCACCCCGGACGTCTCGGACCCGGGCATCCTGACGTACTAGGCGCACGAACGCCGGGGCGGACGAGTGCACGACTCGTCCGCCCCGGCGGCTTCTTCGCCCTACGCGGCGGTCAGGCGCCGGCCGCCGGCCGTCACCGGCGACAGCGGCAGGTCCTTCGGGCGGCGCGGGACCATCAGGAAGAGTTCGTAGGCGGATTCGCCGGGGCCCAGTTCGAAGCGGTTGCGGACCTTGCCGAGGGGGTTCCAGGCCCGGCCGTCGGGGGTCCGGACGCCGACGGGCTGGCCGAAGAGTTCGGAGGTCGTGTCGTCGAAGTCGACCCAGCGGGCCCGCGCGTGCCGGACGAGCACGTCACCGACGTACGCGCCGAGCTCCTGGAGGACCGGCGCGACCTCGGCCGGGTCGCCGGCCCCCTGCCGCAGGCCGTCCACCACGCGGTCGACGATGCGCAGGCTGGCCGCGGAGAAGTCGAGGGGGAGCCGGGTCCTCACGGTCGCGCGGGAGGCGAACGCGGAGGCGTACCCGCTCATGTCGGCGGCCCACAGCGTGCGGCTGACTCGGTCCATCGGTCCCACCCCTCGTGTATGGACCGGTGTCCTGCTCCCGGTCCCCTGGTTCCTCGGTTCCTCGGGAGGCCGCGGTTCTTCCGCGTCCTCCCGACGGGCCAGCGGAACGGGGCGCCGGATCATCACGGGTTCGCGCTGTGATCAGCGCCACACCTTCGGGCGGGACCGCTAGCGGCCGGAGCCGGGGTCGGTGGAGGTGCGCTTGAAGTGGCACGGGTAGGAATAGGAATCTCCCCCGTCCGCCGTGACGGTCCCGTTCATCCGCAGCTTTCCCTGATCCAGGGTGAACGTCAGCAACTCGCGGTCGTTCCGATTCCCGAAACGAAGGATCAGATAGGGCGGCAGGCCGGGATCGTCATTGACCGCATGCCATTTCCCGTCGGCCGAAAGGCGCGTCACCTTCGAGTCCGGCCCGGGGCCGTTCCATGCGATCGGGAAATCCTTGGCGGAAAAGGTGTAATCGTCACGCAGGCGGACGAACGGCGAGCCGCACCTCTTCTCCCCGTCCCACCTTCCGACCAATTCGGAATGCTGTACCGCCTTGGGCATCTGAACGGGTTTGGCGGGTTTGAAAGGATTGGTCACCCCGCAACCGGTCGAGGCGGTCACCGTCAGAGCGGCGACCGCGAGGCTTGTACTGATGCGAAATACGTCGAACTTCACGTCGTCTACTTCCAGCCGTTCCGGGCGGCGGGGCCGTCCCCCGGGAATTCCCGGGGGACGGCCCCGCCGTTTTCAGGCGCGCTCCGACCGGACGGCCGGCGGGAGCGGGCGGGTCAGCCTGTCGTCAGAAGAGGCTGGAGACCCAACTCGTGATGCTGTCCAGCAGGCCGCCGCCCGACGAGTCCGAGGACCCGGACGACCCGGACGACCCGGACGACGCCGACGGAGCCTTGGGGTCGTTGAGGTCGACCGTCTCCGTCCACGTGATGTCCTGCGACTTCGTGCTGAAGCGCCCCGTATCGTAATACGAGTTGAGGGGCTTGGCGATGTGCTCGCTCCACCAGTCGCTGTATCCGCCGAGCTCCGGAGCGATATGCGTTCCGGAATTCATGGTGCTGTCGTTGCTCACATGGAACTGAACGGTCGCCGTTCCCGCCTCCTTGTCGACGGACTTGACCGTGTAGTCCATGTTGTAGGAACCCAGGAATGCCGCGGACATGTTCGACGTGAAGTCCATGAACACGGTCTTGGAGTTCAGCGAGTGGTTCAGGCCGTTGTTGTAGACGACCCCGGTGTCCTTGTCCGTGTACTGCGCGACCTTGGAACCCAGGTTGTAGTTTCCGCCGTTGATGTTGTCGGCGGCGATCTCACGCACGCGCTGGACGTGGTAGTGGTCCATGAGCGACTGCGTGAAGGCGTCGTTCCCGCCGAAGTCCCGGTGCTTGGGACCGGTGCCCGAGACCCATTCGAATCCCAGGTCCACCCCGTTGGGGTTTCCGGGGGTTCCGAAGCAGCCGGGGCAGTGCTCCCGGAGCAGCGGCTCCGCGGCGATCACGGGGCTGGCGAGCGTGTCGGCGACCGTCTCGACGGTGCCGACCCAGGCCGAGGCGAAGTTGTCGTCCCAGGGGCAGAAGGCGTTTCCTTCGCACCAGTTGTGACCGTCGATCTCGACGCTGCTGATCGGGTTGCCGCCGGTGAAGGCGTAGCGGTTCCCCGTGAAGGGGTCCGATCCGAGCCGCATGTCGGCGAGGGCGCCGTTGTACATGTCCCGGCTGGTGAAGCGGTTCAGGCCGGGGCTGTAGTCGCGGAAGCCCATGTCGTAGGTGCCGCTCGCGGCGTCCCAGCGCTTGCCGTTGAAGCGGTAGGGGTTGTACGCCTCCTTGTCGGGCTGGGCGGTGTCGGGCTTGTCGATGCCGGTGAACTCGGCGTCGTTGTTGCTGCCGTAGGCCGTGTAGCCGTAGGTGGACTTGGTGTCACCGCTGGTGTCGGTGAGGGTCTCGACGTCCGTGTGGCCGTTGTAGCCGTAGACGCCGAGCTCCTCGGAGCCGTCGGTGTTCTTCTTCAGCTGCGTCAGGCGCTCGCCCCACGGGCTGTACTGGTAGGACTTGGTGACCTCGCCGGCGACGGCCTCGTTGAGGACCTCGTCGGAGGTGCCGAGGTAGTTGAAGTCCGTGGTCTTGCCGGCCTCCGTCTTGGACGCCGTGCGGTCCAGGGGGTCGAAGACGTAGGTGGTGGTCTTCGTCGTGACCCCGTCGGTCTGCAGCTTGGCGTTCTTGACCACGTGGTCGAAGCCGTCGTAGTCCCGGTCCTCGACCACCTTGCCGGCCGCGACGACCGTGTCCAGTCGGCCGTACGGGTCGTAGTTGTAGTTGTTGGTGGCCGCACCGACGCTGGAGCTGAGGAGCCGGTTGCGGTCGTAGGTGTAGTTGGTCGTGACGTTCTTGATCGTCTGGGTGACGACGTTGGCGTTGTTGTCGTGGACGTAGGTCTCGGTGCCCGCGCCGGTACCCGTCTTCACGGACTGGGCGAGCCGGTTGACCGGGTCGTACGTGTAGTCCGTGGTGGAGTTCAGGTACGCGCCGTGGTTGTCGGCGTTCATCTTGGACGCGACGTCCTGCGCCTGGTTGCCGTTGGCGTCGTAGGCGTAGGTGTGCGAGGAGACCAGGGTGCCGTTGGGCTTCTTCTCGCTCTGGGTCTTCAGCGCCGCGTTCAGGTAGTAGGTGTAGTCGACCGTGTTGCCGTTGGCCTTGGTCTCCTTCAGCCGCAGGCCGCGGTCGGTGTAGGTGTAGTCGGTGACCTTCGGCGAGGCGTCCGAGGGGGACTTGCCGACCTTCACCGTCTTGACCAGGTCACGCAGGTCGTAGAAGTACTGCGCGTACTGGTCGGGGTGGGTCGTCGTCTCCTTCTGGCCGTTGGCGTCGTAGGTGAACGACGTGGCCTTCTTCTCGACGCCGGCCAGGGACTCGCTGACCTTCTGGACCTGGTTGAGGGCCGTGTAGGTCATCGCGTACGTGTCGACCTTGGCGCCCGAGGAGGCGTCCGAGATCGAGGTGAGGTTGCCGTTGAGGTCGTACGAGTAGGTGAAGTTCTTCTTCTCGTTGTCCGTCTCGGTGGCCGTGCGGACGATCTTCACCGCGTCGGCGACGACCTTGCCGGAGGCGTCGGTCGCCAGGGTGATCTTGGACGCGATCCCCTGCTTGAAGGTGAACGCGCCGAGCGAGACCCAGGTGCCGCCGCCGGTGGTCTGGTTGACCGTCTTGGCGGTGGTGCCGGCGTCGTGGGTGACGGTGTACTTCGCCGCCGTGGAGGCGCCCGAGGTCGTCGGGTACTTCACGTAGGCGGTGTAGCTGCCGTCCTGCGGGACGTTCAGGGTCCAGGTGAACGTGTCCGTCGACGTGCCCGCCGCGTGGGTGCGGTGGTCGTAGCCCTGGTTGCCGGTGGCCGAAGCCGTGGCCCAGGTGCCGGTCGCCGACGTGGTCTGCGTGTCGGAGTTGTCGGCCACCACGACGTGGGCGCCGACCGGCACACCGTCGTCGGTGCGGGCCTGGAGGCTGCCGTCGGGGTAGTACGCCCAGCCCTGGGTCCGCGAGCTGGAGCCGCCGGCGGAGGTGAGGGTGCGCGAGACCTGCTGGCCGATCTGGTTGTAGCCGTAGGAGGTGACGATGTCCCACGGGTCGGTGGACGTCTTGGTCCAGCCGTTGTCGAAGTAGGTGTAGTCGGTGTCGTTGCGGACCGTCTGACCCGCCGACGGCGGCGCGGAGACCCGCGAGGTGCGGCCGACCGCGTCGTAGGTCGTCTGGGTGTAGACGTTGGGGTCGTTGTAACGCGCGTCCGCCGGGTCGTAGGGCTGGTACTGCTTGACCGGGCGGTTGAGCTTGTCGTACTCGGTGCGGCTGGTGAAGTCGTCCACGGCCGCGGTCGCGGTGCCGCGCGGGCTGATCACCTTGGTGGCGTTGCCCATCTGGTCGTACTCGAACTTCGTGATCCGGAGGACGCCGGTCGAGTAGGGGACCCGCTGCTCGATCTTCTTGCCGCGCTGGTCGTAGACGACCTCGCTGGTGTTGCCCTCCTTGTCGGTGCTCTTCACCAGCAGCGAGTCCTTGTCGTACTCGCTCGTGGTGAACTTGCCCGCCGCGTCGGTGACCTTGGTGACGCGGTGGTTGAGGTCGAAGGCGGTCTTGCTGGTGTAGTCCGTGGTGTCGGCGGTCGCGTTCTTCTTCGGGTCGATGACCGTGACCGGGTTGCCGACGTTGTCGTACGCGTAGGAGACCTTGTCGCCCTGGGCGTTCACCACCGACAGGAGCTGGTAGATCTCGTCATAGGTGTTGGTGGTGACGTAGTCGTCCGGGACGGAGGTCGTCGCCACGCCCTTGGGCTCGGTCGTGGTCCTGAGGTTGCCGACCTTGTCGTAGGTGTAGCGCGTCGTACGGCCGCTCAGGTTGTTGTCCGGGCCGGTCGTCTCGGTCACCTGGTCCGCGGAGTCGTAGACCGCGGTGGACACCACGCCGTCGGCGGCGGTGCTGGTGGTGACGTTGTCGTTGGCGTCGTACACCGGGGCGGGAGTGGTGATGAACACCCCCTGCGCCTGGTCCTTGGGCAGCTTGTTGACCAGCGGACGCTTGAAGACGTCGTAGGTCTGGGTGGTGGTGGTGCCCAGCGCGTCGGTCACCGAGGTGACCTGGCCGCGCTCGTCGTAGACGAACGAGGTGGCGTGGTTCTCCGCGTCCGTGATCGTCCTGGGGTAGCCCATGACGTCGAAGCCGGAGTTGGTGGTGGCGTTGCCGTTGGCGTCGGTGGCCTTGAGCAGCTGTCCGTAGCCGTCGTAGTCGTACGTGGTGGTGTAGTCGCCGGGCACCGAGGTGGTGGCGACGCCCAGGGGGTCGGTGACCGTCTTCAGGTTGCCGAAGGCGTCATAGCCGAACTGCCACTTGCGGCCCTCGGGGGAGGTCTTCGTGGACAGGTCGGCCGCGAAGCCGTCCGCGCGGGTCTGGTACGTGTAGACCGTCCCGGCGGTGCCGTTCTTGTTGGCCTCCGCGTCCTTCATGGTCAGCGGGTTGCCGGTCTTCTGGTCGTACGTCCAGGTGGTCTGGGCGCCGTTCGCCTCCTTCTGCAGGATGACGTTGTTGTCCGCGTCCCAGGACATGTCCATGGTCTCGGACTTGGCGTTGGTGGACTTCACCTGGCGGCCGAAGTCGTCCAGGACGTAGTCCGTGGAGTGCGACTCGGAGTCCGTGACCTTGGTGTCGGTGAACTTCGGGTTCGCCGTGTCCGCCTGGTAGGCGAACGTCGTGTTGTTGTTCAGGCGGTCCGTGATGGTCTTGGTCCACCAGTGGTACTTCGGGTCGTCACCGTTCTGCGGGGCGTAGTAGTCCAGCTTGGTGGCGTTGCCCCGGGGGTCGGTGGCCGCCACCATCTTGACGTTCTTGTTGCCCTGCGTGGCGTCGTAGGTGAACTTGAAGGCCTTCGGCTGCGAGGAGCCCACACCGTCGGTGAACTGGCCGAGCAGACCCTTGTCGGTGTACCAGAAGTTGATCTTGCGACCGGAGACGTCGGTGACCGACTTGATGTGGTCGTAGATCTTGGAGTTGGTCAGGTTCGAACCCGTGGCGATGGTGCCGGTGTCCGAGACGTACTCGTAGGAGTTGTCGCCCTTCTTGAAGTAGTCCACCGTCAGCGTCTGACGCGACGCGGGGTCGGTGACGTACTTCAGGAACTTGGTGGGCTTGTTGTTGGACTTCCGCTCCTCGTAGGTGAACAGCATCGTGTTGCCGTTCTTGTCCACCGTCGAGGTCAGGTAGCCGTCGCAGCCGAACAGGAACCGGGTCCCGTCGGGACGGGTCATCGTCCAGGCGTCCGGGACCGGGTCCTTCAGCGGGGTGCAGTCCAGACCCGGCTTGGCGTCCAGCTTGTAGTGCACACCGGCCGGCGCCTTCCACGAGCTCGTCGCCGAGTCCCAGCGGAACACGTGGGTGGTGCCGTCACCGTCCGGGAGACGGATCTCGGTCGGGTTCGGCTTGGGCTGGAACTCCAGCGGCGCGCCGAGCCGGATCGGGCCCGAGGCCTGCATGGACCAGCCGTAGCCGGAGACCGTGTCGGAGGTGTCCAGGCTGTTGTAGGCGAGCCGGAAGAACGTGTTCAGGCCTCGGCCGGGGTTGTTGAACGCGTTGTACGACCACACGACGTTGCCGGAGGCCATGTTGTTCATCATGCTGGCGCCGGCACCGGTGTTCTTGCCGGTGTAGCCGTAGAACTTCTCCAGGCCGAGGGTGTTGGAGGTCGGGTCCTCCACCGCCACGTTCTGGCTCAGGCCGGGGATGCCGGAGGTGCCCGAGACCCAGGTGCCGGTCGTCTTGTTGTAGACGTCCCAGGTCAGCACGTAGTCGGTGCGCTTGTTGCCGTTGTCCGAGTTGATCGGCGTCTTCACCTGCGCCTGCAGGCTCACCGAACCGCCCGGCGCGACGTTCGACGGCAGGGCCGTCTGCACCTGGTTGCCGCCGGTGGTGACGTCCGTGCCGTCGGGCAGCGCCCACTTGTAGGTCAGGACGTTGTCGGCCGAGGTCCAGGTGGACGCGGTGGTGTTGGTGAGGGTGAAGTCGACCGTGTAGTCGCTGTTCGGCGTCATACGGGCCGGGGTCTGCGGCGCGTAGTACGTCGAGTCCGTGGTGGAGTCGATGTACGTGACCACGATCCTGGGCTGGAGCCTCGGCTCGGTGCCCTCGGACGACAGGAAGAGCGTGCGCTCCTGCGAGGCGGCCTCGTCGGCCATCTTCAGGACGACGCCCTTCTGGGAGGCCGGGGTGGTCACCCAGGACTGCGCCAGCGAGGTGACGTTCCAGTCGTGACGGGCCGGGTCGTTCGTCATCGCGCCGGTGTCGGACACCGAGGCGCCGAAGTCACCTCCCTGCGCGGTCCAGTTGGTGGCGGCGTCCGCCTTCACCCAGGTCGCGGACTCGTCGAAGTCACGGGTCAGCGGGTGCAGTTCGTAGACCGCGCCGGTGGTGTCCTGGGCGGTCTGCGTGGACCACAGGCGCACGTTCGCGTCCAGGACCCGGGCCGTGGCGGGGATGCCGAGGGCCGGGAACTTCAGCAGGGCACGGGTGTCGCCGTAGGTGGCGGAGTTGTTGCCGACCGACAGCCAGTTCTTCGCACCGGAGTCGTCGATCGTGTCGTGCGCCGTGGTGGTCTGCGTCGAGGACAGGGTGGTGTCCTGCGTCGCGGTGAACACCTTCGTCGTGCGGCCGGCCTTGGGCAGGCGTACGAGCTGGGTGGGCGCGGCGACGACCTGCCCGTCCTTGGTCTTGACCGCGACCATGTAGTAGTAGGCGCG
>NZ_JBIAMJ010000021.1:0-135862 GCF_042874035.1 Streptomyces sp. NPDC004284 | reverse complement strand
GGTCGAAGCTCCCGTTCGAAGCACGCAAGACCGCCCGTCAGGCCGACCGGGCTTTCGCACGCCCGGCACCGACCGCGATCACCCGAGCAAGACTCCCGTGCGATCGACAAGCCCCGCGATCGGTACGACAACGGCCTCTCAGGTCACGGGGAGTAGACAAGCGGCGCCGGGGCCGCGCCCCCGGGGGCGCAGGGAGCAGGCGCTCATCCTGCACACCCCCGACCACTGCGAGGGACCATCCCCGCGGACGCGGGGAGCAGTCGCTCCCAGTGGCAGTCGCCAGCACGAGCTGCCGGCCAGGCGGGGCGGAACCGACCAGTGGTCCCCGGGAGGTTGCATGGTCTTGGACAGGCGGCGTGTGCAGACGGCCGTGATCGGTGACGTGGTGTCCGAGTCCCCGGTGGTCTTGCCGCTGGAAGCGGTGGAGCTCAATGAGTTCCGGCGCCTGCGCGCCGGTGACGGGCTGACGGTGGATGTGGAGGCCGCCCGCAAGGCGGCCTCCACATTCCGGTGGCCCTGGGGTCAGTGCCGGACCCTCCAGGACTGCTGGTCCTGGAGGGTGGCGGCGATCGCCGGGTCGCGCACGGCGTCGGTGCGGTCGGTGACGATGACGGTGAGGCTGTGGCTGCGGAGGTCCCGCGAGTCCAGGTGGAGCGCGGCGACGGGCACGGCGGTCCGGCCCGCCTGAGCGGTCAGCGGCTTGCCGTCGAGGTACCACTGGACGTCGAGCTGCTGCTCGCCCGCCAGCCGCGGCACCTCGACGCGCGCGGTGTCGAGCTGGCGCAGCGTGCGGTCGGTGGGGGTAAGGGGGGTCGCGACGGAGGCGTGGCGGTAGAAGCCGGCGATCATCGCTTCGCGGCCGGGGAGGTTGAAGGGCTTGCCGAGCACCCGCATGATCGAGGCGTCGGTGGGCCGGTTGAGGCCGGCCACGTAGTAGCCGCCGCCCTGGTACGCGCCGACCGTGCCGCCGTCGGGAGAGGTCTCGCCGAGCCAGCGGTACCACTTGGTCCGCTGGACGCCGATGGCGTCCGCGCTCAGGGTGGAGATGTTGGATTCCGCGGGCTCCGCGCCGGTGTACTGCTCGTATCCGGGGTAGCCGGGGTAGAAGTACTCGTCGGCGAGCTTGCCGAGCGAGTGGCCGGTCTCGTGGATGGCGACCTGGCCGGACCGGTCGTTGCGGGCGGAGGCGGTGGAGATGCCCTCGTAACCGAGCGTCTTGCTGGGCGTGTTGTAGCCGGCGCCGCCGTACTTGGTGCTGTTGGACAGGACGATGACGAGGTCGGCCTCGGGAGCCTTGGCGACGTACGAGTCGACCTTCTGCTCGTCGATGCAGAGCAGCCGCTCGATGCCGTCGCACCAGAAGTACGAGCCGAGGGCGGTGTCCTTGACGACGTCCCGGCCCGGGTCGCCGGAGACTCCGGAGTCGTTCGAGACGGCGTCGACGGTCCAGACGTTGAAGAGGTTCTGGTAGGTGGTGTACGGCTCGACGGCCGTCACCTCGGCCCACTTCTCCTTGGCGTCGACGTGGAACTGGTTCAGTTCGGCGGCGGTGTAGCCGTCGCCGATGACGACCACGTCGAGGCGGTCGGCGGTGGGGCCGTTGTCGACGACCTTGGTGACATCGCTGTCGGCCCGGGTCTCGGCCGCAGAGAGCGGGGCGGTGGTAAGGGACTTGCGGGCGGACGGCACCCAGGTGTAGCCGGAGCCGGCCTCGTGGTGCCCGTGCTGACCGCTTTCGACGTGTTCGTGGCCGGGTATCTCGACCTTGACCCGCCCGGTCGTCTCCGGGCCGGTGCCCGCGGAAGCGGAGCCGGGGGTGACGGCGAGGGCGGTCATGACGGCGGCGGCCATCGTGGCCGCCGCCATTGATCTACGTATGGACGGGCGCAACGGTCTCTCCCCAGGACAAGCATCTTAAGTGCACGTATCAACGCGGTTAACAGGACGCTTAACATAGGGCTCCCTGCCAGTGCCGCACAATGCCCTTGCGGATGTGAAACCGCGGAAGAGGAACGCACCATGGACGAACCGGCAGTCATCGGACAGCGCGTACAGCGCCTGCGTGCCGAACGAGGCCTGACGCAGCGGCAACTGGCCGAGCCCGCCTACACGGCCGCGTACATCTCCACACTGGAGTCCGGCAGGGTCCGCCCCTCCGAGACCGCTCTGCGCTTCCTGGCCGAGCGGCTCGACACCACCTACGAGGAGCTGGCCACCGGCCGCCCCGCCCGGCTCGCCACCGAGCTGCGCCTCGCCCTCACCGACGCCCGCCGCCTGCTCGCCACCGGCACCCTCGGCGAGGCGACCGCTCGCTACCGGGAACTGCTCGCCGAGGCCGAGGAACTCGCCCTGGAACCCGAGCGGGCCGACGCGCTCACCGGGCTCGGCGAATGCGCCCTGGAGAGCGGCGAGCTGAACTCCGCCCGAGAGCACTTCGAGTCGGCGGAGCGACTCCTCACGTCGGTCGGCACGCCGCTCCCCCGCCGGGTCCGCGCCCTGCGCGGTCGGGCCGTCGCGCACCTGCTCGCCGGTGAACTGCGGTACGCCTGTTACGTCCTGGAGACCGCGCTCGACGAACTGAACGCCCAGGGCCTGCACGACCCGGATGCCCTGATGCTGCTGTACGCCTCCTCCATCGGCCCGTACATGGACATGGGCGCGCACGCCCGGGCCGCCCGGGCCGCCGAACTCGCCCTGGCCCTGACCCCGCAGGTCTCCGACCCGGGCCTGGTCGCCGGCATGCACCGCAGCGTGGCGCGCACCCTGCTCGCCGAGGGACGGGTCGCCGAGGCCGACGCCTCACTCGCCAAGGCACAGGACCTCTACCAGCAGCTGCAGACTCGCACCGAGCTGGCCCACTGCCACTGGATGCACGGCTATGTGCACGCCCAGAACGGGGACCTGGAGGGCGCCGAGCGCGAGCTGCGCACCGCCCGCGAGATGCTCACCGCCCGCCGTGCCGCCCTGTACGCGGCGCAGGTCGAGGTCGAACTGGCCGATGTGCTGCGCCGACGGGGGAAACACGAGGAGGCGGTGGCCCTGCTGTCCCGGCTGCTGGAGCTCGGTGCGGGCCTCGGCGACGGACGCGGCGCCGTCCACGCCGCGGGCGCCCGCCGGCTGCTGGGGCTGATCTCCGAGGAGGAGGGCGCGGACGAGCACGCCGAGGAACACTACGTGCTGGCCCTGGCCCTGCTGGAGCGCAGCGGGGCGGCGGGCGATCTGGCAGATACATGCCGACTGCTGGGCGATCTGCTGCGGCGTACGGGCCGCACGGAGGCCGCACTCGACGTATACCGCACCGGCCTCGGCCATCGGGCGGTACCGGGCACGACCACGCTCGGCCCGGCGCCCGCGGCGCCGCCCTTCCGCGGCGCCTGGTGATGCCGGCTCCCGGTGATGGCTCCGTCCACGTCGAAGAGCGGCGTTTCTCGACACGCAAACAGGAGCGCCCGTCCACCCGGACATCATCGGCTTCCATCAGGAGGCCCCCAGATCGCAGGGACGTTCGAGGTCGCCCACGACCTGACCGCAGTCATACCGGTGAAACCGGACCACCCGAGTTCTCCGGCTCCACGCGCAGCATGCCGGCCGGCACCGCAGTACGCGCCAGCCTCGACCAGGCCGTACAAAACCACCTCCACACATGGCTGGACACACCCCCCGAACAAGCCACAGCCATCACCAACCACATCACCCACGACACCCACCAGAACTGAACAACCACAAACCACGTGGACGTGCAGGTCGTCACGGACCCAGTCGGCGAGATTCTGTGGTTGTCGCCGGCGTTGCCGGGCCAGACCCACGACCTCGCGGTCGCCCGCACCCACACAAGATCCTCCCGATCTGCGCGCGCCAGGGCGCCCCGATCCTCGCCGACATGGCCTACATCGGTACGGGCGACTGGGTCACCACCGCCAAGCGCCGCCCGCCCCACGGCGAGCTCACCCTCACCGAGCGGACCGAAAACCGGCCCTGTCCGCGGCCCAAGCCCCCGTCGAACGAGGCATGGCGCGGCTGAGGTCCTGGCAGATCTTCCGTAGATCCCGCATCAGCCCCAACCGCATGAGCGTCATCACCGAAGCCGTCCTCACCCTGGAGAGGCACCGCTGAAACGCCCAGCGAACCTCTTTCATCCTGAATAGCTGCAGGTCAGCAACGTGTGATGGGTTGGATGGTGGCGCCGATGCGGCTGGTGGAGCATCGGGCCCGCCGGAGTAGCCGCCAGGACTTCAGTCAGGCGGAGGCGCGTTCGCCAGGCGCCCTCAGTCGGGCGTGGTCACGGTGGAACTGCTGGTAACGCTCGGGCTGTTCGCGGTGGTGGTAGTACGAGGTGCGGAGAGCGGTGCCGGCGCCCCGGTAGGCGCGGTGGGCCAGGACGAGGATCTGCCGGGTGGGGTAGGCCTGGACGATGCCGTGAGAGCGGGCCGCGGTCAGATCGTGGGTGCGCCCCGGTGGGGCCGGGGAGAACCAGAGGGGTGTACCGTCCGGGCGATGACCTGGACGTTCATGCCGTGGTGCTGGTGCTTTGGGAAGTAGTACGGCTCGTCCGCCGCGAGGCGGTCGGTAGGGATCAGGGTGCCGTCGACGTAGCGCCAGGCCGTCGCGGTCGAGATGCCGAACCCGGCCGCGAGCTGGGCGAACGTCTTGTTCTTCCGAAGGTGGACCAGGACGAGCAGTGCCTGTTTGAAGCAACCGAGCCTTCTCCACGGCGAGTTCATTTCATGCCTTCGGGCGTGGATGAGCCAGGAGACATGCTCGACGAGCTCGTGCGGGACGTCGAGCGTGGAAGGAGACGAAACCAACAGGCCCCCCGGTCGCTTGTGTGATGAGTGGAATCACCACACAAGCGACCAGGGGTCCTGCCCTGTCACACTCCCGCCCATCAGGCCGTTTCACCCTCCCGGCACAGGATGAGAAAGGTCCGGTGCTCCCTCCGAGGGACAGCTGTGGGTGGCGCATGCCTCCCTTGCTCGGCAGGGCGCGACACTCGACGGATGCTCAGCAGCCTCCGCGACCGCGCGCTCCCCGACCACCAGCGAAGGACTCTGGAGGAGTTGGAGGAGGATCTGGACCTGTCGGCCGGGGACACCCGTGCGAAGCAGTCGGCTTTCTGGTCCATGCTGTTCCTGTCCGCTGTCATCGCGGCCGGCGGAGTGCTGACGGATTCGACGGCCACGGTGATCGGCGCGATGATCATCGCGCCGCTGTCCACGCCGATCATGGGTATCGCCCTCGGCGCCGTGCAGCGCCGGCGGTCGACGGCGGTTCTGTTCGTCGTCGCCGGCGGGATGCTGGTCGTGGTGCTGGGAGCCTTGTTCTCGCTGGTGCTGCCGGCCTCATACGACCTGCTGTCCAACAGCCAGATCTCCAGTCGGACCTCGCCCGGCCTGATGGACCTGGTCGCCGCGCTCGCCACCGGTTTCGCAGGCGCTCTGGCGCTCTCCCGCCGGGACGTCGCCGCGGTCCTGCCCGGAGTGGCGATCGCCATCTCGCTGGTGCCGCCGCTGGTGGTGACCGGCGTGTGCCTCGGGCAGGCCGCGTGGTGGCTGACTCTGGGATCGTTCGTGCTGTTCGTGTCGAACCTGCTGGCCCTTGTGTTCGCCGGCATGGTGGTGTTCGGAGGCCTGGGATACGCGACGGCCGACCGCGGCGAGGAGACGGGCGGCACGCGCAGGACCTACCTGGCGCTCGGCCTGCTGTTCGGTGCGGTCGGCGTGCTGCTGGCGGCGAACACCGCGGCCACCGTTCTGGTGCAGCTGTGGACCACACGCGCCACGAACAGCGCCACGCAGTGGCTGGCGGCATCACCCGGCGCGTCCGTCGTCAACGTCAGCGCGCAGTCACGAACCCTCTACATCCAGGTCCGCGCGCCGGGAGACCTGCCCCCGGTCGAGACGCTCCTCGCCGATCTCCAGGGGCAGATCCCCGACGGAGTGCCCGTCGTGGTCGTCACCAACGAAGGCCGCCGGGTCCAGGCCGGACGGGTCGGAGACTGACCGGCTGTCCGGGCGTGCGAGTCCTTCGGTGGTCTTCCGCTCCGCCGTGCCCCACGGTCTCGCTGCCCTGGCTGGTTCACACGGCCGCGGTGTTGCCGGCGCCCAGCGGATCGGCCGCGTACAGCCGCACCGTCATCCTGAACTCGCGCGTGGACCCCCGCTCCAGAACGATCAGCCGCCCCTCCCGGGGCGCCGCGGGCTCGGCGATCCCGTGGTCCGCGTCCACGGGGCAGGCGTACTGCCGTCCCAGGACGAACTGACCGTCCCTGTGCCGCTCCCGGGTCTGGATCCGTCGGAGGCTGCGGCCCAGCCGGTCCTTGCCGTCCGGTCAGTTGGCCCTCCAGCGCCGCGACGAGGGTGCGGCCACCCGGCAGCAGGGTCAGGAACTCGAAGGTCTGGTTGACGGTGGGCCGGCCCTGCGGGCGATCCGGAACGCGGGCGGGACCGACAACGCGGCCACCACCCGGCCGGTGCGTGAGTAGCGGCGGACGGCCGGCGCCGTCTCGTCGGTGACGGGATAGCTGCCGTCCCGGTCGAGCGCGAGGTCTGGGATCGCGCGGACCGGCTTCCCGTCCGGGGTGGCCTTGTCGAGCGCGTCCGAGAAGCCGGCCACGGACGTGTACGGGGAGCGGGCGTGGTCCCCGGGGACCGGCGGACCGGCGGCAGCCGTCGGGGCCGGCAGCGTACAGGGCACGGCTGTGGCCGTCGTGACGGGCAGGAGTGCGCGAAGGCGCATGAAGCCTGTTCCTTCTGACGCGGCGGTTCGAACGGTTCGGCAGTCGGGTGCGAGGACTGCCGAACCACCACAGGGCGAATCGAAACGAACAGGAAGGAGGAGCGGAGACTTGGCAGCGAATCTGCCGACTCCCGTTCATGTGCTGAAGTGCCCCCGCCGGGACGGGGGCACTTCGCGGAACGGCGTGCCGCTGAGGTCAGGTCAGGTCGAGGGGAAGAGCGAGCAGGGCGTTCTCGATGAGTTCGGGCATGGCAGGGTGGATCCAGTACTGGCCGGTGGCCATGGCACGGGCGTCCAGGCCGAAGGCCATGGCCTGGACGAGCGGCTGGATCAGCGTCGGAGCCTCGGGGCCGACGATGTGCGCGCCCAGGATCTCGCCGGTGGCCGGATCGGCCAGGACCTTGGCGAAGCCGGGGGCGTCCTCCATGGCCCAGCCGTACGCGATGCCGCTGTACTCGCGCGTCGCCGTCACGTACGGGCGGCCGGACGCATGGGCCTCCTGCTCGGTCAGGCCGACCGCGGCGATCTTCGGCGAGGAGAAGACGGCGTGCGGGACGTGCCGGTGGTCGGTGGCGCGGAGGGCGTCGGGGTGGAGCAGGTTGTGCTGGACGACTCGGGCCTCGTGGTTGGCGACGTGCTTGAGCTGCCAGGGCGAGGAGACGTCGCCGAGCGCCCACACCCCGGGCACGGAGGTGGCCTGGTGCGCGTCCACGGCGATCCGGCCGTCGGCGTGGAGGTCGAGCCCGCCGGCGGCGGCGTCCACGAGGTCGGAGTTGGGCCGACGGCCGACGGCCACCAGCAGCTCGTCGGTGTCGACGCTCTCCGCTCCCTGGGGGCCTTCCAGGTCGAGACGCAGCGTGCCGCCCGGGCCACGGTCGGCGCGCACCAGTTTGCGGTTGAGCCGGACGTCCCACTGGTCCTGGGCGAGTTCGGTGAAGAGGCGTGCGACGTCGGCGTCCTCGTGCCGCAGCAGGAGGTCGCCGCGGGCGATCAGGGTGATCTCCACGCCGAGGGAGGAGAAGACGTGGGCGAGTTCGGTGGCGACGAAACCCGAGCCGAGGACCGTCATGCGGCGCGGCAGCGCCTCCAGGCGCATGACGCTGTCGCTGGTGTGGAAGCCGAGCGTCTCGTCGAGGCCGGGCACGTCGGGCACGACGGGACGGCTGCCCGTCGCGACGACGATGCGGTCGGCCGTGAGCGTGATGGGCCCCTCGGCCGTGGCGACGATCAGACGGCGCTCGCCGATGAACCGTGCGGTACCGCGGTAGAGGGTGACTTTGTCATGTCCGCTCGCGCGGTAGCGCTCGCCGCCCTGCGCTATCGGGTCGATGCGGCCGAAGACCCGGTCCCGTACGGCGGGCCAGTCCACACCACGCAGGGCCAGGTCGACGCCCAGGGCCGCGCCGTGCTCGGGCGCTCGGGCGGTGTCGGCGGTGTGGACGAACATCTTCGTGGGGATGCAGCCGACGTTCAGGCACGTGCCGCCGTAGCTGTCCAGCGGGCCGATGCCCTTCTCGACGAAGGCGACCTTCCAATCCGCGAAACGCTCATCGACGATCGAGTTCCCGGAACCCGAGCCGATGATGACAAGATCGAAGTGCTGCTCCACGAAAGGTCTCCTTTTCGGGTCGCCGTGAGGGCGCTTTCAGGAAGTCCGTGCCGGTACCGACCATGATGGCGTGTGCGGCGCGGTCCTCCCTCCGCGCGAGGGGCCCTGCTCAGCGCCGGGTGCCGCCGCGGTTGTTTCCCACCTCTCGGTCCATCAGCTGTGCGAGACGCTCGAGGTCGTCGTGTACGGACTCCTTTTCCTCGGGCGCGGGTCGCTCGTCCCGTAGGCGCAGCGCCCGGGCGATGATCTGCGCGGCGCCCGTCAGGTCCTCTTTGGAGTCGGCAAGGAGGGATGCGTGGTGCACCGCCCGGGCGAAGGTCTCTTCGGGGGCCGGGCGGTGGTGCTGGTCGTCGCTCATCTGCTGCCCGACGCGGATGCGGCTGCCGCCCGGATCGGTCATGAGGAACTGCCGCACGCCGTGTGACGTGTTCTTCAGCGGCCCGATGCGCGGCAGCCCGCGGTTCGGTACTCGCCCGTACGCCGCCTTCGGTCGGCTCGGGTGGCGCCACCACGTGCGCCTCGATCCACTGCGCCGGCGGGCTGTTCTTCAGCACGGGCGGCTACGCCTCCCTGCTCCAGGTCGTCAACGCCCCGCGTCACGTACCCGGCGGGGAAGCGGCCCTCGTCACCCGGCGGTGACGGTGATGGAGCCATGAGCCGATGCGGGTCGACTGGCTGAGCGCCTTCGTCCTGTTCGCCGGCACGCTGGTGTTCGCCGTCGGCCTGCTCGACTCCTTCCTGCAAGGACTGACCGTCCAGCAGATCAACCGGCTCATCTGGGCCGTCGACGTGATCGGTTGCGTGCTCTTCCTGGTCTCCGGCCATCTCGCGTTCGCCGAGATCTGCCACGGTCGGCGCCGTGTCCTGTGGCGCATCCTCGGCTGGTGGATCGTCGCGGTGAACCAGCTGGGCTCCGTCGTCTTCATGGTCTCGGTACTCGCCGCCTCCACGCGCCCCGCCACCGGCAGCCTGATCGACGCGGACATCGCCGACCGGAACACGTTGACCGGCGCGCTCTGCTTCTCCGCGGGCGGGATCCTCCAGCAGTACGAACGTCCATGACGCACCGGCGCGGGACCGGCAGGTACAAGAGGGAGTGGCGGCCGAAACCCGTGTCCAGGCTGCCGGATGCCCAAGGCGTGCTGCTCGGCCGGCGTTCCAGGGGCGACGGACTGGTGGTGAAGGGACCAGGGGCAAGTTCAAGCCGCGTCCGTGATCTCGCTGTTCGACTTGGTCCCGCCTGGCTTTCGATACTCCTTCGGGCCGAGCGTTCCGGGCACAGGGGGATCCAGAATGAGCGTCGGCACGGAACCGGGGGCAGCAGACCACTCCTCTGCCGGAACCGGCAGCGAAGACCTCCCGACGAGGCGCTCCCGTTCTTGGAGTGTGGGAGAAGTAGCCGCAACCGTGTCCGCGGGGGCGGCAGTGGTCGGTGTGCCGCTGGTCGTCCTCGGCGTGGGCAGCCCCTCTCCGGGCAGATCCCGGTCCGAGCCCGAGCCAACGACGGTCATCGACGACGGCCCCGTCCCCATGCGGGTCGCCGTGTGGGCGAACTGAGGCCCGCCCTCCTCGTCGGCCGCGCCTCTTGCTCGTCACAGCACGGCGACGAGTCACCGGGCTCAGCGATCCAGGGCTGGGGCGACGTCAGGGCAGTCCACCCGGGTGCGTCGCGTTCTTGCGGAGCCGGAGCTGTTCGCGGGCGCGGCGAGGCTGGCTCCACTTGCCGAGAGCGTGGCAAATCGTCGGGAGAGCCTGCTGGGTGGGTGGCGTGTCGGACCACCCGTAATTCTGTGGCGGTTGGCTTCCGCGGTCTCTCTGGGCGTCGACGATCTCGTGGATGAAGGGGAATTCCTCCGGGGTGAGCTCTCACCGGGCCGGGGCTCCCGCCTCGTCGAGTAGGACGATCGCCTCGCCGAGGACCGGCTCCGGTGTCGGCACGGCCGTCGTCGGCCTCCTCGCCGCCGGCGGAGCGCCGAGCCTCACCGGCTCCCGCTCCGTGGAGGAGCACACGATGGAGGGGGCCGTCTGACGGGCCGGTCGCCGACGTGGCGGCCGGCCGGGTGTCCGTAGCCGGCTGCGGGCGGCGAGGGCGGTCGGCCGGTTTCCGTATCGGCGCCCGGCCGGCATGGTCCCGCAGGGGCGGCCGTTGTGGTTGTCTGCAGGACCAGCGCCCCGGTCGAAGGAGTAGCCGATGAGCAGTGTCCCCGTTCCCTTCCAGGTGTACGAGGCGGGAACGTACCTGCACGGCACGAAGGCGGACCTCGCTCCGGGGGATCTGCTGGTTCCCGGATACGCGTCCAACTACGAGGAGGGTCGCGTGTCCCGGAACGTGTACTTCTCCGAGACCCTGGACGCCGCCGTCTGGGGTGCCGAGCTCGCCGCCGGTGACGGCGAGGGACGGATCTACGTCGTGGAGCCGACCGGTCTCGTGGAAGACGACCCCAACGTCACCGACAAGAAGTTCCCCGGCAACCCGACCCGCTCCTACCGCACGAACGATCCCGTGCGGATCGTCTCGGAGCTCAAGGGCTGGGTCGGACACTCCCCCGAACAGATCAAGGCCATGCAAGAGGGGCTGGCCGACCTTCGACGCCGCGGCGCCGCCACGATCCTGGACTGACGCACGTCGGCGCCGCAGGCGGGTCGCACGGGACCGCCGGTGAACCGGCTCCGGTGGTCGAGCCTCCCGAGCGCCTCGGGGGGAACGGCCCGGCCGGCTGCCGTCGGCCGGCCGATGCGTTCGATCCCGCGTCATCGGCCGCCGGGCCGGCTCGCCGGCTCCGGGGTGTCCGTCACGATCTCGGGCTCCAGACCCTCGGCCGGGGTGGTGAGGGGGCGGCCGGTGTCGCCGCGCCAGGCCTCGAAGGCGAGGGTCGTCGCCGTCACCACCGTCGGTCCCAGCAGCCGCCCCCCGACCACGTCGCTCACGTAGTGCGCTCCGAGCGCGACGCGCGTGTAGCCGACGCCGAGTACCGCCACCGCCGCCAGGAGCCACGGCAGCGGCCGCCAGGCACGTGGGACCAGGGGAAGCAGGACCAGCAACAGGACGGCGCAGGAGGTGGTGGCCGTCACGGCGCGCCCGGAGGGGAAGGAGTAGCCGGGCGCGTCGGCGACGGCATCCGGCAGGTGCGGGCGGGCACGCTCGACCACGTCCTTGACCAGCAGCCCCACCAGCCCGCCGGCCGTCGCGGTGGCGGCCGCCCAGGCGGCGAGAGGGAACGCCCGCCGCCGCAGGAACCACACCACCACGCCTGCCACCAGGAGCCGCATCGTCGACGGCCCCCACCCCACGTGCGTGAGGAACTCCGGCAGCCGCACCCGGTTCGGACTGCCGAGGGCGGAACGGTGCAGCCGTTCGGCACGTCCTGGTCGAAGCGGTACAGCGGGGTCCAGTGCGACTCCACCAGCACGAGGGCGAGGGAGAACGGGACGGCCGCCAGGGCGGTGAGGGCCGTGCGCCCACCGCCAACCGCGCACCGAACCTCGTGTCTGGCCCGCCGAGGCCGGTCACGAGCCGCCCGAGACGGTGCCACCAGGTCCGGGTGGAACGGTCGGTCATGGTCGGTACGGTTCCTTTCCGGCGGGGACATCGGTGGGCCGGTCGTCTCAGACTCCGGGGTCCTCGGTGATCGGGGCCGCCCCCCACTCGTACGACCTCCAGCCGGGCGGCGACCGAGAGGCCCAGGAACAGCGCGAGGGAGGTGCGGTACGACCCCACAGCAGCAGTGCCACGAACGCGCTCAGGGGCCCGTACACCGTGGTGAAGGAGCCGACGGAGCCGACGTACAGGCTCAGGGCCCACGTGGCATCCAGCCAGGGCACGAGGTGGACGGTGGCGCCGAAGGCCAGCCAGGTGCAGCCCGGTTGGGCCCGTCGGGGCGAGCGGCGGAAGATGACGCTGGTGAGGTCGGCGCGCCGCGGATCGGTCGAGGGCGCGCCGCGTACCGGTCGGGGAGGGCGTACCGCGTACCGGTCGAGGAGGGCGTACCGCGTCGTAGCCGTTCGCTTTCGGGCGCGCGAACGACGCGGCTGCCGCGCGTCCTCTCGACGTCCGTCACGTCGCCGCCCCCGCCGCGACGCCTCCGTCGGGGAGGGTGGCCGCACGAGATACGGGAGGGGCGTCTCCTAGTCGGTCGGTTCCTGTGGCTCCGGCGTGGCCGGAGCGGCAGCCGGAGCTTCGTCCTGTTCCCCGGCGTCCTTCTGCGACTCGCCGTCCTCCTCGCCGGGGCTGGTCCGTCGGCGTGCACTGCCGGCGATCCGGATGTCCGGCGCCTCCGGCCCATGAACGGGCAGGTCCGGCGTGACAGGGTCCCGTGTCGCGGGAACGGGGTCGGGAAGCTGCGGTTCCTGGGTGCTCTGCATCAGTGCCACCCTGTTCGATGAAACATCGGTTTGATACCTCTGCTGCCCCGTTCCCCGGTCCTCACTCCTCAGCCGGTCGTGACCGACCGCGGGGAAGAAGGGTGGGAGCGATCATGCAGGGCAGGAGACCTCCGTGACGTCGAACATTCTCCGCACCCGTCGGAGCACGCCCGGGAACCGGTCCTTCGAGCTGCTCAGACGCATCCGCACCCGCCTGTGGAACACCGCCGTGCGGCTGTGGGAGGACAACATCGCCGACTACGCGGCGGCCCTCACCTACTACGCGGTACTGGCACTGGTGCCCGCCCTGCTCGTCTCGGTCTCCCTGGTGGGACTGGCCGGGACCCATACGCGCGAGCATCTGATCCGCGACCTCACCTCGTACGCTCCGCCCCAGTCGGCCCAGGTGCTCCGGGAGGCCCTGGAGGGCATCACCTCCTCGCCCTCCTCCCTGTGGCCGCTGCTCGTCAGCGGCGTCCTGAGCGCCCTGTGGTCGGCCTCCAGCTACCTGGCGGTCTTCCGGCGCGCCCTGCACGCGATGCACCGTCTGCCCGACACGCGCCGGCCGCTGCGTGCCGCCCACGTCCTCGTCCTCACCTCGGGCGCGCTGCTGGCCCTGCTCGTCACGGGCGCCGCGAGCCTCGTCGCGACCGGCCCGGTGGCCCGGCGGCTCGCGGCGGCCGCCGGCCTCTCGGGCACGGACGTCATGACCCTGCTGCGGTGGCCGGTGCTGCTGGTGATCGTCACGGCACTGATCCTGATCCTCTACCGGACGGGGCCCGTCCAGGGCCGTGGCCTGCGCCGGGGGTTCGCGGGTGGAGCCCTTGCGGCCATCCTGTGGCTCGGGGCCTCGGCGCTCTTCACCCTCTACACGCAGTTCGGGACCTACAGCCGCCTCTACGGTTCGCTGGCGGGAATCATCGTCTTCCTCGTGTGGCTGTGGTTCGGCAATCTGGCCCTGCTCGCCGGCGCGCAGTTCAACGCGGTGCGCGCACGGCAGGCAGGACGGTCCGACGACAAGCCGCGGGAAGTCGAGGCCGCCGCCTCCTACAGGTAGCGGCGGATGGGCAGTACCGCCGTCTCCAGGGCCCGCTGCAGAAGCGACCGCCGCTTCCAGCGGCCCGGGCGGATCGGCTCGCTGACCTTGAGGTCGTCGTCGTAGTGCGCGTCGAGGGCGGCGGTGAACTCGGAGTCCATGACGGCGAGCATGACCTCTTCGTCGCGGTCGAGGGAGCGGCGGTTGAAGTTCGTGGAGCCGATCAGGGACACGACGCCGTCCATGGTGATGACCTTCGCGTGCATCATGGTCGGCCGGTACTGGTGGATGCGCACTCCGTCGGCGGTCAGCGCCTCGTAGTGGTGCTGTCCCGCCGGCTGGCACACCCGCTTGTCCGTGTGGGGGCCGGGCAGCAGGATCTCGACTTCCACGCCGCGGCGGGCCGTGGCGCAGAGCAGGTCGATGAAGTAGGCGTCCGGGGCGAAGCAGGCGGTCGCCAGACGGATCCGTTCCTCCGCCGATTCGAGGATCACTCGTATCAGGGTCTGCACGTCCTGCCAGCCGACGTCGGCCGAACCGCGGACCGCCTGCACGATGGCGCTCCCGATCGGGGGGGGGTGGCCGACGAACCGGTCACGCTCGTCGAAGAGCTCCGTATGGCATTCGGCCCAGTTCTGGGCGAGGGCGGCGGCGATGCCGTCCACGACGGGGCCCCGGACCTCGACGTGGGTGTCCCGCCACTCGTCGGGGTCGCGGGCGTCGCCACACCATTCCTCGGCGATCCCGACGCCTCCGGTGAAGGCGGTCAGCTCGTCGACCACGAGGACCTTGCGGTGGCAGCGGTGGTTCTGCTTGAGCGGCGAGAGGTGGAGGGGCTTGCGGAACCACGCGACCTCGACTCCGGCCGCGCTCATCCGGTCCAGCAGGTCCAGCAGGTCCTTCTCGATCAGGCGGCTGCCGAAGCCGTCGAGAAGCAGCCGCACCCTCGCCCCCGCACGTGCCCGGTGGTCGGTCAGCGCTTCGGTGAAACGCCGCGCGATGTCGCCCCGCCAGTAGACGAAGGTCATCATGTCGACGGTGTGCCGCGCGTTGCCGATCGCGTCCAGCATCTCGGCGAAGATCTCGTCGCCGTTGCGCAGGGGGCGTACGGCGTCGTCCTCGGTCGCCGCGACGCCGATGAGCCGCTCCAGCCGCCGGCGTATGCGGTGGACCCGCTCGTCCACGGCGCCGCTGTCGGCGGAGGCGGCGGTCGCACCGCCGTGCGGTTGCTCTCTGTCAGACATCCCGGTCCCCCCTCGGGCGGGCCATCGACGACCAGGACCTTATCCGACGGCGTCCGGGACCAGGACGGGGACGCGGAGGGGGCACCGGCGCCCGGGGCCGAACGCCACCGACACCGGCACCGGCACCGGCACCGGCACCGGCCGACCTGTCGAGCGGTCCGCCCCCTCCCGGCCCCCACGGTGAGTGACACCTCGCCCTGCGGTGGCCTCGGAAGGGCTACGGGAAGCTCACCCCGTACCGCTGCCAAGCGTTCCACGTCCCGCTGGGCTGGCGGTACTTCGACCACCAGTACCCGTCGGTGCCGATGACTCCGATGAGGATGGAGTCCTGGGTGTAGTGCTGCTTGACCGCCACGGCGGACCGGGCCTCTCCGCCCATCGACTCCCAGCTGGACCAGCTGGTCCGCTGCGGATTGGTCCAGCGGGTCCACACCGCCGCGTCCGTGCCGATGACGAACTGCTGCAGTGCGCCGTCGCTGAAGACGTGCTCGGAGACCGGGTAGTCGCAGTTGATGGTGACACCGCCGAACTTGCAGTTCGACGCTTCCGCCGCCGGGGCCGTGGTCACCGCCAGGGTCGCGGCGGCGACCAACGCCATGACGCCGGCCTTGAGCTTTCGGTACTTCTGGAACTTCACCACGTTCTCCCATGATCTGAAGAGCCCGGCCGACGACACAGGCCAGGCCCTGAGGCAGCCCTCATCGTTTCCTGCGCCGCTTACGTCCCGCTAACGGATCACTCTCACGACGGGAATCCGGGGCAGGCCGGGCACTCGGACGACGTGAAGGGCCGGAGGCCGGAACCGCCGGAGTGCAGCGGGAATGGCTGGGCCAGGCGGTTCAGTTGCCGTACACATGAGCGATTCCCGTCGGTACGTCCCTGCTCCTGCCGGGCACCGCCGCTCCGGTCAGGCGACCGTCCGTGAACGCCTGGCGGCCGACCGTACCGACACGCTGGCGCGAATGGCGGCTCTGGGCCGGGACTTCGACGGGATCGTCGCGGCGAACGCCCTGGTCGCGGTCGACGACGAGCACGACCCCGAAGGAGGGACCACCGCCTTCGAGCGTGCCCATGTGGCCTCCCTGATGGAGCAGGCACACGGACACCTCGCCGAGCTGGACCGAGCCCTCCAGCGGCTCGAACGCGGCACCTACGGGCAGTGCGAGGCCTGCGGCAGGAGGATCCCGCCCGAGCGCCTGGAGATCCGACCGGCGGCAACGACGTGCGTGTCGTGCGCCGAGCCCAGCCGCCACCGGCCTCGACGGCCCGCGCACTGATCGCCGCCGTCCTCCGGCTCGGTCATGACCGAGCCGTCGAAAACGCGTCGCCCTTCGCGAGGGCGGCCCGCGTCGCCCGGGGCAGGCGGAACGGCATGCCCGCTCATGCGCGGACGGGTATCGCCCGGACTGCTCCGCATGCCTGACGACACCACGCAGACGAAGCGTGACGACCGGCCTGAGGAATCCCGGCGCGTGCGGCTCAGCCGGACGCTCGACGAGACGGACGCTCGACGAGGACTCGGAGTTGTACGACCGGGCCAGGCCACGGTGCCACCGGCCGAGCGGGGCTGTCGGAGCACGGCCGTCGAGGCAGGGCCGAGCATGGCCGCGGTCGCCCGGCGCAACCTGAGCGGTGCCACGGGCGTGGAGATCGTCACGGCCGACTTCGAGAGCCGGCCCTGCCGGAGGATTCGTACGACATGGTCTTCGCAGCGACCGCGTTCCACTGGATCGACCCGGCGGTGAGAACGGCGAAGGCCACCGAAGCGCTGCGTCCGGGCGGGGCGCTCGCCGTGGTGCGAACCCAGCATGTGAGCGGTGGTACCCAGGAGTTCTCCGTCGACGTCCAGCGCCGCTACGAACGCTTCGCTCCGGACACGACGCCTGGGGCGCGACCTCCGGAGGCCGCCGCCGTCGACGGCTCGGGCCACACCCGGGGGGGGTCGTGCGGAGCGGTGCGTTCGGACCCGCGGTCTTCCGCCGTTACGAGCAGGAGCTCACGTAACACCACGTCGGAGCACCTGAAGCCGCTTCAGACCTGCTCCGGTCACCGAGCTCTCTCAGAAGCCGCCAGGAACGGGCTGGCAGGGAAAGGCCCGGAAGACCGGTCGAGGGGACTGCGTCCGCAGTGCCTGAGGGGACGCGTCGCAGCGTCCCGAGGGCTACTCGCCCCTCCCTCGGGCATCAGACGCGGGCGCCGAGAAGTGAACGGACAAGGAGAACCCGCCCTTCACACGTATCTCGGCTGTTCCCACGCCGCCGCAGGCATCGGCCGGCTGGAGGCCCTGGGGTTCGCCACGTCGGCGCGGCAGCAGGACGAGGACGGTCGCATCGTGCACGCCGAGCTCCGTCTGGGCCACGCCGTGGTGAGGGTCGCACGTGCGGGCGCGGACGATGAGGTCCCCGCGCTCGACGGGTCGTCGACGGGAGCCGGACTTCACCTCTCCGCTCCCGACGTCGCCTCACCGCACGAGCGCGCGGTACGGGCCGGTGGGCGGTCCGGGTTCCCCCTGGGGAGACGGAGTGGGCAGCACACGTGCCCGCGTGCTCGATCCGGAAGGTCACGAGTGGAGCCTCGGAACCTACGCTCCAGGACAGCGGTGGACCCCGATGCGCAACGTCGCCGGCCTGATACGACATGGATCGCCCGCCGGTCAGAGTCCCCGGCTGACGACCGAGAGCGTCTTGCGCAGGGCCAGCTGGACTTCCTGTTCCGGTAGATCGCGAAGCGGTCCGTCGATGAGCAGATGGCTCAGGCCATGCACCGCGGACCAAGCGGCGTATTCGGAACCGTGGCGCCGGTCGGCCGGAACCGCTCCCGTCGCGGTGAGGTCGTCGAGACATCGCACGAGGAGGAGGAAGGGGTGCGGAGCGGCCTCAGAAGCCGGCGGCAGGACCGGCGCGTGCGAACCGGTCGCGGAGAAGGCCGTCTGGAACCAGCCCGGCTCGGTACGGGCGAACTCCACGTACGCCGCACCCAGTGCGTTGAGGCGCGCCCATGCCCAGGGCTGAGACCCTTCGGGGCGCTCCGACACCGACGACAGTCTCCGGCTCATGAGGCCGCCGAGCTCCCCCATGCAGCGTTGGGACACCGCCGCCAGCAACGCCTCGCGGTCCTCGAAGTGTCGATAGGCGGCATTGTGGGAGACGCCCGCCTCACGGCTCGCGGCACGGAGTACGACAGACCTCGGTCCGCCGGTCCGGGCGAGGGACAGTCCGGCTTCGACGAGGGCCTGGCGCAGGTTCCCGTGGTGGTACCCCTGCTTCGCCATCACTTCTCCCTCCACCCATGTTGACGATGTCACCATTTGGTGACATTATCACTTTATGCCCATGTAGCCGTTGTCAACATAAGGCTGGACCGGAGGAAACCATGTCTCCTCTCCCCGCTTCGCGGCAGAAACTCGTTCTCGGCACGGTCTGCCTGGCCGCTCTGGCCATCACCCTGGACACGACGATCGTCAACGTCGCCCTCCCCCAGCTCAGCCGACAGCTGGACGCCTCGACGCGCGACCTGCAGTGGATCGTCGACGCCTACAACCTGTCCTTCGCGGCCCTGGTCCTCACGGCCGGTTCGATCGGGGACCGGTTCGGCCGACGGCCGGCCCTCCTGGCGGGACTGACCGGCTTCGCGCTGACGAGCTTCCTCGGCGGGCTGATGAACTCCGCAGGCGCGCTGATCCTGATCCGCTTCCTCATGGGAGCGAGCGCAGCGGTGATCTTCCCGACCACGCTGTCCATCATCGCCAACACGTTCCCCGAGCGTCGCGGGCGTGCGAAGGCCATCGGCGTCTGGGGAGCCGTGACGGGCCTCGGGGTGGCCCTCGGACCGGTGATCGGCGGCGTACTCCTCGCGCACTTCACCTGGTCGTCGGTCTTCTTCGCACTCGTGCCGGTCGCCGTCCTCGCTCTCATCGCGACATGGCTCTGCGTGCCCGAGTCCAGCAACCCCGACCAGGCGCGGATCGACGTCCCGGGGCTCCTGCTGTCCACGGCCGCCATCGGCCTGCTCGTCCACACGATCATCGAAGGACCCGAGAGCGGCTGGACCGCTCCCGCCAGAATCGCCGGATTCCTCGCATCCGGAATACTCATCGTGGTGTTCGTCGCCGTGGAGAAGCGACGGGAGGCCCCGATGATCGACGTGTCACTGTTCCGCACTCCGGCCTTTTCCGCGGCCAGCGGATCGGTCACCGTCGCCTTCTTCGCACTGTTCGGATTCATCTTCCTGGTGACCCAGTACTTCCAGCTGATCCGCGGCTACGGGACCCTGTCGACCGGTGTGCGGATCCTGCCCGTCGCTCTGACCATCGCCATCGGCTCCGTCGGCGGCGCCGCCCTGGCGGTTCGCGTCGGAACCCGATCGACGGTCATGACGGGTCTTGCGCTCCTCGCCTCGGCCTTCGGCTGGATCGCCCTCTCGCCGGCCTCCACGCCCTACGGCATGATCGTGGGGCAGATGGTGCTCATGGGCCTCGGCCTCGGCCTGACCACCACTCCGGCCACCGAGTCGATCCTCAGCGTCCTGCCCCCGGCGAAGGCGGGGATCGGATCAGCGGTCAACGACGCCACGCGCGAGACCGGAGGGACGCTGGGCGTCGCCGTCCTGGGCAGCGTCTTCACCTCGCTGTACTCCCGTCACCTGCCGACCACGGCATTCGGCACACTGCCCCCGCCCGCCCTGCGCGCAGGACAGGAGTCCGTCGCCGCAGCGCTGTCCCTCACGGGCGACCCGCTGGCAGGCCGGCAACAGCTGGTCGACGCCGTCCAGGAGAGCTTCATGTGGGGCTTCCACATCGCCTGCGCCGTGGCGGCCGGAATCTGCCTGCTCGGCGTGCTGGGCGCGGCGCGTCTGCCCGGGCCGCCCAAGGACCCGTACCACCGCTCCTCCGAAGGGGCCGCGCTCCTGGACGACGCGGCCGGCAGAACGTGAATTCCAGCCGATGCGCCGAAGCGCCTTCACGGTGTGCGGGCAGCCCGGAGCGGGTCCGTCGGCCTGACCACCCTGACCGCATGCCTCTTCTTCCTGAACCGGCCGGGTACGTCGAGCGGGGTCTCGACGAGGACCTTGCTCGCCGGTTCCCGGATGCGCCACCGGTCTTGACATCCGTGCTTCCCCGCCCGGTCGATCCGTTCCTCCCCCGGCTCCCGCGCGACGCCGCGACGACGCTGCTCGCGTGCGACCGCAAGGTCCGCTCCGGAACGACGAGGCAGTGCCTCGACGTCTACGAGCGGTCGTACGCCTTCGACTTCGCGGCCGACGACTGCGCGATCCTGGACAGCGGCTGCGCCACGGAACTCAGCGACGACGACATCTGGCCCCTCGGAGCCGACGGAGGGGGCAACCTGTACGTGATGCGGACCCATGGCCGGGTCGCGGTGTGGTTCCACGAGGGACAAGTCCTAGTGCCGCATCAGCCAACCTTCGCCCTCTTGTGACGTGACGCGCCGTCCGAGTGCGGTTCAGGTGGCGCGTCGCCTGCCACCTGTCCGGGTGGCTGAACGTGTACGGGTCCGTGAGATCGACGACGATGAAGGCCGAAGACTGCTGCGAATCATCCGCAGGGGCACCGGGTCGGTGGTGACCTGGCGGCGGGCCCAGATGGTGCTGCTGTCCGCTCAAGGCATGCCCGTGGCGAAGGCCGTCGAGGTGACGTTCACCGGCGTGGACCGGGTCCGGGACGTGGTCCACAACTTCAACGCCGCCGGCTTCGAGTCGCTTCAACGCCTGAAGACCTGGAAGGCCTCCCGTGACCCCGACTAAGCGGCCGAGAAGGCCCGGGTCGAGCACCTCTACGCGATCGCCGACGGCGAGGTCATACCCGAGGAGGACGAGCCCGAAGTCACCTTCTGCATGGACGAGTCCGGCCCGCTCAACCTCCAGCCCCACCCCGGACGGCAGTGGGCCGAACGCGGCGGCCGGCACAAGGACCCCGACCACGAGCCCCGCCCCCGCAGACGAGCGACCTACACCCACCCGCATGGCGTCCGGCACCTGATCGCCGCCTACGACCTGACCAAGGAGCAGCTCTACGGGCACATCAAAAAGACGAAGAACCGCTCGAAATTCCTGGAGTTCTGCCGCTACCTGCGCTCACTGCACCCGATGGACGTACACATCGCGATCGTCTGCGACAACTACTCACCCCACCCGACCACCAAGCGGTGCCAACGGGCCGGGACCTGGGCCGAGGCGAACAACGTGGAGATCGCCTGCACCCCGACCGACAGCTCCTGGCCCAACCGTACCGAGGCCCAGTTCACCGCCCTGCGCTGCTTCGCCCTCGACGGCACCGACCACCCCAGCCGCAGAGAGCAGGGCAGCATGATCCGCCGCTACATCATCTGGCGGAACGAGCACGCCCAGGACAAGCGCCTCCGCAGCGTCGTCAGCAGGGCGAGCATCGCCTGAATCGAGCAGAGCGCCTGGTCAATCACGCCGCAGCAGATGGGCGTTATGGGACTGCGGATCCCAGATGACCAGGCAGAACTCCGCTGCAAGCTCCTCGATCGCCTTGATTGCCGCGTCGCTCCGCGACGAGAAGCTCAGATTCATGATCACGTGGTCGATACCGATCGTCAGCGGTGTCGACATCCACGGCGACTCTGCGGCGAAAGGGGGGCGGTCCGGGAACAGCGAGCGCAGCCGCTCATAGAACCCGACCACTCGCTCATCCGACTCACCCTCGTCGTGGTGGTCGGAGGTGCACCGATCGAACATCTCACGCGCCGCCGCAACGTCGGCTGATTCGTCCATCGCCAGAACCGCAAGATCGAAGCTCACAGGGCTGTCCTCCACCCCGCCTCATCGGTGCGACGCACGGAGCGAACGTTGTCTGATGCGGCACTAGCCGTTGAGCCGCGCCGAGGACGACGGCGAACACGGTGAGCCACGGCAGGAACCTGGGCAATCAGCTTCGACGGACCGGGCCGTGCTGTCAGGATGGTCGGGAGCGCAAGGAGGCTGTCGTGACCGATCCGCTGCCCATGGACGACAAGGGCCCCAAGGTGCCGCCGACCTACCCGCCCCGCACCCCGCCTCCGCAGAAGAAGCCCGTCGAGGCCCCCAGGCCGCAGCCGTCGACCAAGCCGGTCACCACCTCCCTCCCGCTCCCCGGGCCTCAGCAAGCCCGCCTCGCGGCCCGTCGGCCCCGCATGGCCATCAAGGACCGGCGCGCGGCGAACTGGGCGCTCACGGCTTACCCGTGGACCGCGGCCCAGGCCGTCCGGAAGGTCACCGAGACGGTCCGCGCCTGGGGGTACGCCCACCCCGAGGACGATGTTCTCGAGCAGACCGTGCGGCTTCTCGTCGACACGGCCACCGGTGACGAAGGCCGACGGATCAGCGTCCACCTCGCCGACCAGGACGGCATGCTTCTCGTCGTCGTCCTCAGCCACGTCGGCTCCGATCCCGACGACACGGTCCTGAACGACCTGGCTGCCGTACCCGGGACTGCCAGCTGCGGCACCGACACGTCCGACGAAGGCCGCCGGGTGTGGGCCGTGCTGTCCACCGAACGCCCCCGTACCCGCGCCACCCCCGCAGCCTGACAGCCCGTCTGGAAGACGAGACCGGCTGAACAGGCCGGCACGTCAACCAGCCCGTCACCGCACTCACGAGTCCGTAGCTCATGCGGGCGGTGGCGAACCGTTACACCGCATTCCAGTCAGCCGCAGACGGCTACGGTGATCACGGGTGAAGCGAGCCGACTGATCGTTAGCACGCTGCCTGTGTGCCCCCGCACCCGAGGTCATCGGGTGCGGGGGCACAGCACGTTCCCCGGGGCGACTAGGGGCCGGCGCGCAGTGGACTACGGGGCCGGCGTGTAGTGGACGACGGTGGCCTCGCAGGGGCCTTCGGCGTACGCCTGCAGCGCCTCGGCGTCGCCCTGGTCGGCCGTCAGGCCCCAGCGGAGCTTCGTGGCGATCCACTCGGAGACGTACCGGCAGTGGGCGTCAGGCAGCGGCGGCATCCACTCCCGCGGGTCCTGATCGGCCTTCGACCGGCTCGTACGCGCGGTGACCGCGACGAGCGACGTCGCGGCGCCCTGGTCGTTCGCGTACGCCTCCCGCCGCGCAGGTGTCCACGAACTGGCGCCGACCGGCAGGGAGCGTCATTCCAACCGTGCGGTATTCGAAACCGCCGGTGGTGTGGGCAGGGTGTCAGGCCGTGTATCGAAAGTGGACCTTGAGCTGTGAATGATCTCGGTCCATGGGTCGGAGAGACCTCACGGACGAGCAGTGAGCAGTGCTGGCGCCGTTGTCGCCGAGAGGCACGAGGGCGGGACAGCCGCCCGTCCGGCCCCGGCGGCAGCTGATCGACGGCATACGGTTCCGGGTCCGGACCGGTGTTCCGTGGCGGGACGTGCCCGCCGAGTTTCGAACCCGTGCTGGACAAGGTCCGCGCGCCCCGCATCGGACCGGGCCGGCCACGGGTCCGTCCTGATCGGGTCCGTGCGGACAAGGCGTACGTCTCCCGCAAGAACCGCGCCTACCTGCGCCGCCGCGGGATCCGCTGCACGATTCCCGACAAGGCCGACCAGGCGCGCAACTGTCAAAGGCTCGGCTCGCGCGGCGGTCGGCCACCACGCTTCGACCCGGTCGACTACCGCGAGCGCCATGCGGTCGAAGGCGGGATCAACCGGCTCAAGAGGAACTGCGCCGTCGCCACGCGCTACGGCAAGCTCGCGGTCCGCTACGAGGCGACGGTCCTCGTCGCGGCCCTCAACGAGTGGCTGTGCCCCCCGGCCGTCACGCGGTGGGATCCACGTTCCACGTCTGTGGCAGATCACCGCCGCAGAAGACGCAGACGAAGTCGTCCTCGCGCACGATGTTGTGCTCCTGGCAGTCGGGGCACGGCCGGAACACCACCTCGTGGGTGAAGCCGGAGGGTCGCCGAGCCCTACATCGTCCAGATCCCGAGCGACTGCCGCGCAGGAGGTGACGTCCGGGCAGTACCCGGTGGACTGGTTGCTGACCTCAGTCACGGCCCAGCGGTCCACGGGCGTCGGGTCTATGCCGCCTTCGCGGAGGGGGTCTGGCCCTGCTGTGCCTGCCGGATCCGCTGGACGAACATGCGCGTGACGGAGTTCAGCACACGAGGATCGACGGCGGGTCGGGTCTTCGTATTGAGGTTCACGACTCCTGCGACGGAACCCAGCAGAAACGTGATCGAGGCGCTGCAGTAGTCGTCCGTCAGGCAGTACGCGGCCGTGTACGCCGCATCGACGTCGGGAAGCTCCACCGACCCCGACTTGGCATCTGCCATCTTGGACTTCATGTCCGTGTAGTACCGGATGGCGTCGGTGGTGGACCGGAAAGAGTAGGCGCGCAGTCCGACGATGCCTTCGAGGTCGGGCGCGGAGAAGCCTTGCTGTACGCCGGCGAGGGTGTTGCCATCTGGGCCCTCGGTACGCCGTTCGGAGCTTTTCTCCCAGCCGGGCGGGATGTCACCGGCGCCAGGCATGACGGCTTGGAACTCGGGCAGCCCCAGAGACTCGGCGGCCTGAGCAGTGGGCGGGCTGCTCTTCTGCAGCGGACCGGGTTTCCCTCCACCACTTCCAGAGCCGCACCCGGCAAGCAGTAGGAGCACCCCGGCTAAGCAGAGTCCTCGGGCAATGTCCTTGAAGCGCGGCATCGTTCTCCCTGGGCAGGCAGCAAGCGATCCAGGAGCTCATATTGAGCCCACGCTCCAGGACCGGTATGGCTCCTCTTCGTCCGCGCAAGGCACGGCCGAGACGGGAGCCGCTCAAGCGGACTTTCTTCCTCTCCGTATTCGCCTCAAGATCCACTTTCGAAACACGGCCTGGCCGCGATGGTCGGGATCTTCCTGCTGCTGGGGCTGCTGTACGTGTGGGGGCAGGTGTTCCCCCGCTGGACGCTGTTCCTGTCCGGACGACGGGTCCCGCGCCTGCTGCCCTTGATCCCGGCCTGGCTGACCGGTGTCCCACTGGCGATGTACGGGGCCGTCCTCCTCATCACGGCCCCACTCATGGCTGCCGATGTCCTGCCCAAGGCCAAGCCGGACCCTCCGTTCACCACCAGCTCGGGGATCACCTGGTTCGCCGAGTTCGGCGGCCTGGCATTCGCAGGTCTGGGCATCGGCCTCATCGTGGCCGCCCGCTCCTACGCCGCCCGCACCCACCCCGTCTGCGCCAGCGCCACGGCAACGGAAAGGCCCACATAGCCGGGTACCGGACTGCCGGCTTCCCGCTGGCGGTCAATGAGCAACCGCGGCGGTTCTGGTCGAAGCTCCCGTTCGAAGCACGCAAGACCGCCCGTCAGGCCGACCGGGCTTTCGCACGCCCGGCACCGACCGCGATCACCCGAGCAAGACTCCCGTGCGATCGACAAGCCCCGCGATCGGTACGACAACGGCCTCTGAGGCTGTGCTGCATCACGTGGCAGACGCACCCTCTTCGCTGGCGTTCGTTGCCGGTTGTCATGCTGGTCCCGTGGCAGAGCCGACCTTCCGATACCACCCTGATCCGCTGGCTTCCGGGTCCGCGTTGCGCACCAACCATGTCTGCAGCGTCTGTGGCATGCACCGGCAGATCCGCTATCAAGGCCCCATCTACGGCCAGCAACCTGATTCCCTCTGCCTGCACTGCGTCCACTCCGGGGCAGCGTCGAGTGCCCTGGGCATCGCGGGCGGAGGCGATGAGGACTTCGACATGTCTGCGGTGTTCAGCGATGCCGTTGACGTACCCGACGACGTGCCTCTGTCGGTCGTCGAAGAGATCACCCGACGCACTCCCGGCTTTGCCGGTTGGCAGCAGGAGTCCTGGCTGTACCACTGCGGCGATGGCGCGGCCTTTCTCGGCCCTGCCGGATATCGCGAGCTTGAGGCCCCCAGAGGCTCTAGCCATGCTCCGTAAAGATCACGAGCGCTACGGCTGGACGCCGCCGGAAACCGAACAGTTCCTGCGGTCACTGGACCGGGCTGGAGAGCCGACCGCCTACCTGTTCCGCTGCTTGCACTGCGACACAAGCCTGGCATCCTGGGACATCGGCTGACCTGCGACCCGAACAGCCGATTGCGTGCCGTGATCCCGACCATCATCAATCGTCCGCCGGGGCTTCGCTCCCTTCTTGTGTCTTGTGGTGGGCGGGCCGGGTGTAGGACTCGCCGGTGGCGAGGACCCGCCCCACGCCGTAGCGGGTGGCGGGCTGCCGGTTCTTTGAGCCGCGCGGGCGGCCAGGGCCGGGTCGTGTGGGTTTTGGTGCACCGGCCGGCGTACCCGTCTTCGCGCGCAGGTTCCTGAACCCGCGGCGGACCCGGGCGGGGGTGAGTCTGTTCGGTTCCGCTGGCCGCTTCCACGGGCGGCGCAGATCGCGTGCGAGAGGGCGGGCGAGGCGAAGTGAGCGTGTGCGGCCAGGAACTCGGTCACTGACCGGCGCGCCCCGGCTCCCTGCTCATGCCGACCGGGGATCGGTCGCGTGCGCCCGTGCGGGGCGGCGACGCGGCCGTCAGGGGGCCCAGGGCGCGAGCATCTCCTTCATCGCGTCCGTCATGGCGAACTGCAGCAGGGGGCCGTAGGTGATCCGTCCGACGCCGAGGCGGCGGAAGCGCGCGAGATCGTGCCTGACCGGGTGGGCCGTGGTGTTCACCGGAATGGCCACGGCCTCGATCACGGCGGTGAGCAGGTCATCGTCGTCCTGGATGCTCACCGGGTAGACGCTGTCGGCGCCTGCCCGCTCCATCGCCTTGAGCCGCTCGATCGCCTCGTCCAGCACGTCGGCGGCCTTGTCGGCGTTCTGGAACAGGTCGGTCCGTCCGTTGACCCAGACCGGGATTCCCGCGTTGTCGGCCGCCGTGCGCAGTCCGGCGATGAAGTCGGCGTGCTCCTGCGTGCTGCGCATGCGTCCGCCGTCCGAGTGGACGGTGTCCTCCAGGTTGAGGCCGACGCCGCCGGCCTCGGTGAGTCCGGCGACGAGATCCGCGGGCTGCTGTCCGTAGCCCGCCTCCAGGTCCACGGACACGGGGACGTCGACCGAGGCGGTGATGCCGCGGACAGCGGCGAGCACTTCCTCGAAGGTCTGCCCTTCGTGATCGTCGGCCCCGCGCGAGTCGGCGAGCGGATGGCTGCCCACGGTCAGCGCCGGGAACCCGGCGGCGACTGCCGTACGCGCGGACCAGACGTCCCACACGGTCGGCAGCACGAGCGGCTTGTGCGCGGCGTGCAACTTCTTGAGGAGCTGGGCGCGTTCCACGGTCGTGCGAAAGTCCATACGCGGACGCTACCTCCATATCGCCGTAAAACTTCGCCGACGGGGCTGGCGTGTGCGGAGAGTCCCGGCACGGCCCTCTGGCGAGTGGGTGGTGGCCGCGTACGCGTCGACTCCGCCGTACGGAAACGGGAGGTTCCCGTCCGCTCCCCCGACCGGTCCGGGGCGCGCGTGCGGCGGCGGCCTCAGGGGCCTGCTCTCCACGAGCGAAGGCGAATTCACCGCGATGACCGATGACGCGTTTCTGTTCCTCCTGCCCGAACGACACCCGCGACCCGGTGCGGCTCCGGCCGCAGTCGGCGATCTGGAGTGCTCCGAGAATCCGGCCGTGCACGGCCGGCTCCAGGCCCACGGCGTCTCCGCGTCTCCGCGTCTCCGCGTCTCCGCGTCTCCGCGTCTCCGCGTCTTCGGAGGAGGTCAGGATCCTGCCCTTCTATGCGGCGGAGTTCATCCCCGAGGGTGCCGGGCAGCTGCCGATCCCGCTGGGCCCGGACGAGACGGTGCGCGTGGAGCAGGCGTGCGCGCCGCGGTCGTCACCGGCGTGCAGACCGAACTCCTGCGGCTCCGGGAGACCACAAAGGACTGGGAGGGTCCTGTCCACCGGGCACTCACCACGGGCATCCCCGCGCTCCGCATCGCCCGCCTGCCCGGCCTCGATCCGCAGGAGATCGGCCGACTGGTGCTGCGAGGCACCTGCGAGTGCCCCGTCGGTCCTGCTCGGTGTCCGTGCGGCAGAGCAGGCCGGTGCGGCACCGGAGCGGTTGCGAGCGCATGCGTCGCAGCCCGTCGAGGCCGCGTCGGCGGAGGTGGGGAGCACGGCGGTCGCCAACGCAGGGCGTACGCCGCGCTGATGCCGTCGCAGGCGGGCGCCCGCTCGGCGTCGGCGCGTCGGCGCGTCGGTGCGGCGGTGCGGCGGTGCGGCGGTGCGGCGGCGTGAGCACACACCGTCAGATGAGGGTGGCAGCAGGGCATTGCTTCCGGAGGGTTCACACCGCCGGAACGCCTCAGAAGCTCAGTGCCAGACGGTATTCCAGTCCTGGGTCGAGGAGCCGCTGTCGTTCATGTCGATGTTCGACAGGATGCCGACCAGGATGAGCACCACAATGATCACCACGAGAACGGCCACCCAGAAACGGTCCGCGGCGGACGGCTCGTACGGGCCCTGCGGTCGTTCCGGCCGGGCACTGTCCTCCTCGGCATTCCGGCTCTCGTCGTCGTTGTGCACGTCGGCCATGGACGCCCCTTCCCCCGCCCCCATGGCACCGCTCCGAGCAAGCCGCGTCAAGCCCTTTGCGTCAGGGATCCAGCCGTGCCGCCGGACGACCGGTGGGAGCGGTGTTCTCGTGCCGGAGAACCGAACAGGGCTGCTGGTACACCCGGCGCGGTGCTCGGCCCCTGCCGGAATGCGGCGTCCCCTCGTGATGACCCCTCGTGATGACGTACTCGCGACCTGAGGACGATCGCGTCCACTACGGCGTGGTCCGGCCCCCGGCCGGCGAAGTGCGGGCCGGGGGCTTTTCACGCCTTCTACGCCCGGGCGAACGCCCGGCTGGCGACGATGTTCGCGATCACCACGTAGACGACTGCGGCGACGCCGTAGTCGAGGATCGCCTGGAGGGTGCTCCCGGCCACGTCGAAGAGCCCGATCGACCAGCCGGCGAGCCAGTCGGCGGCGGAGTGGAACCAACCGGCAACGACATTGCCCGGGTTGGCGTCGAGCAGGTCCACGAGGATCCAGACGACCAGGTTGCCCGCGAGCACGTGGGCCACGGTTCTTATGACGGAGTCGATGCCTCTCATGGGCTCCGTCTTGCCCGGAAGCTCCGTGGCAAACGGCCCCGTCGCACCTCCTCCTGAGAGGTCGTCTCCGCCGGGCGAGTGAAGCGGCGTCGAACCTGCCGGCCGGACGAGGTGACCAGCGTTCCGCCCGCGACTTGAGTGGGAGCCAGCCGATGCGGCGGGTCACAGGGGCAGCGGCAAACCGGGATTCGGCGGCGAGGCAGACGATGCCCGAGACATCGAGTTCCTTCGCGGTCCAGCGGTCGGTGGCCGCAGCCCCGGGTCGGGAAGCACGGCTTGTCAGGGACTGACGACGGCCGCAGGCGAAGCCCGGCAGCCCTGCTGACCGGGGCCCTGCCGGGCACGAGCTGGATCGGCCGGAGAACCGAGGATTCCCCGGTCGGGGAAGTCTGCTGTTTCGGCCGGCGGCAGCCCGGACGAGCCGAAGACGACACGACGGCGGACGGCGGGCCGGTGCGGACGGCGTCCTCTCGTCGGCCGCGTTCACGGGGCCCGGCCTCCCGTCCCGGCAGATCTCACGCCGGCGCGGGCGGCCGAGGACCCGGCGCCGCGCGGTGATGGAGGCATGTCCGATCGTGACGACTTCCCGGCCTGGGTCAGGACCACGTTGTACGAGGCCGAGGCCGCCCTGCACAACGGCGACCCCGCTCCCCGGCGTGCGCTCTGGTCGCGCACCGAACCGGTGAGCGTCCTGGGCGCGTGACGCAACGCCGTGGGCCGCGAGGGGCTCGACGCCCTCTTCACGAGCCTCGCGAAGTCCTTCTCCGACTGCACCTCGTACGCCTTCGAACCGCAGGCCTACGACGTGAGCGGCGACATGGCCTACACCGTCGGCCCGGAACACACCTCCACGTCCGTGGACGGGCCGCCGCGCACGTACACCCTGCGTGCCACCCAGGTGCACCGCAGGGAAGACGGCGTCCGGCGCGTCGCCCACCGCCACGGCGACACCGTGACGGACTGACGGGTCTGGACGCACCCGGCAGACCGGTGGACCGATCGGGGCCTCCGGTCTCCGACGGCCCGAACCGCATCGCGCGCGGCCGATCGTCTGACGGTGCACGCGCTCAGCATGAGGGACCGCTCGCGGGCGGAGCTCTTCTGCGGGGGCTGCCGCGAGATCAGTGCCCCGGTCCCGGCCGCCCTGCCTGACGGCCGTCCGTCCGGGAAGGGCGCGCCTGATGCACTCGACCAGCGCGTTCCGAGACCCTGTCCGGCCGGTCGGAGGGTTGCGGCACCTGGCCCGGGTGGGTCCGGCAGAAGGGCGCCGCCCGGCACCGTCCTGGCTGACGCGGCGCGGCGAACTGGTGATCCCGTACCGCGACGGAGGGACAGCAGGACGCTCCATGCCGTCCTTGCTCAGCACCTACGACGTGCGGGGGCTCGACACCTCAAGCGCTTCGGGGGCAGGCTTGACTGGTGGAGTCCGCGGCTGCGCGGCCGCTCCGCACGGCAGGGTCACTCGCTCTACTCCTCTCCCCGACCCTGATGACCCTGCTGCTCGCCGTCGGCAGCGGCGTCTTCCCTCCGGCAGCCCCGCCCGGAACGCTTCGCGGCCCGACGGTAGCGAGTGACCAGGCCTGCAGCGAAGGCGCATCGCATGCCACGACCGGCTCTCATCCCCCTCTCCACCGGAACGCCGCCTTCTCGGGCAAGGGCCGCGGTCCTCGTCCTTCACGGCGGCCGTGCGGACGATGTACGGCCGCTTTCCCGGGTGAACCCGCCCGCGTGGCGGATGCGGCCCTTCGCCTCCGCGATAGCCGGCGCCACGGCACACGACGGAGTCCTCGTCGCCCACGTCCGCTACCGGCACCGCGGCTGGAACGGCGCCGACGCTCACCCCGTCACCGACGCCGGCCGCGCCCTGGACGAGCTGCGCGCGCTCGCCCGCCCCGTGCCCGTCGTCCTGGTCGGCCACTCTCTCGGCGGCCGTGCCGCCCTGCGCGCCGCGGCCGGCACCGATGTCGTGGGAGTCGTCGCACTCGCCCCCTGGTGTCCGCCGGGCGAGCCCACGGCACATCTGCTCGGCCGCACGGTCGTCGCGCTCCACGACGAGGCCGACCGCGTCACCTCTGCCGCGGACACCTGGGCCTTCCTCGCCCGCGCCCGCGCCGCAGGGGCCCACGTCGTAGGCATCGCGATGCCCGGCGGCGGCCACACCATGCTGCGTGGCGCTCGCCAGTGGCATCGATTCACGACGCAAGCGGTGACGGCTCTCCTCGGGCTCTCCCCCTTCCCTGAAGTACCGGCGGACAGCACTGCTGTGCTGCCACGGTGCACCGGCCCCTGAGCCCGTCGGCAGCTGAAGCCGAAGCCGATCTCGCGCGCCGCAGCTCCGCACGCGCGAGGTGTGGCCCGTGGATCTTCGGACAGGCGGGCAGCCGCGCCGCCGTCCACCTACCCCCTCGTGTCCGGCTGGCAGCAGACCGTGCTGGGCAAGGGCGTGGCCGCCTTCCGCACGATGTCGGCCTTCGCGAAGGGAGGGCGAGAGCGCTACGGCATCGCACTGGACACACGGGCGCGGTTCGAACAGTGCCTGGACGAGAGCACGCAACGGGACCTTCCCCTCCCTTCACGCGCCGCCCGCGCCTACCTCGACGTCCTCTTCTTCCACCCGTTCGAGGACGGCAACGCCCGCGCGGCGATGCCGGCGTTCGCCTTCGTCCTGGCCCGCGAAGGAGCGGGGATCGACCAGGTACACCCGCTCCAGGCCACCCGCTGGGCCGACTACGTCGAGGGAGCAGCCGATCTGGCCATGCTGCTCGGCATCCTGATCAACTCAGCGGAGCGCCGCCGACCGCCCTGGAAGATCGCTTCCCGAGTCGGTGGTGAGTGCGTTCGTCGTGGCGATGGGTCCCGCTGAGGCTCCGAGGGCCGAGCCGACCGTCCACATTCGCATTCGCCTTCGCAGCCATGACGAGCACGTGATTCCCTACGAGATCATGCGTTGGTTCATGGACCACGTGGCGGACCAGGTCGAACGACGCCGACGCGCCATGTTTGCCAGTCAGGAAGGGGACGGTTGGTCATGGAAGCCCGCCAGGTTGCAGAGTACTCGGGCAGCCTTCGCGTTCTGCTGAACGAGTGGGACCCGATCGGTGCCGCTGATAGTGTCCAGGACGAGTACGACTGTCTGATCGAGCCACTCCTCGGCAGGCTGCACCGCGGGGCCGGCCGCGCGGAGATCAGCGCGTTTCTCTGGCACGAGGTGACGGGGCACTTCGGGCTGTCTCCCTTCCGGCGGGAAGTGGACGCAGTGGCGGACCGTCTCGTCGCGTGGTGGTCGGCCCTGGACTCGCCGACCCTGATCTCACTGGTGAACCACCAAGAGATCAACGTCGTCGTCACGGCTGTCGCCGCCGTCGGGTCGCAAGTCGACGCGGCCGGCGTTACGGGTTTCATCGACCAGGTCAAGCATCCATCCTGGTGGTCCGCAGATGTATCTCCTCCGCAGCTGGGCGATCGCCTACAGGCTGTGGTCCTGGATGACTCGCGGAACCCTCCTCGTCTCAGCGCGCTCCGGAGCGACATCGAGATTGCACGGGCGCTGCGCGAGCGGGAGTGATGCGGCGAAGACTGGGCTGGTTTCAGCGTCACCGACGGTTGGCGTCGGCCCATTCGCTCCGGTTCCACATGACGGGCACAGCGCCGACGGGCTCGAACCGGATGTTCGGATCATTGCTGTGGATCAGGCAGATCAGGCGGCGTTGGAGAACGGCCGCGCGGCGGGCCTGGTCGGCGATGATGTCGAGGACGATCTGGGCTGCCTTGGGGCACGCGGTCGCGAACCGGTCGTAGTCGGTGAAGGACAGGACGAGTCCGCTGCCTTCGTGTTCGTCGTCGTACGGGCCGAAGCAGGCGACGTCGCCGAGGCAGTCGTTGAGTGCGTTCAGGTTGTGGCCGTAGGAGTCGGGGAAGTGGAGCGCGGCGGCAACGGCGCGGTGGAGGTCCTGTTCCGTGGACCAGGAGCCGGCGGCGAGGCGGACCGTCCGGAAGCCGTGGTCCTCGAGCGTCAGTATCGCTTCTGTGAGAAGGCGTCGGCGCCAGAAGAGTGTGACGAAGGTGTTCTCCATGAATTCGATGCCGGCGAAATCGGCTGCTTCCGCGACCGGTGTCGGTTTCTGGACGGCTTCGCGCCGGAAGGCGTCCAGCAGCTGGAAGAACTCGGCAACCGGGGTGGATTCCGGGGGCGTGGTGCGTTCGATCTCGGCGGCCCAGCTAAGGGAACCGGCTGTCCCGCGGCGCTCGTGAAGCCATTGCGTGAACCGCCCTTCGGGCCAGAAGTCGAAGGGCTCGTCGATTGCGTGCACGCCGAGCGCGACGCGGTAGCCGATGAGGAGCGCCTCCAGGTGGCGGAGTGAGTGGCCTGGCAGCCACATGCCGGGCCAGAGGCGGATCTGCTCGAGGAAGTCGTACACGTCCGTGGAGTCCTGCCAGTGCTTGGCGGTGCTCTGCGGGCTGTCGTCGGTCGGCATGGGGTGAGCCTATGGCGTGCGGCAAGAATGGTCGCTCATCGATGCGGTACGGGCTGGAGATGGACGTGTGCGATCGCTTGAGGGCAGTTGCAGTGAGCGGACTCTTCGGTCGGATGCGTCCGGTCCCCACCCGACCGGCACTGGAGGCCGCCTGGTTCAGGGCGATGTACAGCCCCTCCGTGTGGAACGCCCTGACAAGCCATCACATGCCCGTCACCACACCCGAGCACAGCGGCTGGAGCCGCCTCGAACGCGCGACCGCCGCCGAGGGGGCGGTCGAGGCGCTCATGGCCGAGCCGGCTGCCGAGCGCCTCTTGGACGAGGCCGGGGTCGGCCTGCTCGGCGGTGTGCGCCAGGCGTTCGAGGTCGTCCGACGGGCCATCGGGCGAGGGGGACCGCTCGACCGGGGCCCTACGGGATCGAGCCTTACATGGCCCTCACGTCGCTTTCGGCCGCCATGTCGGTCCTGCTGTCCAGCCCCTCGTAGGGCAGGAGCCGGCCGGCCGCGGCCCGGGCCTTCGGGGAGATCACCGACCATCGACACGAGATCTCCTGGATCGCCACTGCGCGGGGCGTCACCGCGGCCGATCGCTGACCGGTCGCGTGCAGCCGTGCTCCGTCCTGCCGCCGACGCCGCGGCGGCAGGGGAGGACGTGCGTCTGGACGAGTACGGCCGCCTCGCCGCCGGTTCCTGCTGAGGCCTGGAGCATGACGGCTCCCGCGCCTGGCCCTCGCCGATGCCGAGGTGCACGCTGCCGTCCACGGCTGCTCGTGACGGACGGCGAGGTGACCGGTCACGGCCCTGTCGCCTTGCCGAGCCGCCGGTTCCGCGATCACGGAGCTCGGGCACAGCGCCCGATGTCACGTGGGGAGGCCGCCTGCGGGGGCCAGTACGAAGGTGTGCCCGGCCGGATCCATGAACCGGCGCGCATCGGTGCGGCGGTCCGTCCTGGTCCCGTTCCTTTCGGCGTCCAGAGGTCGGGCTCCCAGCGAGATCGCGTCCCGTTCGGCCTCGTCGAGGGCCTCCGGAGCCACCACGATCCACACGTGGGACTGCTGGGAGTCGTCGGGCCGGGGCCAGCTGGGCGGGACGTGACCGGAGTCGTGGTGGACGCCCAGGACGACTCCGTCCGCTCCGGAGATCAGCAGCAGGTCGGGGTGGCCGGGGCTCGGCTCGACGGTGGCGCCGAGCAGCTCGGCGTAGAAGCGGGCCAGAGGTTCGGGATCGGCGCTGTCGAGCACGAGGACTGCGGTCTTGGTAGCGGTCATGGTGAGCGTGTGCCCACTCAAGTGCACTTCAGACAGGGCATGTTCGATGGAACGTCGTTCCTGCTTGTCCTGGCCCGGCGCCTCCGAGGTGACAGGTCCACGGTGAGGTGGCGTGACGCGTCCGCCGCCCGCTCGTCGCCGAGGTGGGCGTCTGCGTCATGGGCCGCTTCGGCGCCGTGTCGGGGCGGGCCGTGGCGCCGCGCTCGGCGACGGGCCGCATGTACGGTCGTACGGCGCTTCCGCGCACGCGCCGCTCGTCGCCCCCGAGCGGCCACCGGACATAATCAGCACCCGATCATGGAAGTTCGAGAAGCCAAACACGCAACGAGTGCCCGACTCCGGGCATTTGGCGTCCACTTCCCGTCGTAACGTGTCTGCCTTCACCGAAATCGGTGACGGGGTGGAACCGCACCTTTACGGTATGCGTCTGCGTGCACCTGCCCTGCACGCCCGTTGGTACGCGCTCCACGACACAGAATGGGAAACCTATGTCCCGTCCCGTGCCCGCATACCGATCTCGGAGGCCGCTGCGCAGCGCGGCGGCCGCCGTACTGACCGCTCTCGCGCTGACCGCCGCGGGAGGCTTCACCGCCACGTCGACGGCCTCCGAACCGGCGCCCGCAGGGACCGCCGGCACGTCGACCCTGGTGAAGACCGCGCAGAACGTGACCGACCCCGGCCGGGTCCCGGTGGACCACGGCTCGACCGTCAACTGGACGGTCGGTTACTCCAACGACGCTCCCGGAGCCCCGGCTCCCGCCGTCATCACCGACCCCATCGCCGGCGCCGGCACCGCCCAGACGTACGTCCCCGGCTCACTGAAGGTGCCGCCGGGCTGGACTGCGGCCTGGTCCTCCGACGGTACGACCTTCACCGGCAGCGACCCGGGCACCGCGACCCGCGCCGTGCGCGCGAGCCATCCCGCGGCCCGCCCCGGCGGAACCGCACACGCCAACGACCTCCTGCCGCCGGTGCGCCCCACCGCCCAGTCCACCGGCGGCGACGGCTTCACCCCGGTGCTGCACCGCACCGACAGCGGCGACGTCGAGGCGTGGAACATGTACCACCACACCGGTCCCGCCGCGCCGCAGGCCGTGTGCAGCAACCTGTCGACCGGTCAGCCCTGTGCGGGCGGCCCGTGGCCTCGCCCCCTCAACACGACCCCTGGCCCCCTCGGCTCCGGCAGCACCGGCGACATCAGCAGCACCCTGACGCCCCAGTACGTGCTCGACCCCGGCCGGCCCGGCGTGCTCTACTACCCGGCGGTGACCGCGGCCGCCCTCGGTGTCGGCTGTCTGGACCTCGGCGCCCGCGCCAACTGCGGCTTCTTCGCCCTGCGGGCCACCGGCGGCACCCCGTCCAGCGCCAACGGCATGGCGGGTCTCGTGGCCGAGGACGGCAAGCTGTACGGCGTCGCCAGTACCGGCCAGGTGCTCTGCCTGGAGATCGCCGGCCGCACGCCCTGCGCCGGACAGCCCTACGCGCCCGTCGTGCGGCCCAACCACGACCTTCCCGGTGCGACAGGCTCGCTCTACCTGGGCGGCATGACCACGGCCGGCGGCAAGGTCTTCGTCTCCTCGTCGCCCCAGACCAGCGGCTCCACCCTCGCGGCCGCGCCCGCCCTGGGCTGCTTCGACCCGGCCACGGCCACGGTCTGCGCCGGGTGGGACACGGCGCACCCTGCCGGCCCCAGCGCCGCCCACTACTCGTACAACGCGTTCACCTCCTACGCCGCCTCCGGCGCGGCCAACGGCGTGTGCACCGCGACCACCAACGGCGGATCGCCGCTGACCACGTGCTACGGGATCGACGGCTCACCGCTCGCCGCCCCGGCCACCGGGCTCGGCACGGTGGGCAACGGCGTCCTCGTCTTCAACCCCGAGGTCGTCACCACCGCCACCGACACCCGCAGCTACTTCCCCGTCTGGGGCGGGCCCGTCCCCGGCGCGACCCTGTGCTACAGCTGGACCACGGCCCAGCCGTGCGCCGGGTTCCCGGCCACCGCCACCCACCCGGGCGTGGGCGGCGGCGCGACACGTGACTACGGCTACACCTACGACGCCACCACCCGCTGCCTGATCGCCCTCGGCGACGCGGGCGTCCTCTTCTCCGTCGATCCCGGCACGGGGGCCACGCCGTGCGTGCACAGCGGTGCGGCCGTCACCCTGAAGCCGTCCGACTTCTACTGCGACGGCTCCTCCGGCCACGTCCGGGGATACACCGAGGCGCGACTCGAAGCCATCGACCTCACCCACGTCGACCTCGCCGCGTCGACCGTCGCGGTCACCGACCCCGACGGAACCGTCCTCGCCGCGCCCGCCCTCACGCCCGCCGGCACCGTCGACCTCAGCGGCATCTCCGCTGCCGACCATCCGTCCATCACCGTCACCGTCCAACTCGTCCTGAACAGCGCGGCCGACTTCTCCGCCACCAACCACCCTGTTCTGGTGGCGAGTTACGAGGGGGACGCCCCCCAGGTCTGCGTGCGTACGGTCGTCGGGGCGGACTGCGCGGCCACCCAGGTCTCCGACACCGCGACCGCGACCGACGGGTCCGGCTCCCTGACCTCCAACACCGTCGAGCTCGCCGTCGCACCCGGCGCGCACTGCAAGCCCGAGGTGACGGTCAACAAGGAGATCTGCACCGTCTCGAACCCGCACGCGTGCGGACCGGGCGGCGCGGGACCATGGGCCAAGAAGAGCCCCGTAGGCCTGCTGCAGCTGCTCGGCACCGCCTACTGGCGGATCACCGTGACCAACACCGGCCCCGTCGAAGCGACCGGAGTGACGGTCAACGACCCCACCACCCACGGCTGCCAGGCGGCAGCGGGAACCTTCGACCTCGCGGTCGGCGCCAGCCGGCAGGTCCACTGCAGCTCCTTCCTGCTGGCCCTGCCCCTCAAGAACACGGCGTCAGCCACCTTCTCCGGACTCAACGAACCCCCCGGCACTCCCCCGACCACCAGCGCGCCGTCCTCGGCCATCGCCTGCTCCCTGCTCTGCATCCTCGCGAAGGAGTCCTGACACCGAGTTCCCGAACCCGATCCCGCCCCGTGCGGCCGCGCCCCTGGGAGGGCGTGGCCGCACGGCCGCTGCCGGTCGAGGTGCCAGGGGCAGTACCGGTCGGTGTCGATCTCCGCGAGACGAGCAATGCGTAGCGATCAAAAGAAATCATTCAGCGAGCGGATCTGGACGATATGTGACATGTGAAAGTCCATCAGGCTATCTGTCAATAGCATGAGTTGACGAGTCCGGCAAAGAATTCCGGTCAGTTCTCTCCGAGAGGCACAGCCCATGGCATTCACGATCGACCGGCCCCACAGACGCGGCAGGGCACCACGCCGCTTATGGCGCGGGACAGCCGCGGCGCTGGCCGCCGCGCTGCTCGGCGCTGCCGGCGCGGTGCTTCCCGCCGGGCCGGCGAACGCGGCCGGACCGGGGCAGCTGGTCTACATCACCAACGCCGGTGCGGGGACGGTGAGCGCCGTCGACCCGACGACCGGATCGACAACGGCCACGATCGACGTAGGCAGCGCACCCACAGGCGTGACGCTCACGCCGGACGGCTCCCAGGCATGGGTGGCGAACAGCGCCGGCGACTCGGTCTCCGTCATCGACACCACGGCCAACTCCGTCGCCGCCACCGTCGCGGTGGGACGCACGCCCCAGTCGGTGGTCATCTCTCCGGACGGGGAGCGGGCGTACGTGGTCCACACCGACAGCCCCAGCGGGGTCGACGTGATCGACACCTCCTCCCTCCTGGTCACCGCCACCATCGCGGCCGGCGACTTCCCGGACACTCTGGACCTGTCCCCGGACGGCGGCCGGCTCTACGTCGGGAACTTCTCCAGCAGCACGGTGTCGGTGATCGACACCGCGACCAACACCGTCACCGCCACCGTCCCCGTGGGGAACGCGGCCGGGCTGGCGGTCAGCCCCGACGGCGCTCACGTCTATGTCGCCGACTACAACGGCAACCGCCTCTCCGTGATCGACACCGCCACCAACACCGTCACGGCGACCGTCCCCGTCGGCAGCCTGCCGCAGAGCGTGGCCGTCGCACCGGACGGAGGACTCGTCTACATCGCCAACCGGGGAGGCGACTCGGTCTCCGTCGTGGACACGGCGACCCACACCGTCGTCGCCACGGTCCCGACCGGCGCGGGGACCAGCGGCGTGCTGGCCGACCCCGACGGCACCCGTGTCTACGCCACCAACACCTTCGTCAACACCATGTCGGTGATCGACACCGCGACCCTCACCGTCACGGCCACCGTCCCCACCGGTTCCCGCCCCAGGGGTCTGGCGATGAGCAGGGCCGTCCCGCCCTCCGTCACCGCCATCGCCCCCGACCACGGCCCGAGCTCCGGCGGCACCACCGTCACCCTGACCGGCAGCCGCCTGACCGGCACCACCGCCGTCACGTTCGACGGCACCCCCGCCAGCGGCGTCACCGTGGTCGACGACACCACGGTCACCGCGACCGCCCCCGCCCACACGGCCGGCACCGTCGGCGTCTCGCTGACCGCCAGGGGCCGGACCGTCACCGCCGGGACCTACACCTACCAGCGGTACGCGCCCACGATCACCGCCGTCAGCCCCGCCAGGGGTCCGGCCTCCGGTGGCACCGCCGTGACCCTCACGGGCACCGGCTTCACCGGCGCGACCGCCGTCGCCTTCGGCGCCGTCCCGGCCGCCTCGTTCACCGTCCGAAGCGACACCGAGATCACCACGACCTCCCCCGCCGCCACCACCGCCGGGCCGGCCGATGTCACCGTCACCACCCCTGCCGGGGCCGGCACCACCAGCCCGGCCGACCGCTACACCTACACCCGGGACACCACGAAACTGACCGCCGCTCCCCTGCTGTTCTCCCTGCCCCCCGGCCAGCTGAACATCAATCTCAACCTGTCGGCCACCCTCACCGACGCCACCACCGGCAGACCCGTCAGCGGTGCCACCGTGAAGTTCGCCGTCGGCACGACCACCGTGTGCAGCGCGACCACCAACGCAGCAGGCGTCGCGACCTGCACCGGCCTCTGCCCCGTTGTCGCCGTCCTCCTCCACCTCGGCTACACCGCCACCTACAACGGCACCCCCGCCCTCGAACCGGCCACCGCCACCGCCGGGCTCATCCGAGCCGGTTGACCGACCCGGGTCGGCCGGCGCCGGGAACCCGGCGCCGGCCGACGTGCGGCTCAGGGGCCGCCCTTGGAGACAGGCGCCCTCGCTGTCGTCCATGAAGACGCACTTCCTCCGAACGGATCCCCGATCCGGGAGCGTCAGCCCTGGCAGATGCCGCGCGTGTGGTCGTACGTCGCCGTCGCCTGCGAGTCCTTCCACTGCGGCGCGAGGAGCCCGTCGGCCAACTGGCGCGCGGCGGCAGGGCTCTCGACCACGTAGCCGAAGTCCTGGAACCAGCAGGGGTACAGGTCCTTCGAGCCGACGCAGAAGGCCGAACCGTCCACCGAGACCAGCTTGTGGCGCTGGTCGCGCTCTGTCAGCTTCCAGAACGCCTACCAGGACGGCTTCGACGCCATGCACCGCACCACCCCCACACTGCCAGAAGGGGCACGGGCTCCCCGGACCCATCTCATTGAGGAGCTTGGAGGGCATCTGATCGACGTTCACGCCGGTGTGGGTGGCATGTCCGTTTCGATTCGCCAGGTGGGTGCGGATTCTCCGGTGAGTTCGCGGCTCTTTTTGCTAGCCATGGCCCAGTGGATCATCGCTCGGGATCTCTGCGTGAGGGCTTCGTAGTCGCGGACCAGGCGGCGGTGCCGCATCAGCCAGCCGAAGGGCCGCTCGATCACCCACCGCTTGGGCAACGGCTGGAAACCCTTCTCTTTCGGTCGCTGCACCACCTCCACATCGATCCCGAGGCGGGCGCCGTGCTGAATGACGCTGGTTTGATAGCCGCCGTCGTCCCATACCTTGGTCACGCTCGGATGTGGGGGTGCCGATAAGAATGCTGTCACCAGCCACAAACGGCGGGGATCACGTGCGCCGACGTGAGGCGGGGTCGCGTTCGGCAACGTGTCGGGCGACCGCGTCGACGCCGGGGCGGGCGTACCGCTCCAGAGAGCGGACGGAGGCGTGGCGGGAGCGGGCCAGCAGCATCGGGGTCGAGGTGCCGTCCTCGGCGTCGTGTGTGAGCGCGGAGTGCCGGAGCCGGTGGAGCGTCCAGCCGTCCAGGTCCTCGATGTCCTCGGGTGAGGCGAGCGGGTTGGCCAGCAGCCGACTGTTCTCCTCGAAGATCTCCTCGGCGCGGCGGTAGGAGAGCCTGGCCCGGCCGGTCTCCGGGCACACGTCGAGCGTCGGCGTTCCTGCGGGGGCCTTGCGGTCGGTGAGGAACAGCGGGCCGCGGGTACGGCGGGCGATCAGTCGGGGCAGGAGCTGGACGGTGCCGGACTGCCAGTGAATCCACTCGGTCGCCCCGCCCTTGGCGGTGATCTTCCCGCGCTTGTCCTGCGGGTAGAGGTCTTCCACGTTGAGGCACAGCACCTCATCGGCCCGTGCGGCGCTTTCGTAGAGGAGCTTCCAGAACGTCTTCTCCCTGAGCCCAACGTCCAGGCGCCACAGTGTGGCGATCTGGTTCTCGGCGAGGGCCTTGGTGCGGTCCGGCGGGGCCGGCCGTCGCTCGATGCCGCTCGTCGGGTCGCCGTCGATCCAGCCCTGGCGCTGCCACCAGCCGATCGCCTTGCGGGCGATGGAGAGTTCCCGGTTGACGGTGTCGGCGTCCATCTCGTCCGCTCGCGCCGCCGCCAGCTCGGCCAGGGCCTCCGGCAGTGCCGGGTCGTCGATGCCGGTGACGGGGAAGACGGGTGGCTTCGCTCCCCGGCGGGCGGGTCCGGTCGGCGCGGGTTCGCCGGCGAGCATCCATCCCCACGTCGTCAGCGAGATCCGGTAGATCCGGGCGGAGGACTTCGCGATGCCCGCGCCGGTGAGGTACCGCTCGACCGCCCCGGTGTACGACGATGGCGGGGCGGACGGGGATACCACCCGGGCGCGCGACAGCCGAAGCGCGCCCCCACTCCCGAGTTCGGTCACTGGTTCGATCGTCACGCCCGCCCCGCCCTTCCGGCCCTGCCGCAGTAAACGCGTACGCCTCGCCTTTGCGGCCGGAATGCCCCGCCGCAGGTCGCGATGATCGCGGTAGGGGCTCCGCCGCAGTAAATCCGGCATTTACTGCGGTAGTTCTTCCGGCCTTCGTTGGGCGGCTGCGGTGAGTTGGTCGGCCAGATTCTTGAGCGCCTGCCGTAGTTCGTCGGGTTGGTGGATGGTGAAGGGCCATTCCAGGGAGGCGAGCATGTGGGCCATGCCGTCCAGTCGTTCTGCCCGCGTGTGCATCAGGACGCCGGTGGGCTGGGCGGTGAGGGTCACCGCGGAGCGCGGCAGTCGGCGGGCGATCTCATCGAGCGGGCCGTGGATCGTCACCTCGACCTGCCAACGGTAGAGCCCCTGGGCCAGGGTCGAGGTCAGGTGGGCGACGGGGTCGAAGCCGCCGGGGGCGGTGAAGTGACAGGTCCGGGGGATGACGGAGGTGATGCGGTCGATGCGGAAGGTGCGCAGGCTGTCGCGAAGGTGGTCGTGGCCGACGACGTACCAGCGGCCGGTGTGGAAGACCACGCCGTAGGGGTCGATGTCGCGTTCGGTGTGTTCCTGGCGCCAGGACTGGTGGCTGATACCGACTGTGATCCGGGTGCGGGAGGCCTGGGCCAGTGCCAGCAGGACGCCGGTTCCGGGTGCCTGCCCGATGACGGCGTTGGCGGTGAACGAGAGGGTCTCCCGCATGGCGGCGAGCGGTTCGCGCAGGGCCTGCGGGAGCACCCGTTCGATCTTGGCCAGGGCGCCGGCAGTGGCCGGCGCGGCGGTGCCCATGCCCAGACGGTCCGCGGCGAGCAGGCCAAGAACGACGGCGAGGGCCTCGTCGTTGGTGAGGACCAGGGGTGGCATGCGGTAGCCGCGGGCGAGTCGGTAGCCGCCGTAGCGGCCGCGTTCGGCTTCCACGGGGATGCCCAGGTCCCGTAGGTGGGACATGTACCGGCGCACTGTGCGCACGTCGGTGTCCAGGCGGTCGGCCAGCTCCGTCCCGGTGAGCCGGGCGTTGGACTGGAGGAGTTCCAGCAGGGTCAGGACACGGGTCAGGGGATGCGACATGGATCACTCGGCATTTCAGGGCGGATTCTGTCCTGTATCGACTTTACGCTCCGGGCAGCACCTACTTCTGGGAGATCACATGGCCACCTTCGTACTTGTTCCCGGCGCCTGGCTCGGGGCATGGGCCTGGGAAGACACCGCCCGCGCTCTGCGGGAGCGCGGCCACACGGCGCTGCCGCTGACATTGACGGGCCTGGCCGAGCACGCCGACCAGGGCGGACCCGAGACGGATCTGGACACGCACATCGCGGACATCACCGGATTCGTTGAGCGGAACGGTCTGCGCGAGGTCACGCTGGTCGCCCACAGCTACGCGGCGGCCCCGGTGACCGGGGCAGCCGGACGTCTCGGCGACCGGCTGGAGCGCGTGGTGTACGTGGACAGCGCCCCGTTCGCCGCGGGCATGTGCATGCTCGACCTGATGCCGCCGGAGGCAGCGGACCAGCTGCGCCGGCAGGTCGACGCTTCCGGCGACGGGTGGCGGCTGCCGATGCCGCCGTTTGAGGTCCTGGGCTTGTCCAGCAGCCTCGACGGGCTCGATGAGGGCCGGCGGAACGTTCTGCGCTCGCATGCCACTCCCCAGCCGTTCGGCACTTTCACCCAGCGTCTCGCCGGCCCGGCCGAGCCCGGTCCTGGCGTGGACCGTGTCCTGATCGCCTGCCGTGATTTCACGGGGCTGCTGGAAGCCGGGGTGCCGATGCTGACCTACCTGAACCAGCCGCCGTGGCGGCGCTTCGACCTGCCCACCGGGCACTGGCCGATGCTGTCCGCGCCCGCCGAACTCGCCCGTGTCCTCGACAAGGCCGTCTCCTGACCGCGCCGGCCGAGAGACACAGCCCGCTGCCCGGCCACGAGAGCGTCCGCAGGCTGCGGGCCTGTGCGCAGGCCCTGGCCGGCGGAGCATGCGAGGCCTCTGCAGAGGCGGTCGTCCGACGGGTCTTCGCCATCCAGGCCCAGGACGCCACGGCCGCCGACCTGGGCATCTGGGTACGCGGCCGGGACATCACCGCCCAGGCCATCCGCACGGCCTACGAAAAGGAGCGGAGCATCGTCCGCAACTGGTACGTGCGCGGCACCCTGCACACCATCCCCAGCGACGATGCCCGCTGGGTCCTGCAACTGCTCGCCCCTCGGATTCTTGCCGCAACCAGCCGCCGCTACCAACAGCTGGGCCTGGACGACGAGCTGCGCCGGCGCGCCGACCATCTCATCCGGCGCGTTCTTGCCGCGCACGGCCCACTCACCCGGGCCGAGCTGACCGAGCGCCTCACCACCCTCGGTATTCCGCCGGACGGGCAGGCGCCTTTCCACCTGATCCGCCACGCGGCACTCACCGGCATCCTCTGCCATGGCCCGCAGCGCGCCGGTGAGGCCACGTATGTGCTGCTCGACGACTGGCTGCCCACCACCGGGGGCGCCCAGCGGGAGGGAGACCCTGCTCTCGCCGAGCTGGCTCGTCGCTACCTGGCCGCGCATGCCCCCGCCGCTTTGGAAGACTTCGCCTCTTGGTCCGGGCTGCCGGTCACCTGGGCCCGCAGGGCCTGGAAAATGCTGGCGGAATCCGGCGTGATCACCGAGTACGGCGCACTGACCATGCTCGCCGGGCGCCTGGAGGAACCAGCGAGTACATCTCGCACGGCAGACGTTCGCATGCTGCCCGCCTTCGATAACTACCTGGTCGGCTACCGCACCCGGGAAGTGTCCGTCCCCACTCTGCACCAGGCCCGCGTCTGGCCGGGAGGCGGCCTCATCCGGCCAACCGTCATCGCCGACGGCCTGGCCATCGCCACCTGGACTCGTGGTTCCGGCGCGCGCTCCATCCAGGTGGATGCGTTCGAGCCTGTCCCACCTCGGATCGAGCCGGGCATCGCCATGGAGAAGGAGGCCGTCGCCCGCTTCCTGCAGGGTGGGTCATGACCGCTCTGCCGAGGACTGGCCGACGGCGTCCGCCGAGGTGCGGGGGCCGGGCAGTCGTGCCCGGCCCGGGCATGGGGTCAGGCGCGGGCATGGGGTCAGGCGCGGGCATGGGGTCAGGCGCGGGCATGGGGTCAGGCGCGGAAGCCGGATCTGCCCATGCTGCCGCGTGTTCGTTTCTTTCTATGCGTACGGGGTGGACCGGGTCAGCTGGTCTCGGCTTCGAGTGCTCGCCAGGCGAGCGGGGCCATGGTGAATGCCGTCGCGCTCACCGCCCACACGTGAGTGCGCAGGTGGGCCGGTTCTTTGGGCTGCCGGGGGCGGTAGCGCGGGAGGCCGTAGCGGTGTGCGACGTGGTGCAGTGCGAACTGAGCCCACCGTGCCACAGGCCCGCGGCCGCCGATCCGGGTGATGATCCTCATGGTGTCGCTCAGCACGTCGCCCGAATAGGCGCGCTTGTCGGCGAGGAAACGGAGCAGTTGGCATGCCAAGGCGCCTCCGAGATCTGCGGTTCGGGGATCGTCGAGGTGCGCCGGCTGGAAGTGGCCCGGCAACCGTTCTTGCGGGAAAGGAGGAAGAGGACGGCCGGGGAGCGGGGCTGCCGGAGTCACCTCCACCCTGCTCGACAGGGAGTTCGTGAGCGGTGTCGGCTGGATTCGAGAGCGTGGTGAGTACCGTGCGCAGTTCCTGGCTCGCGCGAGTCTGCTCAGCACGTCGACGGGGCACAGGAGTTCGGCGTGCTCGGCCGGGTGGCGTAGCGGGTGGTCTGATACACCGGCGAGGGCGCAAAAGGGCAAGGAACGCAGAAGACAGCGAACCGACTCCACCCAGGCCCTTGCCGCAGCACGGGAACTCACCCGCCTGGAACTCGTCCTCGAAGCGGTACGCGCCGCGCCGGAAGAGGCCGCCGGTCGCGCCCCCAAGATCCTGGACGAGCTGGTGGACGCCAAGTGGGCCGTCCGCTACGGCCGGCCCACTCGGCGACGACTGCACCAGCGAGGGTCGCTGTGCGGCTCAACTCGCGTCGGATGGTGTGGACCGCTCGCCGACGAGCGGACGGACGCGTAGACCCGGGCGGTGACCTGCAGGGGTGTGACTGTTTCGAGACCGGAGGGTCACTGGACCTCTTTCATCCCGTGCCGGAAGGGTGAAATGGCCTGGTGGGCGGGGGCGTGACAGGGCAGGGCCTCTGATCGTTTGCGTGGTGATCTCACTCATCACACCGGCGACCGGGGCCCTGTTGGTTCCGTATCCTTCCATGCTCGACGTCCCGCACGAGTGGTCGAGCATGTCTCCTGGCTCATCCACGCTCGAAGGCGTGAGCTGAACTCGCCGTAGAGACGGCTCGGTTGCTTCAAGCAGGCACTGCTCGTTCTGGCCCACCTTCGGAAGAACGAGACGTTCGCCCAGCTCGCGGCCGGGTTCGGCGTCTCGACCGTCACTGCCTGGCGGTACGTCGACGAGACCCTGGACGTCCTCGCAGCGTGGGCACCGGGCCTGCACGAGGCCCTGACCGGCCTGGGTGAGGACGACTTCGTCATCGTCGACGGCACCCTGATCCCCACCGACCGCATCAAGGCGGACGAGCCGTACTACTCGTAAAAGCACAGGCAGCACGGCGTGAACGTGCAGGTCATCGCCCGGCCCGACGGCACACCGCTGTGGTTCTCCCGCGCGACACCCGGCCGCACTCATGATCTGACCGCGGCCCGCGCTCACGGCATCGTCCAGGCCTGTCTGACCCGGCAGGTCCTCGTCCTCGCGGACCGCGCCTACCAGGGCGCCGGCGCCACCGTCCGCACCCCCTACTACCGACACCACGAACAACCCGAGCACTACCAGCAGTACAACCGCGACCACGCCCGACTCAGAGCACCCGGCGAACGCGCCTTCGCGCAGCTGAAGTCCTGGCGCATCCTCCGGCGGGCCAGATGCTCCACTCGCCGCATCGGCACCATCGCCCAAGCCGTCCACACGCTGCTGACCTGCGGCTATTCAGGATGAAAACGCCTCAGTGACCTGGACCCACGACGGCAGAGGTGAGTAGCAGGCCCACCGAAGCCCTCGCGTCCCACCGCTTACCGTGCACGGGCTCATTAGACCCGAAAACCAAAGAGCTCTACTCAAAGATGCAGCGGACGTGTGGTCCACCGAAGTATCCGCAGAATACGCATGGCTGGAGATGGCGGCAGCGGAAGAACCTGTGGGGCATTACGTTCACGTCGAAGATCTCGGCAAACACCATGAAGTACGTCCGACCCTCCTACCCATCGTGGAAATCGCGTCGACGGAAAGGTTGCCCATGCGGCACACGGCTGATGTGCGCCCATTTGCCTTGACGCCCCAGGAACCTGAGATACGGATCGAATCCCAAGGGCACGCACAGTCTGGTGCCGGACGGCGGTTCCCGATGATCCTCACGGGGGCCGTCACCGGGCTGACTTCTACCGAGGCAGATCGCCTGGTCTGCATGATCTGTCGACATGCTGAAGCAGCAGGTGCGCGAGATACTGCTGATGACAAAGACGGTGCGCGCTACCGGTGAGGGCCCAGAATCGATCAACCGAGATCCGAGCCATGAGAGATAGAGGTAAGGCGGGAACGCTATGGCCACTAAGACAATTGACGTCACATTGGCGACCATACGCAATGTCGGCCCTCGAAACGTAGCGCCGAAGGGTGCCCTAAGTGCAGAAATCGTACGCTCTATAAACGATGACGAGGTGTTTCAGGCGGAAACTCTGTACTCGCGGGACGATGGACAGCCGATGCATCCGAGTGGAGCACTGCTCCTTCCGCCGGGCAAGAGTCTCACGTACAACATCACGAAGCGACTGACGGTTTCTCATTTCGAACAGGAAACCGAAGGACATGTCAATCAGATGTTGATATTTGACGAGCATCTGACGGAGGATGTCCTGGACTCGGTACTTCATGTTCATCCCGACGAAAAATATCAAGGCTCTTACAGACGTCAGGTGTCATTTGACGAGATCGACGGATTCAAGGCCGTCTCATGCGACTACAGAGTCCTCTTGGGTGGTGAAGAAGTAGCCAAAATCATCGTCGGTTATACGGTAAGCCTCGTTGATTCGTCCGGATAGCCGGTCGCGCTGTTTGAGCCGGCGCTCGGGGTGTCGATCGCCTCGACGAGCCTGTCCCCCACCCTGTGGCCCTCGCATACTCGGCTCGCCCGCCGGCCCGAGCGCTCGTACCCGGTCAGGCGAGTGAACCGTCATCGACGAGGCGGACCCGGTAGTGGCCTTGGGGCGGCGCCACCGGTAGCCGCCCGGCTCCCAGATCCGTCATGAGCGCGGTGGGATCGGTGCGCAGACCGACGGTGCAGGGTGAGCCATCGAGTCGCGCGCGCAGGAGGCCGAGGTCGAGCCGAACGACGTCCGTCAGCCAGGGGACGGGCGGCCGGGCCTCCAGCAGGTGGTCTGCGAACGCGAACGCTTCCTCGGAGGCGAAGAGGCGGGGCGGGCACGAGCGCGTGTAGCCGCTGAGCAACTCGCCCGTACCGAACGGTCCCAGCGTCAGGAACAGGAGCCGCATCGTGTACCGGAGGGTGCCCGCGAGCGCACTGCCCCTGAACTCGGCGACCAGGTCTTGGAGCAGCCCGATCGCCGGGTCGGTCACCAGTTCCTGGGCCAGCGGTGTTCCGGGATCGCGGCCGACGGTCAGACTGCCGAGGGCGAGCTCCCAGTCGCCCGGGGTGGTCGTCTCTCCTCTGGTCGGGTGCGGAACGTCGGTCGGAAGCGGCGGCGACAGCCGTGCGAGGGGGGCCTGCGGGGGCCATATCTCCTTCAGCGTCACGAGCAGTTCGCGGATGGCGCCCGCATCGAGATCCGGTACGGCCGAGGGCGTCACCTCGAACAGGACTGCGCGCAGGGCCGGCAGCTGCGGCAGGATCCGGTCGGCGAGTGCCAGCAGGTCGTCGTCGGGGAGCCCGGAATGGGAGTCCAGCCAGTACCCGCGGTACTCGGAGCCGCCGGCCAGGTGTACCTCCCACACCCGGTCGAGGGGCAAGTCGGCCAGCAGGTCGTCCACCGTGCCACGGCCGTTGCGTTCGTTGGCCAGGACGTTGTGCAGGTCCAGGAGCAGACCGCAGCCGCTCTTCTCTGCGACCCGCCTGACGAACGCGCCGTCGGGAAGGTCGCCGGGGCGCGGTCGGAGGTAGTTCGTGCCGATCTCCACGGCCAGGGGCACCGGAAGTGCATCGGCCATGGTGCGAATGGACCGGGCGGCCGCGTGGGCGCCCGCCTCCGTCTGGCAGGGCGGCAGCATGAACCCGGTGTGGAACCAACCTCTGCGGTCCGCCACCCGGTTGAAAGCGAGATGCTCGCTGACCCACGGCGCGTGCAGCCTCCCGGCCAGTTCCCCGAAGAGCGCTGTCTGCCGCGGGTCGGGAAGGCAGGAGCCGCCGACCGGATTGCCGACCCCGTGCAGCAGGCGCGCACCGGGAAGATCCGAAAGCCGTCCCAGCACGTCCTCGTCGATCGAGATCTCGCCATCTCCCCGGACTCGCCACAGGCTCTGCGGTTCGATCTCGACGACGTCGAGCAGGTCGGCAACCTCGTGGAGAACGTGGTCGAGACCCGGTACGTAGGTGAGTCCCACCCCTAGTCTCGTCACGACGGGCCCTGGGTCAGCGGGTCAACGAGGCGGCGACCGCCGGCTGGACCTGGCCCTCCGGGTCCACCACGAAGTCGCGGGCGATGGTGATGCGGAGGTCCCTCCCCGAGTGGCACGTGGGGCACCCCAGCTGCGTCATCACGTCCTTGATCACACCCTGCATCTTGTCCAGGTCGTTGGCCACGGACACCGGCACCGTGACGTTGACCGCCGCCAGCCACGGGTCCGGCACCGGTCCAGCCAGCGTGTTGTTCGGCATGGGGTCTCCCTGTAGGTCGGGTCCTGTTGCGTGCGGCAGTCTTCGGCGCCTGGACGGCCGCTCCACATCATGCAGGGACGCCCCGACACGTCACGAGAAGGCGCGCAGGCGCACCCGGGTGAGGGCGACTCAGAGCACCCGGAGGCATGGCGGTCCCAGCGGCTTTGCGGATCAAGGCTCGTCGGTGCCTGTGACGTGGCCTTCGACGACGCCGGAGCTCCAGTGGAGGGTGAGTCCGGCGGTGACGGCGTCGAGATCCTGGCGGAGGAAGCCGGCGAAGCCGCTCATCGGTTTCGGGGCGTCTTGCTCGGCTTGTCGGATCCATTCGAGCAGGAAGGGTCCGCGGCGGTGGCGGACCAGGCCGGTGAAGGCTCGGGCGAGGTCGCAGGCCCGGGTGATGTCCGGGCAAGCGAGCCGGACTTCGAGTAGCCGCTTCTCCTGTTGGTCGGTGAGGGTCTCGCGAGGGCCCATGATCCAGCTGGTGATCTTGCGGGGGCTGGGGGTGGCGGCCCGGACGGGTTCGGCGTTGCCGGCGCGGAGGGCGGCGAGGTGTTCGCGGACGACCTGGCGGCTGCCGCGGTAGCCGCGTTCTCGGATGTCGAGAAAGAGGCGGCTGCCGCTGACCTGGCCGAGGGTCTCGGTGAATCGGGTGTTGAGGTAGGGCTTGAAAGGCTCCAGCACACCTGCCGGGCGGCGTTCTCGGCGGAGGCGAGTAGCTGGTCGAGGTCGGTGTCGCGGAAGCGGCGCACGGTTGTGCGGTCGAGGTTCAGACGGCGGGTGATGACGCCGATGGTCCAGCCGGCGGCTGCGGCCAAGTTCACTCTGCGTCGCCTTGCCCGCCGCTACCAGCGACTCGACCTCGAAATCACCGAGTACGACGCTGAACTGGCCACGCTTGCCGCTCAGGCGGCACCCGGCCTTCTCGCTGTCTACGGAGTCGGGCCGGAGACAGCGGCCCGGCTTCTGGCCGCGGTGGGTGACGACCCCGAGCGCCTCCACTCGGAGGCGGCGCTCGCCCATCTGTGCGGGACCGCTCCGATCCCGGCGTCGTCCGGTCGACGTGACCGTCATCGCCTGAACCGAGGCGGCGACCGGTCCGCCAACGCCGCCCTCTACCGCATCGCCGTAGTCCGCATGCGACACGACGCCCGCACCCGCGACTACGTCACCCGCCGCACTGCACAGGGACTGCAGAAGAAGGACATCATCCGATGCCTCAAGCGCTACATAGCCCGTGAGATCTACAGAGCCCTGACCTGCACAGTCACCACAGAAACCCCTCTCCAGAGCACCGCTTGACGAGAGACAGGAGCACCCCCTTCGGTCGTTGGCGTGTCGAGTGGAATCAACACGCCGACGACGAGGGTCCCTGCCTCGTCACTCACCACACCCGCTGACCAGCTCATTTCCCCCTCCAGCACAGGATGAAAGAGGTTCAGTAAGGATCTTCAGCGACGCCTCTCCAGGGTGAGGACGGCCTTGGTGATTGACGTGACTCGGTGGGGGCTGCTCCGGGCTTTGCGGAAGATCCGCCAGGCCTTGAGGCGGGCGAAGGCCCGCTCGACGGGGAAGCGGAGTCGGGCGTGTGCTGGGTTGACGGCACCCTGTCCGGGTGCGAGGGGGCGTCCGAGGTGGCGTTTGAAGGGCACCTGGAAGGTTCCGCCGGCGCCGGCGTAGGCCTTGTCGGGGAGGACGAGGATCCGCAGTCGTGCACAGACGGTGATGATGCGGTGGATGCGGGCCGCGGTGATGTCGACCGTGCGGCCGGGCAGTGCGGGCGAGTACCAGGTCAGCTCGCCCACCGGGTTGGTGACGGCCTGGACGTTCACGCCATGCCGTCGGGCCTTGCTGGAGTAGTCACGCTCATGATCGCCGACCCGGTCGCATTCGGCGATGGTGCCGTCCACCAGAACGTGCTCGGGACGCGCACGGCGCAGGGCCTGCGTCAGGGACGGTGCTCTCGCGGCGAGGAGGTCGATCACGCTCTGTACGTAGATGTGGGCGGTGCCTTCGCTGATGCGGGAGCCCGCGGCGAGCTTCGCGTAGGTGGTGTGCTCGCGCAGGTAGACCAGGACGACGACGGCGCGCTGTGAGGGCCGCGGTTTGCAGCGGCGGTCACCCTCGCGGGTGACGATCAGCATCGTGACCCATTCCACGAGTGCGTGCGGCAGGTCGAGTGCGGTGCCCCTATGGATTGCAAGGAGTGGTCGGCATGACCAGGTTGGACCGGAGGATCTCGTAGACGGTTCGGGCGAGGTAGCGCTTCAGACAGCGGATGATCTCTCGCTTGGACAGGCCTTCCGTGGTGCGGCGCCGCGCGTACTCCTGGGTGGCTGGATCCCAGCGCAGGCGGGACAGCACGGCCCGGAAGAGGGCTGGGTTGGCCGGCCGGCTACCACCACGGCTGAGCCTGCGCCGACTGGTCTTTCCCGAGATGCCTCGACCGGACTGGTGCCGCAGAGCGCGGCGAAGGACGCCTCCCCCCTGAGGCGGTCGGGGGTTGCCGCCCGCCGCGATGAGCAGAGCGGCAGCCGAGTCCGGCCCGATTCCCGGCAATTGCAGCAGGTCAGGGGCTGCCTGTTGGATCAGTGATGTCCTCTGTTTGAAGACATCACTGATCTTTGCGTCGAGGAACTGGATGCGCCGGGCAAAACAGCCGAGCGTGTGGACGACCGCCGCCTCCGCCGGCCCCAGGCCCTTCCAGTCCCCTGGGGCGCACTGGACGATGAGCCGAGGCAGAGGCAGCTCCTCCAGCGGCTCCCTCACCAGGGTGCCGGCGTTGACCAGGACCGATCTGAGCCGGTTCACGGCCTGGACCCGGGCTTTGACCGCGGAGTCCTCGGCGATCTTCAGAACCCGGGTCGCCCCAACGGGACCGTCGCCGTTCTTCGGCACGACCGCCGCCTCACCGCTGAGCACGGACCGAGCGGCGGCTTCCGCATCCACCACGTCGCTCTTGCCGCGCCTGCGACGCATCGCCCGGTTGGGCCGGTTGACTTCGACGACCTCCACACCGGCAGCCCGGGGCAGACCCGCTTCGTAGGAACCGGTGCCCTCCATCCCGGCCCGCTTCGCCAGGCCCAGGGTCTGAACCCAGTCCAGCAGTTCCCGGTGGCCGGCAGCGGTCGTGGCAAACGATCCGGTCCCGAGAACCACGCCAAGCATGTTGATGGCCACAGCGACGTGGCAGTCCTTGTGTGCATCGACGCCGACGGCGACCTCGGTCCGCTCGACTTCTGCATGAGTGATCACGAACGCGCCTTCCCTGCCCTGGCCGAAGCATGACGCCACCGGACGGGAGAAGGGTCAGATCCTTGGCAAAGCCGGAGTAAAGCACCTATCCGGACACGAGCGTCCCGCCTCGGAGGCGGACCCGCACCGCTCCGGACACAGCCGGCAGATCGCACTCAGGGCATCCGCAAGCGGGCCAGGCAGGATACGGGCCAGGCCGCGCCGGAACGGCACCTCCCATCCTCACAGGCAGGATAGGTGACCAACGAGGCCTCCGGTCGCGGCGGTTGAGACGTCAGACATCTCGAACCACTGCTCGAAGGCCTCGCCTGCCATCCGCAGACAGCCGTCACCCGATCGGTGACCACTCTGAAGATCCTTAATGAACACGACATGCGAGCCCGACACTCGCTCACCCCGCTCCTGGGCCGAACTCGCCCCCCTCCTCAGCCTCGGAGTCCCGAGGCGACGGGCGGCCGAACAGTCGCCCGAACAGACTGCCACGGCCTTCTACAGGTGGAGGGCCAAGCGGAGGAATCGAGGAGACCTCCACCCACATCCAGCGGTTGTACCCCGGCACCTTCTGGGTGGGCAGACGCAGGTCGGCTCGTTTGTGGACCCAGTCGGGGTAGGCGAGCAACACGCGCCGTCGTGGCCGTCCCTGCGCGAGAGCCGGGGGCAGCGCTGTGGCGATCGCGTCGAGGAGCCTTTCGTCGGTCTCCTCGCCTGCCAGGACGATGCGCATCGTGGCGGGCGTCCCGCCACGGCGGGGCGTCCAATGGCGCTCGGCCACCCGGACCACCCGCTCCGCGACTTGGACGGGGGCTAGGGGGATAAGCAGCCGACCGGGCTCGGTTCGGCGGGCCTGAAGGCGGTTGGCGAAGATGTCGACGTCCGATGCGTCACCGGTCCCGGAGACGGTGAGCCGTAGACGGGATCCCGCGAGGTCGGGGTCCACAGCCCCTTTGTAGAGCGTGCGGAGCTTTTGTCGTTCGGTCTCGGCCCAGGAGCCTCGCAGGCCTGCCAGAGGCTCGTCCCTCAGCAGGATCTGGGCGGCTCGGTAGAGTCGTACGCTCATCGGACGGTCACCGTTTCTGCCCGCTGTCGTCATCTCCAACAGGAGCTTCTCTGCATGGGCCAGGTCGAAGCGTCCGTCAATGTGGACGATCCGGGCGCTTTCTCCGGACTCTTCGATGGGGTGGCCCTTAGCGGTGAGGAGGGCGAGCCGATGGCGCAGGTCGTCCTGCGTGAGGGCATCCGGAGGAGTGCGACGGAGATCGTCGGTCGGGACCCAGGCGCCGCGGGCGAGCAGCAGCCGGGCCAGGATCAGTGCGTCCGTTTCCGGAAGCGCGTCGAACCAGGCTTTGACCAGGCCGAATACGCGGTAGTTCGGGCGGCGGACCACGGCGGTCGTCCCGGCACCCCTGAAGCCGGCGGCGTTCAGGTCCGCCATGTGCCGCACGGCCTCATGGCGGTGTGTGGCCTGGACCGAGAGCAGGCCTAGCACGGCCTGCTCCAGGGGCAAGGACACGTCCTGGCTGACCTCTCGGGGCGACAGCGGGGAGACGCCGTGCTGCAGGGGGTGTCCGGTCGCGAGTTCGTACAGCAGTCGTCCCAGGTCGTACAGGTCGTCCTCCATGCGGTGGCGGCCGGGGGACGGGGCGGCATCGGTCAGAAGGGGCTCGCTCTTCTCGGACAGCAGGACGCGGTCGGCGTTGATCCGCCCGTGCACGATCCCGGCGTCATGCAGGGTGACGACCGCCGAGCAGAGCGCTGCGGCCCACTTCATGGCGAGTTCTGCGTCCAGTCCCTCCGGACTGGCGGAGAGAAGGTCGCGCAGCGTGGTGCCCGGAAGGTCCGCCAGGACCACCGCGCAGCAACCGTCGAGTTCCAGGCCGCTGAGGACCCGTACGACGTGCGCGTGGGTGATGTTCCGCTGTCTGTCCACGCGTGCCAGGAATCCGGCGGGCGCCGGGTACGGGTGGATTCGCAGGAGGACTCGGCGGTCCATGACCTCGTCCTGGGCGAGGAGCAGCTGCTCGACGGACAGGTCGGGTCTGCGTCCGAGCGGCCGATAGCGTTCGGCGATCAGCCCCGCCCAGGCCTCCGTTCCGTCGTCGCCGACGTCCGTCGTCGAGTGCGTGGGGCCGGCTGCGGCGGTCTCGCCGGTCGGCGGCTGCCGCTCTGTGCCCGATAACAGTCGCAGGCTCTCGTTGCTCACCAGAGCGAACGGGCGGCCCACGGCCCGTTCCCCGCTCTGTCCTTCCAGGCTCTCGACAAGCGCGCGGAACTCCCCCGGCAGCGCGCCCGCTCGGTCGTCGATCTCGGTGCTGACACGGGCGAGGAGCCTGGCGGTGGCGACCAGGGACGTGTGGGGCAGGGCGGTGAGGAGGAGTTCGCGGACGCCGGGGCGGAAGTCGTACGCACCTGGGCCCGCGCCGGGCTCGGCGCGGAGCATGCCGCTGAGCACGACCTCGGCAAGGTGCTGGGGTGCGGGACGCTTCTCGACGGCCGCCTGGATCAGCCGCATCACAGGCAGGTGTGCCGAGCCGGCGGCCAGATGCGCGGCAAGCCGGAAGGCCTGCGGTGAGGCAACGGCATGGAACCGCACCACCAGCTCCTCCGGGTCCGCCTCCCCCGGAACGAGGGCGTCCTTCGGGGACACCGGCGGGCCGGGAGTGAGGAAGGCCGCCGCGCCCGGCACCTCCGCGCCGGACGGGGAGGAGACCAGCGCCGCCCAGTGGCCGAGCCACTCGTGGGATGGTTCAAGCACGGGGAGCGGCACTCCTGTGAGGGCACGGCCGCCGCCGTCGTAGGGGACGAAGTCCAGGGCCGCGTTGGGTGTTCCCGCAGCAGGGGCGACGAACCGGCCGGGCTCGACGGGCATCGCGGTGTGCCGCCAGAGTCGCTCGGGGAGCGGCTGCAGCAGCGCGACCGGCATCTCCGCTCCGAGTGCGGCGAGCGTGGCCCGCCAGCGCACGCCGGCCGGGCCCTCGCGCCACTGCGGGCCCATCGCGTCGCTGACGACGAGGACGGCGGTTCGGCCCCGCTCCCTGTGGCGCAGCGGCAGCCGGCCTTCCGGACCGAGTCGCAGCACATCGAGCGTGCGGAACGCTCCTGTCTGCGCGAACATGGTGTGCAGTTCTCGCACGAGCGGCCGCCACATCGTCATCGTCGGCCCTGCGTCGTACACGATCCGCAGGTGCAGCCAGCGCTCCTGCCGGGGGCGGAGTACGGGAACCCAGTAATCCCTGCCCAGCGTGGCGATGCGTTCGGCTGTCGCCGCCTCGTCCAGCTCCCAGCCGGCTGTACTCGGGACCATGCGCCGCAGCGGCCGCAGCGAACGCTGCAGGTCGAGCGGCCTCGTGAGCATCGGTGGTCCGGGCACGAGCAAGGAATCGTGCCCCCGGGCCGGCTCGGGCACGCGGGGTGTGGGCAACGGGGTGTGCAACGGGACCCGCGGCGGCGGCTGGACGGCCGGCCGGGGTGGGACGGGCCTCGGCGCCTCGGGCGTCGACTCCTTCCGCAGTGGCGGATCCATGGGGGCGCGGACGGTCTGTTCGTCCAGCCGGGCGGTGCTCTCCTCCGTCGTCCCGGTCGCCGCGGCTTCTTCGAGCCGGGGAAAGCCGTCCATCTGTCGTGCAAGCCAAAGAAGTTCGGCCAGTTCACGGCCGGTAGGAGGCTCGTCGCCCGCCCGGACCAGGAGCCCGGCGAGGGTACCCAGTGTCCTTGTGGGCCGGTCGACACGGTGGGCCTTCCTCTGCCTCCGCTCAGACGTCATCTGTGTCCCATGTCTCTGCGGCGCGTCCCAGATAAGGCATCAGCTTCTCCGCCAGATCCTCCCTGGACGGCGCCGCCAGACCCGATGTCCTGGTCAGATAGATCGCATTGAGCAGTTGGTCAGTGGCGAGCTCGCCCGCGCTGCCGCGACGCAGGAAGGTGTCGACGAGGGCGAGGTCCTGGTCGTTCAGGTCTCCCAGGTGGGCGCGCACGATGTCCTCCAGCTGGTCACGCAAGGGGCGGCGGAGTTCGAGGCGGACGCAGCGGCGTAGGAAGGCGGGCGGGAACTCGCGCTCTCCGTTGCTGGTCAGTACCACGAACGGGAATGCCCGGCAGCGGACTTCGCCGTGTCGTAGCGGTGCGCGTTCCTCCGAGTCAGCGACCATGACGTCGACCGCCGGGCGCGAGCGTGCAGCCCGAACCAGCTCCGGGATCTCGTACTGGCCTTCCTCCAGGATGTGCAACAGATCGTTGGGCAGGTCCAGGTCGGACTTGTCGATCTCGTCGATGAGCAGCACGCGAGGGCGCTGGTGCGGAAGCAGTGCGGTGCCCAGGGGGCCGAGTCGCAGGTGATCCTCGATCGCCGTCTCCTCGGCGTCCGGTTCGCCCGTGCCGACCCGCCCGGCGGCGTACAGCCGTGACAGCGGGTCGTAACGGTACAGCCCGTCGGTGAGGGTGGTACGGCTGGTGATGTTCCAGCGGAGCACCCGGCCCAACTTCAGCTCCCTCGCCACCGCGTACGGGAGGCTCGATTTCCCGCTTCCCGGCGGTCCGGTCACGAGCAGGGGGCGTCGCAGGTAGAGGGCGGCGTTGACGAGCTGCACGGTCTCCGGGGTCGGCTGGTACGTCCGGGCCCGGTGCATCCGGCCCGGAGCACCGCCATCCGGCTCCTCCTCCGGTACCGGGGGCAGCGCGGGACCACCGTCGAAGGTGCGCCATGGCGGTGGGTCGGGCAGTGCGTCGACGCCGTCGTGGGGCTCGTTCGATCCGGTGTAGACGGGCCAGAGGGGCATGCGCGGTCTCCAGGGTTCCTGCGGTGGGTCGGTTAAAGGGCGGATGCGGTCAGGAGACCGGGGAGCGGCCCAGGGGCCGGGCTTCGGGGAAGCGGCGCGGGTCCTCCCAGACCAGGGAGACGCCGGCCGCCGCCCAGTGCGGTTCGGGGCCTTCGTGGAGAAACGCTTCCTTGCGCAGCCGGAAGATCGTCTCTGGCAGTTCGGAGGGCGGCAGGAGCGAGATCCGCTCCGCGATCCGGTCCAGAAAGTCGGCCCCCGTGCAGTCCCCCGCACATGGCTCGCCTGGTGGGTGGCCGCTGCGCGGCCACAGCACGATCGGCGCCGGCGCGTCCAGGGCGGCGCCGTACAGACCGCGCTCCCGGGCCGCCGTCGGCGGGCGAGAGAAGCCGACCGGTCCCCGCACGTCCTGGAGGAGGACAGAGAGCTGAGGGGCCCGGTAGCGGATGGCGCAGCCGATGCGATGCAACGGAGAGCCGTCCTGCCGGTCGAGCTCGTCCCACACGCGCCGCAGCTGGAATTGATGCCGGCCCCTCGTCCGCCGGTCGTGGTCAAGTACCACGACCGGCGAACGGCATCCGAGTGGCGGCTCCTTGTCCCGCTTGCGGGTCCACTGGTCGACGTCCTTGTTGAGCCAGCCCCTGGGCAGGGCGAAGGCCACCAGCGGACGCCCGTCGACGATGTCCTCGTAGGCCTCGTCGATCCGGTCGACCACCCAGCCGCGTAATCGGCCCGCGGTGAGCTGGTCCGCCTTGACCAGGATCCGGTCGCCGCCCCGGTAGACAGAGACCTCCGCGAGGACCGTCCCGCTGTCGGCGCCGCTGCGTCGCACCTCGACCAGGATCGGAGCCCAGGGCAGCGGGGCCCCCGGGTCCACGGACTCGGACTCCAGCGGTCGGACCGTCTTGACGGCAGGGCGGGCCGCCCCGCCGAGTGTCCCGCCTCCGGCCGGGGGCGTGCACTCCGCGGCCTGGCGGGCGTGGTGGGCACGGACCCAGGAGCGGAGCCCGCGGCGCAGTTCCTCGTCGGTCACCTGGCCAGCGAGGAGGGACACCAGCTCGGCGACAGGGAAATGACCACCGGTCGGACGGCTCTCGGTGAGTAAGTACCAGACGCCCTGCCAGAGGCCGTCGGGAACCGTCGGAGCAGCGAACCCGAAACGGCCGGCCGCGACACGTACCAGCCGATCCACCGGCACAGGCAGGGGCCCGCACCGCTCGACCCGGTGCACCAACTCGCGCAGCTCACGCTTCTCCTCGGCCGTGCAGCCGGGTGTGGGCACAAAGTCGGCGAGGGCCGGGACGTGCCGGGCGAGCACCCGGGCGGGAATGATCCGGGCATTGCGTGCGGCAGGGTCGTAGGAGGCGACCATCCCGACACCCCTGCCGTCCCCGGCGCGCATCGCGGCGGCCCCGCTGAAGCCGTGCGAGGGCTCCTGCCCGTACCCCGACCAGTACTCGACCTGGTTCCACTCGTTGTGGATCAGCTGCCCGGGAGCGGTCATCCGCAACTCGGTCTGGGCGCCTTCCTGCCCGTATCCCTCGGGGAAGCCGTACGCCACCAGTCGGGGTGGATCGCCCACGTCCTCCGCGCCCTCCGGCTCGGCGAAGACGATCGGCTCCACTCCGACCGGCCGGTCGAGTGTGAGCACTGCGATGTCACCGCTGTCGGCAGGCGATCCGCCCCACGGGCCGCGTGCGGTCACTCGTGCGGGAACGCTACCGAGGGCCTGTGCACCGGGGAACCAGACCGAGACCTCGTCGACGTGGTGAACGACATGAGCGCAGGTCAGGAGCATATTGGAGGTGACCAGGAAAGCAGATCCCAGGACCGTGTCCGCGTGGTCGACGCGGGCGTGCCACGCTGGAGAGACTGGCATCACCGAGCCTCGGACAGCGCCTCTTCACCCATCTCATGAACGGAGCCTGCGCGCTGAGGGACATCACGCAGGCCCGGCCGCGGCTCGAACGACTGGTCCGGAACCGAGACCACGTGTTCTACGCCACGACCGTCCGGAGTCCACGAGAGCCGCACCGTCAAATGCCCCTCGACCGCTGTCTTGGCGATCACCGCTCCCGCCTCGGCGGTCAGCTTCACCCCGAACTCCAGCTCGACACCGTCCGGCTGGAGTGAGCCGCCGCGAAACACCGCGAGAGCGGACTCGGCCGCCGTGCGGATGCCCGCCAGGGCCTCGTCGAAGGTCTGGCCCGCCCGGACCAGGGAGTTGCCGCCACGGGACACCGGCCGCTGCCCCGGGGCGAGACCATCGGCCTCCACCAGGACCGCGCCATTCTCCGTGCCGAACTCCATGAACGTACTCACAACAACCCCCGTGGGCCAGCCAGTTGGATCACTCACCATTCTGGTCGCACGGTGCCGCGCTTGTCAGCGAATCGCCCCACCCCGGCAGGAGATCCACTTCACCGGCAGGACACTCGCCATGGCCAGGACTGACAACGACCCACGCGGTCGAGGAAGCCAACCCCACGAACGGCGAGGGGACCATCCCCGCAGGCGCAGGGAGCAGCAGTACGTACGGTCTCGGTGGCGCGCGCCGATGGGACCATCCCCACGAATACGGGGAGCAGTTGGCCGGGTCTCCGTCGTCGGGGCAGGGGTAGGGAGCATCCCCACGCGAGCGGGAAGCGGTACTACGACGAGGTCACCCGGGTCTTCCGCCAAGGCAGGGAAGTTAACGGATTTCCGCTGGTGGCAAGGGGGGTGAGGTCCAGTCTGTGGCTGTGTAGGGGCCGGGTCCGAGCGTGTGGATGAGCCCGGTCTTGGCCCATCGGGACAGCTGCCGATACATGGTGTGCAGGGTGATGTCGCCGAAACGGGCGGCGATCTCCGCGGGTCTCCACAGGCGGGTCGGGTCGTCCTGCAGCAGGGCGAGGATGCGGTGCCGTCGGCGCTGGGCTGTGACGGTGTAGCGGTCGTCTCGGGAGGCCTTGGGCAAAGGCGGCTGTTCGGGGCCGGGCTCGAGGACGGTGACGGTGAGGTCGGTGATGGTGCGGCCGCGATCGGGGCGGCCGTTGTCGCGTCGTTCGCTGTAGCGGGACATCGGCGACTTGACCTTGCGGGTGCTGGTCCGGTGACGGCGGGGCGCAAGGAGTCGGGCCGGCACCCGGCGGCCGATCAGCCCGAGGGGTCCGTGCTCGTCGGGAACGATCCCGGCCGCCTGGACGACCTGGTCGCGGGCGGTTTGGAGGCCACGGTGAAGCAGCAACGGTCAGGGTCGGTGCCGGGGACGGACTCGGCGGCCTCGACCATCACGGCCCGTAGGGCCTGGTAGAGCGCGCGCAGGGCCCACGTTTCCTGTTTCGAGGCCGGGCCGGTCGCCCGAGCGGAGGTTCCGGCCGGCCAGGATGGTGTGGCGGGCTTGGACCGAGGTCCGGGATGCCGGCTCGGTGGAGGCGGTCGGGCGGCGGGCCGGGTCCAGGACATGCCGCATGTCGTAGCGGTCGAGGTCCGTGGCATCGGGTGGGCGGGCTGAGCCGCAGAAGCTGCCGGGAGTCGGACCGGCAGTCGGCTCGGCAGTCGGCTCGTCAGGCAGAGGAGATCGAGCGTGAGTCCCGTTCCTCCTCGGAGCGTCACGCCGGCACAGCAGCAGACTTCGGCATCCATCTGGGCGTCAGCGTCCTCGGTCGTGGCCTCGCCCGGCCCAGACCTGAGTCCCCGTCCCTTCGAGATCATCACATGTCATGGCGATCGTCGGCCAACCTGTCTGCACACCCTGTGAACCCGTCAGCACGTCTCCACCGGCAGGGACTTCAGACCCGACCAGCTCGAACACCTGTCAAACCGGTGACACACCAGCAAAGAAGAATCTCCTACGCAAACAGGCCCGGTGCCCTCTGTACCGACGACATACATGTGAGTAGGTTGTGCCCTCGAGTGGATGAGCGCGATCCGGCTTGCCCCGCGCCATCCGTTCTCGGATGTCTCTGCCGATCGAACCGCTAGGGGTGATGGGCGACGACCGCCTCTCATCTGCGGGTCAGACGGCAGAAGTCAGGACACACACCAAGGGCCTTGGGCCTACTCGGCGTGCTCCGAGCTGTTCGGAGCCACCATCAGGAGAGTCAGTTGAGACAAGAGTTGCTCCGAAGAGGCTGGCACATCGCCGGTGTCTCGCTCGTCGCCGGTTTAGTGGGGCTGGTCTCGGCGCTGGTCGCCGTGCAGGTCGCCCTGCGCGTCGTGATCGCGCACAGCAGTACGTATCTTGACGTTCTGGTGGCGAAGCACCTCGCCCCGGGGTTCTCGGGCACCGTGGCGGGACTCGTTGCCGGTTCCGGGGTGCCTGTCCGGTGGCGCATGGCGCCGTTCTCGGGGACCATCACAGCGCCCTGGGTGTTCGAGCACCGCTCCGCGCTGCTCCTCGTGGGGATCGGTGCGCTGCTCGGTACTGCTGTGCTCGGGTGGTTCGTCGCTGTCACGGCGCGCGTTCTCGCGCTTCCGAAGTGGCCGTTGCTGGTGGCCTCGGCGGGTTCGTACGCTGCACTCGCGGGTATCGCTCAGGTGGCGACCCGTGACCCTGGCGCGGCTGTGGGGATGGAGCTGTCGACGTCGACCCTCTGGGCGGTCGTCGCGACGGCCGGATGGGCGGTGGCGGTCGGTGGTGCCGTCGTGCGGTTCTTCCCCGCGACGGGGCGGCGTTCGGATCGGGACGTACGGGCCGCGCGGCAGCGGGTCGTACGGGGGACGGTGGTCACGACCGTGGTCGCGGTGGTCGCCTCGGTGGTGTCCGTGGGTACCGTGGGGGCGGCGCCCGGGCGCACGGAGCCGTTGCCGAAGTGGCGGGCTTCAGGGGTCGGTGACGCGGTGAAGGAGCTCCGGCGTGAGAGCGGCCGCGAGATCGACGTGGCCGAGAATCCGCAGACGGGCACTCCCTCGACGCTGGGTGGTCTGCGCAGCCGACTGGCGGGGGGTGACGTTCCGGCGTGGCTCCGCGCGCATGCGAGGCTTTTCGGTGTCGCGGACACCGATGGCATGTTGTCGAAGGGCACCGGCCGCGTCCAGTTGGCCGACCCGAAGGGCGCCCAGCATGTCTGGTACGACCAGTCGATCGACGGCGTGCGGGTGTACAACGCCCGGCTGGGGGTGCACCTGGACCGCGACAGGACGACGGTGACCGCCGTCACCAACGGGTTGCGCCCCGACCTGATCCCCCCGGACTCGACGGTTCCGACGGTCAGTCGGAAGGGCGCTGTCGCCGTCGCCGCCAAGGTCATGCAGCATGCCAGGACGACCGGTGATCCCTCTCTGGTGGTGTACCCCGGTCCTGCGAGACAGGGGTTCAAGAGTCCCTCGGCCCTGGCCTGGCAGATCGATGTGATGGACGAGGGCGGGTTCAGCGAGCGGGTCTTCGTCGACGCTCTGCACGAGGGCGTCATCGCCGGCGTCCAGCCCCTCACCGAGACGGCCGCGGCCGCGGTTCCCGACCCGCCGAGGGCCCTGCCGCAGAACGCCACCCCGAATGACCTCAAGTGGGCGCCGGCCCTCGACTACGACACCGAAGCCTGCTACAACGTTCCGGCGATCGGTGCGGACGGCGCCATATCCCAGGGTCTGGACCACAACAACACGACCTCCTCGGCCTACTGCCGGGACCAGTCCGATCTGGACAACACCAACGCGTACTCCCGGCAGCGGTGCAACTCCGGATGGTGTGTCTACCTCTATGACTACTACTTCGAGAAGGACGTGGCGGTCGAGCTCGCCGACGACGCCGGAGGACACGTCCACGACTGGGAGCACATCGCGGTCTGGGTGAAGGACGACAAGGCGCAGTACGTGGCCGCGTCCGCGCATGGCGGGTACGCGGTCCGACCGGCCGGCGAGGTCCTCTGGGACGGCACCCACCCCAAGATCGTGTACCACAAGGACGGCGGCTCCACCCACGCTTTCCGCTTCGCCAACACGGGCGACGAGCCTCCGGAGAACCACTATCACAACTGGCGGCGGCCGACGCTCGTCTCCTACAACGGTTTCCCCAGCGGGCTGAGGGACAAGCTCTACGGCGCGGACTTCGGCCACGCGACGATGGGCACCAAGGACTCGGCGTTCGCGGGCAACCTCGCCGGAGCCGTCCCGACGGTCGAGGAATGCCACGACTTGCCCGATGGAGTCCAGGTCTGCGACGACGTTCCGTCCCTCTCTTTCGACTACAACCGTGACGACGGCTCCCCGGGCAACCCGCAGACGACCCTGAATCGCCTGGTCTTCGACATGAAGCACCAGACGAACTCCGCCGCAGCCGTACAGGTCAGGGGGGAGGGCGGGTCGCCCACCGGCGACGCCGACGCGAACGACGCGTACGACCAGAGCGGCGTGGTCTACAGGTTCTTCAAGGACAGGTTCGGACGCAACAGCATCGATGGCGCCGGCATGGCGCTGAAGTCCTACGTGCACTACGACACGAACTTCAAGAACGCGTTCTGGAACGGCTCGTCCATGACGTACGGCGACGGCATGCTGTCGCAGGACGTCTCCGGCCACGAGATGACGCACGGCGTCACCCAGAACACCGCAGGCCTCCAGTACGCGTTCGAATCCGGATCTCTGAACGAGAGCATCTCCGACTTCTTCGGTGAAATGACCGAGCGAGCGGCAAAGGGAAAGAACGACTGGCTGGTAGGTTCCGACATGAAGGCCTTGGGGGCCATTCGGTCCATGGCCGACCCCACTGCCTACGGTCACCCGAGGCACATGAGCGCGTACTCCCAGACGTGTTTCGATCATGGTGGCGTGCACACCAACAGCGGAATTCCGAATTACGCGTTCTACCGCATGTCCGTTCTCATGGACCCCGATACCACCACCGCCATCCTGTGGAGGGCTCTGACGCAGTACCTTTCCCCGACGTCGACATTCGCCGACGCCGAGACGGCGATGGTGACCGCAGCCTCCGACCTCTACGGCCCGGCGTCCCGTCAGGCTTCCGTCACCAACAGCGTCTGGACGAACGAAGTCGGGATCACGTCGAGCACCCCGGACCCGCGGCCTGAGGGCTGCGCCGGCGGCATCACCATCTCGTGCTTGACCCTGGAGCAGGTCTACGACAACTCCGGGGCGCTGTCGGCCGACGGTGCTTCGCTCGAGGACGTGGCCGGCTCACTGATCCACATGTACGAGACCGGCGCAGTCTCCCAGTCGCCCGCTGTCGTCTACTACGAGAAGCTCTTCCTCGACAACAGGAAAGACGTCGACGCCACGCTGAGTCTCAGCGGACCGCTGTTGGACCAGTTCGTGAAGACGATCCAGGACTGGACGCCCGTGTTCAAGGCGGTGGGCACGGACCAGGCCGACACGGTCGTCATGACCCAATCCCAGGTCGACTCGGCCAACGCCCTCATGGACGCGATGGTCACCGCCGCCAATAAGGAGGGCAAGCCGCAACTGGCCCAGTTGATCTCCAAGGAGTGGGCCAGGATGGACGCACAGCGCCTGGTGGGCCTCAGCGTCACCGCAGGCATCCACTACCTCGACGGCATCGCCGAGCAGGTGCCCGCTCCCACCCCTGGACCTGCCGCACCGTCGTTGGCCTCCACCTTCGACAACGTGTCGGTCACGCAGGACACCGCTACCGACGCCGGTGACATCGACGGCGGAGGGGCCACCTTCTCCGCGCAGGCGCTCGCCGCGTCCGGGGTGACGCCCGGTTCCACGATCGCCCACGACGGGGTCGCCCTGACCTGGCCCGCCGCGGCCGGCACCGGGCAGCCGGACAACACGGTCGCCTCCGGTCAGACCATCGCGGTCAGCGGCACGGGTGACACGCTCGGCTTCCTGGTCTCGGCCAGCTACGGCCCCGCAGGGGGCACCGGCACCGTGTACTACAAGGACGGGTCGAGCAAGGAGTTCGGTCTCAGCAGCCCCGACTGGTTCAGCGCGAGCGGTGAGGTCGCCGTCGGCTCCGCGTATCAGAACCGTCAGGGCAACGAGAAGTTCGACGCTCCCGGATACGTCCACTACGTCGGTGTGCCCCTGCAGTCCGGCAAGACACCGGTCAGCGTCAAGCTGCCCGCCGTCAGCACCGCGGCCACCGAGGGGACGCCGTCGCTGCACGTCTACGCCATGGGGCTCGGCGACGCCGTGGACGACCTCGCGTCCGCCTTCAACAGTGTGGTCGTCACCCAGGACACCGCGACCGACGTGGGTGATCTCGACGGATGGGGCAGCAGCCTCTCCGCACAGGCGCTCAGCGCGGCCGGCGTGACCGCGGGCTCGAAGGTCTCCCACAACGGGCTCGACTTCGTCTGGCCCGCCACCGCCGGCGGCAACGCGACCACGGGCACGGTCACCACCGGTGGCCTGGACAACGTCGTCTCCTCCGGTCAGACCGTGGCGATCAACGGCACCCGCGGGAGCACACTCGGCTTCCTCGTCGATTCCAGCTACGGCCCCGCCGGAGGCACCGCGACCATCCGCTACTCGGACGGCACCAGCCAGCAGTTCACCCTGAGCGGCCAGGACTGGTTCGGCGGTACCGGTGACGTCGCCATCAGCACGGCGTACCAGAACCGCCGGAACAACCAGAGGTACGACCATGCCGGCTACGTCTATTACGTGGGTGTGGCACTGCAGTCCGGCAAGACACCGGTCAGTGTCCAACTGCCCGACGTCAGCGCCGCGGCCGCTCCCGGCAGGCCCACGCTGCACGTCTTCGCGATGACGCGCGGCTGACGACCGGCCGGGGAGACGGTTCCCCGTGTCGGGGCCGACCGAGGTGTGAGCCTCGGTCGGCCCCGACACGTGCCTGCGCAGTCGCGGACCGAGGAGCTCCATCGGTTCGTGCCACCCGGAGGTTCCGGTCCGCGCGGCGGCTCGCTCGGCGCGGCGTCGCTGGGGGGAGCAGCCGGTGGATGGTCTTGCCCGATCCGCCGCCCGTGGGGACCGCTCGTTCGCTCACGGCCCGCGGTGTCGCACGGTCGCGTCGCCTCATGGCCGAGGCGACCGAACCCGTTGGAGGGAGGAGGGACCGTGGATCACTTCGAGCAGGAGCCGGCGCGCATGATGCGTGACGGTCAGGAGTGCACGCCCTACGGGACACGCGGCCGTCTGCAGGCTGCGATGCGGGAGGCGGGCCGGGACGGCGCGGTCTGCCACCTGCTCCGTGCTCGTCCTCGCGGGACTCGGAGTCGTACTGCTGGTTCTCCCGAACGCTTTCGCTGAGAACGGGCCCTCGGCCCATGAACCCCGCCCCGTCATGTCTCTGCCGAGTCCGTCAGTGGAGAGTCCGTCACGTGACCGATGAGAACGCACCGATCACCACAGGCAGTCAGCCCGTGTCCTGGGAGCGGCGACTGCGCGACTTCGGGCATGTCGAGCGCCCTCACGCGTCCGTCCATGACCGCTTGGTCGCGCCGTTTCCCGCACCCCGGACATGGATCTGGCGCACGCTGGGGCTGTCGCCGAGCTCGGCGGTCCGGGCGGCGCACCGGTCCGCCTGGGGCGGACCGGTCCTGGTGGCGCTCCTCGCGGGGCTGCTTCGCTTCTGGCGGTTGGGCAGCCCGCGGGCGGTCGTCTTCGACGAGACGTATTACGCCAAGGACGCCTGGTCCCTGCTGCGGCTCGGCTACGAGAGCGACTGGCCCGACCGTGGGACCACCGACCCACAGATCCTGGCCGATCCTCAGGTGGTCCCTCTCTCCGGGACCGGGGCGTTCGTCGCGCACCCTCCGACGGGCAAGTGGGTGATCGCCCTCGGCGAGTGGATGTTCGGCCTCGACCCTTTCGGCTGGCGGTTCATGACAGCGGCCCTCGGCACGCTGTCGGTCCTGATGCTGTGCCGCACAGGCCGCCGGCTGTTCCGTTCGACGCTGCTGGGCTGTGTGGCCGGCCTCCTGATGGCGCTGGACGGTCTGCACTACGTCATGAGCCGGACCGCGCTGCTCGACCTCATCGTCATGTTCTTCGTCCTGACGTCGTTCGGATGCCTGCTCATCGACCGGGACCGCACTCGTGCGAGGCTCGCGGGCGCGCTCCCGCCCGACGAGGACGGCCGCATACGCCCGTACGGTCCCGTCGGCGACCACGCGGGGACGGGTGTGCGTCCCTGGCGGCTCGCGGCGGGCCTCTTCCTGGGACTGGCCTCCTCGACCAAGTGGAACGGCCTGTACTACCTGGCCTTCTTCGTGCTCCTCAGCCTGCTGTGGGACGTCGGCGCCCGGCGGGTGGCGGGCGCGTACCGCCCTTACCGTGCGGTGCTGCGCAAGGACCTCGGCCGGTCGGTGCTGTCCCTCGCCCTCGTCGCCGCCGTGACGTATCTGGTGACGTGGACCGGCTGGTTCCTGTCCGACGACGGCTACGGACGTCACTGGGCCGACGGGCGCGGCGGGACCTGGTCGTGGATTCCGGCACCGCTCCGCAGCCTTTGGCACTACGAGTACGGGGTGTACCGGTTCAACGTGGGGCTGCACACTCCCCATCCGTACGAGTCGAACCCGTGGAGCTGGCTGGTCCTCGGCCGCCCCGTGCTGTTCTCCTACGCGTCGCCGCGCTCGGGCACCGAAGGGTGCCGCACGGCGGGCGCCTGCTCACAGGCCGTCCTCGCCCTCGGCACTCCGGTGCTGTGGTGGTCGGCATGCTGCGCACTCGTGTACCTGCTCTACCGGTGGGCATGGCGCCGCGACTGGCGCTCCGGTGCGATCCTGTGCGCGGCCGGGGCCGGCTACCTTCCGTGGTTCCTCTACCAGGACCGCACCGTCTTCTCCTTCTACGCGGTCGTCTTCGTGCCCTACCTGTGCCTGGCCGTCACCATGGCACTGGGAGCCCTGCTGGGCCCGCCCGGGGTGAACCGCAGACGCCGTGCGTACGGCTCGATCACCGCGGGTGTGCTGGTCCTGCTCGTCGCCTGGAACTTCGTCCATCTCTTCCCGATCTACACCGGCCGGACGATCCCGTACGCCGACTGGCACGCCAGGATGTGGCTCGACACCTGGATCTGAGGCCGGGGCGGGTTTCGTCGCGGTGTCCCGGACGCGGCACGCCGCCGCCTGGGAAGGTTGCCGCGCGGCGAAGCCCGGACCGCCCTCGACCAGGTCGTGCACCTCGTGGGGGCCGCGGCCGACCGGCCGGCCCAGGGTTTCGCGAGGCCGGTGCCACGTCCGCGCCCGTGCCCGCCGCCCCGGACGGCGCTGCCGGGTAGCCCGCCGTTTTCCGGGGCCCAGTGGCGGCGTGCCGTCCGCGTCCGGCTCAGAACGCGGATCGGATGAGCCCGCCGTCCACGCGGATGGTGGCTCCGCTGACGTACTGGGCGTAGTCGCTGCACAGGTACGCCACCGCTGCCGCGATCTCGTCCGGCTCGCCGAACCGTTCCTGGTCGTTGGGGATGAGCGCGTGGACGGCGTTGGGCTGGATCTCTTCCCAGGTGTCGCCCCAGCCTCGGGCAGGGCCGATCTCCGTGACGAGTTCCTTGGTGGCCTCGACCAGGATGGCTCCGGGGGACACCACGTTGGAGGTGACGCCGGTGCCCTTCAGTTCGCGGGCCAGGGAGACGGCGAGGTTGTGCCGGGCCGCCAGGGTGGCGTTGTACTGCGGGTGGGTGTTCATCGGCTGGGAGGCGAGGCCGCCGCCGATCGTGACCACCCGCCCCCAGCCACGCTCCCGCATCGCCGGGACCAGGTGCCGGATCATCCGGACACCCGAGACGACGTTGGTGTTGTAGGTGTCCCGCCATTCGTCCGGGCTCGCTTCGGCCCACGACAGGTGTCGGTAGAAGCCGGCGTTGTTGACGAGGATGTCGACGGGTCCCTCCGAAGTCGCCGCTCGGGCGACGTCGGCGGCGGCCTCGTCGTCGGCCAGGTCGCCCACCACCGTGGTGGCGATCCCGCCGGCGTCACGAATGTCCCGCGCGACCCTTTCCGTGCGTTCCTTGTCCCGCCCGTGCACCACGATCGCCGCGCCCTCGGCCGCCAGCAGCTTCGCGGTGGCCTCACCGAGCCCGGAGTTCGAGCCGGTGACGAGCGCGCGCTTTCCGGTGAGATCGAGGTTCATGCCTGCTTCTTTCTCTGTCGTCCCGTGCCGTTCCCGACGGCCGGGAAAGTGTGCCGCGGCTCTTGAACACGCGGTCGTGGACTTCTCCCGGGTCGGGACGAGCCGGAGGGGTTGCTCAGTGGGGCCACCGGCCAGGGAGCCCCGGCTGGAGGTCAGACGGTGATCGTCTTGTACTCGGTGTAGGTGCCGAGGCCGACCGCGCCGTATTCGCGGCCGATGCCACTGGCCTTGAATCCGCCGAACGGGCCGTCGAACGCGACGGAGGCGCCGTTGACGGTGACGGTGCCGGTGCGGATGCGGCGGGCGACCGCCAGGGCGTGCTCCTCGTCGGAGGACCAGACGCCGCCGGAGAGGCCGTACTCGGAGTCGTTGGCGGTGCGGACGGCGTCGTCCTCGTCGTCGTAGGCGATGACCACCAGGACGGGCCCGAAGATCTCCTCCTGTGCGATGCGCATCGCGTTGTCGACGTCGGCGAAGACGGTGGGGGTGACGTAGTTGCCCTTCTCCAGGCCCTCGGGGATGTGCGGGCCGCCGGTGACCAGGCGGGCGCCCTCGTCGATGCCGAGCTGGATGTAGTCGCGCACCCGTTCCTGCTGGTCGGGGCGGATCATCGGGCCGATGAAGGTGTCGGGGTCGTCCGGGTGGCCGACCTTCAGCGATTCCACCATGTCCTTCAGCGCGGTCACGACTTCCTCGTAACGGCTGCGGGGGGCCAGGATCCTGGTCTGCGCGATGCACGACTCGCCGTTGTTGAGCAGGGAGCCGAACTTCAGGCCCGCGACGGCCCTGTCGAGGTCGGCGTCCGGCAGGATGACGGCGGCGGACTTGCCGCCCAGCTCCAGGCTGACGCGCTTGAGCTGCTCGCCCGCGATGGCGGCGATGCGGCGGCCGGCCCGTGTCGAGCCGGTGAAGGCGATCTTGTCGACCTCCTTGTGGGAGACCAGGTGCTCACTGGTCTCCCGGTCCGCGGCGAGGACGCTGATCACGCCCTCGGGCAGGCCCACCCGCTCCAGCAGCTCGGCGAGGAAGCCCATGCTCAGCGAGTTCTCCGGGGACACCTTGAGGACCACGGAGTTGCCTGCGAGCAGAGCGGGGATGATCTTCGAAGTGGCCGACGAGAACGGCGAGTTCCACGGGATCACCGCGGCCACCACGCCGACCGCCTCGCGGCGCACCACGCTGCGCACCGGGGACGCGGGGTCGGAGGGCGCGAGGGTCTCCTCCCAGGCGAACTCCTCCGCCGCCTTCAGGTAGGCGTTCGCCTGCCGGGTGAGACCGGGCTGTCCGGCGCGGGTGAACCATCCGGCCGACCCGTTCTCCAGCGAGATCAGGTGCGCGATCTTCTCCGCGTTCTCCTCGCGCAGCGCGTTGAACCGCCGCAGGACGGCGATCCGCTCCGCCGGCGGGGTCAGCCGCCACTCGCCCGTCTCGAAGGACGCCCGTGCCGCGTCGACCGCGCGGTCGACGTCCGCCGGCCGTGCCTGCGCGGCGCGACCGACCACCGACCTGTCGTGCGGCGAGGCGATGTCCAGCAGTTCCGGGTCGCTCGGCTCCACCCAGGAGCCTCCGATGAAAAGCCGGTCGTAGGTGATCATGCGTCTTCTCTCTTTCCGGTGGTCGGTCGTGGCGTGCTGTGCGGTGGTTCAGGCGGCCTGGACGGTGTCCTGGGCAGGGGCGGGCCGGGTGGCAGGAGCGGGAGCCGTGGCTCCGGGCCTCCGGGCGGGCTTGAGGAAGGCGGCGAGGAGGATGCCGACGGCGAGAGCGGGGGCGATCCACAGATATCCGGCGGCCGTGGCGTGGGCGAAGGCGTCCAGTGCGGTGTCGCGCAGGGTGGCGGGAAGCCGGCCGATGGTGTCGGGGCGCGCGGCGTCGAACCCTGCCGTGGTCGGCAGGCCGCTGGTGCGGGCGGCGAAGCCGCTGTTGAGCAGGGTGCCGAAGACGGCGACGCCGAAGGCCGCGCCGATGGAGCGGGCGAAGGTGACCACGGCGCTGGCGGCACCGAGGTCGGCGGTGGGCACGCTGTTCTGGACGGTGGTCAGCACGACCATGGGCACCATGCCGATGCCGACTCCGGTGATCAGGAAGTAGGCGCTCAGCGCGAGGGTGCCGGTGGCGGCCCCGATCGTGCCCAGCAGGAGCAGCCCGGCGAGGTTCGCGGCCAGACCCGCGAGCAGGATCACCCGCAGCCGCTCGATGTGCGCGGCCCAGCGTCCGGCCAGTGACTGGCTGATGACCAGGCCGACGACCAGCGGCAGCATGTGGATGCCGGACAGGGTGGCCGAGACGCCGTGGACGATCTGGAGGTAGGTCGGCAGGTAGACCAGGACGGCGAACATCGCGGCGTTGGCGAAGAACCCGATGAGCGAGGAGGAGACCACGGTCCGGGAGGCGAGCATGTTCAACGGCAGGACCGGGGCCGCCGCGCGGCGCTCGACGGGCACCAGCAGCGCGGCCGGCGCGATCGTGGCGAGGACGAGGCCGATGACGGCCGGCGAACCCCAGCCCCAGCGCTCACCGAACGAGGTGATCAGGACCAGGCCGGTCGCGATCGCCGCCAGGACGGTGGCGCCCGGCCAGTCGATGCGGGCCCTGGCCCCCTTGGCCCCGGCGGGCAGCGCCCGCGCGGCGACGACCAGGGCGACCGCGCCGACGGGCAGGTTGATCAGGAAGGCCCACCGCCAGGACAGCTGGTCGGTGAAGACACCGCCCAGCAGGGGGCCGACGATGCTGGCGACGCCGTAGACCGAACCGAACATCGCCTGGTAGCGGCCTCGTTCGGCCGGGGCGACGATGTCGCCGACCAGGGCGAAGGTCAGCACGATCATGCCGCCGCCGCCCACGCCCTGGAGTATCCGGGCTCCGATCAGCTCGGGCAGGTTCCGCGCCAGGCCGCAGGCCACCGACGCGACCAGGAAGACCGTGGTGGCGGTCAGGTAGAGGCGCTTGCGGCCGAACATGTCGCCGAGCTTTCCCCACAGCGGTGTGACCGCCGTCGACGCGAGGAGGTAGGCGGCGCTGACCCATGCGATGTCGTCGAACCCGTTCAGGTCCTGGGCTATCCGGGGCAGTGCCGTGGACACGATCGTCTGGTCGAGGGCCGCCAGGAGGACCGCGAGGACCAACGCACTCATGGCGGCGGCCACCCCACCTGTCCGGGGGGACGAGGACGATAATGACTTCAACATCAGAGTTGCCTTTCCTGAAGTATCTGCCACATCAATGTAGCACTTGATGGGCGCTTCTCCACACGCCAGTGGCTATAGCTGGATCAGGCTCCACATTTCCTGGCTAGACTCGGGGCGGTGAGAGCCGATGCAGCACGCAATCTGGAAGCCGTCCTGACCACCGGAGCACGGATGCTCGCCGCCGACCCCGGCGCGAGCATGGCGGCCATCGCCGCCGAGGCGGGGGTGGACCGGAGCACCGTCTACCGGCGCTTCGACTCCCGCGAGGCCCTCCTCGCCGCCATCTACAAAGCCCGCCTGACGGCCATCGAAGAGGCCATCGAGGACGCGCGGCTCCGCGAAGCCCCCGTCGCCGTCGCCCTGCACCGCTACGTCGAGAACATCATCACCGTCAACCGCACCTGGCCGGTCGACCTCACGCGCATGCTCGCCGACGACACCGTCCACGCACGCCGGGACGCCGCCGTCCGCGACGTCGACGCCTTTCTCGAACGCGCCACCGAGGAAGGACTGCTCCGTCCCGGCCTTCCCGAAGGATGGGCGGGCGCGCTGCTGCCCCAGCTCATGCACCTGGTGTCCCGACAGAGCGCCGAGCTGAGCCCCGGCCAGGCGGCCGACGTCGTCGTCGACACATTTCTGCACGGAACCGGAGCGCCCTGACACCGCGACGGCTCTCGGTCGAGAAACACATGTCTCCACGTATCGCCGCCGGCGAACGCCGTAGGGAGTGGCTGTACGTCAAGAACATCTTCGGCCATACCAAGTGACGGATTTCCCCGGGGACATGGGGACATCTAGTGTTGCCTCCCGGCGGCTCGCGGGGTGGCGGGACGCCACGGGCGCAGCCACGGCGGAGGAGACGGCACGGAGCGTACGAACGGAACCGGGCTGGTTCATACGAACGGAGCCGGGCTGGTTCAACGGGGAAGGACGTGGGGGACGATGAAGTCGATCGACGGGCCGATGGTCGGCCGCGAACGCGAACAGGCGGTGCTGTCCGAACTCGTGGCGGCCGTCGGAGGGCAAGCCCTCGTCCTGCGCGGCGACGCCGGCGTGGGCAAGAGCGCCCTGCTGGACCACGTCGCCGACCTCGCCGAGGGCGAGGGGCACCGGGTGATCAGGGCTGCCGGGGTCGAGGCCGAGACGGAACTGCCGTTCGCCGGCCTGCACCAGTTCCTGTACCCGCTGCTCTCCTCCGTCGACCGGCTCGACGACGGCCACCGAAAGGCGTTCGACGTCGTCTTCGGCCGGGGCGAGAGCTCGCCGCCCTCGGTCATGACCCTCGGCATCGCCGTCCTCGACCTCCTCTCCCTCGTGGCGTCGCAGAAGCCCCTGCTGCTGGTGCTCGACGACGGCCAGTGGTTCGACACCTCCAGCACCGAGGTGTGCGGATTCGTGGGCCGCCGGCTCACCGGCGGCTCGGTGAAGCTCGTCGTCGCCCTGCGTTCCGGCGTGCCGTCGGGCTTCGACACCGCCGCGATTCCGGAACTGGCCGTGACCACGCTGTCGGGGGCGGCGTCGGGACAACTCCTTGACGCGCACCACCCGGAGCTGGACTCCCGGATCCGCGGTCTGGTTCTGGACGAGGCCCAGGGCAACCCGTTGGCCCTGCTGGAACTGCCGTCGTACGTGCGCGGCAACCGGACGGGGCACACACCCGAGGCACTGTTCGGGTACGCCGGCATCCCGCTCCCCCAGCGTCTCCAGCAGGTGTACGGCGCGCGGATCGAAGCTCTCGGCGACGACGTCCGCACCACGCTGCTGCACGGCGCTCTGGACGGCGTCGGTGCCGGCGCGGCGACCGGCCCCACGGGAGGCGCCCGCTACCGCATGCTGGACGCCCACGAGGCGGTGACCGCCGGCCTGCTGGAGATCGACGCGTCGAGCGGCGACTTCGTGTTCCGGCATCCGCTGGTGCGTTCGACCGTGGTCCAGATGGCGACGCCCAACGAGCGGCGTACCGCTCACGCGGCCCTCGCCCGGGTGCACCGCGACGACGTCGAGCGGCGGGCCACTCATCTGGCGGCCTCGACGGTCGACCCGGACGAGGAGGTGGCGGCCGTCCTGGAGGCGGCGGCGGACTCCGCGACCCGTCGTGGCGGCGCACTGGCCGCCGTCACGTGGCTGACCCGCGCCGCGGAGCTGAGCGAGAGCCGCGAGGAAAGGTCCAGGAGGCTGGGCAGCGCGGCGTACATCGCCGGGCACTCCGGCATGCTGGAGCACGCGCAGCAGTTGCTCCGCTCGGGCACCGGGTCCGGCGTGGACGCCTCCCCGGACTCGGTGGTCGCGTCGGGCTACGTCGCGTTCTTCGAGGGCGGGGACATCCGGTCCGCGCAGCGGCAGGTCTTCGCGGCGATCGAGAGCATGCGCGACAGCGGGCCGCCGGAACCGGACGAGGTGCTCACCCGCCTGATCGACCTGCTGCTGGCCATCAACCAGTACGCGAGTGACGAGGTCTGGTGGGAACGGACTCACGAGCTGCTCGACTCACTGGGCGATCTGGTGCACTCGTACTCACGCATCTACCAGGACGCCTGGGGCGACGTGGTGCGTCGCGGCGCCGGTGTGCGGGAGCGGGTGGAACGCGCCTACGCCGGCCTCCACCTGGAACCGTGGGACATCACGCGGCTCGGTGCCGCCTCCTACCACGTGGACACCCTCAGCCGGTACCGGCCGCTGTTGCGGCGCGCCGCGGGCCGCGAGCTGGAGACGGGGGCCGTGAGCGACGCCATGACCATGCTGCACCTGATCATGCTCGACCAGATCGCGGTCGGCGAGTGGGACGAGGCCGAACTGACCGGCCGGCATTGCCTGGAGCTGACGACAGCGCACGGGCACGGTCTGTTCGTCTACCACACCCACGCGTACGTGGGCTTGTTGGCCGCTCTGCGCGGCCGGGTCGACGAGGCCCGGGAACTGCAGGCCGTGGTCGACGCCTGGGCCCGTCCCCGCGGCGTCGGATTCCTCACGCAGATCGCCGACGCCATCGGCACCGCCGCCGCGCTCTCCGAAGGCGACTACGAAGCCGCGTACCTCCATGCCATCGGCCTGACGTCCCCCGGCTCCTTCACCCCCTACGCCCACCAGGCCTCCCGTACCCTCCTCGATCTGGTCGAAGCGGCCCTCCACACCGGCCGCGTCGAACAAGCACGCGAGCACGCCCTCGCCGCTCAGGCGGCGGGGCTCCCCGACATCTCTCCCCGCCTCGCTCTGATCACCTACGGCGCCCTCGCCATGACCGCCACCGACCCCACCGAGGCCGACGCCCTGTACGACCGCGCCGAAGCCCACCCCGCCGGTGCCGACTTCCCCTTCGAACTCGCCCGCATCCGACTCGCCCGCGGCACCCGCCGGCGCCACACCCACGGACGCAAGGCGGCACGACGGCCGCTGACCCTGGCAGCGGAGGCCTTCGAGCGGCTCGGAGCAGCCACCTGGACCGAGCGCGCCCGGGCCGAACTCCGCGCCACCGGCAGTCCCGCCTTCACGTCCTCGGCGCCCCTCACCTCGCTGACCTGGCAGGAGCGCCGGATCGCGGACCTCGCCGCCAGCGGTCTGACCAACAAGGAGATCGGCGAACGCATGCACCTGTCGCCGCGCACCGTCAGCTCACACCTGTACCGCGTGTTCCCCAAGCTCGGCATCACCGCCCGCGCCGCCCTGCGTGACGCCCTGGGCAGGCTGCCCGACGACCAGAACGTGTGACTCGGCGTTCAACCCACCCCTGGGCGGGCTCGGATGCCCCGCTTCTGCAGCCAGCCGAGCACGTAGTCGGCGACGAACCTCCATCCGTTGTCGATGACCAGGGAGTGGCCGCGGTCCGCGAACTGCTTCAGGTCGGTCCCGGCTCTCGAGTCGCCGTACGCCTTGTACACCGCGCGCGTGACGGCGTCGGGCACCAGCCGGTCCTCCTGCCCTGAGATCAGCAGGAGGGGGCCGCGGTTCGCGTTGCCGACGTCCACCACGGCACGCGGGCCGTACGCCCTGCCCGCAGGCCCGAGTTCGGCGACCAGACGGCGGGGCGCCGGCCCGGCGTAGCGCTCGAAGAGCCGGTACGACTCCTCTGCCGCGACCGTGTTCGCGAAGTACCGGTGGAACTGCTCCGGAGACAGGGTCACCAACTGGTCGGCAGTGCCTGCCCGGCCGGGAGCCCACAACCGGGCCGAGGAGTCGGGGACTGGAACGTCATGGAGCGGAGCGGGTGCGATCGCCACCGCCGCGCGGCCCATGTCGGCTCCGATGAGGTGCTGCGCGATCAGGCCGCCCACCGAGTGGCCGACGATCACCGGGGAGACCTCGAAGGACCGCACGATCTCCGCGTAGTGGGCGATCAGCCCGTCCAGGCCGATGCCCGCGAGCGTCACGGACGACGTGCGCGGCTCCGCGGAGGTGCCCTCCCCCGGCCACCCCGGTGTGGACGTGAGGAACCCCCGGCCGGCGAAGCGCTCCGCCCAGAGCTCCCAGGAGCGCGTGTCCAACCAGGTGCCATGGATGAAGACGACGGGAGTGTGGTTCACGGACGGCCCTCCGAGCATGACGATCGGTCGGCGCTGGAACGCCGACGGCGGTTTCAGGATCGTTTCGGCGCGGATCGGAGGCGACAGTCGAATGACTCAATGTCGAGCATCGACGGCGCCCGATCACCAGGGGGAGACCGCTGCGGACAAAGCACGCGGATACGGACAGCGGTCCGGTCGGCGGGCTCCTTCGCTGCCCGACCGTCGTCGAAGTCGACGAACGTCGGCGGTCACATTACTTACCCACGGCGCTCCCGCGCGGACGAGGGTGGGCCCGGTCAGCTTCCGTCGCAGAGAGGGATCCACACATCATGAGCGGTGACCGACCAGGGGTACAGGTCCGCCGAACGGTCCCGAAGGGCCGCCTCGAACTGGTCCTGGACGTCGAGCGCGTGTTGGGCGTCTCCACCCGACAGCCCGTCAGGGCGGAGTTCCGGTTCGCCCCGGAGGATCCTCTGGCCGTGTGCGTGGAGTTCCTCGTCCAGGGCGGCCCGCGTGTGCTGTGGCGGATCGGCCGCGACCTCCTCCAGCAGGGACTTCGCTCGGCGAGCGGCTTCGGTGACGTACGGATACGGCCGTCGCGGTCCGTGGACCGGCCCACCGCATGGCTTCAGCTGTCCTCCAAGGACACGGCGGCCCTGTTCGAGGTACCCGTGCCTCCGCTGGCGGAGTGGCTGGAGTACACCTATGACCTCGTGCCCGCCGGTCAGGAGCTCGCCACGGTCGACTGGGCCGTCGCCGCCGCGGACCTCCTCCGGAGCTCCGGGCCGTGCTCCGGCTGATCACGACGCCATGGGGCCGACCGGTCGGCCCCGCCGCGGACGGCGCAGTGTCCCCGTGCCGCACCCCGGGTGCGCCGACCGCCGCTGACACGCACAGGAACGAGAGTCAGCCATGGCACACGTGAACACATGACGTCCCGTGCCGAGGGGACGGCCGCAGCAGAAACCGTCGTGGAAGGCCTTTCGGTGATCCTTGCAGTTCAGAGCACGGGGGTGGAGGCACCTCGCCGTTTTGAGGAACGGATGATCCAGAACTGGTAGATTGCAGAACATTCTGAGGGGTGGCGGCTACCTCAACGGTGCGGCGGGACTCGGCCAGGGGGAAAGTGAGCGAGACGGAATTCGGCGAGCTCCTGCGCACGGCACGCCTGCGCTCGCTGCTCACCTTGGAGGGTCTGGCGGAGGCCTCGGGTGTGAGTGTCCGGGCCATCAGCGACATGGAGCGGGGCAAGAGCCTGCCACGGCAGGGGACGCTGGCCGAGCTCATGGACGCTCTGGGGCTGGACCGGGGCGAGCGGGCGGATCTCGTGCGGGCGTCGAAGCGGCGGGGCACCGGTGTGCCCCGGCGGTTGCCGCCCGGTCCGGCCGTGTTCAGGGCCCGCGAAGCGGCGATGACGGCCGCTCTCGCCCTCACCGAGCAGGTCTCCTCGGTGGGACGGCACGCCGTCGTCGCCGCGATCAGCGGGATGGCGGGGGTCGGCAAGACGGCCCTTGCCGTGCACTGGGCGCATCGGGTCGCGGACCGGTTTCCCGACGGGCAGTTGTACGTGGACCTGCGCGGGTTCGAGGGAGCCCGCCGGCCCGTCGACGCCGGGGACGCGCTGGGAGGCTTCCTCAGGGATCTCGGTGTGCCCACGGAAGAGATTCCGGGCGGCACGGAGGAGCGTGCCGCGCTGTTCCGGGAGCAGGCGGCCGGCCGTCGCCTGGTCGTCGTCCTGGACAACGCCCTCGACTCCGAGCACGCGAGGCCGCTGCTGCCCGCCTCCGCCGGGTGTCTGACCATCGTCACGTCACGTAGCCGCATGTCCGCTCTGTCCGCCGCTGAGGGCGCTTCCCTGATCAGTCTCGACGTATGGTCCCGGGAGGAGGCGCTGGCGGCGCTGGCCGCCCGGATCGGTGGCGACCGGTGCCGGGCCGAACCGGAGGCCGCCGCCGAGATCGTCGACCTGTGCGGATATCTGCCGTTGGCCATCGCCGTGGTCGGCGCGCGGTTGGCAGCCGACCCGGGTACGTCGTTGCGGGGAGCCGTCCGGGAATTGAGGGAGATCCGTCCTCGGCTGGACGCCTTGGTGTCCGATGCTCATCCGGGCGGCGTCCGTGCCGTCTTCTCCTGGTCGTACCGAACGCTGTCCGACGCGGCCGCGCGCTTCTTCCGCGCCCTGGCCCTCCATCCCGCCCCCGCCATGTCCGCGGAGGCAGCGGCGTCCCTGGCAGGGGTGGGGCTGTCAGAAGCCTGGCGGCACTTGCGGGAGCTGACGTCAGGGAGCCTCCTCTCGCGTGACGGAGAGGGCTTTTACGTGCTCCACGACCTGGTACGCGCGTACGCCTCCGAACGTGCCGAGAGCGAGGGCGACGACCGCCTCGGCGCCGAGATCCGTCTGCTGGACTACCTCCGCCACAACGCCCGCACCGCCAACCGATACGTGGCGCGGCTGCCCTCCGATGAGGCCGGCACCGCTGCCTCCGGGGTCGTGCGGCTGGAGTTCGACGACCACGAAGAGGCGCTCGGCTGGTTCCGCCAGGAGGAGGCGACCGAGTCGGCCGTCCTGCGCCGCACGACTGATCGACGGCTGCTGCGCCGCCTCATCGGCCTCACCGAGGAATGGGCGGGCTACAACTCCGTGAGGGGGCGTTGGACCGAGGAGATCGCCGTCTCCCGCATCGCGTTGGACGCGGCCCTGGCTCTCGACGACCCGAGCGCCATCGTGCGCAGCTGCCTGAGCCGGGCGCGCGCGCTGATCGAAGCCGGTTACCCGGACGAGGTCGACGAGCGCAGAGAGGCCGTCGCCATCAGTGAGCGGGCGCTCGCCACGCTGCGGGAGCTCGGCGACGACCGTCGTGAGGCCGGCGCCTGGGACACCATCGGGTTCGCCCGGCACGGACTGGGCGAACCTCGGGCCGCGATCGATGCCTGCGAAACGGCCGCCGCGCTCTACTCCGCGCTCCACGACGACTGCGGCCACGCCCTGGTGCTGGACCGTCTCGCGGCTGCCCGGGCGGATCTCGGGGACGCCGAGGGCGCGCGGGCCGACTGGACCCGGGCGGCCGATCTGCTGGAGGCTCTCAAGGTGGTGCGCTCCGCGGAGATGCGGGCCACGGCACACGCCCTGCCCGTCCCAGCCGTCGTTCAGGACCTGGGAGACCCCGGCGCGGCAGGCTGACCGAACACGTCTCCACACACGTGTGACGTTCGATACGTGTGCAAGGGGGGTCATGCGTGCCCGATCGGCGCGATTCCCCCCTGACCAGCCGGCTTCGCCAAGGAGAGACATGTCCGTCACCGCCGTGGACCGGAGGAGCGCCCTCGTCGTCGTCGATCTTCAGAAGAGCGTCGCCGGGCTGCCTCTCGCGCACCCTGCCGAAGAGGTGCTGGCCCGCAACGCCGGGTTGCTCGCGGCTTTCCGCCGCCGTCGCCTGCCCGTCGTCCTCGTGAACGTCGCCGGGGCCCCGCCGGGCGCAACGACCTGGGAGTGAGCTTCCCCGAGCTTCCGCCGGAGTGGTCCGAGCTGCTCCCCGAGTCGGGTGCCACGGGAGACGATCACCTCGTGACCGAGCACGCGCGCAGCGCCTTCACCCGGACCGGCCTGGACGAGTGGCTGCGGGACCGCGGTGTCACGCAGGTCGTCGTCAGCGGCATCACCACCAGCAGCGGTGTGGAATCCACCGTCCGCGACGCCCACGAGCTGGGCTACGACGTCACGGTCGCGACCGACGCCGTCACCGACGTCGACGGGGCCGCCCACGATCACACGCTCGCGCAGGTCTATCCGCTGATCGCCGAAACGGGCCCGACGAAGTTGGTCCTGGCCGCGCTCGCCGTGGCGAGCTGACTTCGGCGCGTCGACGCCGCGGTGGAGTTGGTCGACGCCGCCGGCATGCCTCCCGTGCGTGTCGTAGGGCCATGCGTGGGGCTCGCAGCCGTTCGGTCCGTCGATCTGAGGATCTGTCCTCGGCCGCTCGGCCGGTAGAGGGGGACGGATCCTTCCCGGGCAGAAACCCGTCTCTCCCGCGTCCGGGCGGAAGGGCGGATGGTGGTGGTGTGCCCGACGGAACCGTCAAGGGCCGACCGCTTCACCACCCTCGTCTCCAGGAGTGTTCCCATGAGCAGGACCCGTGTGAGTTTCGTCAGTGCCGGTATCGAGATCGCCGCGCATCTGTACACCCCCGGCGCCCCCGCGTCGGTCCCGTGGCCGGCGCTCGTGGTCGGCCACCCCGGTACCGGGGTGAAGGAGCAGACGTCGGGCACGTACGCGCGGCTGATGGCCGAGCGTGGTTTCGTGACGCTCGCCTTCGACGCCGCCCACCAGGGCGAGTCGGGCGGTCTGCCGCGCGGTCTGGAAGACCCCGCGCAGCGCGTGGAGGACTTCAAGGCCGCCGTCTCCCACCTCACCACCCGCGAGGAGGTGGACCCCGGTCGGATCGGCCTGCTGGGCATCTGCGCCTCCGGCAGCTACTCCCTGGCCGCCACGGCCGGCGACCCCCGTGTCAGGGCCGTGGCCACCGTCTCCACCGCCGAACCCGCCCGCCAGTTCCGCTTCGGTGCCGACGGCGCCCAGGACCCGGCCGTCTTCCAGGCCCTGCTGGCCGCCGCCGCCCGGGCACGCAGCACCGCCGCGCGGGGGGAGGACCCCGGTGTGATGACGATGTTCCCGGAGACCGCCGAGCAGGCCGGCGCCCTCGGCGGGCAGCACGGCATCGACGGGTTCGAGTACTACTGCACCCCGCGCGGCGAGCACGAGCGCTCCGCCAAGTTCCTCGCCTGGGAGAGCATCGACCGCATGGCCTCCAGTGACGCCTTCCACGCCATCCCGCTGATCGGCGACCGGCCTCTCCTGCAGATCATCGGGGAGCGTGCCGTCACCGCCTGGATGGCCGTCGAGGCCCACCAGCGGGCCACCGGCCCCAAGGAGCTCCACTGGATCGAGGGCGCCGGCCACGTCGACCTCTACGACAAGAAGCGGTATGTCGGCCCCGCCGTCGACAAGCTCACCGAGTACTTCACCGAGCACCTCTCCAAGTGAACGGCCCCGTCCCGCGACCTACGGATCAGTCGTTCGACTGTCGGAACCGCCGGATCGCGCAGGGACCGAAGGGACCGTGGATCCGCTGTACGACGGAAAGGTCGCGGGTCTCAGTCCAGTGCCTTCAGCGCCCCGGCGACGGCTGATTCCAGGAACTCCCGGCCGACTCGCGCCTGGCCCATGACGCGGATGCCCTGGATGAACGTCGTGAGGAAACGGGCCAGTTCTTCCGGGCGTTGCCCGTCCCGTAATTCTCCCCGGTCCCGCGCCACGCGGAGCGCCGCGGTCAGCACCGTCTCCGCCTCCGTCATCGCCGCCCTCGCCCGCTTGGTCGTGCCCTCGTGGGCCGAGCGCTCGGTGGTGGCGCTGACGAGCAGACAACCGTGCTCCGGGTCCGCCGCGTCGGCGTCGACCATGGCCATCAAGAGTCCGTGCAGTGCCGTACGGATGTCGGGGCCGAGGTGGACGTCCCGGTCGAGTGCCGCGACCAGACCGTCGCAGTACCGTTCGAGGGCGCGTGCGTACAGGCCGTCCTTCGAGCCGAACGCGGCGTAGAGGCTGCCCGTGCCGATGCCGAGCCGCGCCGTCAGTCGTGGCATCGGCGTGGCGTGGTAGCCGTGCTCCCGGAACAGGTGCATGGCCTGGTCCACGGCCACTTCGGTGTCGAACTCGCGGGGGCGTGCCACTGCGGGATCCCTTCCTCGGCCGGCCGTCACACATGTGCTCGTCGACCCGACTCTGACAGGGTGCTCGCGGATGGGCATGAGTCGATCGACTGCAATACGGAAGGCCTTCGGCCCGGTTCCGTATCGATACGACAGGGGGCATGTCGGATCGGGGTTTGTGCGGTTAGCCTCGACGGCATTGACGGCAACAGCCCGAGGACCAACATGCAGGTGCACCTGAACCCCCCGCTGGAGCCGGGCAACGCGCCCTGGCACGCCGCTGCCATCGTCGCGGCCGCGGCCGACATCAGCGGTGCGGAACTGGACTACAGTCCGGAGAGCATCGTTCTGGTGGAGGACATCGTCGACGGCTTCCGGGCCGAGGGTGTCACCGAGGCGGACATGGCCGAGTCCCTCGTGGCCTTCGGCTGCTACGTGGGCGAGATCCTCGCCCGGCACGCCGGCGGAGCATGGCAGCACTCCCGGGCGACGCGGTCCTTCGGTGTCCCTGTCGTCGTGGAGCTGCCCGACGCACGGGAGTGCGATCCGATCGACTGGGTCGTCTGCCGTCTCAAGTTCGGCGCCGGAGTCAGCATCCGTGACCTCTACGCCGCCGTCGGCACGGGGCACGGTCCCTCGGACCAGCGGCCCTGTAGATGATCATGTCCACCTGAAGGTATCCGCTGCCGGTCGAGGAAGCGTGGGAGGACACGAAGTGAGCACGTACAGCGGCACGGACGGTCGGGGTCCGGACGGCACGGTCCCGTGCCGGTCCGATGCCGACGGGGCCGTGCTGCTCGGCCGCGAGCACGAGAAGCGGTTGGTGGAGACCCTGCTGACGGACCTGGCGCACCAGGGACGCGTGCTCCACCTGAGGGGCGCCGCGGGCACGGGGAAATCCGCGCTCATACGTTACGCCGCGGCATGCGCCGAGCACCGGGGCATACGTGTGCTGTCAGCGACATGGGCTCCTTCCGAACGGAGTCTGCCGCACTCCGCGCTTCACGGCCTGCTCCGCCCCGAACTGGCCCGGACGGACAGCCTGCCGGCCGCGGAACGGGCCGTCCTGGACTCTGCGTTCGGCGGCGGTCCGACCGCTCCGGAACCGGCGGACCTTGCGGCCGCCGCGCTGAAACTACTGGTCACAGCACCAGGACCGGTTCTGCTGTGCATCGACGACCTCGACCGGCTCGACACCGTGAGCCGCGGCGTCCTGAGTGCCATGGCCTCGCTCCGCGCGGCCTCACGTGTGAGCATGATCGTCACGGAGCGCGCGGCATCCGCGTCCCTGTCGGCTCCGGATCTGCTCACCGCGACACTCGACGACCTGCCCGATGCCCCGGCCCGTGCCCTCCTGGCCCGCGCGGGACGGACCACCGGGTACACGGAGGCGCAGCTCGTCCTCACCCTGGCCGGGGGAAACCCGCTGGCCCTCACGGAACTCTCCCTGGGCAGCGGCCCGCTCGGCGACGCGGCGGGCTTCGGCATGCTGTCGGCGACCCCTCGTCTCGCCGAGTCGTACGCGGAGGACCTGCGGGAATTGTCGGAGCCGGCCCGGACGGTCCTGCTCGTCGCGGCGCTCAGCGCCTCTCCTGTCGCGCGGGACATCCTGGACGCGGGCGGCCTGCTGCTGGGCAGCGGCCACGACGCGCGCGCCGGGCTCGCCGAGGCGGTCGCCCGGGGTCTCGTGACCGAGGACGGCGAGACCACGGGGGAGTGTCGGCGACTGGTCTTCCCCCAGCCGTTGGTCCGACCCGCGGTCCTGTACCTGGAGCCGGCGTCCCGGCGCATGGCCGCCCATGCGGTGCTGGGGCGGAGCCTCACCAGTGCCCCGCACGCGGCCTGGCACACGGCCCGGTGCACGGCGGGCCCCGACGAGGAACTGGCCCAGCGGCTGGAGGCGCTGGCCGACGGGCCCTGTTCGGGCACCGACCTGCTGGTGGCCCTGGCCGCCCTGGAGGGCGCGGCCCGTCTCTCCCCGGACCCCGAGCGCCAGGCGAACCGGCTGTTGCGCGCCGCCGAACTGGCCGTCGACCGCGGGCTGGTGGACCACTCGCTGCGCCAGGGCCGGCAGATCGACACGGCCGCGCTCGGCGCCCTCGGGCGTGCTCTGCAGCTGTGGGTGCACGACCTGATTCCGGGCAACACCGTGGTCGGCCGGGAGCGGATCGCGGAGCTGTGCGAGGCGGCACGCGCCGTGTCCGGGCAGGACCCCGTGCTCGCCCAGAAGCTCCTGTACGCGGCGGCGCGGCGCTGCTGGTGGCAGCAGACGGGACGCGAAGAGCGGCGCACCGTCCGGGAGGCGTTCGAGAGTCTGCGGTCCGGGCCGAGCGACGTGCTCGACCTGTCCGTCATGGCGCTGACCGACCCCCTGTCGGTCCTGCGGCCACCGGAGCCGCATCCCCTTCCCGGGCTCAGGGAGGAGGACGAGGCGAACCTGATCGCCCAGGTCGCCCACCTCACCAACGACCTCGACCGGGCGGCCCCGCTCTATGTGAAGGCGGAGGCGGCACTCCGCGCCGACGGCCGGTACGGACGGCTGCCGCAGGCCGTCGTCCCCCGGGCGATGGGCCAGATCTGGCTCGGCAGCCGGTGGGACGCGGTGCACGCCCTCACCGAGGAGGGCCGGGTGGTCGCCGAACAGACGGGGCAGCCCGAATGGGTGGCCCGGGCCACCGGTGCCAGGGCCGTCGTCCTGGCGCTGGAGGGCGACCACGAGCAGGCGCTCGTGTGTGCCGCGGAGGTCGAGGAGCACTCCCTGCGCACCGGGCTGAACCGGCAGTTGCATCTCGCCTCGCTCGCCCGTGCCCTCACGGCCTCCGGCACCGGCCGGTACGCCGAGGCCTACGCCCGGCTGCGCGCGCTGTTCGCCGAGCCGGCGGGGCCGTACGCCTACGAGGATTTCTGGGCGGTCGTCTTCCTGGCCGAGGCCGCGTTCCCCGCCGGGGAGACGGAGGACGCGAGGTCCGTCGTCAAGCACCTCGCGTCCCTGACGGATTCGGGACGCCCGCCCCTGGTGGAGCGGATGCTGGCATACGCCGAGGCCGTCATCGCACCCGACGAGGAGGCGGAGAGCCGCTATCTGCGGGCGCTGGGCCCCGGGGTCGAGACGTGGCCGCTGCTGCACGGCATGACCCTGTTCGGCTACGGAGCCTGGCTCAGGCGCCGGCGCCAGGTCACCGCGTCACGCACACCGCTGGCCACGGCCGAGTCCGTCTTCCGGGCTCTGGGCGCGCGGTCACGCGCGGACCAGGCGGCCTCCGAGCTGAGGGCGACGGGGCGTGCGGCATCGGTTCGGTCCGCCGGGGAGGGGGCGGACAGCGTCGGGGACGACGTCGCCCAGGTGTTGTCCCCGCAGCAGCTGACCATCACGCGCCTGGCCGCTCGTGGTCTGTCCAACCGGGCCATCGCCGAGCAGTTGCGACTGTCCCCCCGCACGGTCGCCTCGCACCTGTACCAGATCTTCCCCAAGCTGGGCGTCGCGTCCCGGGCGGGGCTCGCGGCGCGGTTCGGCGCGGAGGCGGAGTGAGTGCCGGCGGTCTCAGACCGGCCGGTGCTCCCGCAGGACCTCGGTGAGCTGCGCCCGCGCCGTCACGCCGAGCCGGGGGAAGATGCGGTAGAGGTACGCCCCGATGGTCCTCGGCGAAAGACCGAGGAGGTCGCCGATCTCCCGGTTGGACCGGCCGCTGCCGGCCAGTTCGGCGATGCGCAGTTCCTGCGGGGTGAGCAGGTCGCGCGGTGCGGTGTGGTCGGCCCCGCCCGCGCCGCCGGTCTCCGGCCGTTCGCCGGAGGCGCGCAGTTCCGCGGCGATCTGCGCGACCCGTGCCTCGGCACCCATCATCGTGAAGGTGGCCGCCGCCTGCCGCAGGACCGTCCGGGAGTCGGCGAACCGCCGTCGGCGTCGCATGCGCCGTCCGTGGGCCAGCCGCAGCGGCGCTTCCAGGAAGAGCCGGCCGGACAGGTCCTGGGCGAACGCCCGCTCGAACAGCTCCTCTTCGTCGTGGTCGTCCGCGAGGATGGCCCGCGCCACCGTGAAGCGGGCGGTCACGTCGGGGGCGCACTCCGCGCCCAGACGCTTCTCGAGCCGGTCGAGCACGGTCCGCGCCTCCGCGGTGGCGTTCGCGGCCTCGGCGGCCTCCGCGAACGCCACCAGCGCGAACATGGCCGCCGCGCTGACCTTCGGACGGCCCAGGAGAGCCGACAGCGTGGGAAAGGCGGCCTCGAAGTCCCCGTTCTCCACCTGCGCGCGGGCCGCGCCGACGGCCAGAACCGCGTCGATCGTGCGGACCGAGCGCCGTGCGGCCGCCCGTTCTCGTACGGTGCCGGGCGGGACCGTACCGCCGGTACGCAGTGCTCGGAGCAGGTCCTCCAGCAGACGGGCCGCCGCCGCGTGGTGGTCCTGGCCGTGGGCTTCGGCCAGGACCACGCACCGCCGCAGTGCGTGGCTGCCCTGTCCCCAGTCGCCCGTGGCCAGGTGCGCCAGGCCCTGCCTCAGCAGTACGGGGGGCAGCTGGTCGAGCGCGTCGTGGAAGCGGTGGCGGCGTTCGGCCTGTCGGTACAGGTCCACGGCGCGCAGGGGGTCGCCGGCCGCCAGTGCCGCCTCGCCCAGGTACTGGAGGTCGCGTACGGGCAGGTCCGCCAGGTTCCGGGCCGCGTGGACGCCCGCGAGGACCGTCGCGGCCCGGCGGACCGGGCCGACGGTGGCCATGGCCAGCAACAGCCGCGGGTCGTCCGCGCGGTCCGGCATCCCGTCCAGGAAGGCGAGCAGCGCCTCGGCCCGTGTGTCATCGCCCGCGAGGGCGGGCGCTGTGATCCGGGCCAGCTCCAGCCCGTCCACCTGTTCGTCCGGGCCATCGGGTTCGGGCCATGCGGCGGGGTCGACCGGAAGCGGCGTGCCTCCGGTCCGTGCCAGCGCCTCGGCGCACAGCACGCCCAGGGGGCCCAGTGGCCTGCTCAGTGCGCGGTGCGCCATGGTCCGGGTCATGCGCTCCAGGCCGAGGGAGTGGGCGAGCTGGGCGGTCCGCAAGGCGCAGCGTCCCTGGTCCTCGGGCGTCGAGTGCAGCTCGGCGGCACGCCGCAGGAGCCGTACGGCCATGAACGGCTCACACTGCTCCAGCGCGTGCCGGTGCGCGGATTCGAGGCGGCCGGCCAGGTCCGGAGCGTGTCCCTCGACGCTCTGGGAGAGGTGCCACAGCATGCGCACCGAACCGTCCGCCAGCACGTCCGCCAGGGCGGCGTGCGCGGTACGGATGCGCCGCGGGTCGGTGCCGTGGACGATCGCACCCGCTGTCGTGGGGTGGCCGAAGAGCAGCCGCATTCCGTCGAACTCCACCAGGCCCTCGCGCTCGGCGGGTTCCAGCGTGGTGAAACCCAGTTCGGTTCCGTCGATCCGTGACGCGGCCGACAGCAGCAGGGGCAGGTCGCCCGCCGGGTGCAGGGCGGCCACGAGCAGCAGGTCCTGGGTTCCCGTCGGCAGGCGTGCGGCGCCCGGCGCCATGGTGGCGGCCAGTCGGTCGGAGGAGACCGGGACGTAGGGCGACGAGTCCTCGGAGCGGGCCGGGAGTTCGAGCAGTGCCAGGGGGTTGCCGGCGGCGGTCGCCAGCAGTTCGCGCACGGCCTGGGCGTCCAGGCCCGGACGCCGGGCCGCCAGCAGGCGGGCGGAGTGGTCGGGCGTGAGCGGGCCGAGCCGCAGTTCCGGGAGGCCGTCCAGGGGTGCCAGGCGGGTGCGGTGCGGTCGCGCGGTCATCAGCAAGGCCATCCGGAGGCCGGTGGTCCGGCGGGCCACGAAGGACAGCACCTCGCGGCTGGGCTCGTCCAGCGCGTCCCAGTCGTCCACCGCGACGAGCAGGGGCTGCTCCGCACCGACCGTCTCCAGCATCTCCAGGACGGAGAACGCCAGCCGTGAGCGGTCGGCCGGGGGCGGAGTGCCGTCGACGAGCAGCATCTCCAGCGCATCGGGCCGCCCACCGCTCGAGGACCTGCCCGTCGGACCCAGTACCGGCCAGACGATCTGCCGCAGCCCGGAGAGGTCGGACGGCTTCCCGCCCCGGATGCCCGCGCCGCGCAGCACCCGCAGGCCGGCGGTGGCCGCGGCCTGGACCGCTGTCCCGAGCAGCGCCGACTTGCCCGAGCCGGCGTGACCGCGCACCACCCGGGTCGCCCCGTGCACCGTGGCCGCGAGCAGGAGGTCCCGCAGCACCCGCAGTTCGGCCTCGCGACCGACGATCCCGGTGTCCGCCGCCTGCTGAGGGAGCGGAACCACCAGCGACAACGAAGGGTTCCCCGTCTCACCTCCGGTGCGGCGGGAGAGCCTGGTCCGCGTGTTGTTCATCGCTGCCCCTGTTCCCAGGCGAGCGTTCCCGCCGGGCCGGGGCCGGCGCTCTCCTGTCGCCCTCCATCCCACTGGAGCGGGATCCGCGGGGCCAGGCAGTTCGCATGCAGCTTGCCTTCCGCGGGGAGGAGCCGCGGGTGGCCGAGGGGTGCGGGCGTGACGTGCCGCGCCCGCGAAAGGTGAGGTCAGGCCTGTTCCGAGGATGCTCCGGAAGCGTCCAGCGCCTCCGCGTTGGCCCGCATCCGAGCCGCGTGCGGGCTGCCGATCGTGCTCAGGAGCTCGGCTGCCCGCAGCCAGCTCGCCCGTGCGTCGTCACGGGAGCCCTGCTCCTGCTGGGCCGACGCGAGGTGTTCGAGCACCTCGGCCCGGTTGTAGTCGTCGAAGGCCTCTCCATAGACCCGCAGGGACTCCTGATAGTCGGCGATGGCGCCGCCGAGGTCGCCGAGGCGATGCCGGGCATAGCCCATGGTGTCCCAGGCGGCCGCCTCGATACGGAGGTTCTCGTCCCGCCGCAGCAGCGGGATGGCCTCCTCGCACAGCTCGATCGTCTCCTCGTACCGGCCGAGCAGTGCGAGGTACCAGCCCACCGCGTTCATCTCACGGGCCGCGGCCCGGTCGTCTCCCAGCGCGCGGAAGATCTCCAGCGCGTTGCGGGCGTGGTGCAGGGCCTCGTCATGGCGCTTCTGCCGGCCGCGGACCCATCCCACCGTCCGTTCGGTGACCGCGCGCTCCACGGGGCCGAGCCGGTGCAGCTGCCCGAGCATCAGCTCGACGTGCCGGTCCGCGTCGGCGGCCTGCCCCGTCTCCGCCAGGGCACGGGCGAGGTGCGAGGCGTTCTGGATGACGGCCGCCGGGTCGTCCAACCGCACGGCGGCGTCCAGACCGATCCGCTTGGCGGCGATCTCCTCGCTCCAGCGGCCCATGAGCGAGTAGTAGCTCACCCAGTCCCGCGTGAGGGTCATGCGGAACCGCAGCAGCCGCGGATCGTCCATGGAACGCAGGGCCGACGAGACGGTCGCCTCCTCCTGACGGAACCAGGCCAGCGCCTCCTCACGGGTGCCGAGCGGGACGCTCACCGCCCCGTCGGCCAATGGAACGTCCTCGTCCGCCACGGTGATCCCGAGGAAACGGTTGGCCGCCTGGGCGTTGTGGCGCAGATAGTCCAGCAGTCGGGTGCGGGCGCCCAGACCGTCGTCCTGCTCGGCCTCGACGAGTTCGACGCCGTAGACCCTCACCAGGTCGTGCAGGACGTACCTGCCCTCCGCGTCCCGCGACAGCAGATTCGCCGAAGCCAGCCGGCGCAGATGCCGCCGGGCTTCCGGTACGCCGATCCCCGCGAGGGAGGCCGCGGCCGCGGCCGACACCGACGGGCCGGGGTGCAGGGCCAGGTGCCGGAAGAGAAGGGCCGTCTCCGGCGGAAGGGCCCGGTACGACCAGGAGAACACGGTCCGGACGTCGCTGCGCCGGGCCCCGGCCGACAGCGCGTCCAGCAGCGGTGCGGCCCCCCGCAGGTCCCGTACCGCCACGCGCAGGGGGAGCTGCGGCATCGCGCTCAGCTGCGCCGCGACGATCGCGACCGCCAGTGGCAGGTGTCCGCACAGCTCCACCAGTCGGGCGGCGGCTTTCGGGTCCGTCCGGCAGCGGTCCTCGCCGATGCGTGCGGAGAGCGCGGCCAGCGCCTCCTCGCGGGTCCACACGTCGAGGCCGACCAGCTGTGCGCCTTCCCTCGTGGCCAGGTCGGCCAGGCGGCTGCGCGAGGTGATGATGGTCAGGCACCCGGTCGAGGCCGGGAGCAGTGGCCTGACCTGCTCCTCGTCGCGTGCGTTGTCGAGGACGACGATGAGCCTCCGGGACGCGGTCCGCTCCCGGAAGAGGGCGCCGCGCTTCTCGGTGCCGCGAGGAATGTCGTCGTCGGACACCCCGAGGGCACGGAGGAATCCGCCCAGGGCCTCTGCCGGATCCAGGGGATGTGCGGCGTCCTCGAAGCCACGCAGGTTCACATAGAGCTGTCCGTCGGGGAACCGGTCGGCGACGTGATGCGCCCAGTGCACGGCGAAGGCCGTCTTGCCCACCCCCGCCATCCCGCCGATCGCCGAGACGACCACGTGTCCGCCCCGGTCGGCGATCCGGGAGGTGAGCTCTCGCACGGTCTCCAGTGCTCGCGTGCGGCCGCGGAACACCGCGAGATCGGGCGGGAGCTGTCGCGGCACCCGACCGGCCGGGCCTTCGGCGCGGAGCACGGACGCCTCGAGGAACCGTCGCCGCTCGTCCTCGTCGAGCTCCAGGGCGTCCATCAACTCGCTCAGCGTGGCCTGCCGTGGCAGGCTCTGTCCGCGCTCCATGTCGCTGATCGCCCGGACGCTCACCCCGGACGCCTCCGCGAGGCTCTCCAGCGTCAGCAGCGAGCGCTGCCGTGCCTCCCGCAGCAGACGCCCGAACTCGGTCCTGCCCACACCCGCCCCCCGGCGCTTTCCGTTCTGGAACGCTCATTAAAGCAAGGAGGGGGACGGCGGGACGGGGCGAGACCCGGTCTCGCCCCGTCCTGTGGGCCGCGCGGGGCGGCCGTCGTCAGCGCAGGGTGTACGCCGTGGGGATGGTCTGGCGGACGGTGTTGCCCTGGCTGTCGGTGGCGCTGATCCTCAGCCCGACGCCCTGGGCGGTCTGGTCCCGCCGGGGGTTCCCGACCGTCGTGGTGAACGTGTTCCTTCCTGTGGCTCTCGTCGCCGCCGGGTGCCAGGTGCGGCCCCCGTCGAAGGTGGTCTCCGCCTTCAGGGAGGTCACCCTGGGCGGCTCGGTGAGGCGTGGCTGGTAGTAGCCGGTGACGGTGATCTCGTGCTGCTCCCCCGCCTTGGCCGTGTTGTCCAGGGCCAGGCCGAAGTCGTAGCGCAGGAAGATCAGCGGCTCGGGTCGGCAGGCCGCCTTGTTGGTGCCGAGCACCTCGCCCATGCACGGGCTCTGCCGGGGCGCGTCGGCCTTGGTCGCTTCGGCGGAGGTGTACTCCCAGACCGTCCTGGAGTCGTCGGTCTTCGTCTCGAACGTGTACCGGGCCGGCTTCGCCGGCAGGTCGTAGGAGACGAGGTCACCGCTCTTGCAGCCGGCCGATGTCAGCATCGCCGCGGCCGCGCACAGCATGAGGGTCGCTCTGCGGCGTCGCGCCGAAGGCACACGGTTGGTCATCGTGGGGGTCTCCTCAATGGATTCGGACGCCGTCACCGGTTCTCGTCGGGCAGGGGCTCCGTGCGGCTCTCGATCTCCCGACCCGATGCGTCGAGCAGCTTGAAGGCGCAGGTGTGGTCGAGGTTCGGCAAGGTCGGCGAGACGGTCGGCCCGCACGTCGGGATGTCGGCGAACCCGGTGGTGAGGAGTTCGTTGCCGACGATGCCGATCAGAGCCTGGCGGCCGCCGCCGCTTCCGGTCAGGTAGACGGTCGGGTAGAAGACGTCGCCCTGCCGGCATCCCGCGCACGGTCCGGCCCCGACGGTGAAGCCGGACTCGGTCCGCACCTGGGGCACGGCCCCCGGCACGGAGGGTCCCGCGTTCACGTGGAGGGAGTTCCGGCCGGTGAGGATCAGGTCGTTCGACTCGGAGCGGTTGTGCGCCAGGAAGGAGTACGCCCCGGTCGTCTCGGCCCAGGAGGCGGTGAACCTGCTGATCGCGTCGTCCTGCCGCTTGACGAAGGCGGTCACGCTCCGTCGCGTGGACGGGTGCGGCAGGGCCACCGGGGAGGCGTGGGGGGCGGCCCGGAGCGACTGCGTCCAGCTCAGCTGGTGGACGACTCCGGGCCGGGCCGCGTGGAAGTGGAGGTCGACCCGGTCGAGGTCGTCCTTCTCGACGCGGTAGGCGTTCGGCCGGATCTGCCCCTCGTCGTGGTACCTGGCGGCGTACGCCCTCGGCACTTCGCTGCCGCCGAGACGGATCTCCACGTGCGCCCGGTCGGCCCCGAGCCGCTTGATCAGGTCTTCGGCCTCGGCATGAGGCACCGTCACGACGGGCAGAGCGGCGTACGACCGGATGTCCGGGCAGCTCTGCGGCCCGTCCGGGCACTGGTCGAGCTCTCCGGGACCGCCCAGCGAGGTGAGGCCGGGTGCCGCGACCAGCACTCCGACGGCGCCGGCGGTGGCAGCGGCCGCGACCCGCTCGTCCCGGAGCCTGGGGAAGTCGCAGGTGTCCTGGCAGATGTCGGTCGGGGTCAGCAGGACGAGCTTGCCCCGGACGTCCGCCTTCGCGAGTTCGGCAGCGGTGCCGGTGCCGGCGTGGACCACCCGCAGGCGTCCCTTGAGCGGCAGCCGGGGGACCGTGATCGCGGCCTCGCGGAAGACCGGGTCGCCGTCGTCGCCCAGCCATGCCTGCGTCTCGCTCACCGCGGCGTCCGGGCTCCCGTAGCGCGGGGACAGGCCGGTGGGGGCGCCGCCGCCCGTGGTGCGCATGGTGACGACGGGAGTGGTCCCCGAGCTGTAGAAGTCGTGGGTGAAGGTGCCCAGTCGGACCTTCTCCGTGGGCAGCACCCACCAGTTCGGCTCGCCGGCGTCGTAGTCGTGGTTGACCGACGTGCCCGCCGTCCACTCCCCGGTCGCCGAGACCCGCATCACGTAGTCGCCCGCCGAGTAGGTCTCGGTGGCCTCCGGGTACCGCACGCTCAGCGGCTTGGCCTTGCGCAGGTCCAGGGTGACCGTGGTCGCCTTGGTGAGCACGACCTCCGGGGCGATCGGCTGGGCGTGCTGCCACGCACCGGAACCGTCGCGCCAGTCGACCGGTATCTGCACCGCGTAGGTGCCGCGGAAGAGCTGCCTGGTCACGGTGCCGGCGCCGGTCTCGGCGACCGGGCCCGCGTGCAGGTACACCTGGTCGTCGACCGGGGTGAACGTGGCGGTTCCGTAGCGCACGTCGGTGGTGTCCGCCGGGGTGACGACCTTGAGGGTGAGCGGGAACCTCTCGGCTTCCACGAAGGCGTGGACGACCGAACCCAGCCGTATGCCGCCCGCCTCGTCACGGGCGCTGACCAGCCCGTTGTAGGTGCCGTGGGCGTCCTCGGCGCCGAGCACGCCCGCGTCGAGGGTCACCGGCACCTCCGCGGACCCGCCGGCGGGGACGACCACCTTGTCCGTGCCGAGGGTGAACATGCCCGCGGGGGCGGGCCGTCCGTCGGCGAAGGAGACGGGCATCGTGAGGTGCAGGGTGATCGCCCTGTCGCTGCGGTTGGTGTACGTGATCTTCCTCGTCGTCGGCGACTGCGGGTGGGGCAGGCGGCCGAAGTTCAGGTTGCCCTTGGGGACGATCCGCGGGTCGGTCGCGGCCGCGAGGTCCACCCGGCCGGTTCCCTGGGCGTACAGGTCGTGCCCGAGGTCGGTGGCGGTGTCCATCAGCCGCGCCTTGATCTGCCGGCCGGTCAGCTCCGGGTTCTGTTGGGCGATGACGGCCGCGGCGCCGGCCACGTGGGGCGTCGCCATCGAGGTCCCGTCGGAGGCGGTGTAGTACGGGTCCACCGGTGCGCCCATGGTCGTGCCGGCGGCGCGTGCCGCGACGATGCCGACGCCGGGAGCCGCGATGTCGGGCTTGGCGGCACCGTCCCCGACGCGGGGTCCGCGGTTGGAGAAGTTCGCCATCTCGCCGAACGCGTCGACGGCCGCCACGGTCAGGGCGTCGTCGGCGGAACCCGGGCTGACGACCTTCTCGGGGAAGAGACCGGAGTTGCCCGCCGCGACCACGAACAGGGTGCCGGTGCTGCGGCTGAGGTCGTTGAGGGCCTGGCTCAGCGGGTCCGTGCCGTCGGTGGGGTCACCGCCCAGGCTCAGGTTGACGACCTTGGCTCCCGACCGGGCGGCCCACTCCATGCCGGCGATGATCTCGTCCTCGGGGCACTGCCCGCTGTCGTCGCAGACCTTGCCCACCAGGAGTTCGGCACCGGGTGCGACGCCCTTGCGCAGGCCCTTGGACGCGGCGCCGCTGCCCAGGACCGTGGACGCCACGTGGGTGCCGTGCCCGTGCCCGTCCTTGGCGCCGGCCGGGCTGCCGGTGAAGTCGCGCTGTCCGACGATGCTCCCGGCCACGTCCGGATGGGTGGCGTCGATACCGGTGTCGAGGACCGCGACGGTCACGCCCGTGCCGTCGTATCCGCGTTCCCAGGCGACGGGCGCGCCGATCTGCGGCACCGACCGGTCGAGGTCGATCCGGGCCAGGCCGTTGAGCCAGACCTTCTCGACCCCGGCCAGGGAGCCGGCGGACCGGGCGGCGGTCGCGGTGGCGGCCTCCTTGCCCCGTACCTCCTGCCACCACCGTCCGCTGTCGGCGATGTTCATCGAGCGGCCGTCGATGCTCGGAAGTGCCCTCCCGCCGGACGCCCCGGCGATCTGCCGCGTCCTGGCAGCGGCTCCGGCCGTGTCCGTGTAGGTGACGAGCACGGGCACCGTGGTGTCCTTGCCGGCCGCGACGAGCCTCACCAGTTGGCTCACGTCGAACAGGCTCCAGTCGAGCAGTCCCTTGCCGACCAGCGCGAGGGCGTCGTCGGGTACGACGTACAGCCTGCCCTGGCGGGTGAGGGTGTGGAACACGGCGGGCAGCCCGTCGGGCCGCCGCGCGCTCCTGGTGTCGCGGACGACCGGCTTGCCGTCGTCGTCGACGCCGATGCGCACCTTGTCACCGGTGACCAGCGTGACCGGAACGGATCCGCCGGACGCGGAGACGACCCGTGCCAGGTCGGCGTCGGCGGTCGCCGTCGCCTTCTTCTTCTGCGCGCCGCCGGTCGGCTTCTGCGCGCCGCCGGAGGGCGACGGTTGCTCGACGGCGTGGGACGCCGTCGTCGACACGAGCATGCCGAGGACGGTCAGCCCTACGGCCACCGCGCCCCGGCGTCTGCCGGTGCGCTGTCGTGCACTTGGCCTCATCGATCGGTCTCCTGTGCGAGGAATGACGGGGAAAGTGGGAGGAGTTCGGCCTAGAGCGGTTCGTACTCGCCGATGTCGTCGGCATCGGCCCCCGCGTCGTCCGAGGGGGCGGCGTCCGCCGGGTCCGGTGGCGTCGACGACGGCTCCGGTCGGCCCCGGGGGGCATGCCCGGTCGCGGACGGGGCGCCTTCGGGCGAAGGCGCGTGTGGGTCGGGGGGCGGCATGACGACGAGTCTGCGATCGGGCCGGCCGCCGGCACGATCGGTCAGATGCGGGATTTAATCCCGCCGCTCACTCGCCCGGCTTTTCTTCGACTGCCGGCCGGTGCGCGGAATTCACTCGTCGCCGGAGCGCCGTGGGCTCGGCTCGCCGACGAAGCCCGCCTCGACGACCTTGACCGCGAGCGCGGTGCGCGAGGTCACGTCCAGTTTGCGCATCGCCGATCGCACCTGGCTGGCTACGGTCTGCGCCGACACCACGAGCGCGTCGGCGATCTGCCGGTTGGTCAGGCCTTCGACCAGCAGCCGGGCGACCACCCGTTCACGCGGCGAGAGGCGGTTTCCGTAGCCGGGACGTCCCCGGCCACGGGTCGTCGTGGGCGCTCCTTCGTGCCGCGCGGCGAGGAACCGCTTGATCCGATCGGCGTCGTTGCCGGCGCCGAGTTCGGACAGTTCCCGCCCGATGCCGGACAACAGCGGCAGCGCCGTCTCCTCCCGGCCGTCCGCGAGGAGACAGCGGGCGGCGCGCTCCCGGGCGAGCAGAGCGTCGTACGGGCGCGGCAGCGCCTCCCACGCGGCGGCGGCCCGGGTGAACAACGCGGCGGCGTCCGCGAGGCGTCCCCCGGCTTCGGCCAGGATCGCGCGGCACAGGAGCAGGGATGCCTGGGGTGCCGGAGCGTCCCTGTCGCCCAGCGCCTCTCCGAAGACGGTCACCACGGCCGTGGCCTGACCGAGCCGGCCGGCCGCGGCCAGGGCCATGGCTCGTGCCGGGACGAAGTCGACGGCTCGGGACCACAGACCGCCCCCGACCGCGGTCCCCGCGGGCTGGTCGGTGACGCGGAGCGCCTCGTCGACGTCTCCGTCGTGCAGGGACAGCCTGGCCAGCGCGGCGGCGGCTTCGACGCGTTGCTGGTCGTCCCGTCCGGCGAAGCGCAGCCGGTGCCTCGCCGCGTCCCGGTCTCCGGCCGCGGCCTCCAGCAGGCCCGCCACGAGCGCCGCCTCGCACCGGTCCTTCTGCCGTACCCCGTGGTCGTCGTCGACCAGGCGGGCCGCCCGCTCGGCGAGGCCCTTCCAGGCACCGGTGAACCAGTCGAGGTGGGCCCTGGAGGAGGCGATGCTGTCGAGGTAGTCGGAGAGGCGGTGGCGCTCGGCGAGGTCACGCGCCTTGGCCAGTCGTGCCCGGGCCTCTTCGTACCGGCCCCACCGCATCGCCTCCTCGCCGATGTTCGTGTGGCCCGCCGTGACGAAGGACGCCGCCCCGGGAGCCGGCACGTCGTCCGGGATCTCCCGGGCGGCGTCCCATCCGGCCTCCTCCCCCAGCGCCAGCAGGGCGAACGCGCGGTCCACGGACAGGTGCAGCCGGTCGAGGGAACCCATCGCCCGCGTCGCCGGCGGCACCTCCCGCAGCCACCGGAGGTGCTCCGAGACCGGCCGCGCGTCGCCCAGGGGCAGGGCCAGCAGGATCCGGGCGCGTGCCGTCTCCGGGGATCCCGGCGCCAGGTGGGGCACCGCGGCGAGAATCTCGCGGCGGCCCTCCTCGATCTCCCCCGCCGCCATGAGCACGCGGCCGGTCTGGAAGCGGACCGACGCCTGCTCGACCGGCGTCAGGGTCTGGCTGCCGAGAGCCGAGCGCAGCGATGCGACGATCGCCGAGTGCGGGTCGGAGCCGGGCAGGGCCTGGAACTGGAGCTTCGTCACCAGCCGTACCAGGGCGGCCGCGGGCAGCGGGACGGTGGCGACGAGGCTGTGGATGAGGAGCGCCGACGTGGCCACGTCGCCGGACCGGACACAGAGGTCGGCCGCCTCCTCGGTGTACCGGCACGCGGCCTCGGCGTCGCCGGCCAGCCGGAAGTGCCGGGCCAGCTGTGCCACGGGCGGCAGCGGCCACCGCTCCAGTGCCCGGCCCGCCCGGAGGTGCATGGCACGCCGTTCGGCGGCCGGGATGACGTCGTACACGGCATGGCACGCCAGCGAGTGCCGGAACGACCATTGCCCGGGCCGTTCCTCGCGCAGCAGGCCGCAGCCGAGCGCCGCCGCCAACTGCTCCGCGAACCGCTCCTCGGGCAGACCGGTGACGGCGCGCAGCGTCGCGTGGTCGGCCGGACCGGACAGCACGGACACCGCGAAGGGTACGGCGCGGGAGTCGGGCCGCAGCCGCTGGACACGTTCGAGCATGGCGTCGCGGATGGTCGGCGGGACCTCGATGCGGTCCAGGCGACGCCGTGCCCACCCTCCGTCCCTGTGGATCAGATCGGCCCGGTCGTGCATCAGCCGCACCGATTCCTCCATCGCCAGGGGGACGCCTTCGGTACGGGTGTGCAGAAAGTCCGCGAACTCCCTCGACACATGCCCACCGGCCAGCATCGACGAGACGAACGGGGCGGTCTCGCCGACATCCAGCGGTCCCAGGGTGAGTCGGACGGGACGGGCCTCGGAGGGAAGCCGGGAGGACAGCCGCAACAGCAGGGAATCCGGCGGTATCTCGTCCCGCCGGAACGTCAGCACCACACTGACCGGCTGCGGTCGGCGGGAGACCAGGAAGAGCAGGAACTCGAGCGTCGCCTCGTCGGCCCAGTGGACGTCCTCCAGCGCGAGGACATCCACGTCGAGCCGGCCGAGGACCTCCGTGAACGCCCGGAACAGCCGGTGCCGGGCAGCGGTGGCGTCCTCCAACGTCTCCGGAGCCGGAGGCAGTTCACCGGCCCACTCGGGGAACAGCGGCCGCAACGCCCCCGCCAGTCCGCTCAGGCCCAGCGCGGCGACGTCCTCCACACCGTCGCGCACCGCGTCCACCACGGCCCCGAGGGTGTACGGCACCCGCAGTTCCAGGCAGGCGCCGACCAGAGCACGCCGCCCCTGCTCGGCCCGGGATGCCAGGAACTCACGCAGCAGCCGGGTCTTGCCGATGCCCGCCTCGCCCTCGATCAGGACGACCGCGCGGGTGTGTCCGAGCGCGGATCCGAGGGTGTCCAGGTCACGTTCCCGGCCGACGAACCGCGGCGCGGACAGCGCTGGAAGCCGGCCGCCGGTGGGGGTGTCTGCGAGCATCGTCATGTCCCGTCAGCCGACCGCCAGTACGCCACGCCGACTTTAGACGACGTGTGGGGCGGCGTCATCGATGTGTGCACACGTGACGGCAGCTCACACCCCGGGCCGGCGGTCCGGACACACTTGAGGGGACATCACCGCAGGTACGGGACACCGCCGCGAGACCGCACGGAGCAGTTGTCGCGGGGCGGCCGCGTCCTCCGGGCCGGACGCCGCAACCGCCCGCCTCGCACGGCGATCCGGCCGGACGCCGAACGGGCCGTCCGGTGCCGGGCGGTCCTCGACCGCGACGGGCACGGGCCGGGGCGGAGCGGCGAGGGTGCAATCTGGACGTCACTCGCGTACGGGTGATTGCATGGTGCGCGAAGGAGCCGGAAGCAGGCGTGATCAGCCAGGTCGGCACAGTACACCGGGCCCCCGGTGCGTCAGCCGATGGAGGCAGCACGATGAACGACCTGGGTGCGAGGGTCTATCCGGCGTCGACCCGTCTGGTCGGACGGGACGAGGATCTGGCGTACATTCAGTCGTTCTTCGCCGACTCCTGGGTCCAAGGGGCGTCCCTGCTCCTTTCGGGCGAGGCCGGGGTGGGCAAGACGACGGTCCTGGACGCGGTGGCGCGGGGCGCCGCGCAGCACGGGGTCCGCGTGCTGCGGGCGAAGGGCGTGCAGTTCGAGGCGGACATCGCCTACGCCGGTCTCAACCAGCTCCTCGTCCCCCTCTTCGACGACTTCGACGTGCTGGACACCGTCCACCGGGACGCCCTGCGCGTCGCGGTCGGCATCGGTACCGGCCCGCCTCCCGACCGCCTGCTGACCTCTACCGCGGCCCTGTTGCTGCTGCGGCTGGTCTCCGCCCGCGCGCCTCTGCTGATCGTCATCGACGACCTGCCGTGGCTGGACCGGGCGACCAATGCCGTGCTCGGTTTCGTCGCCCGGCGGCTCGTCGGCAGCCGCATCGGGTTCCTCGCGGCCTCCCGGGACGGCTCCGAGAGCTTCTTCGAGTCGAGTGGTCTGCCGGAGCACCGGCTCGAACCGCTCGACGAGGCGTCGTCCGCCGAGCTGCTCGCCCTCGCCCACCCCGGCGTCTCCCCCGCGGTGCGGCGCCGCATAGTCTCCGAGGCGCGCGGGAACCCGCTGGCGCTGATGGAGTTGCCGTCGGCGCTCTCCGCCGAGCAGCGCACGACGCTGGCAGCGGTACCCGCCGTGCTGCCCCTGAGCCAACGGCTCCAGGCGGTCTTCGCCTCGCGGGTGGCCACGCTGTCAGCCGCCGGCCGGGAGCTGCTGCTCATCGCCGCCCTGGACGGTACGGGCGACATGGCCGCGATCAACGCGGCGGCGGGGCGGGACACCGACGACGACCTGGCCCTCGCCGAGCGCAACCGGCTGGTGACGGTTTCGGCCAACGGCCGGCGGTTGTCCTTCCGGCATCCGCTCATCGGCGCCGCGGTGGTGGAGCTGGCGACGGCGGCAGAGCGCAGACGGGCGCACCAGGCACTGGCCGACGTGCTCGAGAGCCGGCCGGAGCGCCGCGCGTGGCATCTGGGCGAGGCCACCGTCGGTCCGAACGAAGGCGTCGCCGCCCTGCTGGAGGAAGCGGCCCACCGCCGGCTGCGGCGCGGGGACGCGCTCGGCGCGGTGGCGGCGCTGGCCCGTGCGGCCGGGCTCAGTCCCGCCAAGGCCGACGAGAGCCGCAGGCTGGCCAAGGCGGCCTATGTCGGCGCGGACTCCGCCGGTGAGCTGGAGGACGCTTCGCGGCTGCTCGCCGACGCCCGGCTCGTGCATCCCACGACCGGACAGCAGTCCCTGCACGCGGCGGCGGCGTCCGCGTTCCTGCTGCTCAACCGGGACGGTGACGTCTACACCGCGCACCGGCTCCTGGTCGGCGCGATCGAGGACGGGGATCACGGCTGGGACGCCTCGGACGACGCGCTCGTCGAGGCACTGCACCTTCTGGTCCTGCTGTGCTGGTACGGCGGCGAACCCCATCTGTGGCAGCCGCTCCTGACCTTCGTGGAGCGGCTGACCCCCGAGCCGCCGGAGCTGCTCTGGGTGACCACCCAGACCTTCGCCGACCCGGCGCGCACCGGCGCCGCCGCGCTGCCCCGGCTGGAGAAGCTGATCGCCACCGTGGGAGAGGAGCCCACCCACGTCATCCGGGTGGGCACCGCGTCGGTCTTCCCGGACCGCCTCGGGGATTTCCGGTGGGCCACCCGCCAGCTGGCCGAGCAGGGCCGCGCGGGCAGGGCGCCCGTGCGCCGGCACCTGGGCGCACTGATGCACCTCGGTCTGGACTACTTCCACCTGGGCCGCTGGGACGAGGCAGACCAGTTCGCCGACGAGGGGCTGGACCTGTGCGAGAACCACGACTACCGGTTCTTCGCGTGGTACTTCCACTACATCAAGGCGACCGTGGCCGGCGTGCGCGGCGACACGGAGGCCAGTGACGCGCTGTGCGAGGAGGTCATCCGCTGGGCGACACCCCGTGGTGCCCACGGTGCACGCTTCTTCGCCGCGCAGGCCAGGACACTGGCCGCGCTGGGCGGCGGCGATTTCCAGACGGCCTACCAGCACGCCTGCACGCTCAACCCGCCCGGAACCGTGGCGCCCTACCTCCCGATCGCCATGTGGAGTGCGCTGGACATGGTCGAGGCGGCCGTCCGCACCGGTCGGGAGGCGGAGGCCACGGCTCACGCGACAGCGATGCGAGCCTCCGCCATGGCGGAGCTGTCGCCCCGCCTCGAGCTGCTCGTGCTGGCGGGCGAGGCGATGACGGCGCCCGCCGACGAGTCCGTGGCCCTCTTCGAGCGGGCGCTGTCCCTGCCCAGCCCCGATCGCTGGCCCTTCGACGCCGCGCGGGTACGCCTCTTTCACGGTGAACGCCTGCGGCGGCAGCGTGCCACGACAGAGGCCCGGGAACAGCTCACCCTCGCGCTGAGGGGCTTTCAGCAGCTGGGCGCGCAGCCATGGGTGACGCGTACGGCGGCCGAGCTGCGGGCGAGCGGGCAGCCCGCGCCGGCGGCCGCCAGGGGAAAACCCGCAGGGCTGACCGCACAAGAGCTGCAGATCGCCACCCTCGCCGCGACCGGCCTGACCAACAAGCAGATCGCCGAGCGGCTGTTCCTGTCACACCGGACCATCGGCACGCATCTCTACCAGATCTATCCGAAACTGGGCATCACCTCCCGGGCCGCGCTCCGGGACGTGCTCGCGGAGCTCGACGTCGCCCCTGAGGACGGCTGAGCCGCACGTCGGCTCGGCCCCGCCGGCCCAGTCATTCGACGTATGCCGGCCTCGGAGCCTCCGGGCACAGTGATCCTGGTGTTGCCCTTCCCCGTCAGGCACCACGAAAGGGGAGCCTGATGCTCGGCGCCTCGGACAGCCATCCGGACATCCACTGGCCGTCCGGTTTCTCACCGGCCCACGCCCACAGCTTCTGTCGGGCGGAAGTGTTCGTGCACGCCCCGCCCACCGCGGCCTTCCACCTGCTCACCGACGTGTCGCGGTGGCCGGACTGGGTTCCGGGCGTCACCGGAACACACTCGGGAACTCTCGAGGACACGTTCGAAGTCCGATTCCACGGACACCGGTTCGAAATCTTCGTCGGAGAGCGGGTTCCTCCCACACGTCTGGGCTGGTCCGGCGTAGGCGCCGGTCTGCAGCTGTACCAGGCCTGGCTGCTCACCCCGGTCGACAACGGCACCCATGTGGTGACCGAGAACGTCGTACGCGGCCCAGCCGCCAAGTCCCTCGACGCGCTGGCCCCCGTGTGGGCCCGCCGCCTGCACGTCCTGTGGCTGGCTCAGCTCAAGCGGCTGTCGGAGAACGCCCCCGGCAAGGTCGCCGGTTAGCCGCTGCCAGGTGGCACGGGTTCGCGGACGTACACCGGCGGGCCCTCGCGTGACCGGGTCGGCCGTTCAGGCGGCCCGTAGGAGGTTTCACAAACGAGCACACCGTTGAGCAGCCGCTCCCGAGGTGGGACCCCAGGAGCGGCAGATGCGTTCAGCCCCGGAGCAGCTCCGCCACGCGTTCGGCGATGGCGTACTTCGCGTCCGAGAGATCACCGATCGCGCACATCGATCTCGACGCTACGGCCACTCTGCTCGCCGAGCAGGCCAGGCGGGCAGGCCGCGGGGCACCGGTCGTCGCGGTCGCCCACAGCATGGGCGGTGCGGTACTGAGCAGGGCGGCGGAGCAGCACCCCCGTCTGTTCCGGCACCTGGGATACGTCACCGCGTACATGCCCGCCGCCGAGGCCCAGCGGCACCGTCGTCCCCGCCGGCCGTGGCGCTCCACAGGTGGACCGCGGCGGCGATGCCCCGGGACGGGCCGCGGTCGGCCTCGTGCGGCAGCCGGGCGTAGTCGTCGGGACGGGAGGGGCCGATGCGTACGCCCATCGCCATCGCGCTCGTACCTCACTCCCCGGCGTACGGCGATCCGCGCTGCGCGCAGGAGCGAGTCGCGGTTCGAGCTCCTCGTCTCCGTGAACCAGCCAGGCGCCGTCGTCCTGGTCCGGCGATGCCAAGGGCGCCGCCTGGTCGTCATGGGCGTGCGCGCGGACGGAACCTAGGAGCTGATCGCGATGGCCGACGACCAACCCCATCGAGTCGACCTTCGCGACCGTCCGTCTGCGGACCAAGGTCACCACGGGTGCCGGATCCCGGGCCGCCGCCCTGGCGATGGTCTTCAAGCTCGTCGAGTCCGCCCAGGCCCGCCGGCGCGCCGTGAATGCGCCCCACCTCGTTGCCCTCGTCCGCGCCGGGTCCCGCTTCGAACACGGCCGACTCGTGGAACGGCCGCAGACGACCGCGGCGCGAAGAGGGTGGCGGACCTGCCTCGAAGTTCGAGAACATCCGGTCATGTGGGAAGGCACGGCAGGACAGGACCTTCCGGTCGGCTTCGGGTTCCGGCCGTATCGCGGCGACGAAGACCACGGCGCCATGGCCGCGGTGCGGCTGGGGTGTGTGGAACGGGACCGGGTCGATGTCCATTCGGTTGTGGAAGGGCTCCCGACAGCGGCCGAGATCGCCGAAGCCTCTGCCGAGTTGGAGGAGCCGTCCGAGAACCAGATCCTGGTGGTGCTCGACGGGAGCACCGTCGGCTACTCGACGATCCGGTGGTGGCAAGAGCGGGACGACACGTGGCTGTACCTGCACCGCGGCTACCTCTTGCCCGAGCACCGCGGCCAGGGCATCGGCTCAGCCATGCTGAGCTGGGCCGAGGAGCGGATCCGCCAACTCGTCGAACAGCACGGAACGGCGCGGACGGCGGTGATCGGCGCGAACGCCATGTCCTCCGAGCAGGACGCCACGGCACTTCTGCGCGCAGCCGGCTACCGACGTGTCTTCAGCCTGGTCGAACTGGAGCTGGGCGATCTGCGGCAGGTGCCCGAGCCGGACAGCGAACTGCCGCCCGGGATACGGACAGGGCCGATCGGGACAAGCCACTACCGTGCGGCCTGGAGGACGGTCGTCGATTCGTATGCGGACACCGGCTTCACTCAGAGATGGCCTTTCCAGAACTTCGTCGACACCGCCGACCCTGCGTGCTGGAGGGCTGCCTGGAACGGGCAGGACATGATCGGCGTCGCCCTCTGCTCCCTACGCCGTCACGACCACACCGTGGGCGAGGTGGAAGAGCTGAGCGTCCGAACGGACCAGCGACGCCTCGGAATCGGCCGGGCCCTGCTGCTGGACGGGCTGCGGAGCCTTCGCGAGCAGGGCGCGACGACCGCCCGGCTGTTCACGGGCACGGCGAACCCGCACCGCTCCTACGACCTTTACGAGAGTGTGGGGTTCCGGCGGCAGAACGAGTACGTCCGTTACCGCAAGCCACTTCCTTGATCGACCGGCCGTCGGACTGTCTGGTCAGTCCACAGAATTTGACAATGCCTCCACCCGGACATCGCCGTCATCGCAGAACCGACCTCATGCGCCCGCACCTCCGCTCCTTTTCCAACCTCACGCTGACGCATGATGAAGGACAAGGACGGCCTTCACCGACTTGGCCTTGTCCACGAGAACGGGCTCTGGCCCAACTTCTGTGGTGTCGATTCGAAGCTCGGTGTCCAAGGCCGGAGCACGCCGGGAAACTGCAGTTCAGCGGCTTGACCTGAGGCAGACACAAACCCGGATGGTGTGGCTCCACAAAAGTTGTGCCAGAGCCCGCCGACGGTGCGGCAGGTGACCGGCTTGCTCACCCGTCACCCCGCGACCCTGACCGAGGAAGACCAGGCCTGCCTGAAGGAGGTCCTGGCCCGTTGTCCCGAACTGGACACGGCCGCCGGACACGTCCGCGCTTTTGGTGAGATCCTCACCGAACGCCTCGGCTCCACACTTCCCATCTGGATCGACGAGATCGATGCCAGCCAACTGCCCGGGCTCACCGGCTTCGCACTCACCTGCTCCGAGACCTCGACGCCGTAACCGCCGGGCTCACTCTCGGCTGGAGCTCCGGCAGCATCGAGGGAGCCGTCAACCGCATCAAGAAGATCAAGCGGCAACTCTACGGCCGAGCCGGATTCGAACTCCTCCGCAAGATGATCCTGCTTCAGTTACCCTCCGTAATCGCGACCCAAGATGTTGCGCCAGAAACGCCTGAAAAGACCCACTCGTCAGAAGCGCGGCCCGACAGTGGGATGCGAGACCAAGGCGCGGGCAGCAACCTGCAGTTGCGATTCCCATGCCGCCTCGTCGAGCCCCAGCGTGTACTCGATGCAGCACGCGCATGGCGGGAGTAGCGCCACGAATGCTTGCTCCTCAGCGGTCTCGACCTCCACCTCCGACCACTCGTCGGATGCCAACTCGGCGAGATCCACCTCCCTGGCGGTGAATCGCGAGGCGAGCCTGCGCAGCGCGTATCGCCGGGACAGGTGGTGATCGGGCAGAACGATCCCCAATTCCTCGAGGGCCTGCTCGAATGTGTCACGGATGTCCCGGGGGTCCGCATGACGCGGCAGACCAGCGAGCTCGCACAGGGCCGGCGTGTCCATTCCCCTTGCGAGTGCCTGGGCAGCGGTCATCGGCAGGTCTTCCGGACATACCTGATCCGCCTGGTACAGCCACGCTGCCTCCACCAGGGGTGGACAGGTGCTGTGGACAGTGCTGTCAGGTTCGGATGCGTCGTCGATCGCTGCCATGGTCCATACAATGCCAGCACGACTCGCGGGAGCGCCTAGAAAATTAAGCTGTCCTGGCAGACCACCCTGTGGGCCAACCCGAATCATGCTGTTGCCCCAGTGACACTCCGCGACCGATCCCCAAGGTCTGTGCCAGAACCCCGTTCTCGTGTGCAGAGCCACCGACTCAGCGTCAACCGCTGTGGCGCTGTGCCCCAAGGCCGAGCTAAGGGTAGACGCGGAGGTGCGCCCAGGTGGTCGGTCCGACGATGCCGTCGGCGGTGATCCCCTCGGAACTCTGGAACCGCTTCACAGCGGATTCCGTGGCGGACCCGAACTGACCGTCTATACCGCTGGAGCCCACGGAGAAGCCCCAGAAGATCAGCAGTGCCTGGAGTTCCTTGACCTTCGCACCCGAGTCTCCTCGGCTCGTGTAGGCGTTGCTGGTGTCGTAGCCGCAGTAGTACCCGAAGAAGGATGCGCGCCAGCATGTCGCCGCTGCTGTCGTCTGGGCGGCCGTAGGTTCGGCCGGCGTCGCTGCGGAGATGCCTGCCGCAGGTATCGAAAGCACGCCGACCAGGCCGAGTGTCACGGTCGTCTTTCGCCACTTCATCAGGGGCTCCGTTCGATCGGAGGTGGACGCCACCAACTGTGGAGGGGGCGAGTGAGGCTGTCAGGCGGGTGGAGAGATGTGGCGGGATGTAGTGGAGGGATGCCCGGCGAGAGCCCCTTGCGCGCCGCGTGCCCGGTAGGGGAGGCCCGTAGCGGGCCGGCGGGTCGGCCCCGGGTGGCCCGCGTGCCGGCTGGCCGGATGGTCGGGGAAGAAGCAGGCGCATTGGTCGAGTTCGGTCGCCGCCATACGCGGCAGGGGCGTACGGAAAGGCAGGCACGTCCCATGGTCTTTCTCAGCGCCAACGGCTGTACCGATGTTGCAAGAGCTCACCGGTGGTTGGTCGGCTACAGGTCCGTGATCCAGGGATGGCCCGGGTGTACGCGGCCGAGCAGTTCAGCCAGGGTTCGCCTCTGAGCCAGGGTCATGTGCGGGACGGTCGCGTCGAAGTCTGACTGATCCTTTCGGCGGACGTGCTTGGCCTTGAACAGCAGGACCAGTTCGGGTGCCAGATACGGGATGCCGTCGTGGGTGTGGCGGATGATGCCGCTGTAGGGAAACCGGATCCGCTCATCGCGTCGGCAGATCCAGGTGTCGCCGTCGTGTGGTTCGCGGAACACGTCGACCAGGTAGTTTCCGGCGACCGGATCGCGGAGCCACGTCTGGTGTACGGCGGCCAGCACCTCCGGGGTGGCGTCCTGCCAGATCCGGCCGCTGCCTGCCGCGTCGAAGGCGTACCCGGGGAAGCGGCGGCGGATCTCGGGAAAGCTCGCGGCCGGAATCGCGATCTCGATGTCCCCATGAGCGCGTGTCTGCCTGCCGCGGAAGAGGTCCAGCGCCCAGCCCGCGGCCACGTACCAGGGTGTGCCGACCCCGGCCAGCCGCTGCGCGACCTCACTCGGGGTCCAGCAGGACGACCACCTGGCATCGAGAGCTTCGATCTCGTCGGGTGACAGTTCGATGCCGCCGCTGGGCAGTTGCTCGCTCACCGCAGGAATCTATCAGCGACTCGAAGGCCCCCGGCCGCGTTCGACGGGGGAGGCCGACGGTGCCTGGAGTCGTACGCCCCTGACGATCACGCAAAGTCACCAGCAGGTCTGCCTCCACGGCGAATCGGCGACAGTGGAATACGAGAGCCCACCAGTACGAGGCCGGTCCAGGTGGAGACCGGCGGGCGCTCCGGGTGAGCGGCGCATCTCCTGAGCGGTGGCCGTCTCTCCGGGCCGCCCGGGCGCGGGGGCGAGGAAGCGCCCGCTGGCGAAGCGTTCCGCCCGTACCTCCCGAGAAAGCGCATGCGGTCACGCGTCAGGGACGGAGACGGCGGGGGTACGGTTCACGGCTGGTTGCTTCGGGCATGACGACCACCCGTGCACGGGCGACTGCTCCAGGATCGTCCAGACGGTTGCTCGGACGGCATCGGCGGCAGCGTGAACGGTGCACGTCGCAGGCGGACGCCCGCGGCATCACATCACTGTACGAGCAGATGTCCGCATAATGCCGATGGTCTCGCCGATCACCGTCATGACGGGTGGAGCCCGCCGGTCAAGTTACTTATGTACGTCACCCGAGCCGAGACGAGAGTGGACCTTGCCACCCCACGCCGACGGGAAGGACCAACCTGGCATGAACCGCAACCACCCCGATGTCCAGCGCCGCGAAGCGCTTGAGGGCACCCCCGTCCTGAGCCTGGACATCGAGCGCGTACTGGGCACCTCCGCCCGGCAGACGGTCGGGGCGGAGTTCCGGTTCAGCCCGGAAGCCCCTTGGGTCGTGTCCGTGAGCCTTCTCGTGGAAGGCGGCCCGTGCGTACGCTGGCGCATCGGACGGGACCTGCTCCAGCAGGGGCTGTACTCGATGAGTGGTCTGGCTGACGTCCGGATGTGGCCGTCGAAGGAGCGGGCGACCTCGTGGCTCCAGCTTTGCTCGCGTGACACGGCAGCTCTGTTCGAGCTGCCCGTGCCCCCGCTGGCGGAATGGCTGGAGGGCACGTACGCGTTGGTTCCCGCGGGCCATGAACTGGCTGGAGTGGACTGGGACGTCGCCAGTGCGGGCCTGCTCCCCGCTCGCCGCACGCAGGGGGACGTGAAGGCTCCGAAGCAGGGACTTTAGACACGTGTGTCATGGCCGCCAGGGCACACGCTGCCGTGACGAAGGTGCGTTGTCCGTATCCGGCGAGCGGCGATCTCGCCGGCCGAGGAACCGGCGTGCGCGTTCTCCTCGCTTCCCGTTTCTCCCAGCCGTGTGAACCCCCGCGGCGTCGGCTCCGTTCCCCTGGGGAACTCCCCCGGGAAGCGTCTTCAACGGGCTCGCCGAGCTGCCCGTCGCACCCGGCCGCGCCGTGCGGCTCGCGTCCGGCGTGGGGCATCCGGCGGTCACGGCTGGGCTCGGCGCCGTCAGAGCCCGTCGCTGTCGGGGCTCCCGGCCCGTGCCGTCCGCTCCAGGAGTCGAAGGGCGGCGGACAACGCGGGCTCGGCGCCGGGCGCCGTCGCCTCGGCGACCTCGCACGATCCGGCGAGCAGCCGCGCGAGCCGGCCGCCGGCCGTGTACGTCAGTGCGACGCTGCCCTCCCACAGGGTCTCGCGCAGCCGGGCCGGGGTGAGCTGTCCGTCCCCGGCGCAGGCCAGCAGGAGCCGGGACGCCAGGGTCCGTTCCAGCGGCCCCGGAACCCATGCCTTCCGGTCGAGGTCCTCGGTGAGGGTGGCCGTCAGGGAGTCGAGCTTCCGCACGGCCGATGTGTACCGTTCAGTGCCCGTCCGGGGGTCGACTGCGTCGAGAGACATGTGTCCGGGTTCCTTTTGGTCGGTCAGGATAGGTGTGCCCACTTCGAGGATGGGCGGTGTCGGCTTCACCAAGCATACGTTTCTCTAGGTGTCTCCCGGGACAGGCTGGTCGGGGCGCCGGGGAGGGCGTGCGGCTCATCGTCCGGTGGTGAGGCGGTCCTGAGCGGGCTGTGCCCGTCCGCCTTCGAGCGGGAAGTGCCGGTGCGCGATGCGGTGACACCCGGGATCGATCGCAGGGACCGCGAGGGCGGCGGCCCGGCCCTCGTACGGCAGGCTGCCTCCGCCCCCGGCCGTAGAGGGCGCCGTCGACTGCCTGTCCGCTCACGCCTGTGTCCCGTGTCGGCAGCGCTCGGCATCACCGCCCGGGCGACTTCCACGAGTCGATCAAGGCGGAGTACCGTAGAGCACCTTGTGAAACCGAGCTTCCCGAATGAGGGAGAGGGTCAGCGGGCAGAGTCGCGTTGCGGATCTGCCCTCGCAGTCCGGGGGACAGCTGCCTGATGAACGACGTGCGCCGTTCCGGTCATCGTGCGGGGTCACACCTCATCGGACGTGAAAGGGACCTGGCGCATATCAGGTCTCATTTCCATGGTTCCGGCCGCGGTGCGGCTCTGCTGCTGTCAGGTGAGGCCGGTCTGGGCAAGACGGCGGTCCTCGAAGCGGTGGCAGCCGAATTCCGTCACGGGGGCGCCCACGTCCTGCACGCGAGCGGTGTGCAGTACGAAGCGGACATCAGCTACGCCGGCCTCAATCAGCTCCTCGTTCCGTTCTTCGACTCCTTCGACTCCTCCGACTCCTCCGACTCCTTCGACTCCCTGGAGCCCCACCACCGCGACGCGCTGAGGGTCGCCGTGGGTATCGGCGGCGGCCCGCCCCCGAACCGGCTGCTGGTGTCCACGGCGCTCCTCTTCCTGCTTCGCCGGGCAGCCGGTGAGAAGCCACTGTTGATCACGGTGGACGACCTGCCCTGGCTGGACCGGGCCACCACCTCGGTGCTGGCCTTCGTAGCCCGCCGGCTGGCCGGCAGCGACATCAGCTTCCTCGCGGCCACCCGTGTCACCTCCGACGACGCCTTCGAGTTGAGCGACCTGAGCGAGCACCGGTTGCAGCCCCTGGACGACGTGGCGTCCGGCGAACTGATCCGCAGCGCTCACCCTGATCTGCCGCTCATGCTCCGGCGACGTGTCGTCGCGGAGGCACACGGCAATCCGCTCGCCCTGGTGGAGCTTCCCACCGCCCTGAAGAGCCGGCAGGAGGCAGGCGCGTCGCTGCCTTCCGTACTTCCGCTCACCGAGCGCCTCCAGAAGCTGTTCGCCTCACGCGTGGCCGACCTGCCCAGGGCCAGCCGGGAGGTACTGCTGGTCGTGGCGCTGGAAGGCACCGGCGATCTCGGCGTGATCGAGGCGGCCACCGGAAGCGGTCCCGTCGTCGATGCCCTGGAACCTGCGGAACGCGACCGGCTGTTGACCCTATCGACGACGACCCGCCGTGTGTCCTTCCGGCATCCGCTGATCGGTTCCGCCGTGGTGACGGGGGCCACGGCCGCGGAACGTCGAAGGGCGCACCAGGCACTCGCCGACGCGCTGACGGACCAGCTGGAGCGCCGCGCCTGGCACCTCGGCGAAGCCACGACGCAGCCCACTGAGATGGTCGCCGACCTGCTGGAGCGGGCTGCCCGCCTGCGATCGCGCCGGGGCGACGCACTCGGTGCGGTGGCCGCTCTCACCCGCGCCGCGGAGCTCAGCCCTGCGCCTGCCGACAAGAGCCGTCGCCTGGCGGAAGGCGCATACCTCGGGGCCGAGGCGACCGGCGAGCTGGCGGATGCCTCACGTCTGCTGGCCGGAGCCCAGCAGGCCGATCCCGCAGCGGAGTCCTCGCTGCACGCCGCGGCGGCGTCCGCCCTCCTCCTGATCAACCAGGACGGCGACGTCGGTACCGCGCACCGCGTCCTCGTCGATGCCATCGAGGAGGGAGAGCACGGCTGGGACGCCTCCGACGAAACCCTGCTCGAAGCCCTGTTCACGCTCAACCTCTTGTGCTGGTACAGCGGGGACCCGGAGACGTGGCCACCGTTGTTCCGGGCGATCGACCGGCTGACCCCCGCGCCCCCGGACCTGCTGTGGGTATGCGCCCAGACCTTCGCCGATCCCGCGCGGACCGGGACGCGGGCGTTGGGCCGGCTGGACGAGCTGCTCACCGACATCGGCGAGGACCCGGCCCGCATCGTGCGCCTCGGCCACTGCGCCGTGTACCCGGATCGGCTCGCGGCCCTGCGGGAGCCCTCCATGCGCCTGGTCGAGTCGGGCCGTGCGGGCACGGTGCCCCTGCGCCGGTACCTCGCCGCCCTGCTGCACGTGTGCTTGGCCGACTACGACGCGGGGAAATGGGACCAGGTACTGGCCCTGGCCGACGAGGGTGTCCGCCTGTGCGAAGAGAACGGCTACCGCTTCCTCACCCGCAAGTTCCAATACCCTCTGGCCCTCGTGGCCGCGGCTCGTGGAGACACGGAGGCGAGCGCCGTACTGACCGAGGAGATCGTCGGCTGGGCCACGCCCCGCGGCGCCGACGGAGTACGGGCCCTTGCCTGCCACATCAAGGGCCTCACCGCTCTCGGCTCGGGGGACTTCGAAAGCGCCTACCTGCACTCCACCACGTTGACCCCCGTCGGGAGCCTTCCCCCCTATCAGCCTCAGGCCATGGCCGGCGCCATGGATGTGGTGGAGGCGGCTGTCAGAACCGGCAGGGTCGCGGAAGCCGCCGCGCACACGGCGGCCCTGCGCGCGTCGACGATGGCGGAACTCTCGCCCCGCCTCAGCATGCTCGTGCTCGCCTGCGAAGCCCTGATCACGACGGACGAATCCTGCTTCCCCCTCTTTGAAGAGGCGCTTTCCCAGGTGGATGACGGGCAGTGGCCCTTCGACACGGCGCGGGTACGCCTGTTCTACGGTGAGCGGCTTCGTCGTCATCGGCTGACGAGCCAGGCACGGGTCCAGTTGGCTGAGGCCGCTCAGGTTTTCGACCAGCTCGGGGCAGCGCCGTGGAAGACCCGCGTCGCGGCTGAGCTGCGCGCGAGCGGCCAGGTCTCGGTGGCCGCCGCAAGGCCGATCAAGGATCCGCTGACGGCGCAGGAGCGGCAGATCGCCACCTTGGCGGCGACGGGACTGACCAACAAGCAGATCGCCGAGCGGTTGTTCCTTTCGCACCGGACCATCGGCACGCACCTGTATCAGATCTATCCGAAGCTCGGCATCAACTCTCGTGCCGCGTTGCGTGACGCCCTGGCTGCTCTCGACATGGGGGACGCCGGCTGACGCTCGCCCCGGTTTCCGACCGGGAGCGCGTCTTCACCGGTCTGCGGGTGCGGCGGTCCGAGCGGTTGCCGGAGGTGGTCGGGGCACGCTGAGCAGGCAGCCCCGAAACCAGCCCTGACCTGCCCGGCCAGTCGAGCCGTCAGTCAAGGCTTTTCTTGGACCAATCGGTCAGTCTCATGGTGCCGTCACGGACAACGGCGATGGCGACGTCCTCCGGCGAGAGACCCGCATGCTCTCGGTCCCCGTGTGGACGCACTCGCCCTCTGGTGTGACCGGCTTCAGCTCGGCCAGGGCCTTTGGGATTCTTTCCGGGTTCGCGCTCCACGCCTTCTCGACGGCCGCGGCTATCAGCTGGACGGCGACATAGCCATCGCCGTCGAACTGCGAGGGATCGGTGCTGTGGGTCCGCACGAACCGCTTACTCATCGCGAAGACGGAACTCCTGACCTTGGAAGCGGGAAGGTCCGCGGCCACACCCGGCAGCGAGGTGGCGAGGACGACGTTTTCGGCGGCGGGGCCTGCTCTCTGACGATCCGGATGCCATACGTGCCGGCGAGTGCACGGTGGCGTTCCCGTCCCACGTGGGGCGAAATCACTGTCGCCGTCGTACGCGCTCGCGATTCTGGCCAGTCCCCCGGGCACGGAAGTACCGGAAGAGCTGCTCAGCGGGGCGAGCTGCCCGAGTCTGACGGGGCGGGCGGGGCGGCGGCCTTGTCCGGCGTACCGGAGTATGCAGACTCCGGCGAGGCCCCGTAGAGCACGCTCTCCAAGCCGGACAGGTCGAACCGCTCGGTCGGTCCGCTGTCCGCTGTCCGCTGTCCGCTGTCCGACAGGCTGTAGCTCATCGTGGGAACGGCAAAGCCGTAGGTGAGGCGCTCCCCTCGGACCGTGTGCAGCCCTCGCTCGGGGTCGTAGGGCGGGACAGGGCCTGCCTGATCATCGCGGGATCAGTACCGCTGCCGCCGCCTGCGCTTCCAGCCACTCCCCCGCCTGGTCGTAGGCCCAGCCAAGCTCCCTGACGGCGGTCGTCCAGGCCGAGGCGCCGAAGTAGAACCACACGATGTCCCGGACCTGCTCCCGGGTGAGATCGGGACGTACCTCGCCGAGGTCGAAGAGCCGGTCGGCGATCAGGTTCACGTGGTTCCGGTAGAAACCCAAGGCGTAGTCGGCGGCCTTGGCCACGTCCGCGTCCGAGTTGCGCGCGTCCATGAGCACCATGAGCGTCTTGAAGTGCCGTTCGATCACCGCGCCCGTGCCCGCGGCCGTCAGCCGCAGGATCTCCCGGCCGTCGCCGGCGGCCACGATCTGACGCATGGTGCGGCCGGTCAGCTCGTCGTCGGTGCTGTCCTGTGCCATCGCCAGGATCAGTGCGGGCTTGCCGCCGACGCTGGAGTACACCGTGTTCAACGCGACCCCCGCCTCTGCTGCGACCGTCGCGACGCTCACGCGGCCGTATCCCCGCGAGGCGAAGAGGTCACGCGCCGTCTCGACGATCGCCCTGCGGGTCTCCTCCGCCCTCTGGGCGCGGAGTTGAGAGGTGTACACGCGCTGGCTCATGTGCGGGATGCTACCCACCCATTTCAATGGATGGTGTGTATATTCAATGCACGCTCACTCCATCCAATTTGGGCCGTATCCCGCACGTGCCGTCGTCGCGGGCACCCCAGAACCTTCGCGAAGGAAGCGGGAGAACATGAAGCACAGACTGGCCGTACTCGCCTGCGCCCTCACCGTCACGGCGACGACCGCCGTCACGGCCGTCTCCGCCTCGGCGGCGACGCGCCCCGACCCGGAACCGCGTGTCGTCGCACACCTCGACCTCTCACGAGGGCAGACGCCCGAGAACATCGCGCTGACACCCGACGGCACGGCGGTGGTGACCTTCGCGGCGGCCCGCCAGGTGGCCATCATCGACCCGGAGGGCGCAACCCGGATCCTGGCCACCCTGCCGGCGCCCGCCGACGGAGGTGTGCACACCCCGGTGCTCGGGTTCCCCCTGACCTCGGGCATCGTCCGTGCCCACGACGGCACGCTGTACTTCCTCTACGCGACCGGGACCTCGGACCTGACGGGCCTGTGGCGGATGCGTCCGGGCGGCACCCCGCACCGCATCACCGCGCTCCCCGCCGACAGCCTCCCCAACGGGCTGGCACTGGACGAACACCACGGCCGGCTCTACATGGCCGACTCCGCCCTGGGCGAGATCTACACGGTGCGCACCTCAGGAGGACCCGCCACCACCTGGTCCGCCGCTCCCGAGCTCGCCTCGACCGGCTTCATCGGCGTCAACGGCCTCAAGCTCCACCAAGGCGCGCTGTGGGCCAGCAACCTCGACCAGGGCACCCTCGTGCGCATCCCGTTCGGTCCGGACGGCCGACCCGGACACGCCCAGGTCCGGGCGACGGGGCTCCAGGGCATCGACGACTTCGCCTTCACCGGTCGGGGCGACCAGATCCTCGCCGCGATCGACGGTCCCAACAAGGTCGTACGCGTCGAGCAAGACGGCAGCTCCTCCACCGTGCTCACCGGCGCCGACGGCCTGCAGAACCCCACCTCGATCGCCGTGCGCCGAGGCACCGCCTACATTCCCAGCGCCGCGTACCAGACGGCCACCCACCCCAACCTGATGGTGCTTCCCGGAGTCGGCCCCATGGGCAACTCCGGTCACGCCCCGCACGATCACGGTGGTCGGTGATGTGCTGCCCGGCCTGAACATCCTGCCGGGGTCGCGCAGACGCCGCTCAGGAAGGTTCCGTGGCGACTGCCTCCGTCCCTCCCGCTCTCCAGCCAGAGTGTGAGACGGAGGTCGTTGCCACGTGACGACAGACTCCGAGAATCCAGAGGTCGGTCGACAGCACGAAAGGCGTATCCGCTCGCCGCGTGCCGTACATGTGTACCGGCGCGCAACGGACACACCCGCTCCAAGAAACACCTGGAACGAGATCCTGGAAGCCTGCGACCCGGCGCGCAACCTCATACGGGAGGGCCTTGCGGCGATCCGGTCCGCAGCCCGGCGGGGCCCCGGCCCCGGTGACCAACTGCTCCACATCTACGGTGCAGGTGCCGTTCGTGGAGAACAGCCCGGCCACCGTGCGGCGCCGACCGTGTCAGTAGGTGGTCACGAGGGGCTTGGTCTCGTCGACGACGTACGTGGAGAGCATCATCGTCGTCACCTTGCCGACGTTGCGCGCATTGTGGATCACGCCGTTCGGGATGAAGAACGGGTCGCCCGTGCACAGCCGCAGGGGCGGCCTGTCGTCGAACTCCATGAGGACGTCGCCTTGGACGATGTATCCGACCTCGACGCCGGGATGGCTGTGCCGGCCCGACTCCCTGTGCCGGGGGATCTGCACCAGCGTCTGTACGGCCTCCCAGCCCTCGGCAGGCGAGGGGTGCTCCTGGAGGAGGGTGCGAGTGACGCCCCCGGTCGGGTCCTGGCCCTCGGGAACAGGGGTACCGCCGGCGTGGGACGGCTCGGCGGCCGCGGCGGAGGACGGCAGGGCGGCGCCGAGTACGCCGGCGGCCGCAACTCCGCTCGTCCGCAGGAGAACACGCCTGTCGAGCATCATGATTCCCTTCCTTGGGCAAACTTCCCTTTCCCTACCAAACAACCACGTGTGCATACCCACAAGCAAGAACCACAGTCGGCCAGTGACACACATGTGCAACGCAGAAGCGATCGGGGCGGCCCGACACCGGGGCGAGGCGGGAAGGATACGGCGGCGGGAACCGCAGCGTGGCGCGGGTGCGCGGTCTGGCAGGGGACGCGAAGGTCAGCTCCACCGGGCCGCGACCAGCACGGGGCCGCCCGGCACCGTGGGGAACCTCCGCACCTCCGCCGGGCCCGTGGCCGTGAGCGTCTCCGCCATGCGTTCCGTGTCGTAGGAGTTGCCTCCGTTGCGCACCGCGTTCCATCCTGCGACGGCCCGCCGCAGGGGGTCGGACACCGCGGGGTTCGTCCCCACGACGAGCCAGCCCCCAGGGCTGAGGGCCCTGATCAGCCGGGGCACGGCGGCGGTCAGCGCCTCCTCCGACAGGAACGGTGCGGGCAGCCAGGCGAGGTCGTAGACGGCTCGCTCCGTCAGATCCGCGACGTCGAGGTGGCGCAAGGTCACCCGGCCCGTCACGTCCGCCTCCGCGTCCGCCAACTCCGCGGCGGCCAGTCCCACCACACGTTCCAGGACGTCGATGCCCACAACCTCGGCACGCGGGAACTCCCGGGCCAGGACGAGCGCCAGCGCCGCCACGCCGGTACCGACGTCCAGGACGCGGCTGCCTTCCCGGCCCAGCCGATCGGCCAGACCGGGCAAGGCGGGAACCACCCGGGTGGCCAGCACCCGGCCGGTCATCGCGGACGCCCGCCCCTGGCTCAGCAGCACGGCGTCGTCCTGGTCCGCCCAGCCGCCGCCCGGCGTGCCGGCCGGGACGCCCGCCGCGGCGGAGACGGCCTGGCGCAGCGAACTCAGACGTGCCTCGACGGCGCTCTCGGCCGTCGGACCGTCGGCGTACACCATCGACGGGTGGGGCGTGAGGGTGTCTCCCTCCCGGCGGATCAGGCCTGCGGCCTCCAGTACGGCGGTGCGCGCCGGCTCAGCCTCCAGCACGTCGGCGAGGGGGGTCGTGATCGCGTCCGCGATGGTCCCGAGCATGGCCGCCAGGGCCCACGGCGCGGCGTCGAGTGCGGCCGCCGGATCGTCACCGAGGGGCACGGAGGCGGGCTTTGCGGGATCGGGGGCCCCGGACGACGCCCCGGGAGCAGCGCTCACAGCGCGGCGCCGAGGTGAGCGGCGGTCGCAAGGCGCCGGGTCCCGAGGGAGTACTCCCGCGCCCCACCGTCCTGCGGCTCTCGTCGGGCGTTGCGGTTCACCCGGCTGAGCAGTTCCCGGTGGGCTTCTTCCTCCTTACCGGGGTGGCCGGGGAAGAGGGGGTGTCCGTAGGCATTCATGCATTGTCCCTTCGACCCTTTCAGCCTGCCTCCACCATCATCACCTGTCAATGAGGTGATCTGGACACATGTACTCACGGATGCGCGTCCGGCATGTGCAAATGTGTGTCGGCCTCGCCGCCACCCGGTCCTCACTGGGTCCGACCGCTCAGGACGTCGATGAGGTGTTGCCGGGTGGAGGAAGCCGGCGCGCAGCCGGAGGGCGTCGTCCTCGGGTCCGTATCGGTGGCTGCGAGGCGGATGGCCTCATCGACCAGATCAGCGGGGGCGGCCGGCCGTGGCGCCGGCTGGAGCGCCTCTCCCGTCTGTCGGGGCCGCGCTCGCCGCCGGAGTCGAGCACTCCGCCGCAGAGCGCGGCGGAGCGTTCGGGGCGCATCGCGGAGACCGGGCCGAGGACTCCGCCGCCACGGCGGTGTGCGGCCCGGCTCGTGCTCTGGCACCCGCGACAGCGGGCGTCAGCCGAGCTCCAGCAGACCGGTTACGGCGACGTGCAGGGTACGGCCGAGCCGTTGGGCGAAGTCGACGCGTGTACCGGCGAGTTCGGGGTCGCGCTGAGCCTCTGCGACGGCCTCCGAGGGATGGGCGAACGGCCACAGACCTGCTGTGCACACGATGGTCAGGGAGACCAGCTCGCGGGAGGTCGCCGGTGTCAGGCCGGTCATGCTGCCCCGCATCACGTCCGCCAGTCGGTCCAGGAGCCGGATGTGGGCGAGCTTGAACTCGCGCGCCGACTCGGCGGAGATGTTCCGTTCGAGTTCGGATCCGAGCGCGCTCAGCAGGTCGCACAGAAGGGACCGCTCGGCCAAGGACCTGGCCAGGGCGTCCGTCACGGCGGCGGGCGAGGCCGCGCCGTGCGGGATCGGAGACGGGAGTTCGGCGGGCAGCTCCTCGATCCACTGTGCGAGGGACCGGTTGAGCAGCTCGAAGAACACCGCCTCCCTGGTCTCGAAGTACCGTACGACGTTGGTCTTGGACAGTCCGACCCGTCGGCTCAGCTCGCGCAGGCTGATCTCGCCGACGGGCATCTCGCTCAGGAGCTGCGTCGCGGCATCGAGAATGGCCTGCTTGCGGATCTCGCGCTGTTCCGCGCTGCGCGCACGCTGGAATTCCGTCGGCCGCTCGTCTGTCATCGTCACATCCCCGGAGTGCTTCGTGGTGGGCCGCTTCCGGCGCCGCCTGTGAGAAGCCTAAGCCCGGATGCCGGCACCGCCCGAAGGGCGGTACCGGCGTGGGCACGGACCCGGGTGCGGGTCCCGATGGGGCGGGTCACACGGACTCGCTGACGTGCCGCCACTTGGCGTCCGAGGCGGCGAGCGTCTCGGACACGAACCGGGCGACCTTGACGGCGTCCTTGCCGAGGAGCAGGTGCAGCGGCGGCTCCTCGGTCTCGGTGAGGTCGATCAGAACCTGCGCGACCTTCGCCGGGTCGCCCGGCTGGTTGCCGTCGGAGGCGCGCTGGCGGGCGATGGCGGGCTCGATGACGGACTTGTAGGCCTCGCTGACCGGCGGCGTGGCCATGGAGGAACCCGCCCAGTCGGTGCGCATGGCGCCCGGCTCGGCGACGGTGACCTTGATGCCGAGGTGGGCGACCTCCTTGGCCAGGACCTCGGAGAAGCCGCCGACGGCCCACTTGGCGGCCTGGTAGGCGCCCAGACCGGGTCCGCCCACGCGTCCGCCGACGGAGGAGATCTGGATGATGTGACCGGAGCCCTGCTCGCGCAGGACCGGGAGGGCGGCGCGGGTGACGTTGACGACGCCGTAGAGGTTGGCGTCGATCTGGTCGCGGAAGGCCTCGTCGGTCATGTCCTCGATGGGGGCCATGTCGGCGTAACCGGCGTTGTTGACCACGACGTCCAGACGGCCGAAGGCGGTGACGGCGGCCTTCACGGCCCGGCGGGAGGCCTCGGCGTCGGTCACGTCCAGAGTGACGAGACGGACCTTGTCGCCGTACTTCTCCGTGAGGTCGTTCAGCGACTCGGTGCGCCGGGCGGTGGCGACCACGTTGTCGCCGGCCTCCAGCACCGCCTCGGTGATGGCACGGCCCAGACCGCGGGAGCTTCCGGTGATCAGCCAGGTCTTGCTCATGGTGACGCCTCGATTTCTGTGTCTGAGGAGAGTTGTGCGGTGAGTACGGGTGGGACGAGGGGAGCCAGGGGGCTCGGTACGCGGGGAGGGGCCGCCTCCAGCGCCGGAAGCCGGTCCGTCGTCGTCCAGGGGGCTCGGTACGCGGGGAGGGGCCGCCTCCAGCGCCGGAAGCCGGTCCGTCGCCGTCCAGGGGGCTCGGTACGCGGGGAGGGGCCGCCTCCAGCGCCGGAAGCCGGTCCGTCGTCGTCCAGGGGGCTCGGTACGCGGGGAGGGGCCGGTCCTCAGATGAGGAAGCCGCCGTCGACCGCGAGGTGGGCGCCGGTGACGTAGGACGCCTCGTCGGAAAGCAGGAACGCGACCGCCTTCGCGATTTCCTCGCCGGTGCCCAGACGACGGGCGGGGATCTTCTCGGCGATCTTCGCGACCTCCTCCGGGTTGCCCTGCTGGCGGGGAACCGGGATGACGCCGGGCTGCAGCTCGTTGATCCGGATGCCGTGCCGGGCCCAGTCCGCGGCGGCGGCTCGGGTCAGGCCGCGAAGGCCGTGCTTGCTCGCGCTGTAGGCGGCGCGGTGGGACAGTCCGCGGTCGGCGAAGACGCTGGAGATGTTGACGATGGCGCCGCCGCCGGCCGCCTGGATCGCCGGGATCTGGTACTTCAGTCCGTAGAAGACGCCGGAGAGGTTGATCCCGAGGGTCTTGTTCCACTCCTCCTCGGGGAGGTCGGGAACATCGTGGTGGACGCTGGACGTGCCCGCGTTGTTCACGGCCAGGTGCAGAGCGCCGAAGTGGCGGACGGTCTCGGCGACGGCGTGCTCGACCGCACGAGGGTCGCTGACGTCACCGGCGACCGCGAGCGCGTTTCCGCCTGCCTTGCCGATCTCGTCGGCGAGCTCCTGCAGCGGTTCCGGCGAACGGCCCACGAGGGTGACGTCGGCGCCGCGGGCGGCGAGCAGCCGGGCGATGGCGGACCCGATGCCGCTGCCGGCACCGGTCACGAGTGCGGTCCTGCCTGCGAACTGGTCGTCGTAGTTCATCAGAACTTCCTTCGCTGTGTCGTTCTGCACGTCTGTGGTGTGTGTCGGGGCCCGGCGGCCACCGGGCCTCACTTGCCGGTGTCGCTCGCCCGGACGTCGAGGGCTCCGTACCGGCCGCCCTTGACCCGCGCGGGGTCGAAGAGGGCGTCCAGGCGGGCCACGTCGTCGGCGCTGAGGCGGACCGAGGTGGCCGCCAGGTTCGCGCGGACGTAGGCCTGACGCCTGGAGCCGGGGATCGGGACGATGTCGTGGTGGCGGGCCAGCAGCCAGGAGAGAGCGATCTGGCCGGCGGTGGCACCGATGCCCTCGGCGTACCGCTCGAGCTCTTCGACCAGCCGCAGGTTCTGCTCGAAGTTCTCGCCCTGGAACTTGGGGAGAGTCGAACGGAAGTCGTCGCTGTCGAACTCGGCGCCGAGCCGGAAGGCTCCGGTGAGCATGCCGCGCCCCAGGGGGCTGTAGGGCACGAGAGCGATTCCCAGGCGGCGGCACTCGGGCAGTACCTCTGCCTCGACGCCGCGCTCCCAGAGCGAGTACTCGCTCTGGAGGGCCGCTACGGGGTGGACGGCGTGTGCGCGCCGCAGGATCTCCGCGCTGACCTCGCTCAGGCCGATCGCGCGAACCTTGCCCTCGGCGACCAGTTCGGCCATGGCGCCCACGGTGTCCTCGACGGGGACGGTGGGATCGAGCCGGTGGTAGTAGTAGAGGTCGATCCGGTCCGTTCCGAGCCGCCGCAGGCTGGCCTCGCAGGCGGCCTTCACGTACTCGGGCCGGCCGTCGAAGAGGCTGCGTCCCTCGGGAGTGGGGCGGGCGGAGAACTTGGTCGCCACCACCGCCTTGTCCCTGCGGCCCTGCAGGGCCCGCCCGAGCAGTTCCTCGTTGTGACCGAAGCCGGCCACCGGCCGCCCCGGGATCGCGCTGCTCGCCCCGTAGTAGTCCGAGGTGTCGAACAGCTCGACACCCAGGTCGATCGCGTCGCGGATGGTGGCGACCGAGGCATCCGGGTCCGCCGCTCCGTAGAACTGCGACATCCCCATGAGCCCCAGGCCGACCGGCCGCACCGAGATACCAGAGCCGCCGAGCGGCGTACGGGCTACGGCTGCGAGGTCTTCGTTCATGGCCTGAACCACCCTGCTTCCTGAAGTCTGCCCGAGCCCACTTAAGAGGCCACTGGAACCTTATGCACTCAAAATTAAAGACCCACTGGCCTCTTGTCCACTCCTGACACCCTGGAGTGATGCAGGTCACATGGGCGAACCCATGTGTAAAGGCAGCGGGGATACGGCGCAGCCGGTCGACGCTGGACGCGCCAGAAACACACACGTGTACGCAGGACGTAGGTGCGCGGCAGTCGTCACGGGCGCGACCGTCCTGGCCCTCGCGACTCCGCTCACCGCCTCGGCCGGCTCACCGTCCGTCGTCCCCGCGGCAGATCACGTGCCGTCCGGCACACACACCGTCACCCTGGCCACCGGTGACGTCGTCACCACCCGTCACCCCTCCGGGACATCCGGGGCGGTCGTCGTCACCGGTCCGGCGGCGGGCGGGCCGAGGCCCACGACTCGGAGGCCGGCGGCGGCCCTCACCCAGGACCGCACGCGCACGACCGGCTTCTGGAACGCCGTCACCGTCACATCCGGCTGGACGGAGTTCTCCCACGAGAGCTGGGCCAGGATTCCTGGATCCTCACGGGCGGGGAGCGGGCCTCCCTCCCGCGACCAGCGCGCCAAGGTCCTCGACTGGGCCTGAGATCCCCCACACCGTCCGACGGGACGGCCCGAGAGCGTGGCGGTGAACCCGGCTGAGCGCCGAGACCGGCACCCTCTTCGTCATGTCGGCGGGCGACACCTGCGCTCCGAACGGAATCAGAGGCAACAGCGGCCACTACGGCCAGGTCACCGCCGCCCGGCACGTCACTACGAAGCCCTGCCGCAGAGATCCCGAGCGGTGATCAGGTGCCCTCTGAGCCGGGCGCCGGTTCGGGGACCGCGGTTCTCAGAAGTACATGGCCCGATGGCTGCGGTAGGCGAAGGTGTCGCCCGGACTGAGAATGGTGACGATGTCCTCGCAGAAACGCCGGTACTCCCTCTCCTGCTCGGCGGGCAGGGTCACGGAGCCGGCCGCTTCCGGGAGCATGACCTGGCGCAGCATGGCCAGGAGCCGCTGCGGGGGCGGCAGCAGGAGCACTTGCAGAACGCGGCGGAGGACGTCGGTGAGCCCTCGGTCCGTCTCCGACTGCTCGGCGCCCTCCTGGGCCGGCGTCCCGGGCCGGACCCGGTCCTGCGAAGTGAACAGGTCGAGGCAGGCCGTCAGGTGCCCGAGCTCGGCCGCGGTCACCTCGATCGGGTACAGGCAGGTGAGCTGGTCACCGCCGGTGCCGTACAGGACGTATCGCGCCGGATTGCCGGGAGCCGGGTCGGTGGTGGATCTGCCCGTGTGCCATTCGGACCACAGCGGCAGTTTCAGCAGGACCTGCACCCAACTGTCGTAGGCGTCAGAAATGATCCGCTCGTCGTCGGAGTCCAGCCCTCCGCTGTGGAGCCGGTACAGATGGCGGAGAAGCGGTTCCTCAAGGCTCTGGAACTTCGCGAAGAACACGGGGTCGTCGGGGACCAGAACGTACACGGGACTCCTCCCCCTCACCAGTACGGCGACCCGTGGGGCGAGTCGCCCGGCCGGCTGCGCCGCACGGCAGAACGGACTCCGCCGACGGTCGCCGGGCCGGCGACGGCTCGGCGTCGGGTGAACGTGGCGGCCCGCCACGCACTTGTCCCGCGCCTCCACCCGCGCCTCCAAAGGATCTCAGCATCCCGGCACACGTGTCACCTGTCAAAAACACGACCGGAGGGCCTTCGGTCAGGTGAATGGTCGCCTCGGCTGTCATGTGATGCGCCCACGGCCCCGAGTGTGTGCGACACCCACAGCTCCAGGCAGGCGCCGACCAGGGCACGTCACCCCTGCTCGACCTGGGACGCCAGGAACTCACACAGCAGCCGGGGCTTGCCGGTGCCCGCCTCGCCGTCGATCAGGACGACCGCGCGACTGTGCCCGAGCACCGATCCGAGTGCCTGGACACATCTGGCTGGATGAGGGTGTGTACGGGTCCGGTCGGGGGTCACCGCATGCCGTGGACCTCCAGGACCGCGGCGGTGAAGGCCTCCGGTCGCTCCTGAGGGAGGTTGTGGCCCGCGCCGTCCACCACATGGTGCGTCCACGGTCCGGCATAGTGCGGCGCGTAGGAGCTTCCGTCGGTCCAGGGCGTCACACCGTCCGCCCTCCCGTCCAAGGTGACGGTCGGTGCGGTGATCTTCGGCTGCTCCAGCAGCCGGCGCTCCAGTTTCGCGTACCGGGGCTCACCGGGAGCGGCACCCAGCCGGTGACGGTAGCTGTGCAGGACGACGTCGACGTAGTCGGGGTTGGTCCACAGCTCCGCGGCCTGCGCGAACTCCGCCTCGGTGAACTGCCATTCGGGAGAGTTGCGGTGCCAGACGACTCGGGCCAGATCGTTCCTGTTGCGCGTCAGGCCCTTCTTGCCCCGCTCCGTGAGGAAGTAGAAGAAGTACCAGTACCCCGACTCGACGGACGGCGCGAGGGGCTCTTCCGCGAGATCGAGGTTCTGGATGAGGTAGCCGTTCACGGACACCAGGCCGGAGCAGCGGTGGGGCCACAGCGCCGCGGCGACGTTGGCCGCACGCCCGCCCCAGTCGTATCCGGCGTACAGAGCCCGCCGGATCCCGAGCACGTCCATGAACGCGATCAGGTCCGCGCCCAGCGCGGCCTGCTCTCCGGAGCGAAAGGTGTCGCTGCGACGGAAGGTGGTGTCGCCGTGGCCGCGCAGGTAGGGGATGTAGCACCGAAAGCCGCGGGCGGCGAGCGCCGGTGCCACCTGAGCGTAGGAACCCACGGGGCTGAAGGGCCAGCCATGCAGAAGGACCGTCGGCGTACCGTGGGCCGGACCGACATCGTGGTAGGCGACGTCCAGGAAGTCGGTGCGCACGTGGCGTACCGGCCCCAACCCCTGATCCGTCCGTGCCTCCCTTCCTGCGGACGAAGCCCCGGAGACCGGTCCCTGAGCCAGGGCTGTTGCCCGAGCCGCGCCGGAAAGTCCGACCGTGCCTGCGGCCACGGCCTGGGCCGCTCTACGTCTGCTGATCACGTCATCCCTCTCGTCGACACGAGACATGTTGGTGCGCGCGTACGCCCGGCACGAGCCGCCCCGCGGGAGTCAGAAGAAGAGACTGAGATGGATCATGGCCGCCAGAAGGCGTACGGGCATGCTGTCCTCCCCGCTCGGCTCACGTCGGTCGTCACGGTTCTTCCGGCGCCGAGGGGCCTGGAGTGTCCTCCGGTCCTTCCCCGTCCGCGCGGGGGCACAGAGGCCCTTCTCCATGGTTCGCCCTTCGGGTAGAGATGGCGCATCGGCTGCCCCGGTCGCGTCGACCGGAGCTCAGAGGGCCAGGTCGACGGCCACGCACGAGAAGTGGTTCCACGAGGCCTCAGGGTTGTACGAGGACCTGCCCTTGGAGTCCGGGTCGATGTCGGCGCCCTCGGCCATGTCCTCGAAGCGGATCCGCTCCGGGAGCGCGCCGAATCGCGCCTGTCGGACCGCCGCGGCGTCCGTCGTGACTGCCTTGTCCATGGTCCGTCTCCTCTCCTGTCGATCAGTGATCGTGTCCTGATTTCCGGACGAACAACAGCCTGCCCCTTTACGTGTAACCAGTCAAGATGGTTACGCATGATGTGTCTCCGTGCCTGGCGGGTGTGCTGAGCACTACGGCTCCAGCAGCGCGTGTCGGTCACCCCCGCCCACGCTTGGCCGCCTGCCATGACGGTTGCATGCGGGTGGCCGCTGCCGGGCGTTGCATCAGGCTCTGTACCCGGCGCTGTAGAGTGCGCCGGCTCGGGCCGAGCCCGCCGGCGACGACTTCGTCGCCCACACCGGCGATCAGCAGGTCTGCCCGGGGTGCCACGCTCTTGCGGTGCCGGGGGACGCGGCGCCGCTGCCCACGACGATGGATGCGACATGGGTTCCGTGGCCGAAGGCGTCGTCGGCGGAGGCACGGCCGGAGAAGTCCCTCGCCACGGATGTGCGGCCGGTCGGACGGGATGACCGGTGTCGGCTCCGGCGTACAGGACGGCCGACTTGACGCCTCTCCCCTGATCGCCGGTCCGCCCGAGAGCGGGCGCTCCGATCTGCGCGTGCTGCGGTCGAGGTCGGTTTCGGGATGGGCGCCCGGGGGCCGTCGGTGGCCGGCGCCGGGGTGGCCGGCCGGGCAGCCGCCGGCTGCGGCAGGATGACCGGAGCGGCCGGCATGAGGGCGGTGACGGCCTTCACCACCCGGGCGATGTCAGGAACGGGTCGCGTCTGCCACCTTGCGCCATGTGCTGCTGCGCACCAGGTCGGTCAGTCGGTCCACGCTCACCGCCGGTGTGGTGCGTGTGGCCGGCAACAGGTGGGCCCTGGTGTTGAGTTCGCTGACCACCACCCGCAGACCGTCTCCGCTCAGCAGGTCGACGCGCCACTCGACCGCCCCCTTGCCACCGTTCTTCGCCGCTGAGCGACTGGTCGTGATGCGTGTGCCGTCCGGGAGTCGCGCCGCCGCGGAGAAGAGGTCCTCGATGGTGGAGTCACCGGGTTTCCACCTCTGTACGGTCACCGCGACCAGGCACTTGCCGCGTCCGTCGTCCACGGTGACGTGGCCGTATCCGGGCTGGCCTCCCTGGTCGGCGACCTTCAGTGCTCCGGGAAGCAGCTCGGTCAGGGTCTCGGTGATCCGCTGGGCCGGCGCCGTCTGGTTCACCTGCAGATCAGGGCGGCTGTCCGGCTGGGAGAGGGAGGCCAGGAACGGGTCCCAGGTGGGTGATCCGGCCATGTCGGTGAGTTCCTGCAAGGTCAGCGGCAGCCCCGGTCCTGTGACCGCCCTGCTCCGCGCACGGTCGGCGGGGGCCTCCGTCACCACGACCTGCCGGCCGTCGGCGAACGTGAGGGCGGCCGTCCAACGCTGCGCGCCGGCGGGTGCGGACTCGTCGATCGGCGACCTGTCCAGTGCCAGGTCGGCGCCACGGTGTTTCCTGACCGTGCAGGTGCTGTACGGATGGAATGCGCTGTCAGGACAGCCCGAGTACAGCGGGGAGACCGGGACCGGAAGCCGGTTGACGACGACCTGGACGCGCCCGTCTCCCGTGCCGCTCTTCAGTTCGAGAGCGGTCGTGGCCGACGAGGTTCCCTGGGGAACCGGAGTCTCCGTCGCCCGCGTCACGCCCTCTCGCGCAAGCAGCTTCTTCAGGTTGTACGTGAGCTCGTGCTGTGGAACGGGGTCGGTCGTGGCGGCCGCGGCACCTTTCTGGTCCGGGCCGGCGCAAGCGGCGGCGGCTCCCGACAGCAGGACGGTGAGCAGCACGGCACCTGCCGGCGTGGGGCGGCGCAGCCACCTCATGGACGCCTGCTCTCAGGAACGACACACATGTGGATTCAGGTTCTCCGGAGGTTCGGGCTTCGGCGACGGGAGAGGGTGACGCCGGTCCGCTGCGGTCGCGCGTGCTGTGTGACCTCCGGATCCACGGAGGTCACACAGCACCGCACCGCCTCGACCGGCGGAGGTCTGCCGTTCAGGTCAGCAGGGGCGACCCGACGAAATGGAGTTCTCGTACGGATAGCTCAGGGTGTTCCAGGTGTAGTTGTTCTGGAACTCCCCCTTGATTCCGGAGTAGCCGTTGTCGGTCCAGAAGCACCACTTGCTCCCCGAGTAGTTCCTGATGGAGGAGATGTCGTCCTGGAAGTTCCCCTCGCTGGCCCACGACATGTTGGGGACGGAAGAGGTCTCGTACGTACAGGCCCCACCGAGGTAACTCTGCGTGCACAGCTGGATGACGCCGCCCGCCGGCACGGCGGAAGCGGTCGCCGCGGACGAGGCGACGAGCGAGCCCGCCGCCAGCGCCAGACCGGCGCCGCTCATGACCTTCTTCATCAGATTCACGATGACTCCCTTTCGTATGCATCACGCCTGAGGCCGATTGATCGAATCGACCGGATCACGATAAATATGCGGACATTGGAGAGCAATGCCGAACGGGGCCAACGAAATTTCAATCCCCCCGGTTCGCGCGACCGAGGTAAAGAAATTCAAAGGGGTACCGGCACGTGCGACGGTCGGGCCTGTGATGCCGCCGCCATGCCGGGCCCCCGCCGCCGACCTGGTGTGGGGCGCGGCGGCGTCCGACCCCGTCAGGCCGAGAACCGGTCGGCTGTCGACGCGCGGGCGTCGAGGGCGGACAGCGTCAGTTCCTGCACGGCGGGGGTCCCCATGGGCCCGGCCCGGAGGCGCAGGTGCCCTCTCCGTGGCCTCGGGGAAGTCCAGAACTCGCCCTCCACTCCGGCCGCGATCGTGAGTCCGCCGGCCGGCGATCCCCGTCTCCCGCGGCTTGAGATCCCCTCCGTCATCGCATCTCCACTCGCCGACGGCGCCGCCGCGCGAGCGCCGCGTTCCCGCCCTCCACGTCCGGGGGCGTACACCGGGGAAACGGTTGCGGTCGACCGTCCGGTTCATCGCCTTCATGGCTATGGCCGGAAAACGATCCTGACCTGATTTACCGAATCGTCATGAACTCAAGCCGTGCGCATTTCGTACCCCTGTCCCCTCTCGCAGCACCCTTGCACGCCTTCTGGTTTTTTCGGCCGTAGCCGTTTTCTGCGCAGCCTCATCGCCCTCCGGAGAAAACTGAAGAGGGCACTGAGATACAGTGCCGCCGCCGTGGTCCTTTCACTCGGCCAGTTCTCGATCGAGGGGCTGTACCGGATCACCACCCACACGGCCGCGCCCGGGCGCGAGATCGGCACAGTGGGCAGGAGCGACGACCACGGCCACTGGTGGACCGAGTACGCCAACGTGTGACTGTCGTCCCAGGTCCGGCCTCGCTCCACGACGAACAGCCGCCAGGGTGACAGCCTGAGCAGTAACCACAGCATGTCCGTGGCTCGTTGCCGGCTGATTCCGGGACACGCTGCCCCGAGTTCCTCCAGCCGCACGGCCGGCACGCCGAGTGCCTGGCGGTAGGCCCGGGCGACCTGCACGAGTGCCCCTTCGGCATCGCGTTCCAGAGCCGCCGCGGAGATCATCACCTGGACCGGATCGAGGTGGCGCTCGTTGTACGGGTCAGGGCATCGATCACCTGGCCGGGCGTCGGTGGCCGCGAGCGGCCGATGCGGTCGCCGTTCACGGCTGCTCCGCGTGCTCGTGCCGCTCTTCCGAGCGGCCACGGGTGTACTGGCTGTCGCCCCTCCGCGGATCATGCTCCGCTGAGATGCGTGTCGGCCAGGCGGTTGATCGACTCTCGCAGCAGGAGCCCCGCGCCAGGGCTGAGCAACGCGGTGTCGTCCTGGTCGATGGAGGCGAGGAGTTCCGCGGGGTGGTCCGCGCGGTGCCACCGACAGCCTTGCCGGCGCTCTGAGACGGTGCCGGGAGCGTGAACGCCCCGGCCGACGGCATGCGGCCGGGGCGCAGCCGGCCGTGGACGAGCGAGTAGACGTGGGGTGCGCGAGCCCGAAGACGATGGGCGTGTCCCATGGCGTCGCGCAGCGTCTGGACGGGGTCGTCAGTGGTGAGGAACCTGGCTTTGACCCCGGCGTACCGCTCGAAGCCGTGCTCGCCACCTGCCCGAGCAAGCCGCCCTTGTCTCCGAACAGCCGGAAGCTCGGCGGTGTCGGGCGAGCGGCAGGACCCGCGGGACGTTTGACGGTCAAGTTACTTATGCACGACGCCCTCGCATCGAACAGAGTGGCCCGGAGCAGGCTCCGCCCGATCACAGAGAAGGACCCATCCGTAAGATGAGCGGCAAACGATCCGGAGTGCAGGCCCGCCGGAGCACGGTGGGAAACCCCCTTCACCTGACCTTGAACATCCAACGCGTGCTGACCATCGCGACCCGGCAGGACGTCAGGGCGGAGTTCCGGTTCGCACCGGGCACTCCCTGGGCCGTGTCCGTCCGGTTCGTCGTCGAAGGCGGCCCGAGCGTCCAGTGGCGTATCGGCCGCGACCTCCTTCAGCAGGGGCTCTACTCGATGAGCGGGCTCGGCAGCATCCAGATCTGGCCATCCGGCTTGGAGGAGCGGACCACCGCATGGCTCCAGTTGACCTCCGGCAACGTAGCCGCTCTCTTCGAGTTGCCTGTGCCACCACTGGCCAAGTGGCTGGAGTGCACCTACCGGCTCGTTCCCGCCGGCGCCGAGCTCGCCGAGGTCGACTGGAACACGGCCGCCACGGAACTGCTCCGTGCCCCCGAGGCACAAACAGACTGAACCGGCCGAAAGCGATGACACGCGGGGAACTCCGGGACCTCTCGTCCCCGATGCGGTGCTCACTCCATCACCACGGCTTCCCTGCCGCCCTCCTCACCGGCATCAGGACGGCATACGCCGCGCCGCGATGCCGTCATGAATGACTCACCGATCGGAACGTGTTTCACGTTCCATGAAATACGTATTCATATGGGCGCGACCCTCCCTGAAGTACTCTGCGCGGAGGGGCGGTGTGGCGCGGCGTACCGGCCGCTGGTCGACGCGCTGTCCGTACGCGGGAGGGCGAATGAGGCGGCCGGAAGCATCGCGCCGGGCACAACGGTCGACGACGCCCTCTTGATGCCGGGGCCCTCATGCCTCGAAGTCCCCTGAAGCACCCCGAAGTGCCACTAAGTGCCACGAAGTTCCCCGAAGGCTCACCGCCGAGCCCGCCGTGGATCAGTCGGCAAGCAGATGGGCACGGCCGAACAGGGCCGCGGCGGCTCGTGCGGTCGGTGTGCCCCGGTCCAGGTCCGCGCCTGCCGCGTACAGCACTGCGACCGCCTCGTCAGCGCCTTTGAACAGGGCTCCGGCGATGGGGGTCTGGTCCCGGTGATTGCACAGGTCCGGGTCGGCTCCGAGCCGGAGCAGGGCGCGTACCGTGTCGGCGTGGCCGTGATAGGCGGCGAGCATCAGGAGGGTGTTGCCGGCCGTGTCGGCGGCGTCGACCGGGAGGCCGTGTTCCACGAACTCCTCCAGTTCGCCTGTGCTGCCGGTCCGGGCCAGGTCCGCGGCGATGACAAGGACGCGCCGGGTCTGTTCCGGAGTCAGGCCGCCGCGGTTCGTCATGTACGCGCCTTCTCGTGGTCGGGTCGAGGCCGGCCCGGCACGGGCGTGTGTGGTGCTCGCGCCGGGCCGGTGGCTGACGTCCGGCGTCAGGGGCGACCGGCTGCCCGGGCCTCGACCGCCTTGCGGACGCCTTCGCCGTAGGCCGGGTCGGCCTGGGTGCAGTTGGCGATGTGCCGTTCCACGGTCGGCCGGGAAGCTCCGTCGATCGCGCGGGCCGTGTTCTCGAACAGGGCCCGCTGCTGTTCGGGGGTCATCAGGCGGAACAGGTCGCCGGGCTGTTCGAAGTAGTTGTCGTCGTCCGCGCGGTAGTCGAAGCGGTCGGCGACGGCGCCCACGGCCTGGCTCGGCTCGCGGTAGGCGGGCTGTTCCTGCCAGCGACCGTAGGAGTTGGGCTCGATGCCCGGGGTGGATCCCTGATTGCCGTCGACCCGCATGCCGCCGTCGCGATGGTAGGAGTTCACCGGGTTCTTCGGGGCGTTGACGGGGATCTGGTGGTGATTGACGCCGAGGCGGTAGCGCTGGGCGTCACCGTAGGAGAAGAGGCGGCCCTGGAGCATGCGGTCGGGTGAGAAGCCGATGCCCGGAACGACGTTCGCGGGGCTGAACGCGGCCTGCTCGACGTCGGCGAAGTAGTTGTCGGGGTTGCGGTCGAGTACCCACTCGCCGACCTCGATCAGCGGGTAGTCCTTCTTCGACCAGACCTTGGTGAGGTCGAAGGGGTGGAAGCGGTAGTGCTCCGCGTCGGCCTCCGGCATGACCTGGATGAACAGCTTCCACCTCGGGAAGTCGCCGCTCTCGATGGAATCGAAGAGATCGCGCTGGTGGGATTCCCGGTCCTTGCCGATGAGCGCTTCGGCCTCGGCATCGGTGAGGTTCTTGACGCCCTGCTGGGTACGGTGGTGGAACTTGACCCAGAACCGCTCACCTTCGGCGTTGACGAGGCTGTAGGTGTGGGATCCGAAGCCGTGCATGTGCCGGTACGAGGCGGGGATGCCCCGGTCCGACATCACGATCGTGACCTGGTGCAGGGCCTCGGGAAGGTGGGTCCAGAAGTCCCAGTTGTTCTCCGCGTCGCGGAGGTTGGTCCGCGGGTCGCGCTTCACCGCGTGGTTGAGGTCGGGGAACTTCAGCGGATCACGGAAGAAGAAGATCGGCGTGTTGTTGCCCACCAGGTCCCAGTTGCCCTCGTCCGTGTAGAACTTCAGGGCGAAACCACGGATGTCACGCTCGGCGTCGGCGGCGCCCCGCTCGCCCGCGACGGTGGAGAACCGGGCGAACAGCGGAGTCCTCTTGCCCACCTCGGAGAAGACGTTCGCGCTCGTGTACCGGGTGATGTCGTGGGTGACGGTGAACGTACCGAAGGCACCCGAACCCTTGGCGTGCATCCGGCGCTCGGGAATCACCTCACGGTCGAAGTGGGCGAGCTTCTCCAGGAACCACACGTCCTGCAGGAGCATCGGTCCGCGCGGCCCGGACGTGAGGGAGTTCTGGTTGTCGGGCACCGGCGCGCCGGCAGCCGTGGTCAACGGCTTCTGATCGTCCTCGGGCATAGCTCGCTCCTCGGTGAGTTTTCCTCGCCTGTCCAAGACATGTCGGCCCCGGCCGGCCGCAGTGTGCCTGCAAGCAACCCTGCGGCACACTGCGGCACACATCCTATGGTGAAACATATCTACGTCAAGGTGTGTTCCAGGGAGCCATGTGTCTCCCGGTTGGTGATCGCGCGCCGCACTTCGATCGTCGTCCCGTCGACCGTGATCCCCACCGACGCCGCCCTGTGGCGGTGCGCGTTGAGGATCAGGTTCCTGACGACCCGGTCCAAGCGCCGGGGGGTCGGTCTCGGCGGTCGGACGGCCGGCGACCGAGATCCGTCTCTCCAGCCCCGTACGCCGCACCGACTCCGTCACCAGCTCCTCCAGCCCCACCGCCAGGGTCAGGAACCGGCCGGTGACCGCTCCTGACCACAGCCGGTAGGGCGGCCGGGAGGGGTGATCTCGGCCTCCCGACCACCCCGCTGCCCGCCGGTGGCCGCAACAGGAACCAGCGGGAACGATGACCACAGCAGGCCCTTCCGGGCTGCCCGACGCAGGGTGGAGTCATGGCCTACGACGAGGTACTCGCGGAACGCGTGATGGAACGGCTTGAGCCTGAGGGAGTGGTCGCGAAGAAGATGTTCGGCGGCCTGACCTTCCTCCACCAGGGAAACGCGCTGGCCAACTTTCCGCCGCCGTGTCACGCCAGACGAGCGCCGCGCCCGCCAGGGGCGCAGGCACCTGCTGGGCGGGATCGACCCGGGTGCTGACTCCGGAAGAGGTCGCCGCAGCCCTCACTGGGCTGCACGCGACCGACCCGGCCACCGTGTTCCTGTCCGCCGCCCCGCATGGCCGACCCGGGCGTCCCGGCGGTGGCACGGGCGCTGTACGAGGAGCGGACGCTGGCGCGGATACGGTGCATGAGGCGCACCATGTTCGTCCTCCCAGCCGCTCTCGCCCCGGTGGTCCAGGCCGCCGTCGGCCGGGACGCCTCTATGGACCGGGCAAAGGCGATGGGCCAGCTCCGGGACGCGGCCGGCTGGGACGAGGACCGCTACACCGCAGCCGAGCGGGCCGCATCACCGCGTAGTAGATGCAGCCGAAGAACGCCTCCAGATGAGGGTCCCGCCCGCGTTGCTGAGCAACTGCCGCGGGGAGCCGCGCAACCTGTGCCGGATCGGGAACGGCAGCCGAGTCAATCTCCTCGTGGACCGCCGGAGCGCCACCTGGACGACCTGTGCTTGGACGATCCGGTGGTCGAGGTGGTCCTGCAGGCGACGGCAGCGGGGATCGCTCCGTGTACTGCTTCTGGACCGTGGTTCTGACCGGGCTGCAGACCGGGCAGACGCGGCCGGACTGAAGGGATGTCCGGCGGCGCCCGGGCGTCGCCTCGCCGTCGCCTCGGTGAAGCCGATGCAGGCGTAATCGACGGTGCGCCTTCGAACGGACCGACAAGGCTTCACGGGCGTGGCCTGCTTGACCGGCCGGGCAGCCGCCTGCAGAGTCGGAACGCCGTCCCGTAGCAACGCCTCACCCCTACCCTCTCTGTCCATACGTGGCGAACAGCGCCGAGACCCAGGAGCGACTGGTCCGATGGTCCTCGACCTGATTGTGATCGGTACGGCCATCACCCTCGGGCCTTTGCACAACAGCGCCTTCATCCTGCTGCTCTCCTCGCGGCGCGGCGTTCGTCAGGGTCTGGCGTTCCTGTTGTCGTGGCTGGCCAACCTGATCGCGGTGATCGCCCTCGTCGTGCTGCTGACCGGCGGTCAGCCCCCGGCCCGTCATAGCGCACCCTCGACCGCCACGATCGCCGCGAAACTCGCCATCGGCCTGGCACTGGTGGCGTTCGGCGCGTACCGGCACCGCCGACCGCCCCGCCCGCACGGCCCGCCACGCTGGGCCGCCCAGATCGACAACGCTTCCCCGGTCGCGGCAGCCGGTCTGGCGTGGCTGTTGCAGCCCTGGGGCCTGGTCGGCGCCGGCGCCGCGACCGCCATCGACGCGGACCTCTCCACCCTGACCGACTGGCTCGTACTGACCGGCTACTGCCTGCTGGCCACACTCAGCCTCATCGTCATGGAGATGTACACGGTCTGGGTGCCCGCGGCCGCGCACGCCCGCTTGAACGCCCTACGGAGCTGGCTGGAGCAGCACCAGGAACAGCTGCTGGTCACGCTCTCCCTGCTGGTCGGCCTGTGGCTGACGGCCCGGAGCATCTACGAGCTGGTCGCCTGACGCAGGCAGCTGGTGCGTCGCAGTGTCGGCTGGGTGGCCAGTCGCCGGTGAGGGCGGGCTGTTCGGGCCAGCGCAGGCGCGGGAAGACGTTGAAGCTCCCTGCGGGTGCGGGGGCCGGTTGTTCTCGGGGTCGGGTCCGGCGCTGTCGCGCACCACGCGTGGGATCCGACGTCCGCCCGCCCGGCGGCTATACCTTCCGAGGGGAGGACAGCACCATCACTCCCCACTCGACCGTTAGGGCCGCCACCATGCCCGGACGCACCCCAGAGACGACCGAGAGCCCGAGACCGGACGAGACCTTCGGCGAACCGCGATGGCCGATGGCGGCGGCCGTCGTCACCGCCATGGTGCTGACCCTCCTGCTCCCCGGCGACCCGGGCCGGATCGACCGGCGTACGGCCGCCTTGCGGAGCATGTCGATCGCCCTGGTGGGAGTTCTGGCCCTCAGTGCCGTCTGGTCGACCGTGCAACTGGTCGACGACATCCT
>NZ_JBIAMJ010000020.1:0-140603 GCF_042874035.1 Streptomyces sp. NPDC004284 | reverse complement strand
TCGCCCCGCCCCCGCTGTCCCTGTGGCAGCAGGTGCTGCGCGCGGCCGAGGCCGCCTTCCCGCACCGCCCGGCCCCCCCGGCCCTGACCGCCCTGACCGGCGGCCCGCCGGCCACCACCCCCCACCCGGCCCCCGGCACCCACCCGCACCCGGCCCCCGGCACCCACCCGCACCCGGCCCCCGGCACGCACCCGCACCCGGCCCCCGGCACGCACCCGCCCGGCGATCCGTACCTGTTCGACGCCCTCGCCGGGCACCTGACCGCCCTGTCCGGCACCGGAGCGCTGGTGGTCATGCTCGACCACGTGCACCGGGCCGACCCGGCCTCCCTGCGGATGCTGGCCCACCTGGCGCACCGGGTGGCGGACAGCCGGCTGCTGCTGATCGCCGCCCACCGCTCGCACGAGGCGCCGGAGCCGGCCGGGACGCTGGCCGCGCTGCCCGGCGTACGGCCCACGCGCATCGAGCTGCGCGGGCTCGGCCCCCGCGACACCCGGGCCCTGGCCAGCGCGATCGTCGGCAGCGAGGTCAGCAGCCGCACGGCCGAGGGGCTGTGCGCCCGCTCGGGGGGCAACCCGTTCTTCCTGCGCGAGATGATCCGGCTGCTGGCCGGCGAGCAGCGCGCCGACGGACCCCCCGCCACACCGGTCGCGGCCCCCGTGCGCGAGGTGGTCCTCCAGCGCCTGGCCCGGCTGCCCGAACCGGCGGCCGAGCTCCTCGCGGTCGCCGCCGTGGCCGGCCGCCACTTCGACGTCGAGGTCGTCGCCGACGTGGCCTCGACCGACCTCGACACGGCCCTGGCGGTCCTGGACCACGCGATCGCGGCGGGCCTGGTCGACGAGGACCCGCAACGGCTGGGCTGGTTCCGCTTCACCGACGCCGTCGTCGCCGAGGCCCTGTACGAGACCACCGGACGCATGCGCCGGGGACGGCTGCGGCTGCGCATCGAGGCGGCGGCCGGCCGCGCCTGGGCCGGCGAACGGCCGGCCGGCCGCCCGCCCGCCGCCCAGGCGGTCCGGGCGACATGACCCCCCGCCGGACCCGGCCGGCCCGCCCCCGGCCCCCCACCAGCCCCCCACACCCGCCGCCATGCGCACGGGCACAGCCGCCGGCCTGACGCCCGGCGGCGCCCCGGCCCCCCACCAGCCCCCCCACCGCCACCGCCACCAGCACGAGCACAGCCGCCGGTACCCGGCGTCAAGCCGGCGACGACCCGCCCCAAAGCCTCAATCAAGCCGCATGCCAGATGCTGAGACAAGGCAGCCGCGACAAGGCGTCGGCCGTGCGCGACCCGAAGGGAAGAACGTTCCATGACTGCACACGCCACGCTCGCCCGATTCCGCGAGTACATGGTGGGACCCGCACGGTTCATGAACCTGCTGTCCTGCTTCGAACTCGGCCTCGTCGACGCGCTGCGCGACCACCCCGGCATGACCGCGGCCGAACTCGGCGCCGTCTGCGGGGCCAAGCCCGGCGCGGTCGCCCAGCTGCTGAACCTGCCCGTCAAGGAGGGCTTCCTCGCCCACGACGAGACGGCCGGGACCTACCGCCTGGACGCGCTGGCCGACGTCGAGGACGTCGACCTGCAGCGGGTCCTGGACTTCATGGGCAAGATCAAGGCCACCACCCTGCGGCAGCTGTACTACCTCACCGAGAGCGTGCGCACCGGCACCATCGTCGGGCTGAGGGAACTCTACGGATTCGAGGGCGACCTGTACGGCGCGATGGCCCTCCACGCCGACCTGCGCGAACCGTGGTCGAAGCTGATGGACTCCGTCACCGACCGCATCGACCCCTGGTTCTTCGACAACATCGACATCCCGTCCGGCGCGCAGGTCCTGGACCTGGGCGGACACACCGGCCTGGGCGCCATCCACACCCACAAGTTCAAGGGCTCGCCCGGACTGCGCGTGACCACCTTCGACCTGCCCGACAAGCGCGAGGAATGCCTGGCCAACTTCCGCGCCAACGGCGTGGAGGAAACCTCCTCGTTCATCGGCGGAGACGTCTTCCAGAGCGTGCCCGAGGGCTTCGACACCATCCTGGTCAAGCACTTCCTGACCATGTTCGACAAGGACGACGTGCTGAAGATCCTCCGCAACGTCCACGCGTCCCTGCCGGCCGGCGGCCGGGTCCACATCCTGGGACCGATCTACGCCGAGAACATCAAGGAATCCTGGAGCGTCGACTACTACCCCTCCTTCTTCCTCGGCTGCGCCACCGGACAGGGCGGCCCGCAGAAGCTGTCGACGCTCGCGAGCTGGCTGGAAGAGGCCGGGTTCACCGTCACCCGGCAGATCTCCCAGAACCCGGCGGACCTGCCGCCGGACGTCCTGCCGCTGCAGGGCATCTTGAGCGCGACGAAGAACGGCTGACCGAGCGCAACCGCCTTTCGTGTCCACACCACTTGGGAGGGTCATGTCCCGCCGCCTGTTCACCTCGGAGTCCGTCACCGAGGGCCACCCCGACAAGATCGCCGACCAGATCAGCGACACCATCCTCGACGCCCTGCTGCGCCAGGACCCCACCGCGCGCGTCGCCGTCGAGACCCTGATCACCACCGGCCAGGTCCACATCGCCGGAGAGGTCGCGACCAGCGCCTACGTCGACATCGCCGACCTGGTGCGCACCACGGTCCTGGGCATCGGCTACGACTCCTCGAAGAAGGGCTTCGACGGCACCTCCTGCGGCGTGTCGGTGTCCATCGGATCCCAGTCCCCGGACATCGCCCAGGGCGTCGACCGGGCCTACGAGTCGCGCCACGAGGGCGACGAGGACGAACTGGCCCGCCAGGGCGCCGGCGACCAGGGCCTGATGTTCGGCTACGCGTCGGACGAGACCCCCGCCCTGATGCCGCTGCCCATCGACCTGGCCCACCGGCTCTCCCGCCGCCTGACCGAGGTCCGCAAGAACGGCACCGTCCCCTACCTGCGCCCCGACGGCAAGACCCAGGTCACCATCGAGTACGACGGCGACACGCCCGTGCGCCTCGACACGGTCGTCGTCTCCTCCCAGCACGCCTCCGACATCGACCTCGACGCGCTGCTCACCCCCGACATCCGCACCCACGTCGTCGAACACGTCCTGGCCCGCCTGGCCCAGGACGGCATCAAGCTCGACACCGACGGCTACCGGCTGCTCGTCAACCCCACCGGCCGCTTCGAGATCGGCGGCCCGATGGGCGACGCCGGCCTGACCGGCCGCAAGATCATCATCGACACCTACGGCGGCATGGCCCGCCACGGCGGCGGCGCCTTCTCCGGCAAGGACCCCTCCAAGGTCGACCGCTCGGCCGCCTACGCCATGCGCTGGGTCGCCAAGAACGTCGTCGCCGCGGGCCTGGCCTCGCGCTGCGAGGTCCAGGTCGCCTACGCGATCGGCAAGGCCGAGCCCGTCGGCCTGTTCGTCGAGACCTTCGGCACCCACACGGTCGACACCGAGAAGATCGAGCACGCCATCACCGAGGTCTTCGACCTGCGCCCGGCCGCGATCATCCGCGACCTCGACCTGCTCCGCCCGATCTACTCCCAGACCGCCGCCTACGGCCACTTCGGCCGCGAGCTGCCCGACTTCACCTGGGAGCGCACCGACCGCGCCGACGCCCTCCGGCAGGCCGCCCGGACCACCTGACCGCCCCCCCCTTTTTCCGGGCCGCCCCCCCTTTTTTCCGGCGGCCCGGGCCAGGGCCGTGGTGCGCGGCACCCCCCACCGCCGCGCACCACACCCCACCGCCGCCCCCACCGGGGCCGGCCACCCCCTCCTTGCGGGGCGGCGCCCGAGCCGTCCCCCGCGAATCGACCGAAGGGACCACGATGACCTCGCAGCAGGCGGGCCACGTGCTGATCGTCGGTGCCGGGATCGCCGGCATGGCGGCGGCCATCACCCTGCGACGCATCGGAGCACGCGTCGACCTGATCGACATCGAACCCGACTGGAGCGTGCTGGGCGCGGGCCTGACCATCACCGGCCCCACGCTGCGCGCGCTCAGGCAGCTCGGCGTGTACGACGAGGTCGCCGCGCAGGGCTACGTGGGCGAGGGCATCCGGGTGTGCGCCGTCGACGGCACCCACCTGCACGACGTCCCCACCCCGATGCCGCCGCAGGCAGGGGTGCGCGGCTCGGGCGGCATCGGCCGCCCGGCGCTGTACCGGATCCTGTCCTCCCGCGTCCTGGACCTGGGGGTGCGGCCGCGGTTCGGGATGTCGGTGGAGACGATCACACAGGACGCCGACGGCGTCGACGTCACCTTCAGCGACGGCACGGCGGGCCGCTACACCATGGTGGTCGCGGCCGACGGGATCTCCTCGCGCACCCGCCACCAGGTCTTCCCCCAGGCTCCCGAACCGCAGTACACCGGGCAGAGCGTGTGGCGGATGTTCGTGCCCCGCCCGCCGGGGGTGCGGGCCCGGCACTACTTCCTGGGCGGGCCGGTCAAGGTCGGCTGGACCCCGGTCTCGGCGACGCAGATGTACCTGTTCGTCGTCGAGCGCACCTCGCGCCGGTTCCGCCCGCCCCACGAGCTGCCCGGCGCCCTGGCCGGCCTGCTGGCCCCCTACGGCGGACACGTCGCCGCGTTCAGGGAGTCGATCGGCCAGGACACCGAGATCTCCTACCGCCCGCTGGAGTCGTTCGACCTGCCCGGGCCGTGGCACCGCGGGCGGGTCATCCTGATCGGGGACGCCGCCCACCCCACCACGCCGCAGCTGGCCTCGGGCGCCGGCATCGCGGTCGAGGACGCCCTGGTGCTGGCCGAGGAACTCGCCCGCCACCGCACGGTCCCGGCGGCGTTCGAGGCGTACTCGGCCCGGCACGAGCAGCGGTGCCGGTTCGTGGTGGCCAGTTCCATCGAGATCGGCAGGCTCGAACAGCAGCAGGCGTCCCCCCAGGCACAGACGGCCGTGGTGGAACGCGCGCTGGCCCGGCTCGTCGAACCGATCTGACACCACCCCGCCCGCCGCCGCCGGGGCCCGGTGGGGGTGTTCAGCCGGACAGGGCGAGCCGGCTGAGGTCGGCGCGCGGATAACTGCCCAGCACGAACGCGGCATGACGCCGGGCCAGGGCGGCCACGATGGGGCCCAGGGACGGGTCGTCCACGTGTCCCTCGCACTCCAGCAGGAAGGAATACGTGCCCAGGCCGAAACCGCCGGGCCGGGACAGCACCGCCGTCAACGGGACGGCGGAGCGGGCGAACTCCTCCAGCACGGTGTGCAGGTGCTGCATCTTGTCGGCCAGCGGCACGACCAGGCTGGTGCGGTCGACACCGGTGGGCAGGGCGCCGGCCACCGGCCGGGCGACCTTCACGAACCGGGTCACCGCATCGCGCCGGTCCCCGATGTCGCAGGCCAGGACCCGCAGCCCGTAGCGCCGCAGCGTGACCGGCGAGGCGATCGCGGCCCGGTCGGGCAGGCCCGCCGCGCCGACCTTCTGCGCGGCCTGCGCGGTGGAGCCCGCGGTCACCACCTCGGCCCCCGGCAGATGGGTGTTGAGCCAGCTGCGGCACTGCGCCAGCGCGACCGGATGCGTCAGCACCTGCCGTACCGTCTCCAGCGACCCCCCGGGCGGGACGGCGAGCGCGAACTCCACCCGCAGCAGCGTCTCGCCGACGATGCTCAGATCCCGCCCGGCGGTCAGCGAATCGACGGACTCGGTGACGGACCCTTCGACCGAGTTCTCCCACGGGATCACACCGGCCGCCGCCTCACCCCGGCGCACGGCGTCGAGGGCCTGGCGCACCGTCGGATACGGCACGGCCGCCTCCGACGGTACGGCCAGCCCGCTCAGGGCCGCTTCGGTGAACGAGCCGGAAGGTCCCAGATAGGCGATGGACTTCAAGGGATACCTCCCGGCTCGACCGGTCAGAGCGCACTCCAGGCCCCGGCGACGGCGACGGCCTGCCGGGGGTTGAGCCGCGGGTCGCACAGCGTGGTGTAACGGGTGTGGACGTCGCCCGGCCGGTCCTGGCTCCAGACGCATTCGGTCACGTCGTCCGGGGTGGTCTCCAGGTGCAGGCCGGCCGCGACCCCGCCCGCCCCGGCGACCGCCTGCTGGAAGGCCACCACCTCTTCGATGACGGTCTGCACCGACCGGGTCTTGACCCCGTCGGACGTCTTGACCGTGTTGCCGTGCATCGGGTCGCACAGCCAGGACACCGGATGCCCGGCCTCCCGCACCGCCGCCACCAGCGCCGGCAGCCGGGAGGCGACCTGGCCCACCCCCATCCGCGCGATCAGCGTCAGCCGGCCGGGCTCCCGGCCCGGATCGAGCCGTCCGCACAGCTCCACCAGCTCCGCCGCCGACATCCCCGGGCCCACCTTGCAGGCCACCGGGTTGGCCACCTGGGCCAGCAGCCGGACGTGGGAGCCCTGCGGGTCACGGGTGCGTTCCCCGATCCACGGCAGGTGGGTGGAGGACAGATAGCTCTGGCCGCCGGCCGTGCGGCGCAGCAGCGGCCGCTCGTAGTCCAGGACCAGCGCCTCGTGACTGGTCCACACCGGCGCCCCGGTCGGCGGCATCCAGGCACCGGTGCGCTGCCGCAGCAGCGTGGTGGCCTGGTCCGCCGACGCGTAGCAGGCCAGCATCCGCTCCGCGTCCGCCCGCCGCTCCTCGAAGGTGGCGGCCGGCCCGTTGACCAGATGGCCCCGGTAGACCGGCAGTTCGAGCCCGTCGACGACCTCGGTGGGGGAGCTGCGCGGCTTGGCGAACTGCCCGGCGATCCGGCCGATCCGGATGACCGGCTTACCGGTGTTGATCTTCATGACGCCCGCCAGCGCGTCGATCAGACCGATCTTGCGGTTGACCGCCTGCGGCCCGCACTCGGCGGGGTCCTCCGCACAGTCCCCGGCCTGGATGATCTGGTAGGTGCCGACGGCCGCCTCGGCCATCAGCATGCGCAGCATCTGCACCTCCTCCCAGCCCACCAGGCCGGGCCGGGCGGCCAGCTCCGCCCGCACCGCGGCCGCCCGGGCCGGGTCCGCCCACACCGGCTGCTGCTCCGGAGCGACGAGCCGGCCCGGGACCGGGGCGGGGGAGGGGGCCGCCGGCAGCCGCAGATCGCGGTCGCGGACGGGAGACGCGAGAGGCATCGCGGACATGATCATGCTCCTTGGGGCAGAGGGGAGTCAGTTCCCGGGGGCGGGGCACCCAGGTCGGGGCGCAGCGCCGACGCGGCACCGAGATAGACGTGGTGCATGGCGTAGCGGGGCCGGGGGCTGTGCACGTGCGCCAGGATCCGGATGACGCGGTGCAGCGAGCCGGGGACCGCGATCTCGGCGGTGCACAGCAGCGGCACATCGGTCAGGCCCAGCTTCCTGGCCGCGGCCGCCGGGAAGGCGGAGCGCAGGTCGTGGGTGGTGGTGAAGACGATGCTGATCAGGTCCGCATCGGTCAGATCGTTGCGCCGCAGGATCTCGCCGAGGAGTTCGGTGGTGGCCTGCTCGATGAGCGCGGGATCGTCGGAGGCGACCTGAGTGGCACCGCGCACGGCACGCACCGCGAGAGCGCCTGGCTCGATCACCTGACTGGTCGGGGTCGTCACTGGCTGGCTCCTGTGTCTGCGGAGAAGAAGGAGAAGGGGCCGGCGGCCCGCGGGGATCAGGCCGCCTGCCGCTCCAGCAGCTCGTGCAGGGCCAGGACGCTGCGGGCCTGCGGCAGCTCGTCCAGCGGCAGCGTCACCCGGTACTGCTTCTCCACCTGGGCGACGATCTCGATGAGGTTGAGCGAGTCGGCCTGGTAGTGGTCGAAGAGGTCCGCGGTGTCCTCGACGTCCTGCACGTCCAGCGCCAGGATCTCCGCGACGATCGAGCGGACCTTGAGCAGGGAGTTGTCGGTGCTGTTCATCTTCTTGTCCTTAGGTGTGATGCGGTCAGGGTGCGGCGGGCAGCAGGCTCGAGGAAGGACGCGAGACGACGAGCATCGAGCCGACGGTCAGGACCGTCCGGCCCGCCGCCCGCGTCTCACCCGTGAACTCGCCCACCCCGCCGGAGTGGTGACTGAGCCGTACGTGGTGTTCCAGGACGTCGCCGGGCAGCGCCGGCGCGCCGTAGACCAGGCCGCGGATGCCCACCATCAGCGGGACCTCCTCGGCCGGGCCGAGCTCGGCCAGCGACCACAGCAGCGACACCGCCTGACCGAACGACTCCAGAAGCAGCACCGACGGATAGGCGAAGCCGCCGGGCCCGGCCGTCTGCGCCATGTCCCGGTAGCAGTCCTCCCCGCCGGTGACCGCCTTGGTGGCCACCAGCGCGTCGGGCGGCGAGAACGTGCGGACCGTGTCGAGCAGAAGCATCGGCGGGCGCTGGCGCAGCCGGGACCGCACCTGGCTGTGGTCGAGCAGCGGCCGGTCGTGGTCAGACATCGCCCGCCTCCGGCTCCAGCGTCACCGACAGCTCCGCCGCCATCTGACCGTCGGCCCGCGTGCCGCGCGCCCGCACCGCGACCGGGCCGTCCGGCCCGGCCGTCACCAGCAGCGACAGCGTGAGCTCGTCGCCCGGGAACAACGGCCGGGCGAAACGGGCCCGGTCGATACGGCGCAGCCGCAGCCGCGCGCCCACGGCCGCACCGGCCGCCTGGCGCACACAGTCGACCAGCAGGACCCCCGGGAAGATCGGGAAGCCCGGATAGTGGCCGACCATCTGCGCCGCGGCCCGCTCCACGGGCACCCGCACCGTGACGCGGGTGCCCGTGGAGCTCTGCTCGATCAGCGGCCGGCCGTCCAGCGCGTCGAACACCTCCGCCGTTCGCGAGGGAGCAGACACGACGCTCCTCAGCCCAGGCCCGGCTCGGACAGCAGGCGCTTGGCGAGCTCCTCGACGTAATCGGTGATCGTCACGTCGTGGTCGAGGTACGGAACCACCTCGCGCACCTGCTCGTACAGCCGCCGCGTCGCCGGCGACAGGCCCTCGGTGCCGCGGATGTCGACGGCCTGCGCGGCGCACAGCAGCTCGAAGGCGACCACGTGGGCGACGTTGTCCAGCACCTCGGCGGCGCGCCGGGCGGCGACGAAACCGAAGGACACGATGTCCTGGAAGTCGCCGGTCGAGGTCAGCGACTGGATGGAGATGGGCATGCACTTCGCGCGGGTCTCCGCGGTCAGCGACGCCGTCATGAACTGGCCGCCCATCAGACCCAGCCGCAGGCCCGGGTTCTCGTTGCACAAGAACGCCGGCAGGCCCTCGCTGTTGGTCTTGTCGAGGTACCGGTCGATGCGCCGGTTGGACAGGTTCATCAGCGTGGTCAGCGAGATCGCCAGGTGGTCCATCGCCATGGCCACGTACTGCCCGTGGAAGTGCCCGTTGTGGAACACCTCCTCCTCGTCGGGGTCGATCAGCGGGTTGTCGTTGGAGGAGTTCAGCTCGTCCTCGACGACCTGCTCGATGGAGGCGAGGCTGTCGACGACCGGCCCGAGGATCTGCGGGGTGCAGCGCACCGAGTAGGCGTCCTCGATGGACTTCGACCCCGCCTTGGCGGTGTCGCCCATCTCGCCCGACAGAAGGTGCTCGGTGTCCAGCTCGTCGACCGCCAGGGTGGAGTCCGCCAGCGTCTCCCACAGGAACTTGGCGACCTGCTGCTGACCCTTGTGCGGCTTGAGGGCGTGGACCCGCGGGTCGAACGGCTTGGTCTTGCCGGCCAGACCCTCCACCGACAGCGCCGAGATCAACAGGTAGGTCCGCAGCAGCCGCTGGGCGCGGGCCAGGTTGAGACTGCCCAGACCCACCATGCCGGAGGTGCCGTTGATCAGCGCCAGGCCCTCCTTGAAGCTCAGCTCCATCGGCTCGATGCCCACCCGGCGCAGCGCCTCGGCGCCCGGCAGCACCTCGCCGTCCAGGCGCGCCTTCCACTGGCCGATGCAGACCAGGGCGATCGCGGCCAGCGGACCCAGGTCGCCGCTGGTGCCCAGCGAGCCCTTCTCCGGCACGCAGGGGATGACCCCCGAGTTGCGTATCGCGATCAGCTTGTCCAGGTTCGTCATGGAGATCGCCGAGTTGCCGCGGGACAGCGACACGATGCGGGACGTCATGATCGCGCGGACCGTGTCGTCGTCCAGGTGGGTACCCACATTGGTCGCCACGGCGTTGAGCAGATTCTCCTGGAGCTGCCGGGCCATCGTGACCGGCACCAGGTAGTTGACGAACCCGCCCATGCTGGTGTTGACGCCGTAGATGACCCGCTCCTCGGCGACGAACTTCTCCAGCGTGCGGCGCGAGGCCTGCACGCGTGCGCGCACCGTGTCGTCGATGGCCACGTTCTCGGCCGAGAGCGCGGTCGAGGCGACGTCGGTCAGCCGTACCCGCCGGCCGATGGACAGGGTGTAAGTCACGTGTGGCTCCTAAGCGTTCGTAGCGTGTCGAAGATCCGAAGTGCCCCGCGAGGAGGCCAGCGTCTGCGTGAGCAAGGCACGGTCGACCTTGCCGTTCTCGGTCAGGGGCAGCTCCGGCACGGGGTACAGCGACCGGGGCACCATGTAGGCGGGCAGCTCCCGCGCGCAGAACGCGAGGGCCGCCGGGACGTCGAGCTGCGTGTGCGGTCCGTCCAGGACCACCGCCGCGGCCAGCACGTGGTCGCCGGCCCGCGGCACCAGGAGGGCCGAGGCCGCCGTCACGCCGGGAAGACGGGTCAAGGTGCCCTCGATCTCGCCCAGCTCCACCCGGTTGCCGTGGATCTGGACCTGGTAGTCGGACCGGCCCACGAACGACAGGTCACCGCCCTCGCCCAGCCGGGCCAGGTCGCCGGTGCGCAGCACCTTCTGCCCGTGCCGCGGCTCGACCGGGTCGGGCACCAGCACCGCGGCCGTGGCCTCGGGGTCGTTCCAGTAGCCGGTGAACAGCGCCGGGCTGCGCAGATAGATCTCCCCGATCCGGCCCGGCTCGGTGACCACCTCGCCCGCCTCGTCCACCAGGGTCATCTCCGCGCCCGCGTGCGCGTGCCCGATCGACAGCCGCTCCACATCGGCCGGCAGCGGATCGGGGACATCGGTGAACGAGGCGGCCATCGACTCCGTCGCCCCGTAGCCGTTGACCAGCCGGGCACCGGGAAGCATCTCCTGCAGCCGGCGCAGCTCCGGCAGCGGGAACTCCTCACCGGCGAAGACCACCGAGCCCACCCGGTCCAGCTCCTTGAGCAGGTCCGGGTCGTGACGCAGCACCGGACGCCACAGCGAGGGAACGCCGTGCACCTGGGTGACCCCGGCATCCCTGAGGAAACCGATCATGCGCCGCGGCGAGCCGAGATCCTCCCGCCGCACCGGGACGAGAGCGGCGCCACTGCTGAGCGCCACACCGATCCCGAACAGCGCGAAGTCGAACTGCAGCGGCGAGGTGCTCGCCACCCGGTCGTCGGGGCCGGCCAGGTTGTCCTGCAGCATCGCCCGCAGGAACGTCACGATCGAGCGGTGGCTCATCACCACGCCCTTGGGACGCCCGGTGGAGCCGGAGGTGAACACGATGTACGCGGTGTCGGTGGCCAGCACCTCACGGCGCCGCCGCACCCGGCGCGCCGGCGGACGCTCCACCACCAGGCCGTCCGGCCCGAAGTGCGCGCTGCCCTCCGTCCGCACCCGCTCCCTGCGCGCGAGACCGCCGGCCCGGGCATGCAGCGCGGGCTCGACCGAACTCACGATCGACACAAGGCGGGTGTCGGGAGTCTGCGGACTCACCGTCACGAACGGCAGACCCAGCAGGGAGCAGGCGAGCAGCATGGCCACCGACGCCGCCGACGTGTCCGCCTCGATGACCACACGGTCACCGACATCGAGCCCCAGACCGTCCAACACGGCCGCGTACCGGCGGGTCAGAGCGTCCAGGTCACGGTAGGAGACCTCCCGCACCGCTCCCGTGCCGTCCGCCTCCACCACCGCCGGCTTGTCCGGAGTGACGGCCGCGGGCCCCATGAGCAGCCCGTAGAGATTGTCCGCCGAAGGACGCGGGCGTTCCATAAACGTCTCCCTTGTCAGTTGAGTGACGGCGGCGAGCGAAGCCGCCGGTGCCGCCGTATCGCTTCGGGGCCTCGGGACCAACCGTGGGGTACACCGATGGGAGTGAGACTGGAGTGTGTCTTGAGCGGCGGTGTACGGGCAGGTCGGCGCCCTGCCGCGCACACCCGCACCAAAACAAACAGGCCTTCTTTTTGCCGTCCGCGCCCGCTCCAGCGGGCTGCGAGGGACAGCCGAGGAGCGCGCCCTAGCGTCCCTGTCGAACCGAACAAGCCCATGGCTGAAGGAGCCCCGCATGTCCCAGGAGCACGAGTTCAAGCTGCCCGGCGCCGATCTGCCGCAGCCCGACGCCGAACTGCGCAAGCGGCGCGAGGCGGTCGTCGCCGAGCACACCATCGCCGAGTCCGCCTGGGACATCGACGGCGTCCTGGCCACCTTCCCGCGCGGCGGCGTCTACCGGGTCATGGCCTACGAGGAGAGCCCCTTCATCGGCGAGGAGGCCATCAAGAAGGGCTACTTCGCCGAGCTGCAGCGGGCCTTCCCCAACCCCGAGCACGACCTGTTCCACGTCCACCACACCCCCACCGCGGTCATCCTCGAGGCGCAGATGCGCGCCAAGCAGGAGGCCGACTGGCGCGGCATACCCAACCGCGGCAAGACCGTCGAGGCCCCCGTCGCCGTCTTCTTCCACTTCGACGGCGACGTCCTGATCGACGAGACGCTCTACTTCGACATGGCCACCTTCGCCCGCCAGCTGGCCTGAGCCCCCACCGCCGGGGTGCACCTCCCGGGCACCCCGGCCACCGGCCCCCTCTCCTCCTCGCCGACCGACAAGGACCACCACCCATGAGCGCGTCCAGGACGGCCCGCCGGGCACCGTCACAGACCCACTCGGCCGGCGTACGCCCGCTCCTGCTCGACGCCGCGGGCCTGACCCTGTCCGGCCTGCTGGCCGAACCGGCCGGCCGCCCGCCCAAGGCGACCGTCGTCGCCGTGCACGGCGGCGGCATGCGCGCGGGCTACTTCGACGGACAGGCCCACCCCGACCTGTCCCTGCTCACCCTGGGCGCCCGCCTCGGCTACACGGTCCTGGCCCTGGACCGCCCCGGCTACGGCCACTCCGCCGCCCAGGCACCCGACGGCCTCACCCTCGACGAGCAGTCCGCCGTCCTGTCCGCGGCCCTGGACGCCTTCGCCCAGGACCACGCCACCGGCCGGGGCTTTGTGCTGCTGGCCCACTCCTACGGCGGCAAACTCGCCCTGACCACCGTCGCCCGCACCCCCGGCCTGCTCGCCCTGGACGCCTCCGGCGTCGGCCACCGCTACGGCGTCGACCCGGGCGAACGCCAGCGGATGCGCCGCCACCTGGACTGGGAACGCAACTGGGGCCCCCTCGGCCTCTACCCCCAGGGCACCTTCCGCGCCGCCGAGACCCTGGTCGCCCCCATCCCGCCCCGCGAGGCCGCCGAGGTGGAGCTGTGGCCGGACATGTTCGACGACCTGGCCCCCCGCATCGACATCCCCACCCGGCTGACCTTCGCCGAACACGAGGCCTGGTGGCTGCACGAGGAACCCCACCTGGCCGACCTGGCCTCCCGGCTGGCCAAAGCCCCCGTCCTCACCATCGAACGCCAAAGCGGCGCGGGCCACAACATCAGCCTCGGCCACGCCGCCCGCAGCTACCACCTGCGCGCCCTGGCCTTCTTCGAGGAATGCCTGCGCGCCACCGAGGACGACCGGCCCGGCCCGCGCCCGTCCCGCGCACGCAGCACGTCCGCCGCCTAGGACCTGCCCGTACAGCGCCGCTCAAGCCGCGCTCCAGTCCCACGCCCACCCAGGCGTCCCACAGTCGGTCCCGACACCCCAAGCGACACCGGCGGCACCACACGCCGCCACCGTCGCCCGACCGACCGACAAGGGAGACGCCATGGCAAGGCTCTGGCACCGCGCCCGATTCGCGATCTTCAGGTTCACCATCAGGCTCTGAGGACTTCACCCCCCTTCTCCCTGGTCCGACCCAGGCGGCCGCAGCCTGATCCGCTGTCACCGCCCAGCGCCGACAGCACTCGACCCAGCCGACGTGCACCCCGGGAGGGACCATGACCACACCGTACGAACCGATGCCCGACGACTGGCAGCGCGCGCTGTGCGTCGTCGCGCACCCCGACGACCTGGAGTACGGGCCCGCCTGCGCGGTCGCCGAATGGACCGCGCAGGGCAAGTACGTCGCCTACGCCATCGCCAGCCGCGGCGAAGCCGGCATCGCCGACCTGCACCCGGACGCCACCGGCGAACTGCGCGCCCAGGAACAGCTGCGGGCCGCCGCCGCGGTCGGCGTCCAGGACGTCGACTTCCTCGGCCACCCGGACGGCGTCATCGAATACGGCCTGCCGCTGCGCCGCGACATCGCCCGCGCCATCCGCAAGCACCGCCCGGACATCCTGGTCACCATCAACTTCTACGACCGCTGGCGCAGCGGCGACTGGAACACCCCCGACCACCGCAACGTCGGCGTCGCACTGCTCGACGCCGCCGGCGACGCCGGCAACCCCTGGATCTTCCCCGAACTCCTCGACGAGGGCTTCGCACCGTGGTCCGGCGTGCGCTGCCTCGCGGTCGGCGGATCCCCCCGCTCCACGCATGCCGTCGACTGCACCACCGGCCTCACCGCCGGCATCGAGGCGCTGGCCGCGCACGACGGCTACCTGGCCTCGCTGCCGCCGGACAACCCGATGTCCGACGCCGCCGGCTACCTCACCACCAAACTCACCCGCTTCGGCGCGCGCTTCCACGACGTGCCGGCCATGCCGTTCGAGATCATCGGCGTCTGACCCGGATCCGCCGGCACACCGCGCACGCAACTGACAGGCCCGTCCACCTGTTCAGGAGACGCCCATGGAGCATGCTGTCGAACAGGCGGTGCGCATCATCCGGGAGCGATACGCAGAACCCCTCAGCCTCGACGCCCTCGCCTGCGCGGTCCTGGTGAGCAAATTCCATCTCCTGCGTATCTTCCGACAGGCCACCGGAGTGACCCCGGGACGTTTCCTCACCGCGGTCCGCATCAGCGAGGCCAAACGCCTCCTGCAGAATTCCGACCTCGCCGTGGCCGCCATATCGGCCATGGTCGGATACGACAGCACGGGCAGCTTCACCAGCCGCTTCACCGAATCCGTGGGAATCCCGCCCACCCGCTACCGGCAGCTGAGCCGCGGCGAGGGCGAGTTCACCGTGCCCTCCGCCGCCGGCCGGGCCGGCACCGAGCGATGTCAGCTGCGCGGTGTGGTGCGGGCCCTGGCCGAGCCCGTCTCCTCGATCTACATCGGCGCCTTCGGCGGCCCCATCCTCCAGGGCCGCCCCTCCGGCTGGACCACGATGCGGCACCCCGGCCCCTTCGTGCTGCGCCGGCTGCCGCCCGGGACCTGCTACCTGCACGCCACGACCCTCGCGGCGGGGGAGAAGACACCGGAGACGACCCTGCTCACCGCCACGCTCGGACCGCTGCGCGCCGACGCGTACGCCGGCGGCGAGGTGGAACTCGTGCTGGGCCCGCAAGGCTGGTCCAATCCGCCCGTCCTGTTCGCGGCCCCCGGTTTCGAGATGCTCACCGAAAAGTCTCCTCAGTCCGGATTCAAGCGATTGTCGAGCGCCTTCGCATAGTTTTTCCGTGACTTCCACAGGAGTTCAAGGAATCGTTCCGCGTGCCTTTCGGGAAGGTGAGCAATCAAGGAGAAGACAAGTCGCGCCCAAGGCTGCGACGCTCCTTGAAGAGCGCGGTGAGGGCCGCGCCGAGGCGGTCCTTCCGATCGCCTTCCGTGAAACTCCCGAAGGGATATCGCATGCGCGACGCAGAGGGAATCCGAGTGGAGTCGGCCGAGGAGACCGGCGTGTGGGACCTGGCCGTGTGGGACCGGGCCGGCGAGGAACTCGCCGTCTGGGACCGGATGTCCAAGGACCTGTCCGTGTGGGACCTGGCCGTCTGGGACCAGGCCCCGGTCTGGGACCAGGCCCCGGTCTGGGACCGCGCCCCGGTGTGGGACCAGGCGCCGGTGTGGGACCAGGCGCCGGTGTGGGACCGCGCCCCGGTGTGGGACCGCGCCCCGGTGTGGGACCAGGCCCCGGTCTGGGACCGCGCCCCGGTGTGGGACCAGGCCCCGGTCTGGGACCGCGCCCCGGTCTGGGACCAGGCCCCGGTCTGGGACCAGGCCCCGGTCTGGGACCAGGCCCCGGTGTGGGACCGCGCCCCGGTGTGGGACCGGGCGCCGGAACAGCAGGCGGCCTGACGATCGTCCGACAGCCCCTTCGGCCCGGTAGCCACCTGCACTGCCGGGCCGGACGGGCTTCGTGCATGTCCGCGAGGGAGTAGCCGTGACGACAGACCGCCTTGAACCGGCACCGAGCGCCACCGGGCTGCTGGTACGCACCGAGATCCCCGAGCGCTGGGACGACTGGGCCGGCCGCGCGCCGGTCACCCTGCGCCGGCGCTGGATCTCCCTCGCCGAGGGCAGGATCCCCGGCGGCGTGCGCACCTTCGCCCTGCCCGGCCCCCAGGGCGACCAGGTGGCCCTGGTCGGCGGCGTGATGCAGGCCCCCACCGGACACGTCCGGTTCGACCCGCAGCGGGTGCTGTCGGGCGGATCCGCCGCCGACGGCGTGGCCGCCGACGGACCCCACCCGTGGAAGCGGTACACCGCCGACGACCTGTTCCCCACCTGCCTGCTGATGGGCCCCAACTACGAGTCGGCACCCGTCGGCCCCGCCGCCCGCGACCCCCGGCTGCTCCGGCAGTACCTGGACACCCTCCTCCACTGGTGCCGCGACCAGAAGATCCGCAGCGTCTCCGCGCTCTTCCTGCGCCCCGACCACCCCGAGCTCCTCGACGTGCTGCGCGACGCCGGCTTCGACATCGTCCCCATGGTCGACCGCAGCGACATGGACGTCACCTGGAACGACCTGGACGGCTACATCGCCGGACTGCGCCGCAACCAGCGCTTCACCGTACGGCGCGAGCTGCGCGAGATCGCCGAGCGCGGCATCGAGATCAGCCAGCGCCCCATCGGCGAGGAAGAACCCGAACTGCTCCCGCTGCGGGGCCAGCTGATGGCCAAGTACGGCGCCGTCCCCGACCCGCAGCGCGAGGCCGGCTCCTTCCGGCACCTGCGCGAGCACTTCGGCCCGGACAACGTCTGGATCGTCGAGGCCCGCAAGAACGGCGCCCTGCTCTCCTTCACCATGCTGGTGCGCGACGGCGACCAGTGGACCGCGCTGATGAGCGGCACCGACTACCAGCACCCCGACGCCTCGTTCACCTACTTCGCCACCATGTTCTACCGCCCCGCCGAGCTGGCCCCGCAGCAGGGGATCACCACGATCTCCTACGGCCTGGGCACCGTACAGGCCAAACGGCTGCGCGGCTGCACCGTCAGCACGCTGTCCGCCGCGGGCCTGGTCCTCGACTGAACCCGCCCCCCCCCACCCGACGAAACCGGCCCAAGGAGCATCACCATGTCGCCCGACACCGCCACCCCGGCCCCCCGGCACGACGGGAAGGTACTCCTTGTCGCCGACCAGGGCCTGCAGTCCGGCGAGCAGCTGAGCGCCGCCCAGGTCGACCGGAAGGTCTCCGACTTCTGGACCGGCATCGGCGGCGCCGCGTTCTTCGAGGCGCTCACCACCCGCTTCTACGAGCTGGTCGCCGACGACGAACTGCTCAGCCCCCTGTTCGCCGTCCCCGACTGGCCCCGCCACGCCGCACGGCTGGGCGAGCACTTCCGCCGGATCTACGGCGAGAACGACCTGACCGCGGCCTGGGACCCCAAGATGCACCAGGCACACGCCCACTTCCTCATCTCCCGCGAACAAAGGATGCGCTGGCTGGCCCTGATGAAGCAGGCCGGCACCCAACTGCAGGCGCCCGAACCGCACTTCACCGAGTTCCTCACCATCATGAAGATCGCCAGCGGCGAGATGACCGCGGTCTCCCGGGGCGCCGCACTGGCCCGCGGCGAGCGGTTCCACTGGGACGGGAGCCCGGCATGACCGCCACCCCGCCGCGGACGGTGGCCGTCGTCGGCGCGGGCCCCGCCGGAGCGTTCTGCGCCATGGAACTGGCCCGCCTGCTGCCCGGCACCACCGTCGACCTCTACGACCGCGACGAGAGGGGCCCCGGGGCCGGCATCGTCCTCACCGACGAGTTCGCCCGGCGCCTGCGCTCCCACCACCCCGACGCCCTGAACCTGCCGCCCGCCGCCTACGCCACCTGGGACAAGACCGTCACCGTCATCGACGGCGAACGCATCACCTCCGGCGCCTTCGGCATGTCGGGCATCTCCCGGCACGCCTTCCACGCCCACGTACGCGAACTGGCCGCACAGCACCCCAACATCCGGCTGACCAGACACACCGTCACCCACCTGCCCGAGCAGGCCGATCTGGTGGTGCTGGCGGACGGCGCGGGCAGCGAACTGCGCCGGCAGCACTCCGGCCGCTTCGCCACCACCCTGACGGCCGGCCGCACCCGCTACCTGTGGATGAGCACCCCTGCGGTCCTCGAACCCTGCTTCCTCCTCAAGGACTCCGGGCCGGGCCCCCTGGTGGTGCACGCCTACCCGCACGCCGCCGACGAGAGCACCTTCATCGTCGAGGCCGACCCCGACACCCTCCTGGCCCTCGGCCTGCTCGACCTGCCCGCCCCCCAGGCCGAACAGCGCCTCGCCGAGGTGTTCCGCAGCGAACTGGGCGGCGCCCCCCTCCGGGCCCGGACCACCGGCTGGCAACCGTTCCGCACCGTCGTCAACCGCCACTGGTCCCACGGGCGCACCGTGCTGGTCGGCGACGCCGCCCACACCGTCCACTTCTCCACCGGCTCGGGCACCACCCTGGCCATCGACGACGCCCTGACCCTGGCCCGCTGCATCGCCGCACACCACGACCCGCTCCAGGCACTGGCCGAGTACGAGAGCATCCGGCGGCCCGTCGCCGAACAGGCACAGGCCGAGGCCGCGCAGAGCACCGCCTGGTTCGAGCAGCTGTGCCGCGGCGGACGCCTGGAGGGACACCAGACCGTGTTCGCACTCCGCAGCCGCCGCGCACTGAACACCTACAGCCGGCTGCGCGAACGGGACCCGGAGTTCGTCGCCCGCACCGTGGCGAGACTGGCCGGCCACCCCACCGACGCCGAACCCCTCGACATCCCGCTGAGCGTGGGCCCGGTCCGCCTGGACCACCGGCAGGTCACCGTCGAACGCAGCGACGACCACTGCGTCCTGCACGGCACCGACGGCACCCGCGCGACGGGCCTGATCGTCGACCGCGCCCCCGACCGGCCGCTGCCCGGCATCGACTTCCTCGCCGTCCAGGCCCCGCCCGACGGCGGCCGGGTCACCCGCTGCGCCACCGCCGCCCACATCCGCAGCACCGCCCAGCTGCCCGTCGCCCTGCTGGTCGACCGGGAACTGCCCCGCGACGAGGCCAACACCCTCATCGCGGCCGCCCGCACCGACCTGGTGGCCGTGTCATGAACCACCACCGCCCGGCCCCCTCAGAAATAGGAGCGCATCAGCTCCACCGACCAGCCCGGCACCCGCACCCGGCCACGCGGCGCGAACTCCGGCAGATACGGCTTGACATCGAGCACCGGCGAACCGTCCAGGGCATCGAGCCCCTCCACGCTCAGCGTCAGCCCGTCGACGGCCGCAAGAGCGCACACCGACACCCCCAGATGATTGGGCCGGTTCGGCGCCCGCTGCGCCAGGATCCCGCGCACCGGCCACGCGGTGTTGCCCCGGGGGTGCTGCGCCGAGGTGCAGGTCCGCGTCGCCAGGTGGAACGCGAAGACCACCTCGACATGTGAGTACTCCTCCAGCCCCGAGGTCGCCGACTCCTCGAACACCTCCGGATCCAGCTCGATCCGCGAGACCACCGACCCCCAGCCGTCCTCGAACGCCTCCCGGCGCCCGCCGCGCACCACCCCGATCGGGCTGATCGGATCCATGCCACCCCCGCCTTCCCCGGCCCCCCGGGGGGGGGGACCGGACCGTCCCGAACCCCCGCAGCATGTCCGCCCGCCCTCCACAGCGTCAACCGCCCCCACCCAGTGAGGTGCCCACCATGGCCCGTGCGATCTCCCGCCTGCTCCCCGAACCCGGTGCCGGCCGGCTGCTGGTCCTGTGCACCGCCGTGGCCAGCCTCGGCAACGGCCTCTACGTCACCGGCGGCGCGGTGTACTTCGTCCACGTGGTGGGCCTGTCACCGGGACAGGTGGGCCTGGGCATGTCGCTCGCCGGCGTCCTGGCCCTGCTCCTGGGCGTGCCGACCGGACACCTCGCCGACCGGTTCGGACCCCGCGGAGCCACCGCGCTGTTCGCCCTGGGCAAGGCCGCGGCACTGCTCGCCGCGACCCTCGTGCACTCCTTCCCGGCCTACCTGGCGATGGCCATCGCCCTGGGCCTGGCCGAACAGAGCGGGCACGTCGCCCGCGGCGCACTGGTGTCGGGAGTGATGGGCCGCGAAGGCCGGGTCAAGCTCTCGGCCTACATGCGCAGCGTCTTCAACGGCGGCTTCTCCCTGGCCTCCCTGGCCGCCGGCCTGGTCATCGCCGCCGACTCCGAGACCGCCTACCTCTGCCTGTTCTGGGGCAACGCCCTGGCCATGATGCTGGTGGCCTCGCTGTACATGCGGCTGCCCAAGGTCCCCGGCATCCCGCCCGCCCCCCGGGGCAAGCGGCCGCCCGGCGCGGTGCGCGACGTCCCCTACCTGCTGGTCGCCCAGGTCTCCGGGATCCTTCGGATCGGCCCCACCGCCCTGGCGGTGGGACTGCCGCTGTGGCTGGTGGTGCACACCGACGCCCCCCGCGCCCTGGCGGCCTGGATCATGCTGGTCAACACCCTGATGGTGGTCTTCCTCCAGGTACGCATGGCCCGCGACGCCGACACCGTGCGCGGCGCGGCACGCCTGCAGAGGATCACCGCCGTGGTCCTGATCGTCGCCTGCGCCGTCACCGCCGTGACCGGCCGGATGCCCGCCTGGGCGGCCGCCGCCGTCCTGCTGGCCGTCGCGGTCCTGTTCACCCTCGGCGAGATCTGGGGCGAGGCCGCCCGCTGGGGACTGCGCTACGAGCTGGCGCCCGCCGGCGCGCAGGGACAGTACGGGGGCGCCTTCGCCACCGGCGACGCCCTCGCCCTGATCGCCGGCCCGGCCCTGGTCACCTCGCTGCCCGACCGGTTCGGCGGCCCGGGCTGGCTGCTGATCTCCCTGCTGTTCCTTCTCGTGCTGTGCGCCGGCGGCCCCGCCGTGCGCTGGGCCGAGCGGACCCGGCCGCCGCAGGAGGAGACCGCCGAGGTCCCGGCCACTGTCAAGACCCCATGATTTCCTCACGTTTTCGGTGTGAGTCCATCGCTGCTGGAGAGACGGCAAGCGCATTCATACTGGGGCGCGAGCGTGTCCGCGGGGGAGGAGCCAGCCTTTCGGTCGGCTCCCGTGACCCCCAGGAGGTGTGCTGTCCGTGATCCCGCCCCCGGAAGACTCCCCCCTGCGCCTGCACCACCTGTGGTCCCTGCGTGAGGACACGGCGGTCGGCTGGGACGAGGAGGGCCAGGCCCTGGTCCTCAGCGGCCCGCAGGGCACCGAACGCATCGAGGCCCCCGCGACCGTGGTCACCGAGGCCCTGCACCGCATGGAGATGGGCCCCATCCGGCTCGCCAACCTGCTCCAGCCCAAGGACGACACGGCCGGCGGGCAGGACGGCTACACCGCGGTGCTGTCGGTGCTCCGCGAGATCTCCCACCTGGTGATCAGAACGCTGTCCCTGGAAGACCTCAGGGGCCCGGTGCTCTCCGTCGTCCCGGCGGGCCGCACCGCCCGCTTCGCCCTGGCCATGGTGCCCTCACAGCGCCGGGTCAGACTGCGGCCCGACGTGACCATCACCGTGCAGGGCAACGCCTTCCTGCTGGAATGCCGCACCCTGCAGCACCGGGTGGAGATCCACCGCCCCGAGGCGATGTGGGTGGTGTCCCTGCTGGCCTGGCCCACGACCCCCGACGCCCTGGTCGACGTGGCCCCGCTGCCCGCCGAACTGACCCTGTCGATCCTCGGTCACCTGGCGGGCGCCGGCATGACCGTGCCCGTGGGCTGAGCCCTCACACCAGCCAGCCCGACTCCCGGGCGATACGGATGGCGTCGACCCGGTTGCGGGCGTTCAGCTTCGCCACGACCGTGGTGAGGTAGTTGCGCACCGTGCCCACCGACAGGTGCAGCTGCGCGGCCATCTCCTGCGGCTCCGAGCCCTGCGCGGCCATCTGCAGCACCTCGGTCTCCCGTATCGTCAGCGGGCTCTCGGTGCCGCCCCAGGCCGCCAGCGCCAGCTGCGGGTCGATCACCCGCTGACCGGAGACGACCCGGCGCACGGCCTGCGCCAGATCGCTGGGCGGAGCGTCCTTGAGGAGGAAACCCGACACGTGCGCGGACATCGCCCGGCGCAGCGTCCCGGGCCGGCCCAGACTGGTGAGGATCAGCGTCCTGCACTCGGGCAGCCGCTCGTGCAGCAGCTCGGCCGCGCTCAGCCCGTCCATCCCGGGCAGGTCGATGTCGATGATGGCCACATCCGGCCGGCACTCACGCGCCAGCCCCAGGATCTGGTCGCCGCGCTCCAGCTCGGCGACCACCTCCAGGTCGTCCTCCAGATTGAGCAGAGCCACCAGCGCGCCACGGACCATGTGCATGTCTTCGGCCAGGAGGATCCGAATCATCGTCGCCGTCCACCGTTTCTTCCACTTACGAGAATCTTGCGGATCCTGCCCGGCCGCCCCCGGCCCGCCGGCATCACACCGAACGGCCCGGGGCGGCCGGAACGAGGCTGCCTACGCTACGTCCTCTGCCGGGCCGTAGACCCGTCCTTTGCGCGTGATCACACCCGCGGGCGGCCCCTCGGACCGCTCCTGCCGCAGCGGTGTCTCGGCCGTGAGCCGGAACAGGTCCGTGTCGGAGGCGTCCGGCAGACGCTGCGCGACCAGCCGGCCGCCGATGTCCTCCAGCCGCCGCTCGAGATTGCCCAGACCGCTGCCGCTGTGCGGCGAACGCAGATGGGAGCCCAGCAGCAGACCGTCGTTGACGATCGCCAGCCGCACCACGTCGCCCTCGACCCGCGCCGAGATCCAGCACCGCGAGGCCTTGGAATGCCGCAGCAGATTGGTGACCCCCTCCCGCAGCACCGTGGCCAGCACGGTGGACGTCACCACCCCCAGCCGGTCGATGTCCTCGTGCACCTCGACCGTCACCTCGACGTCCGCGGCGGCCAGCACCGACTCCGCGGACGTCAGCTCCGAACCGAGCGACATCTCCCGGTACCCGCTCGCGACCCTGCGCACATCGGCCAGGGCCTGCCGGGAGATCCCCAGCACCTCGTCGACCTCGTCGCACGCCCGGTGCGGATTGGTCGGGATCAGACGGCGTATCAGCTCGCTCTTCAGCGTCACCGCCGACAGGCTGTACCCGAGCAGATCGTGCAGATCCCTGGAGAACCGCAACTGCTCGTTGCTCACCGCCAGCCGGGCCAGATCGGCACGGGCCTTGTGCAGCTGGTCGACCAGACTGGTCAGCCGGCTCAGGCCGTACACGACCAGACCCGTCAGCGCGGTCGTCTGCACCAGGTACACCGTGTCGACGACGTCCAGGTGGTACAGGACCCCGGGCAGGACCATGCTCAGCGCCGTCAGCCCGTACAGCGTCCAGCCCGCCGCCGGCCGCAGCACGAGCAGCAGCGACCCGGCGAAGAACCCGGCCATCGCGCCCCAGTACGCCCCGAACCACAGCAGCGGCAGATAGGACAGCACCCCCTGGGCGGCCAGCGTGAGCATCCGGGTGCGCCCCCGCGTCCGGGAGAGGATCAGCCCCGAGTGCACGAGCTGCAGCAGGAACACCAGCAGCAGACAGACCACGGCACGGGTCAGTCCGTACGCATCGAGCGACAGCGAAAGGATGTTGAGGAGCGTGATGCCCAGATAACAGGCCAGCGCCGCCAGCAGAACGCCCCGGGCGGTTCTGGCGGCCACACTCCCGTAGTCCTGCGATGGGCTGGCATGCGATGAGGACCTGTCCGGACCGGCGCCGTCCATCTCTTGTCTCCCAGCTCCCCTCGTGGCTCGATGACAATTCGAACAACCGGGCCTCATTCTAAGCAGGTTGGCTGAATGTTCGGTGGTCATCTTAGGGACCTGGTGTGTCAGCGGGCCGTCGCCTGGTAGACGGCGTCGGCGCCGGTCGGAAGCCCGCCGCGCACGACCGCGCACACCGCCCCCGCACACAGCGGCCGGACCGCCCCCGCCCCGGGGCGCACCGGCCGCCGCGCACCAGGGCGCGTCACACGAACAACGGGATCGGGTTGAGGTTCTCGTACCGGGTGGGAGCGGACAGCCGCCCGAGCGAGACCGGCACGTCGAACAGCCGGCCCGGCGCGTACCGCGCCCAGAAGTGCCGCAGCCCCGGCACCACCACCTTGACCACCGGCAGGCCCACGTCCGGCCGGGTCTGGTCCAGGACGAGCAGCTCCATGCCCTTGGCGGCGACGAGCCGGGTGACGGCCTCGACGTCGTCGAGCAGATCGTTGCGCACCACATGATTCCAGTCACCGCGACTGCGCGGCCGGACCGTCGGATCGGGCGCCAGATACGGCTGGTTGGCCACCGTCGCCTGCCGCCACCAGCGCACCGGCAGCGCATCGGTGATGCCGTACCCGCCGCCGGGCCGGTCCCTGCTCACCGCCGGCAGCAGCTGCCCCGTCTCGGTCAGCGCGCGGCGCAGCGCGATCGCCGGGTCGAAGTGCGCGCCGAAACCGAAGACGATGTCCTCGCTGGGCCCCTCGGTGCGCCGGGACACCGCCACCACCGCGGGGATCCCCAGGTCCGAGGTGAGGTCCAGCGCCCACAGGTCCCGGCCCATCTTCCGGTACCCCTCGCGCAGCCGCCCGATGTACGGCTCGCCGAAGGAGTCCAGGTCGATCGCCGGCTGCCGGGTGCGGTTGTACCACCACAGGGCGACCGCGTCGCGCTCCACCAGTTCCATGAAGCCCTGCAGCAGGGCGTCCTCCGGGCTGCTGCCCGCCGCGTTGCCGTTGGAGTCGGCGTACGGCCCCCGCGCACCGGGGGCGCAGGAGAAGTACAGCATCGAGGTCGGCAGCAGCCGCTGGCGCTGTTCGGTCAGCGACCACACCGGCGTCCACTCCACCGGCCGGTCCTCCTCGAAACGTTCCGGCACGTGGTGGAACGGCGAGCCCGAGCGGTTCCACCGGTCCCGGTCGCGGAACTGCTCCTCGGCGTACAGCTGGCAGGCGTTGGGGTGCACGGCCTGCTCGCCCAGCGCGCGCAGGGTGTCCACCACGACCGGCTCGTCACCGTGCCGGGTGCCGCAGTAGCGCTCCACCGCCTCGCACAGCGCACTGGTACGGGCCTCGGCGTCGGTCAGCCCCTTGCCGCCGCTCTGCGAACGCAGGCCGGCCGGACCGCGCTCCCGCATCGCCAGGTTGTGCCCCGACACATAGGTGGTGGCGAACTCCGGCGCACCGGGGGAGGGTTCGAGCACCGGGACGATCCCGGTGATCGGACTGACCAGATGCGCATGGCGCCTGAGCAGCTGGTCGGGGCTGAGCGCCCGGTCCCCGCCGCCGCCCTGCCCGGACTTGATCCGCGACACCGGCACGAACGGCGCCAGCACCCGCCGCCGCACCAGACCGGGCTGCCCGCAGGAATGGCACTGGGGGATCCGGGACACCGCATGGACCCGGGTGCGCAGATTCAGGGTGTCCACCGTGCGCAGCGAGCCCTGATCGGCATAGCGCAGCCCGGCCAGCCACTTGGCGGCCTCCAGCACCGCGCTCTGCGCCGCCATCACCCGCCCGGCCGACAGCGAGGCGATCGGCCGCACGAGCGGACGGTCCAGCCCCAGAGCCTGCTGCAGCGGCCCCTCGTAGCCGCGGTGCTGCTCCAGCCGGTAGGCCAGACACGACCAGCACGGTCCCTCGTCGGGCCGGAAGAACGGTCCGATCCAGGGCTCGTAGCCGCACAGCCGGGTCAGCAGCCAGGGCCGGCCCGCCGCCCGGTGCTCGGCGTCGACCCGTTCCAGCTCGGGGGAGAGGTAGTCGTCGCACAGGACCAGGGTGAGGTCCGTGTCCGACTCGGTCACGCTCAGGCCGGACTCCACGCTCGCCGCGAGCACCGGCCCGGGGTCCACGCCGCCCAGCGGCAGGATCCGCAGCCGCGAGCCGGTCAGGCCCGCCGCCGCCCGGGCCCCGTCCAGGCCGGCCAGGTCCCAGTACGCCTCGGCGACCGGGTCCGCGCCGGCGGACAGGGCGGGATTGCGAAAGCGCAGCAGCCCCGCCTCGCTGAGCAGACGCAGCCCGTCCTCGGCCTCCTCGGCACTCAGGGCCGGAGCCGCGGCCCGCAGGATCTCGGCGAACGACCGGGAACCGTCGAGCAGCGGGACCAGCACATCGGCCAGGACACCGTGCAAAGTGGTCACACCCTGACGGGAGACCAGATACGTCGCCTCGCCCGGGACGGTCGCCGGACGCAGATGACGCCTGAAACCCACCAGGGTCGAACCGTCTTGCAGGGCGGCCCGTGCGGACTTCCAGGGAACGGACGACTCAGATGTCATATCCAGGCCCCCGCGACCACATCGCCCTCGACGGCCACGGAGGCCGAGACGGAGGCGAAGCTCGCGGGGGGCGGGCCGGCGCACAGGGTGAACGCCGCGGCGCTCGGCGCCGCGGGGACCGGACCGGCGCACAGGGTGAACAGCACCGTGGAGCCGAAGGTGTGGTCCGTGCGTTCGACCACGAGGAGCGGACGTGCGGGAACTGCCTCGGTGATGCGTGCCGGGAGAGTGATGGTGGCACTGGCGTGGCTCATCGGAGAGGTCCTCACTGCCGTGGTCGGTGTCGTGCTCCAATGGCCGGGATTCTTCGCGAGTAAGTCAGGTCACGGACAGTGTCGGCTTCACCGGTGGCGGGTGAAGTTCTCACTCAACCGGAGGCGCCACCTCCATCGGCCGCCTCCTTCAGCGGCTCCCACCAGTCCCGATTGTCGCGGTACCACTGGACGGTCTCGGCCAGTCCCTCCTCGAAACCCTTCCGAGGCTTGTACCCCAACTCCTCACGGATCTTCGTGCAGTCGACGGAATAACGCCGGTCGTGGCCCTTGCGGTCCTCGACGTACTCGACGCTCTCCTCCCAGGTCGCACCGCACGCCGCGAGCAGCAGCGTAGTGAGCTCCCTGTTCGAAAGCTCCGTGCCGCCCCCGATGTTGTAGATCTCACCCGCCCGGCCCTTGGTGCGGACCAGTTCGATGCCCCGCACATGGTCGTCGATGTGCAGCCAGTCGCGGACGTTGCCGCCGTCGCCGTACAGCGGGACCTTCCCGCCGTCGAGGAGGTTGGTCACGAACCGGGGTATGAGCTTCTCAGGGAAGTGGTGGTGACCGTAATTGTTCGAACAGCGGGTGACCCGCACGTCCAGACCATGAGTACGGTGGTACGACAGCGCGATCAGGTCACTGGACGCCTTCGACGACGAGTACGGCGAGTTGGGGCTCAACGGGTGGCTCTCGGGCCAGGAGCCCTCGTCGATCGAGCCGTACACCTCGTCGGTCGACACGTGCACGAACACCTCGACGCCGGCCCGGTGCGCCGCGTCCACCAGCGTGTGCGTGCCGACCACGTTCGTGCGCACGAACTCGGCGCCCCCGTCGATCGACCGGTCCACGTGCGACTCCGCGGCGAAGTGCACCACCTGCGCGTGCTCGGCCATCAGCTTGTCGACCAGCTCGGGATCGCAGATGTCACCCTGCACGAAGGAGAAGTCGGGGTGCGCCCGGACCTCGTCGAGGTTGGCGGGATTGCCCGCGTACGTCAGCTTGTCCAGGACGGTGATCGACACATCGCCCGGACCGTCGGGGCCCAGCACCGTACGGACGTAGTGCGAGCCGATGAAACCGGCCCCGCCGGTCACCAGAACACGGGTGGTCATGACGCGCTCACCGGGGTGGCAGGTCGGATCGGAAGCATGGGACGTTCTCCTTCTCAGGCTACGCGGACGGTCGGCATCGGGCGGTGGCGGGCGGCGACCTCGGCGACGTACTCGCCGTACGCCGTACCCGCCATCTCCTCGCCCAGGCGCCGGCACTGTTCGGCGGTGATGAAGCCGCGGTTGAGCGCGACCTCCTCGACGCAGGCGATCCACACGCCCTGCCGCTGCTCCACCAGCTGGACGTACTGCGCCGCCTGCAGCAGCGAGTCGTGGGTGCCCATGTCCAGCCAGGCGAAGCCGCGGCCGAGCTCGGTGAGCCGGGCCCGGCCCTGCGCCAGGTAGGCGAGGTTGACGTCGGTGATCTCCAGCTCGCCCCGCGCCGAGGGGGAGAGGTTCTTGGCGATCCCCACCACGTCGCTGTCGTAGAGGTACAGCCCGGTCACCGCGATGTCGGAGCGCGGGTGGAGCGGCTTCTCCTCCAGCGACAGCAGCCGGCCGTGCGCGTCGATCTCCCCGATCCCGTACCGGTGCGGATCACGCACCCGGTAGCCGAACAGGTGCGCGCCGTCGAGCCGGCGCAGCGCGTCGTCGAGGAGCACCGAGAACCGCGGCCCGTGGAAGATGTTGTCGCCCAGCACCAGCGCGACCTGGTCGTCCCCGATGAAGTCGGCGCCGATGACCAGGGCCTCGGCGATGCCGCGCGGCTGGTCCTGCTCGGCGTACTCGATCTTCAGACCGAGCCGGGAACCGTCCCCCAGCAGGGAACGGAAGCTGTCGGAGTGGTCCCGGGAGGAGATCACCAGGATCTCCCGGATACCGGCCAGCATCAGCACGGACAGCGGGTAGTAGATCATGGGCTTGTCGTAGACCGGCAGGATCTGTTTGGACAGCGCGCCGGTCAGCGGACGCAGCCGGGTGCCGCTGCCGCCGGCGAGGATGATGCCCTTCATCTCGGCTTCCCTTTCATCAACGAGGTATCGGTTCCGGACCGGCGGACCGGTTCCGGATGTTCACAAGGACCGGGAGACCCCGGGACGCCGGAGTGCTTCCCCGCCCCTACAGCGGGCCTTCGGCCACCACGTCTCCACGACGCCTCCGGCGACGCCGGCCGCGAAGCGGCGGGCGGACGCGGTGCGGGACGTGGACGCGGTGCGGCCAGGACGCGAGGGGTGCCTGCGGCAGTACGGGCCCAGGGATGGCCGGGACCCGTCGCCCGATGGTGTGGCGCCCCGATCGAGCGCGGACGGAGAAGAACTGGAGGCGGACACCGCCCCGGCGCCCTCACCGCGGCTCGACCGGCGCTCGAGCACGGCTTTCTAGCCTCCAGGCGACGCCCTGCGGGGCGTCAGCAACGGGGCGGCGCCTCGTCACCGACCACGCGACGGAAACCGTTGTCCCTCCATGGTGGAATTCGGAAGGAAAACCCTGAATGAGTACTGACAAGGTCGCCGCCGGCGGCGGTGAGGCCGGGGCGGGGAGGTCCCCGGGCCTGGCCACACTGATCACGGCCCTCGCCACCTTCATGGCCGGACTCGACAACCTGGTGGTCCTCGTTGCGCTGCCCACCATCAGGGACGAGCTCGGGGGCAGCCTGGAGGACCTGGAATGGACGGTGAACGCCTACACCCTGTCGTTCGCCGTCCTGATGATGTTCGGCGCCGCCCTCGGTGACCGCTTCGGCCGCCGCCGGGTGTTCATCAGCGGCCTGCTGGTGTTCACCGCCGCCTCGGCCGCGGCCGCCCTGGCCCCCGGCATCAACGAGCTGATCGCCGCCCGCGTGGTGCAGGGCGCCGGCGCCGCCGTCATCATGCCGCTCTCCCTCACCCTGCTCACCCACGCCGTGCCCGCCGCCAAGCGCGGCGCCGCCCTCGGCATCTACAGCGCGGTCGGCGGACTGGCCATCGCCGGCGGCCCGCTGGTCGGCGGACTGGTCACGGAGAACCTGTCCTGGCAGTGGATCTTCTGGATCAACGTGCCGGTGGGCCTGCTCCTGGCCCCGGCCGCCTGGCGCGGCCTGGCCGAGAGCCGCGGCCCCAACAACCGCCTGGACGCCCCCGGCACGCTCCTGGCCAGCCTCGGCATCCTCGGCTTCGTCTACGGCCTGATCCGCGCCAACGGCGACGAGGGCTGGGGCGCCCCGCTGGTCGTGGGCCCCATGGTCGCCGGCGTCGTGCTGCTCGTCCTGTTCGTCCTGTTCGAGCAGCGCAGCAGCGCCCCGATGCTGCCCATGCGCATGTTCCGCAACCGGGCCTTCAGCGCCGTCAACGCCGGCGGCCTGCTCCAGGCCTTCGGCATGTACGGCGTCGTCTTCCTGATCACGCAGTTCATGCAGAACATCCAGCACATGTCGCCGACCGAGGCGGGCGTGCGGATGCTGCCGTGGACGGCGATGCCGCTCCTGATCGCGCCGGTCGCCGGCATCCTGTCGGACAAGATCGGCGGACGTCCCGTCGCGGTCTTCGGACTCGCGCTGCTCGCCGCCGGCTTCGCCTACTGGGCGCTGGTGATGGGCCCCGACTCCTCCTACGTCGAGCAGCTGCCCGGCTACCTCCTGGGCGGCGTGGGCGTGGCCTGCTTCTTCGCCCCGCTCATCAACCTGACGATGAGCTCCGTCGACGAATCCGAGCAGGGCATCGCCTCCGGCTCGACCTCGGCCATGCGCGAGCTCGGCGCGGCGTTCGGCATCGCCGTCCTGACCAGCGTCTTCACCCACAACGGCGGCTACGCCTCGGGCCAGGACTTCGTCGACGGCTTCGTCCCCGCCCTGTGGGTCGGCGCCGCGGCCATGGCGCTCGCGGCGATCGTGATGCTCTTCGTCGTCCGGCCCGCCGGCGCGCAGAAGCAGCACGGCGCCGAAGCCGGCGGCGCGCAGCAGCCGCAGGCCGCCGAACCGGCCGCCTCGGCCACCCGCTGACACCCCGCACCACACCCCCGTACGCCGACCCGCGGCCCGACACGACGACATCGCGTCGGGCCGCGGGAATTCGGCATCACCCCACCCCTGATCACGCCACCGGCAGAAAGGCCGCGCGAGACATGAAGGTCCTCTTCGCAAGCCTCGGAAACTACGGACACGTCTTCCCCCTGATCCCGCTCGCCCAGGCGGCGCAGGAAGCCGGGCACGAGGTCTGGTTCGCCACCCACGCCCAGTTCCACCCCACCGTCGAGAAGGCGGGGCTGCGGCCGGTCGCCAGCGGGCTCACCGTCCCCGAGGCGTTCATCGAGGCGGCCGGCGGCCAGGCGTTCCTGGAGGCCAACGGCGGCGCCGCACAGGCCAGCGACATACCGCCGGAGGTGCTGGCGGCCCTGGCGGTGAAGGCCTTCGGCTCGGTGCTGCCGCGCAGCGTGTTCGCGGACCTCACCGGTCTGTTCGACTCCCTGCGGCCGGACCTGCTCGTCTACGAGAGCCTCAACCCCGGCGCCGCCTTCGCCGCCGCCGCGGCCGGCGTGCCCGCCGTCGCCCAGAGCATCGGCCGGGTCTCCTCCGACCCGCAGATCCCGCAGGAGCTGTTCGCCACGGCCGCCGACCTGGGCGTGGCCGACAAGCTCGGCCACGACGCGGCCCTGGGCAACCCGTACATCGACATCTGCCCGCCCGCCGTGCAGGACCAGGACTTCCTGGCCTCCGGCGTCCAGGTGATCCCGCAGCGCCCCACCCCCTTCAGCGAGCCGGGCGAGCTGCCCGCGAGCATCACCGAGGGGCAGGGCCCGCTGGTCTACCTCAGCTTCGGCACCGTGGTCACCTCCGCCCAGCGGCTGCGCACCGTGATCGACGGCCTGCTCCCGCTGGACGTGCGGGTCCTGGTCGCCACCAGCTCGCTGGTGGACCCGGCCGAGCTGGGCGAGCTGCCCGACCGGGTCGTCGCCCTTCCCTGGGTGCCGCAGGCCGAGGCCCTGCGGCACGCCACCGCCGTCATCCACCACGGCGGCCACGGCACCACGCTGACCACGCTGGCCGCGGGACTGCCCCAGCTGATCCTGCCGGCGGAGGGCGACGGCCACGCCAACGCGCCCGCGGTGCGCGCCACCGGAGCGGGCCGCATGCTGCTCGGCCACGAGGTGTCCGCCGAGGCGGTGGAGCGCGAGATGCGCCTGCTGCTGACCGACGGCGCGCACCAGGAGGCGGCCCGCAAGGTCGCCCAGGAGATCGCGGCCCTGCCCGGGCCGGCCGACACGGTCGCCAGGTTCGCCGAGTTCACCGGCTGACCCCCCCCGCACACGCCTCGTGCCCCGCGCTCGTCGACGAGCGCGGGGCACGAGGCGTGTGCGGGGGGCGGGTTCGGGCCCGGCCGCCGGGAGGACGGACGGCGGCCGGCCCGGCCCGTTCAGGACTGCGCGAGCGCCGCCGGGTCGGCCCCCAGCTGCCGGAAGAGGTCGTCCATGTTCAGCTGGTCCCAGTGCTCGGCGAGCAGCCCGCCCTCCACCCGCCAGATGTCGATGGACTGGAAGTTCACCGGCCGGCCGGTCGCCGGTATGCCCAGGAACGTGCCCTGGTGGGTCGCGGTGTACTCCAGGCGGGCGGCCACCCGGTCGCCCTCCGCGATGACGTCGTGCAGCACGGCCTTCAGGTCGGGGAAGGCGGAGAACACCTGGACCCAGAACGCACGGTTGGCGTCGATGCCGTCGGCCACCCCGGGGTTGTGGTCGATGTGACCGGCAGCCGTGTGCTCCTCCATCGTGCTGACGTCATGGTTGTTGATCATGTCCACGAAGCTCTCGACGAGAGCGTGGTGAGTGTTCGACATGCCGGCCTCTCTGGACGGGGTGGAAGAACGGACGATGAAGCCGAAGCATCGCCACTCGCGGTCGAATCCCCCTGGAGCACACACCCCCACGCGCGCGCCGCGCACACCGGCGCGCTCCAGCCACGCGCGAGGGCGGGGCGAGGACGGCGCCCTAGCGTCACGTACCCGGCCGCCGGTGACAAAGGCCGCCTTCGCCCGGCCCCTCGCCCCAACCCCGCGAAGCCGGCCCGCCCGTCATGGCCCGTACCGTTGAAAGGAAACAGCAGGATGCAGCCCGAGGTGAACGGCGCCGACGACTTCCTGGCGTCAGCGCTGGTGCAGAAGTCCCCGCTGACCCCCGACGCAGGCGCCTTCCTCCACGAACGGGAGGAGTCCGCCTCGTACGACGTCGAACGAATACCGCTGGCCGCGCTGCCGAACTGGCACCTCGGCGACCGGCTCAGCCGCGCGGACGGCAAGTTCTTCACCGTCGAAGGACTCTCCGTACGGACGGACTTCGGCCCCGTCCCGCAGTGGTCCCAGCCGATCATCGTCCAGCCGGAGATCGGCATCCTGGGCATCATCGCCAAGCGCTTCGACGGCGTCCTGCACTTCCTCATGCAGGCGAAGATGGAGCCGGGCAACACCGCCTTCGTCCAGTACGCGGCGACCGTCCAGGCCACCCAGAGCAACTACCAGCGCGTCCACGGCGGCCGGGCCACCCCGTACCTGGAGTACTTCCTCGAGGGCGGCCGGCGCCGCATCCTGTTCGACCAGCTCCTGTCCGAGCACGGCTTCTGGTACCTCAACAAGAGGAACCGGAACATGATCGTCGAGGTGCCCGAGGACGAGGACGTCCACGTCGAGGACGACTTCACCTGGCTCACCCTGGGCCAGCTGCGCCACCAGCTCATGCTGGGCAACCGCGTCAACATGAACGCCCGCACCGTGCTCTCCGGCATCGCCTACGGCGCCGCCGAGGACCAGCCGTCCTACGCCGAGCAGACCGACGGCTTCCACGCCGAACTGCTGACGTCGCACCGCACGCCGTCCTCGTCGGCCGCGCTCTCCGCCACGCTGACCTGGCTCTTCGACCAGAAGGCGAAGTCCAACCTGGACGTGCGGCGCATCAGCCTGCGCGACATGGACGAGTGGATCTGCGACGACGACAGCATCCGACACCGCGACGGCCGCATCTTCGACATCATCGGCATGTCCGTCCAGGCCACCAGCCGGGAGGTCGGCACCTGGTGGCAGCCCATGCTGGAGCCCCGCCCCGGAAACGCCGTGGCCCTCATCTGCCAGCGCCGGGACGGAGTCCTGCACTTCCTGCTCCAGGCCACGATCCAGCCCGGCCTGACGGACCGTCTCGAACTCGGCCCCACCATCCAGTTCTCCCCGGGCTACCACCGCGGCCCCCAGGACTTCCCGCCGCTGACGCAGTACCTCGACGCACCCGCCGCCTGGACCCGGCTGGACACCATCCAGTCGGAGGACGGCGGCCGCTTCTCCAAGGCCGACACCCGCCACCTGGTCGTCGAGATCCCCGAGGACCACGCGATCGAGACACCGGACAACTACCGGTGGATCACCCTCAACATGCTCAACCGCCTGACCCGGTTCGGCTACCACGTCAACGTCGAGGCCCGGAGCCTGGCCGCATGCCTCCTCTGACCGCCGACGACCCCACACACCCCCAGGGAGGCAAGAGCGTGAACCCCCCGCTCATCGTGGTGCTGGGCGCCGCGGGCTTCGTCGGATCCGCCATCTTCCGCGAACTGGCACAGCACCCCGTCCGGGTCCGGGCCGTCTCCCGCAGGAAGGTCCCCGTCCCCGACGGCGCCCGCGCCGACATCGAGGTGCTCTCCACGGACCTGACCGAACCCGGCCAGATGGCCGCCGCCGTCGCCGGAGCCGACGTCGTCATCCACTCCCTGGCCTACATCGCGGGAGCCTCCACCTGGCGCATCGCCGACGACGACACCGGCGCCCGACGCGTCCACGTGGGCCTGATGCAGGACCTGCTGGACACCCTCGGCGACCGGACCGCCTTCCCCGAGCCCCCCACCGTCCTGTTCACCGGATCGGTCACGGCGGCCGGCTCCTCGGACAGGGAAGTCCTGGACGGCACCGAACCCGACCGGCCCAAGGGCTACTACGAACGGCTGAAGCTGGAGGCGGAACGCCTGCTGCTCGCGGCCGACGCCGCCGGAACGGTACGCGGCGCCTGCCTGCGCCTGACCACGCTGTACGGCTACAGCGCCGGGTCCACCGCCCGCGACAAGGGCATCGTCTCCACGATGACGCGCCGCGCGGTGGCCGGCGAGCCCCTGACCATGTGGCACGACGGAACGGTCCGCCGCGACCTGCTCCACGTCGACGACGTCGCCCGCGCCTTCTGGGCCGCCACCGGCCGCATCGACGCGCTCGCCGGCAGACGCTGGCTGATCGGCACCGGCCAGGGCGCCCCGCTCGGGCAGGTGTTCACCAAGGTCTCCGCACTGGTCGCCGAGCAGACGGGCAAGGAACCGGTACCCGTGGTCTGCGTGGAGCCGCCGGAGTACGCCGAGGTCAGCGACTTCAGGAGCGTGATCATCGACTCCTCCCCGTTCCGGGCCGCCACCGGCTGGGAACCACGGGTGTCCCTCGACGAGGGCCTGCGCCTGACGACGGAGTTCTGCTCCAGCGGCCGGGAGACCGGCGTGTCCTGAACCCGTCGCCGCGCCAAGCAACCAATCGCTGAAGGAGGAGAAGGACGCGTGATCTACACACAGCTGGGCCGTACCGGTCTGCGGGTCAGCAGACTGGCCCTCGGCACCGTCAACTTCGGTGGCCGGGTGGAGGAACCGGAGGCACACCGCCTCCTGGACCACGGCCTGGAACGGGGCATCAACCTGGTCGACACCGCCAACATCTACGGCTGGCGCGTCTACAAGGGCCACACCGAGGAGGTCATCGGCCGGTGGCTGGGCAAGAACCCCGCCCGCCGCGACCAGGTCGTCCTGACCACCAAGGTGGGCGACCCGATGGGCGAGGGCCCCAACGAACACGGCCTGTCCGCCCGCAACATCGTCGCCTCCTGCGAGGCATCGCTCAAGCGGCTGGGCACCGACTGGATCGACATCTACCAGATGCACCACCTCGACCGGTCCGTGGGCTGGGACGAGGTCTGGCAGGCCATGGACCTCCTGGTCACCCAGGGCAAGGTGCGCTACGTCGGCTCGTCCAACTTCGCCGGCTGGGACATCGCCTCCGCGCAGGCGGCCGCCCAGCGCAGGAACAGCCTGGGCCTGGTCACGGAGCAGTGCGTCTACAACCTGGTCACCCGGCACACCGAGCTCGAGGTCATCCCCGCCGCCCGGGCCCACGGACTGGGCCTGTTCGTCTGGTCACCGCTGCACGGCGGCCTGCTCAGCGGCGTCCTGCGCAAACTGCAGGACAACTCCGCCGTCAAGTCCGCCCAGGGCCGGGCCCTGGAGGCCCTGGACGCGCAGCGCGACACCATCGAGGCCTACGAGAAGCTGTGCGCCGACCACGGCCTGGACCCGGCGGTGGTCGGCATGGCCTGGACCCTGTCCCGCCCCGGCGTGACGGGCGTGGTGATCGGACCCCGCACCGAGCAGCACATCGACGGCGCGCTCGAAGCCCTGGACTGCACCCTGCCCGAGCCCCTGCTGGCCGAACTCGACGTCCTCTTCCCGCCGATCGGCCGCGGCGGCCCCGCCCCCGACTGCTGGCTGAGCTGACCCCAGCACCCGGCCGGACCCCGGCCACCCCACTGCCCCGCCGAGCCGACGCCCGGCGGGGCAGCAGCGCGTACCAGGGCGTCAGGCGGTGGCCCGGATCCGGCGCATCGTGCGGGCGTACAGCGGCGGGCCGATCACCCGCCACACCAGGCCGACGGGCGCGGGCAGATTGCCGAGCATGATCGCCTGCTCGCGCCGGTCGGCATCCTCCATCACCATGCCGAAGAACTTGAACAGCTTCGTCTTGGGGGTGTGCTGCACGAAGTGGTCGCCCAGCGCACCGAACTCCTTCGCGGTCAAGAACCGCTCGGCGAGCGGCAGCAGATGCGCCTCCTCGTCGTCGAGGTGCTCCACCAGCACCGTCCGGTGCTCCTCGATCGCGGCCACGAGCCGGTCGCGGGTGTCCGCGTCCGCGGCGGGCGCCCACCTGCCGACCAGCACGCTCACCGCGTCCAGGGTCTCGGCGACCCGCTCGTGCTCGGCCTCCATGCGCAGCACGACATCGCGTTCGAGCCCGACCCGGGAGAGCATCAGCGGCCACAGCAGCTCGTCCTCCCCCCGGTGGTGGTTGAGCAGGCCGGCGTGCAGATCGGTGAAGTGCTCGGCGAGGACGGCGGCACGCCCCACGTCCCCCGGGGCGACCGCGGCGACCAGCTCGCCCAGTAGCCGCAGCTCCCGCCGGAAGGCACGGTGGACGATCCTCATCTCCTGGGCGTCGAACCCGCCGAACCCGGAGTCGCTCCCGGGCGCCGGGGACTGGCCATGCACGGGCGAGGTCATGGGCGTGTTCCTTTCCTGGGGGGCACCGGACTCGAGAGCCGGCCTCGTCCCAGCTTGACCCCGAGGCACTTGAATCCCGCTTGAGCCGCCGGCTCCGCCCGCTCCAGGACGGCTCGACCGCCGCCCGCGACGCCCCGGACGGACCCGGGCGCACCACGGCGCGGGTTTCGGCCATCGGTGCTGCTCAAGCCGGTCTTGAGCGGCGCGGACTACAGTCGCCGACATGAAACTCAGCAGCCTGGAGATCAGTGAACTCGCCCTGCCGGGCGCGTTTCTGCTTTCGTCCCGGGCGGTTGAGGACGAGGTCGTGGTCCGCTACGAGACCTTCCGCCAGGACGACGTCGAAGAGGCGATCGGCCGGCCGTTCGCGATCCGCTACAGCGACCTGTCCGCCGCCCGGCGCCTGGTCCTGCACGGCATCCACGGCACCGCCGGCGAGGGCGCCCGCCCCCGGCTGTTCGACTGCGTGCGGGGCTCCGCCCTCCACGTCGTGGTGGACCTGCGCGTCGGATCCCCGGAATACGGCCGGCACGCGGTGGTCTGGCTGGACCACCGCGACGCGTCCAAGGTGTTCGTCTCCGAGGGCCTGGGCCACGCCTGGCTCGCCCTGGACGACGACACGGTCGTCGCCTGCCACAGCTCCCTGCCCGACGCGCCCGGCACCGGCTACACGGTCAGTGCCCTCGACCCCGCTCTCGCCCTGCCCTGGGGACTCACCGCGGAACCGCTGATGTCCGACGAGGACCTCGCCGCGCCCACCGCCGCCGAAGCACTGGCGCAAGGACTCCTGCCCGCGTACGAGGACTGCCTCGCGCTGTACGACCGCCCGGTGCTCACCGGAGACTGACCACCACGGGTCCGGCCCCCTTCCCCCGTCGGACCACGGGCCCCGCACGCCGCAAGGACGTGCGGGGCCCGAGTCATGCCCGAAACCGCCCCCCGCCCGCGGCCCATGAATCAATCACATCCCTGAGCAGGACGAAGACACCCGCAGGAGCGGGAGCGACGCACTGTCCGCACGAGGCCGGCTCGTGGGAGGTTCAAGGTCCGATGACAGAGACATAAGGGGGCCGCATGCGAATCTCTGTTCTGGGGTCTTTGGAAGCCGAGCTGAAGGGCGTTCCGATCCTCCCCACAGCGGCGAAGCCGCGCCAGATCCTGGCACTGCTCGCCATCTACGCCAATCAGGTCCTGCCGGTGTCCGCGCTGATGGAGGAGATCTGGGGCGACGCCCCGCCCCGCAGCGCACTCACCACCCTGCAGACCTACATCCTCCAGCTCCGGCGCTGCATGGAGAAAGCGCTCGACGGAGAGCCCGGCGGCTCCAAGGAACTGCTGCTGACCCGGCACGGGGGATACCTCCTGCACACCGAGCCCGGCAGCATCGACGCCCACGAGCACGACCGGCTGTCCTCCCTCGGCCAGCGCGCCTTCGACCGCGGCGAGCACGCCCAGGCCGCGGAGCTGTTCCGGGAGGCCCTCGCCCTGTGGCGGGGCCCGGCCCTGGTCGACGTGCGCACCGGTCCGCTGCTGGAGATCGAGGCGATGCGGCTGGAGGAGAGCCGGCTGGGAGTGCTGGAGCGGCGCATCGACGTCGAGCTGCGGCTCGGCCGGCACGGCGAACTGCTCACCGAGCTCACCGCGCTGGTCGCCCGCCACCCGCTGCACGAGGGGCTGCACGCCCAGTCCATGGTGGCCTTCTACCGGGCCGGGCGGCCCTCCGCGGCGCTGGACGTCTTCCAGAACCTGCGCACGCGGCTGGTGGAGGAGCTGGGCATCGAGCCCTCGCAGCGGCTGCAGCAGCTGCAGCGGGCCGTGCTCGGGAGCGACCCGGCGCTGGACGCCGACGCCGGGACCGGGCGGGTGCTCGACCGCTTCGCCAGATGACCCCAGGGAGGAACTGTGCGTGTGCTCTTCTCGGCGGGCCTCGGCGTGCCGGCGGCACTGCGCCTGGTGTTGCTCGCGAGGGAACTGCAGTCGGCCGGCCATGAGGTCCGCTTCGCCGGTCCGGCCCGGATCCGCCACCGCGTGGTCCGGGCCGGGCTCGTCCCGGTCCTGGCCGCCCCGCAGCGCTTCAGCCGGGCCTGGCGGCCCGACCTGGTGGTCCACGATCCGCTGTGCCCGGAGTCGGCCGCCCTGGCGGCCGAGTCCACGGTGCCCACCCTCGGGTATCTTCCGTACGCCCATCCGCCGCTGTCGCCGCGGCCGACCGTCTGGATCGACCCCTGCCCCCCGCTGCTGCGGGAACGGCCGGAGCCCGATGCCTGGCAGGTGCGCTGCGACGCCTACGAACTGCCCGCCCAGCCGCTGCCCTGGCTCACCGAGCTGGCGCTGCTTCCGCGGGTCTGCATCACCGGCATGCCGACCGGGACCGGGCCCGAGGACCTGCGCCGGGCGGCGCTGTTCCGCCGGGTCGCCGAGGGCGTCGAAAGCCTCGGCCTGCAGGTCGTCATGCTGACGGGCGACGACCATCCCTGGAGCGTGGTGCTGCGGGGCAGCGTCCTGGTCGTCCACGGCGGCGACGAGGGCATCGTGTACGCGGCCGCCCGCTACGGGGTCTCCCAGCTGGTGCTGCCGGCGGGGGAGGAGGAATGGGCGGCGGGCAAGCGCCTGGAGCAGGCCGGCATCGGCCGGTGCCTGACGGACGACGAACTGGCGGGCGACTCCACCATGCTGCGGCTGCGTTTCCACATAGCCGAGCTGGTCAACGGCGGCCGGGTGCTGCCCGCGGCCGCGAAACTGGGCCAGAGCATCGCCCGCATGCCCCAGCCCGCCGACCTCGTCCCCGACATCGAGGCACTGGTCTGAGCCCCGGCAGGCGCCCGGACAGACGAATTGACAGGCCCGCGCCGCCGGGGGAGGTACGGCGCGGGCCCGTCGTCCGGGGGAGATCCCAGTCTGCCGTCCGCGTCTGGAGGCGGGCTGGAACCCCGCTGGGCGGACCGCCGGCGGGTCAGCGCGCCCCGTCGGGCCGGTCCGAGGTGAGCTGCGGCGGTATCGTCCAGGCCAGCCCGGCCGACTCGTAGGAGGTGGCGGGGCCGATCCAGGGGTCCTCGCCGTGGATGTCGAGGATCTGCTCGCGCAGCCACTGGTCGAAGGGGTGCTTCGACTCCGCCCAGCGTTTCCTGGTCCGTTCCGGGTCGGCCGTCTCGAAGTGCACGATCACGTGGTCCCGGTCGGGCCGCGGGTCGATGCGCAGCACCTCGCCGGTGATGCCCAGCCTGCGCCGGGAGGCCTCGTACTCGCGCAGCCGCGGACCCTGCAGCTCGTCGACGAGCTGCTGCCAGGCCAGCGGCTTGCCGGACCTGAGCGGCACGGTCCGCGTCACGGTCCGGGCCCCCTCCACGGCACGCCGGCGGCCCTTGCGCGGCGCCAGCATCCGCAGGCCGAGCGCGGCGAACATGTTCGACGACACGCCGTGCTCCCAGCGCTCGGCGATCCTGCCCTCCTCGTCGAACCGCCAGATGACGATGCCGACGGACAGCAGCGAACGGCCGGTGGGCGCGATGCCGAGCAGCTCGCCCAGATGGGTGCCGCGCCAGGTGTTGTGGATGACGACCATGTCGTCGTGCGCGCTGATGTCCTCGATGGTGACGTTGAAGTCGGGGAACGCCTCACGCAGCCCGGCGATGGTGTACTTCACGCCCTCGGCGCCCTCGGGCGCCCCGGGCAGGCCGGCGTGGTCGACGATGTCCGGCCGGTAGTGCTCGTCCACGAGCGAGGCGTCACCCTGGTTGACGAACTCGGCGAAGACGCGCCGGATCGTCGCCTTGTTGCGCTCCTCGTTGCTCTCCCACAGTGCGTGCGCCTGGTCGGTGGTGGCGGCGGTGGTCATCGCAGTGGTCCTCTCGTCGTCGGTCGGATACGAACGTGCGTCACACCGAGGCGGGGGCGCCGGACTTCCAGCGCGCGCCGTAGGCGACGTGGTCGCGTTCCGTGGACTGGAAGGTCTTGTTCCAGGTCAGGGCCATGAACCGGTCGCGCAGCCAGACCGCGGCCGGGTTCTGCAGCGAGCCGAGCACGCCGATGCGGTGCGCCAGCAGCTGCATCGGGTGGGTGCGCTCCTGGCGTTCGGCCTCGTAGGCGCGCAGGGCCTGGGGGATGCCGGCACCGGAGACGAGGTGCCCGGCCAGGACGAGGCCGTCCTCGATGGCCTGGCAGGCGCCCTGTCCGATGTTGAAGCTCATGGCGTGCGCGGCGTCGCCGAGCAGGGTGACCCGGCCCCGTCCCCAGACCGGGTCGGGCTTGCGGTCCAGGACGTCGCCGCGCAGGATGCTCTCCGGCACGGTGGCGTCCAGGATCTGGCGCACCTTCGGGTCGGCCCAGCCGGCGTGCCGGGCCCGCAGCATGTCCAGGGTCTGCTCGGGGGTGCCCTCGTCGCGGCCGCCGGCGGGGCCGTCGGCGACGCTCATCCAGTGCACGACGCCGGGGGCGATGTCGTAGTACGTGAAGCGGGTTCCGGGGCCGAACAGGGCCTGGAAGGTGCCGGGCGGGAACTCCTCGGGGCTCATCTCGGCGTGGCCGCGCCAGGCGATGTAGCCGGTGTAGTCGGGCGGCTGGGGGCCCAGCAGCTGGGCGCGGACGGCGGAGCGCACTCCGTCGGCGCCGATCAGCAGGTCGCCGTCCTCGGAGGTGCCGTCGGCGAAGTGCAGGCTCACCCCGTCGGCGTGCTCGGTGTACCCGGTGACCTCGGCGCCGGTGACGACCGGCGCGGTGACGGCGTCACGCAGGATGCCGTGGAGGTCGGAGCGGCCGATGGCGACCGTGGGCTGCCCGTAGCGCTCGACGAACTGGCCCACCGGCCACGTGCCGATGGTCCGGCCGGCCGAGGTCGCGAAGTGGCACGCGTCCTGGGCGGGGGCGATCGCGGAGACCTGGTCGGCGACCCCCAGGCGCTCCAGGGCGAGCATGCCGTTGGTCCAGATGTGCAGTCCGGCGCCGCCGTCGCGCAGCTGGGGAGCGCGTTCGAAGACGACGGAGTCGATGCCCTGCTGCTGGAGGGCGAGGGCGGTGGCGATGCCGCCGATCCCGCCGCCGGCGATGAGGACCCGGCGTAGGGGGCGAGGCGTCTGAGCGGACATGTTCATTCTCCCGGAGGTCGGGGCGGAGGCGGACGGCGGGGGCGGAAGGGGTGGGGGGTGTGGGGGAGCGGGAGGGGGCGGGGGCGAGAAGGGGGCTCAGCGGGTGAGCGCGGCCATCTCGGCGTCCGGGTAGCGGTTGCCGGCCGTGACCCCGTACGGGGCGATCGTGTCGATCGCCGCCAGGACGTCGGCGGACAGCTCCAGGTCGGCCGCGGAGACGTTCTCCTCCAGGTAGGTGCGCCGCTTGGTGCCGGGGATGGCGACGACGTCCTCGCCGCGGGAGAGCACCCAGGCCAGCGCGAGCCGGACGACGGTGGTGTCGGCCGCGGCGGCCAGATCGCTGAGCTGGTCGACGACCGGCAGGTTCCGGCGGATGTTCTCGTCCTTGAACCGCGGGGCGATGCGCCGGAAGTCGAGACCCTCGGGGATGTCGGAGGTGTCGCGGATCGTGCCGGTCAAAAAGCCGCGGCCGAGCGGGCTGTAGGCCACGAAGCCGATGCCCAGCTCGCGCACGGTGTCCAGCACGCCGTTGACCTCGACGTCCCGGGTGAACAGCGAGTACTCGGTCTGCACGGCGGTCAGCGGATGCACCGCGTGCGCCCGGCGGATGGTCGCCGGCCCCGCCTCGGAGATCCCCAGGTGCTTGACGAGCCCGGCCTGCACCAGCTCGGCGAGCGCGCCGAAGCTCTCCTCCACCGGGACCTCGGGGTCGACCCGGTGCAGGTAGTACAGGTCGAGGTGGTCGGTGCCCAGACGGCGCAGGGTCCCCTCGATCGACCGGCGGATGTAGTCGGGGCGGCCGTTGATCCGCCACGTCAGCTGCCCGTCGGCGCCGATCTCGTTGCCCACCTTGGAGGCGAGGACCACCTGGTCGCGCCGCCCGGCGATGGCCCGGCCGATCAGCTCCTCATTGGTGTGCGGGCCGTACATGTCGGCCGTGTCCAGCAGATTGACACCGAGCTCCAGCGCCCGGTCGATGGTGGCCAGCGCCTCGGTCGCGTCCGCGTTGCCGTACCCGAACGTCATGCCCATGCAACCCAGGCCCTGGGCCGGGACGTCCAGTCCGGGCGTGCCCAGCGTGCGGTGCTTGATTGCCACGTGATTCCTCCAGGAGCTGCGTCTCAGCGTTGAGGCGACTTTGAGAAGACTTCAGAAGACTTGAACGGAAAAAAGGGGGGCGGGGCGGGCTGGTCAGGCCGCCTGCGGAGCCTGCCAGGTCAGCGACAGACCGGTGTAGATGTACCGGCTGGCCTCGATGCCCAGCAGCACGATCCGGTCACCGGGCTTGATGCGGCCCGAGGTCCAGCCCGCGTCCAGCGACAGCGGCACCGCGGCCGAACCGGTGGCCCCCACCTCGGCCAGGTTCTCCACGATCCGCCCGTCGAGCGCCCGGATGTCCTCGGCGGACAGCCCCGCGGACTCGAACTCGTCGGCGAAGTAGTCGGCGTTGCCCTCCGGCAGCACGATCGCGTCGAACTCCCCGAGCGCCCGGCCGTCCTTGCGGGCCATCTCCTGGATCGCCCGGACGAACACCTGCGGACCGAACGTGGTGGTGCCGGGCACGTCGATCTTCATCTGGATCAGCTGCTTGCGGCGCAGCTGCTCGGCCTGCGGCACGTCCGTACCGCCGCCGATGATCTCCATGCCGGGCTTGCGCAGACCGCCCACACACGCGTTGACGAACGCGAACTCGTCCGCCGAGGACTCGCCGGCCGGCTCGGCCCGCATCACCACGGCCCCCGCACCGTCACCGAAGGTGTACAGCGTCAGCCGGTCACGCATCCGCACCCGCGCCGGGTCCTTGCCCAGGAAGTGCGGCGCCAGCACCGGCGAACCGGCCTCGCTGCCCACCACCAGCGCGGTGCGCGCCGTGCCGTCGGCCAGCTGCCGCCGGGCCAGGTCCAGCGCCTGCACCCAGCCCGCGCACGCCCCGCGGATCTCGATCGCGGCGACGCTCTCCAGCCCCAGGTAGTGCTGCAGGGTGGTGGCCACGTTGGGCAGCGTGTACTCCGGCGTCGCCGTGCACACCACGATCAGGTCGAGCTCCTCGGGCTCCACACCGGCCCGCTCCAGAGCCTGCCGGGAGGCACGCTCGGCCATCCGGCTGTTGTTGATCCGGTGCTCACCGGTGACCGGGTCGATCATCCAGTACCGGGTCTTGACCTGGATGCCCTCCAGGACGTCGTCGGGCAGCGGCCCGACGTACTTCTCCAGCGTGGCATTGTCCAGCGGCTCACCGGGCACATAGGCACCGGTGGAAAGGATCTTGACGTCGTACGCGGTGGTCATCGACCGGACTCCGTTGCGGGAAGAGGGACGGGGGACAGGACGAGCGAGGTGTGGGTGCCGCCGAGGGAGGAGCTGTTGACCAGGACCGGACGCGGGTCCCCGCCCCGGCGCCAGGCACCGACGGCCAGGACCGCCGACAGGTGGGCGCCGGCGCCGACCGGCTCGCCGAGCACCCGCTTGGGGGCCTCGATCCGCACCCGGCCCGGACCGAACACCCGCTCCACCGCGGCTTGTTCGGGACGGTCGACGGCGGCCAGACCCGCCGCGCTCGCCCAGAGCGTCCCGACGTCACCCGGTGCGAGCCCGGCCCGGTCGAGCGCCTGGCGCATCGCCCGCTCCACCCCGTCACCGGACGGATCCCACCGGCCGATGCCGCACGCGTCCGAAGCGGTCGCGTGCCCCAGGACCACGGCATGGATCGGCGCACCGCGCCGCTCGGCACTCGACCGGCGCTCCAGCACCAGCGCGATACCGGCCTCGGCGAGCGTGTACCGGCGCCCGGCCGCCGAACCGAACAGCGGGATGCTGCGGTACGCGGCCAGCGTGGCCGGCGAGAACGCCTCCACCGCCGGCACCAGCAGCCGCTCGGCACGCCCGGCACGCAGCAGGTCGTAGGCCACCCCCAGGGCCGCGGCACCCGCCGCGTGACCCGACGTCAGCGTCGACGTCGGCCCCTTGGTGCCCAGCGCCATGGCCACATGACCGGCCGCACCGCTGTACACGGTGTTGGTGAACACCGCCGGGTTCGCCTCCCGCGCACCCTCGGACAGCACCGGAACGGTGAACCGCTCGCTGCTCTCCATCGGCCCGATCGCGGTGCCCAGCACCACACCGGTCGCGGCCAGCGCCTCGGCGTCGCCGTCCGCCCCCGCCGCGCCCAGGGCGGCCCGGCACGAGGCGACGGCGAGCTGGGAGACCTTGTCCATGCGCCGGCGCTCCCGGGGCGTGCCGACGACCGAGCGGTCGAACTCGGCCCGCGCCAGGCGCAGCCCGTCCTCGACCACCCCGTGCCCGAGCCCCGCCGCGTACGCCTCCCACAGCGCCTCCGGCCCCTCACCGGCCGGGGTGATCACCCCGAAGCCGGTGACCACGACCTCGTCCGCGCCCACGGCCGGAGCCGGCGCGCCGGGACCGCCGGGGCGGGCGAAGGCGATGGTCGCGTTCGCGCCGGCGAACCCGAAGTTGTTGGACAGCGCGGTGTCCAGCACCATCGGCCGGCCGGTCCCGGCCACCGGGTCCAGACCGCACTGCGGATCGACCTGGGTGAACGACGCCGTCGGCGGCGCCACCTGGTCGCGCAGCGCCAGCACCGTCACGATGCCCTCCACCGCGCCGGCCGCGCCGAGCAGATGGCCGATCATCGACTTGGTGCTGGACAGCGCGACCTTCTCGGCGGCCTCGCCCAGCGCGGCACGCACCGCGTTGCTCTCCGCCGAGTCGTTCTTCTCGGTACCCGTGCCGTGCCCGTTGACGTACCGGATGTCGTCGGGGACCAGACCCGAGGAGGCCAGCGCCGCGCGGATCGCCCGGGCCGCGCCCTCGCCCTCCGGGTGCGGCGCCGTGGGGTGATGGCCGTCGGCGGACAGGCCGTAGCCGAGGACCTCGGCCACCACCGGGGCGCCGGTGCGCTCGGCCGCCTCCTTCGACAGCAGCACGAGCATCCCGCCGCCCTCGCCCAGCGTCAGACCCGACCGGTCCTTCGAATAGGGCGCCGCGGGCTGGGGGGAGAGGGACCACAGACTGCTGAACCCGGCGAACGCCGACTCGGTGAAGGCATCACTGCCGCCCACCAGCATCGCGTCGGCCGCTCCCGCCCGGATCACCTCCAGGGCGTGGGCGAGCGCGTGGGCGCTGGCGGCACACGCCGTGTTGGCGCTGAGCACCGGACCCTTGAGACCGAAAGCGGCCGACAGCGCCTCCGCGCCGGCCTGCGGCGGCACGAAGGTGTAGCGCCGCCAGTCCGGCGTGCCCCCCTCCCGCACCTCCCGCAGGGCGAGCTCGGCACTGCGCCAGCCACCGTGACAGGTGCCGTACGCCACCCCCCACCGCTCGGCCGGGATGTCCGTGCCGACCCGCAGGCCCGAGGCGGCCATGGCCTCCTCGGCGGCGGCCAGCGCGAAATCGACGGCCCGGTCACGCGCCGGCGAGCCCGCGGCGTAGTCGTAACCCGGCGCGCACGGCTCGGTGATCTCGCCACCCAGCGTGGTCTGGTAGTCGTCCATGGGCAGGCGGCGCACGGGCGAGATCGCCACCCGCCCGGCGCGCACCGCCTCCCACAGGGCCTCGGCCGAACCGCCGTGCGGGGTGATCGCCCCCACGGAGGCGATCACCACGCCCACGGTCTGGTCAGGAACGTCAGTCATTGCGTCTGCTTCCTTCTCTGCACGGGCTGCTCAGCCGCTCACGCCGGCCGGGACAAGGTCAGGGCCACGGCCTGTCCCTCGATGCCCCGGGCCAGCGCCATCGCATGCGAGGGCCTGGTCTCCCGGGCACCGCCGCGGACATGGTCCAGGGCGCACACCGGGTCGGGATCGTCGAGGTTGAGCGTCGCGGGCACGACCCCGTGGTGCAGCGCCAGCGCGGACACGGCCGCGTTCAGCGCACCACCGCCGCCGACGAGGTGACCGGTCTGCGGCTTGGGGGTGCTGACCGGCACCGACGAGACGGCCTCGCCCAGCGCGGTCCGCAGCGCGACGGCCTCGCTCGCGTCCCCCAGCCGGGTCCCCGACCCGTCCGAGGCGATGTAGCCCAGGTCGCCGGCGGACAGCCGGGCGTCCTCCAGGGAACGCCGCACCGCCCGGGCCAGACCACGGCCCTCGGGGTCCGCCGACGGCGGCGTACGGCCGTCGTGCCCGGCCCCGTACCCCGTGATCTCGGCGTAGATCCGGGCCCCGCGCGCCAGCGCCGCCTGCTTCTCCTCCAGCACCAGCAGCGCCGCGCCCTCGCCGGGCAGCCCGCCGCTGCGGTCCCGGTCGTAGGGCCGGTAGGCCTGCTGCCCCTGCTCGTTGCGGGTGGTCAGGATCCCCAGCCGGTCCAGCAGCGTCATCGACCACCAGCTGGTGGCGTCGTCGTAGCCGCCGGCGATCGCCACGTCCGCGTCCCCGCGGCGCACCGCGCGCATGGCCCGGCCGATCGCGGTGGCGCCGGCGTCCGCGTACCCCGCGAAGAACGTGCTGGAGCCCCGGATGCCGTAGGTCTGCGAGATGTTGAACACCGCGCCGGCCGGCAGCCCCTCGACGAAGAACAGCGGCGGCATGATGACATCGCCGTGCCGGGCCAGGTGCGCCAGGTCGGCCGTGCCGTCCGGGCGGCGGATCACCTTCAGTTCCTCGATCAGCTGCTCCATGCGGCCCAGCGACTTGTTGCCGCCCAGGTACAGGCCCGTGCGGTAGCCCAGCTCGTCGCCGCCGGACTGCTTGTGCGGCAGGCCCGCGTCGTCCAGCGCGATCCGGGCCGCGGCCAGCGCGAGCCGGTCACCGCGGTTGACGGTGCGCAGCTGGCGCTTGGTGGCGTACCGGGTGGCGTCGAAGTCGGGGATCTCGCCGCCGAGCCGGGTCTGCAGCGGCGAGGGGTCGTAGGCCTGGATCGGCCCGATCCCGCTCTCCCCGGCCACCAGCGCCTTCCAGTTGGCCTCCGGACCCTCGCCCAGGGCGGTCACCAGGCCGATGCCGCTGATGACGACCTGACGTCCGCTGCCGCTCATCGCGCTCCTCCGTGTCGCTGTCGGGTCGTCATCGCTTCTCCTCGTAACGCCCCACGACCAGACCGACGTTGGTGCCGCCGAAGGCGAACGCGTTGATCAGGGCGTGCCGTACCTCCTGCCGGCGTGCCGTGTTCGGCACGAAGTCCAGGCCCAGGCGCTTGTCGGGCGTCTCCTGGTTGATGGTCGGCGGCACCACCCCGTGGTTGATCGCCCCGACGGCGGTCAGCAGGCTCAGCGCCGCCGACGCCGCGGTCAGGTGACCGGTCATCGACTTCGGCGAGCTGATCACCAGCCGCTCGGCGGCGTCGCCGAACACCTTCTTGATCGCCGTGGTCTCCGACAGGTCGTTGCCCGGGGTGCTGGTGCCGTGCGCCACGACGTAGTCGATGTCGCCCGGCTCCAGCCCGGCGTCCGCGATCGACGCCTCGATGGACTCGATGGCGCCACTGCCGTCCGGCGGCGAATCCGTCATCCGCCAGGCGTTCAGACTGGTGCCGTAGCCCAGGACCTCGGCGAGGATCCGCGCCCCGCGGGCCCGCGCCGCCTCCAGCTCCTCCAGGACCAGCACGACGCCGCCCTCGCCGAGGACGAACCCGGAGCGCTTGTCGTCGAAGGGACGGCTGGCCCGCTGCGGATCGTCGTTGTAGTCCTTCGTCAGCGCGCCCAGCAGGCCGAAGCACAGCACGTCCAGCCAGGTCGTCAGCGAGTCGTAGCCGCCGGCCAGCATCAGCGAGGCATCACCCTCCTGAAGGGTGCGGAACGCCTCCCCGACCGCGTGCCCGGAAGCCGAGCACGCGGTGGACACACCCAGCATCGGGCCGGTCGCGTCCAGCATCCGGGCCATCGCCGCCGACGCGATGTTCTGGCTGTAGGCCAGGGCGTCCGACGGCGCGTACGTGGAGAACGCGTCCGCGCGGCCGGTCCGGTCGCGCAGCGCCCCGACGTCCACCAGCCACTGCAGATCCGGCCGGTCCACACAGGCGCCCATGGCCACACCCATGTCCGCGCCGTCGTACGTGTCCTTGTCGACCCCCGCGTCGCGCAGCGCCTCCCACGCCGCACCCACACCGAAGGTGCCCGGCCGCAGCAGATGCCGCAGGCCCACCGAGGAGGGCACCGCGTCCTGCAGCCGGAAGCCCTTCACCTCACCGGCGATCGTCACGTCGAAACCGGTGGTGTCGATCGTCGTCAGCCGGCCTACCCCGCTGCGCCCCTCGACCAGTCCCTGCCATGTGCTCGGCGCGTCGTTGCCCAGCGGCGTGACGGCGCCCACGCCGGTGATGACCACCCTGCGGCTCATCGCGGCGCCTCCGTCTCGTCAGGCCTCATGCCGTTTCGTCTCCTTCTGCTTCTGCCGTGTCCGTGGTGTGGGCCGGTGCGGTGTACGGCGCGGTCGGCTCGCACACCATGACGGCGTGCGCGACCGCGAGACCTCCGCTGTGACTCAGCGAGATGTCGATGGAGGCCATGCCCAGCGACTGGGCCACCGCCTCGACCTCCCCGTACAGCCGCACCCGGGGACGCCCGGCACGGTCGTTGACGACCTCGATGTCCGTCCATTCCATGCGCGGACCCATACCGGTCCCCAGGCTCTTCAGCACGGCCTCCTTCGCGGCCCAGCGGCCGGCGAGATGCTCACCGGCCCGCTTGCGCCGGTAGCAGTAGGCCAGCTCCCGAGCGGTGAACACCCGCTCGCGAAGCTCGGGCTGAGAGGACATCAGCTCCTCCACCCGGGACACCTCGGCCAGGTCCATGCCGGTGCGCACCCGCAGCGGTGGCGGGGCGGCGCCGTCCGGTGACCGCCCCGCGCCCTGCTTACGCAGCGGCCGCGGCGAGGGCGGCACGCTCGGTCACCAGGTCCGTCAGGTTCTGCACGGTGAACAGGGACAGCACCTCGTCGGCCGTGAGCTTGCCGGCCAGCTCCTCCACATCGATCTGCGGCAGCGACTTCTTCAGCTGCGCCAGCCCGACCTCGTTGATGATGTCGTTCTCGTCGGCGAACTCCTCGTCCGGTATCCCGCCCTGGAGCAGCTCGGCGATGTCCGACACCTTGATCTTCACGTCCGCGGCCTTCTCGATGCGAAACAGCACATCGAGCAGGTCGATCGACTCCGCGTCCAGATCGCCCAGCAGCGTGGCCTCGGGAACGGCCTCCTCGACGTCGATGCCGAGCGCGTCGGCGACCGCCTCCTGGACGATGGCGCCGAAGTCTTTACCGTCGTACGACATGTTTCCTTACCCTTCGTAGAATTGCTGGAGAGGAACGAACCGGGCCTGTGCGGCCGGTGGTTCGCGCGACGTCAGGACGCCACCGGCTCCTGCCACGCCTGCGGGGCCAGTTCGCCGTGCAGCGCCGTGAGCCGACGCGGGTCTCCGGTGGAGCGGGTGCGGGCCTCCCCGAGGGTGCGGCGGGCCAGCCCGCTGAGCACCCGACCGGGACCGATCTCGGTGTACGCGCCCACCGGGTGCCGGGCCGCCGTGCGCAGCACCTCGACCCAGCGGACGGGGCCGGTGAGCTGGCGCCGCAGCAGCTCCCTGGCCTCCTCGCCCGACCCGATGTAGGTACCGGTGACCGAACTGATCACCGGCAGCACCGGATCGGCGAACGGATGGACGGCGAGCGCCTCGGTGAACTCCTCCTCCACCGCCGACATCAGCGAGCAGTGGAAAGGCGCCCCCACGTCCAGCTTCACGACCTTGTCGGCGCCGGCGTCCAGCGCCGTCCGCCCGGCCGCCTCGACGGCGTGGGCGTGCCCCGAGATGACCGTCTGCAGCGGCTCGTTGTAGTTCGCGACCTGGACCAGGCCCAGCCCCTCGGCGCTGCCGCAGGCGGCCAGCACCTCCTCCGCGGGCAGACCCAGCACGGCCGCCATCGCACCGGGCACCTCACGGGCCACCTCGCCCATCAGCCGGCCGCGCAGCCGCACCAGCTCCAGGGCCGACTCCAAGGACAGCACCCCCGCGGCCACCAGCGCCGGGTACTCGCCCAGACTGTGGCCCGCCGTCGCCGCCGGCCGGTAACCGGCCGACCGCAAGAGCTCCCACACGGCCAGACTGGTGGTGGCGATCGCGGGCTGCGTGACCTCGGTGCGCCCGAGCTCCTCGGCACTGCCGGTCACACAGATCTCCGACAGCGGCAGACCCAGGATCTCGTCGGCACGGGCGAACAGCCGCCGGGCCGAGGGATAGGCGTCGAGCAGGTGCTTGGCCATACCGGGCCGCTGCGATCCCTGTCCGGGGAACATGGCCAGGCAGCCCGTACCGTCACTGCCGGGGCCGGTCCAACCGGTCATCGGGTAGTCCTTTCATGGGTCGGTGCGGGGGAGCGCTGCCAGCCGGCCGCGTCCGGTGCGGCGACGGCGGGCTGCGCGCTCTTCCAGCCGGACGGCCGGCCCCAGCGGCGCTCGGAGCCCGGCGGCACGGCCAGCTCGCCGGGAGCGCCGCGCAGCGCGGCGAGCACGACCAGCAGCCCGGCCAGCTCCTCCGGTGTCGGGTTGCCCCGCACCACCGTCAGCGGAGTGATCTCCGGCCCGCTCACAGCGGCTCGTTCCCGTGCTTGCGGACGGGCTGCCGAGCCCGCTTGGTGCGCAGCATGTCCAGAGACTTGATCAGCACCCGGCGGGTGTCCGCCGGATCGATGACATCGTCGACGTGACCGCGCTGCGCGGCCACGAACGGATTCATCAGCTGCTCGGTGTACTCGGCGATCAGCTCCTTGCGCAGCTTCTCCGGATCCACCGCCTCCCGCAGCTGACGACGGAAGATGATGTTCGCCGCGCCGTCCGCGCCCATCACGGCCGTCTGGTTCGACGGCCAGGCGAACGACAGGTCGGAACCGATCGACTTGGAGTCCATCACGATGTACGCCCCGCCGAACGCCTTGCGCAGGATCACCTGCACCCGCGGCACGGTCGCCTCGCAGTACGCGTACAGCAGCTTCGCACCGCGCCGGATGATCGCGTTGTGCTCCTGGTCGGTACCGGGCATGAACCCCGGCACGTCGACCAGCGTCACGAGCGGGATGTTGAACGCGTCGCAGGTGCGCACGAACCGGGCGGCCTTCTCCGAGGAGTCGATGTCCAGCACCCCCGCCATGGCGGCCGGCTGGTTGCCCACGATGCCCACCGTGTGACCGTCCAGCCGGGCCAGCGCGCACACGATGTTCTGCGCCCAGCTCTCCTGGACCTCCAGGTAGTCGCCGTCGTCGACGATGTGCCCGATGACCGTCCTGATGTCGTACGGCGTCCGGTCGTCGACCGGCACCAGCTTCAGCAGCTCCTCGCACCGCCGGTCGGGATCGTCCGCCGGCCGGGTGTAGGGAGCCGTCTCGGCGTTGTTCGACGGCAGATAGGACAGCAGCTCGCGCACGCTCTCGAAGCAGAACTCCTCGTCCGGCGCCACGAAACTCGCCACACCGGTGCGGTTGCCGTGGGTGTACGCCCCGCCGAGCTCCTCGTGCGTGACCTTCTCGCCCGTCACCGCCTGCACCACGTCGGGCCCGGTGATGAACATGTTGGCCATGCCCTCGACCATGAACGTGAAGTCGGTCAGCGCCGGCGAGTAGACGGCGCCGCCCGCGCAGGAGCCGAGCACCACACTGATCTGCGGCACCACGCCCGAGGCGCGGACGTTGCGGGCGAACAGCTTCCCGAACCCGGCCAGCGCGTCGATGCCCTCCTGGATCCGGGCGCCGCCGCCGTCGTTGAGACCGACCACCGGGGCGCCGACGGAGTCGGCGAAGTCGAGCAGCTGGTGGATCTTCGCGGCGAACGTCGCCCCCAGCGCGCCGCCGCGGACCCGGGCGTCATGGGCGAAGACGAAGACCGTACGGCCGTCGATCTCACCCCAGCCCGTGATCACGCCGTCGCCCTCGGGGTGCGAGTCCTCCATCCCGAAGCCCACCGCCCGGTGCTCGGCGAAGAGCCCCAGCTCGGTGAACGTGCCCGGGTCGAGCAGTTTCTCGATGCGCTGGCGAGCCAGCAGCTTGCCCTTGGAAAGATGCCGGGCGTCGGCGTCCGGGTCGTGCCCGAAGTGTGCCTGCGCCCTGCGGGTGGCGAGCTCGTCGGCCAGTTCGGCCATCGTGGGCGCGCGCGCCGGTGTCGGTGGACGGCGTTCCATGTCGGTCCTGCCGAGGTCCGGCAGCACGGCCTGGGGAGTGTCCGGAGGCGTCATTGCGGTCCCACTCCTTCCTGCCCTGTCGCGTAGGTGGCTTCGGGTACGACTCTCCGCCACCCGGATGGGCGCGGGACTGGAGCGCGTCTTGATAGAGGGTGTAACCCCAGGTGAGCCCGGTCAGACCGACAGATGGACGGCCTCTTCCAGCAGGCCCACCCGCCCGGATTCCAGCTCCTGGGCGAAGCTGCGCTGCAGCCCGTCCAGGCGGTAACGCGTGGGCAGATCGGCCCCCGCCGGCTCGGCCACACTCAGGAAGTGCGCCTCCACCAGCTGCTCACAGGCGTCCTCGACGGTGGCGAAGTCCTTGCCCAGCACCGGACACGCCAGATGCGCGTCGAACTCGGGCACCGGCAGATGGGCCAGACACCGCAGCGCCTCACGGGCGTCCTTGGGCAGCGCGTTGTACGACGCGGTGAAACTGGCCCGCACGCTCAGCGAGCTGTGCGCCAGCTCCTCCAGCCGCCGCCCCACATCGCTCAGCCGCTCCGCGTAGCGGCTGAGCGACCAGTGGGGCCGGGTGTTGAGCCGCGCGGCCGCCGCCCGCAGCGCCAGCGGCAGCCCCCCGCAGTACCGCGCGATCGCGGCCGCCGCGGCCGGCTCCCGCTCCACCCGCTCCGCCCCCAGCATCCGGGCCAGCAGCCGCACACTGTGCCCGTGCGGCAGGTCCGGCAGCTGCAGGACCCGGGCCCCGGGCGGCGTACTGAGCCGGCCCCTGCTGGTGATCAGCACCGCCACGTCCGCACTGCCCGGCAGCAGGGGCAGCACCTGCGCGTCGTCGACCGCGTCGTCGAGGGTCAGCAGCAGCCGGCGCCCCGCGAGCGCCAGCCGGTACACCTCGGCCCGCTCGTCGGGATCGGCCGGAAGCCGGTCCGGATCCGTCCCCAGCACCCGCAGCAGCCGGCCCATCACCGCGTACGGATCCGCCGCCCGCGCACCGCTGCCGCGCAGCGCCGCGTACAGCTGCCCGTCGGGGAACGCCGGCTGCAGCCGGTGCCCCAGCCGCACCGCCAGCGCCGTCTTGCCGACCCCGCCGCCGCCCACCACCACGACCGCCGGCGGCTGCGATGCCGTGGGCTGCGTCAACGTCCGCTGCACCACATCGAGTTCACGCTCACGCCCGGTGAAGTCGGGCAGGTCCAGCGGCAGCATCTGCGGCACCCGCGGACCGGGCAGGGGCCGCTCGGCCACCTGCAGCGTGCCGGTGCCGTGCGTCACCGCACCCCGCGGCTCGCCCCCGCCGGCGCGCTCGGCCGGCGGCGCGGGATCGGCCACCTCACCGCGCAGGACCGCCTCGTACAGCCGCTGCAGCCGCCGCGACGGATCCGTGCCCAGCTCCTTGGAGATCAGCCGCCGCATCGCCTGGTAGTACTCCAGCGCGTCGACGCTGCGCCCCTCCAGGTACAGCGCCAGCATCAGCCGCTCGCACAGCTGCTCCGACAGCGGATCGGTCAGCAGCGCGGCCCGCAGCTCCGGCAGCACGACCCCGGGCCGCCCCAGCCGGATCTCCGCGTCCGCCCACAGGCTGAGCGCCTCGTGATGCAGCTGCCGCAGCGTCTCCCGCAGCCGGGCCGCCCAGTCCCCCTGCATGCCGCCGAGCGCGTCGCCCCGCCACAGGTGCAGCGCCTGCTGCAGCAGCGTGCTGCGCTCCTGATCGCCCAGACCCTCCTGCTGCGCGCTCTTCAGCAGCCGCCGGAACCGCACCAGGTCCACCGTGCCCGGATCGGCCGAAACCTGATACCCGGCCGGGGTCCGCAGCAGCCCGATCGGCTCGGGCAGATCGGCCGACGCGCGGGCCAGCGCCCGCCGCAGCCGCGTGATGTAGGTGTGGACCACATTGCGGACCCCCGCCGGCGGCCGGTCCCCCCATACCCGGTCCACAAGGGACTCCAGCGGCACAGGCCTTTCCGGATCGACCAGCAGGACACCGAGAATGCTGCGTTGTCGTGCGGGGCCGAGATCGGCCAGGGCACTGCCTGTCCAGAGTTCTATCGATCCCAGTATCCGGAGCTCCATCGAAGATCACCCGTATCCCTTCAGTGTCCGGAAAAGTAACTCCGGCCGATGCAGCGCCCCTTGATTTCCGCTCTGCCCCGCCGGGCCCCGTCCGGCACGACAACGCACGTCACCCGCCCCGCGGAACACTCCACGGCGACGGGTGACAGGGGTCCTGCGCACGGCCCGCCCACGGGGCCGCGATGGCGCAAGTCAGCCGGCCGCCGGCTCCTTGCGCTGCGGCGTGTAGTCGGCGTGGTCGACGGCCCGCTCCCAGACCGCCTCGAACGCCTCCTTGCACCGGCGGATCAGCTCGGGGTCCTCCGAGAACTCGTGCGGCCCCCAGGAACCGTCGCCGTGGAAGTTGGTGAACCGCACCAGGGAGTCGTCGAACACCCAGAAGTCGTTGCCCGGCAGCAGCAGGTCCGAGGCCCGCTGCCGCGGCAGCCAGCGCACCTTCTCGCCCGCGGGCACGTTGACGATCGTGGTGGTCTCCCACTCGTACTGGATGAAGTCGGTCACCGGCTCCGACACGATCCGCGCCCGCCGCCAGTCGATCCCGCGCCCGATCGCGTCCTGCACCAGCTCGACCCAGTCGCCGTGCCGGTCGTACTCGATCGGCACCCCCTTCTGCCAGTCGACGAAGACCGGCCCCTGCGGGGTGTAGACGTCCCGCGTCTCCAGGTGCACCGCGGAGTGCTTGGTCTGCGCGATCAGTTCGGCGAAGGCCGGGAAATTGCTCGACATGCGAATCTCCAATCCGAGGGACAGATCAGGCCGCGGCTGAGTCGTCAAACGACCGTGCAGAGCCGACTCCCAGGCCTTGCCCACCAGTTGAGCGGCACCGGCTAGAACCGGACTAGAGACCCGGTCTGGCTGGAACCCACCCCCCGCCCCGCCCCCCGCGCCGCCGGACGCACGGCGCCGACGGCACGCCGGCCGCGATGCCGGACCGGGCGGCGGGCGTCCCCTTTGCCCGAACGGCTTTTCCGGTCCGCCCGTTCCTCCGCCGTGACCACCCGGACGGTTCCCCGACGGTCCGCACCGGCCCGGGGCGCGGCCCCGGGCCGCTCCTTCCGCCGGCACCCGCGCGAGAGGCCGGCCGCTCCGCACGGCCACCGGGAATGCCGACGCGCCCCTCACGCCGGGGGAGCGCGGAGCGGGGCTCGGCGACACCGTCCTCACGGACCCGGATTCCGGCTCCGCGGCCGGGCGCCGGTGCCGCCGGCGGCCGTGCCCCGGCCGCAGGAACGGCCCGGGCCCTCACCGGAGCCGAACCCGCGGGGGCCCGGGCGGGACGAACGGTCCGGCCTGGTCGAGCCGCGTGCAGACCGAGGGCCTGAGACAGCGCTCGGCGACCCACCCGACCGTCCCGGCCCGGACGCCGGAGCGCGAGCGCTCGGAGAGCGCGACCCGGTACCGGCCGCCCGACTTCCGGTCGACGTCGACCAGGTCCCCGCGGGTCAGGTGTCCCGGCGAGGCGTGACGGGCCGAGGGCCCGCTCCTGATGTTCACCGAGCCGCCGGCCACGTCGTACCCGCACGCGTTGAGGGGCGCCGTGGTCCGGGCCGGGGCGGAGGGGACGGCGGCGGGCGTGGGCGCGGCGCCCGCCAGGAGCGCGGCCGCGGCCGCGCCGGAGATCATGATGCGTCGCATGGCCGGACGACCTCCGGCCCCCGGCCGGGCGTCACGGCCGGCCGGGGGCGACCACCCCGACGGGGGACGCGCCCGGGCGTACCGCATCGCGCCCGCCGCGCCCGCCGGCGCCGCGGAGGACCTCCCGCTCCCCGCCCCGGAGCCCGCGCCCGCGGCCGTGCCGTGCGGGCGGCCGCGGGAACCTCCGGCCTCCCGAAGCCCGCGGCCGTGAGGCGTCTCAGCGCCGACCCGAAGAGGCCCGCCCCGCGACGTCGAGGACGATCTTCCCCTGGAGATGGCCCTGTTCGGCACGGACGTGCGCGGCGGCGGCCTCGCGCAGCGGGAAGACGCTGTCGATGCCGACCCGCACCTTCCCGGCGTCGATGAGCGCGGCCAGCTCGGCGAGATCCGAGCCGCTCGAACGCACCTGCCACATGCCCTCGTCGAGAGCGATCCCGAGCCCGGCCGCACGCTCGCGGTGGTAGTCGCCCGGGAAGACGGGCGCGATCCGGCCGCCGCGCCGCACGGTGGGCAGCAGGCGGTGCGCCTCCGGGCCGCCGACCGTGTCGAGCAGCAGGTCCACACCGCGGACGGCCTCCTCGGCCGGCGTACGGGTGTAGTCGACGAACCGGTCCACGCCCAGGCCCCGCAGGAACTCCTCGTGCCGCCCGGAGGCGACCGCGATCACCCGCTCGGCGCCGGCGGCTCTGGCCAGCTGCACGGCGAAGTGGCCGACCCCGCCCGCCGCGCCGTTGACCATCAGGGTGCCGCCGACGCGGCCGCGCAGGTGGGTGAAGAGGTACTGGTAGGCCGTGAGCCCGGCCATCGGCACGGCGGCGGCCTCCACATGCCCGAGGGCGGCGGGCCTGGGGGCCAGGTGGGCGGCGGGGGAGACCGCGTACTGGGCGTACGCGGACGCGCGGCCGGGGAAGGAGACCAGGCCGAAGACCTCGTCGCCGGGCCGCCACTCGGTGACGCCCGGGCCGAGGGCCGCGACCACGCCGGAGAGGTCGCTGCCCAGAACGAGCGGCGGCGTCCAGTTCGGCCGGAGCGCCGCCGGCACGTTCGGGAATCCGCGCCGCGCGTACCAGTCCGGGGGGTTGACGCCCGCCGCGTGGACCCGCACCAGCACCTCGCCCGGTCCGGGCTCGGGCCGGGCCACCTCCTCGTAGACCAGCTGCTCGGGCTCGCCGAAGGCGTGCAGCCGGACGGCCCGCATCGTCGCCGTACGCATGTCCCTCCCCGGGTTCCGTGGCGAAGCACCCCGGATACAATCCGGAGCACTGCTCCGGAAAAGGAAAGCGGAGCATCGCTCCGGTTGTCAACGACGAGGTCCCGCATGCCCGACGAGTCGCGCCCCGACCACCCCCGCGCCCCCCGCGCCGACGCCCGGCGCAACCGTGACCGGATCCTGGAAGTGGCGGCACAGGTCGTCGCCGAACAGGGAACCCCGGCCTCCCTGCGCGACATCGCCCGCCGCGCCGGCATCGGCCTCGGCACGCTCTACCGCCACTTCCCGAACCGGGACGCCCTCCTGGAGGCCCTGCTGCGCCGCCGCTTCACCCGCCTCGCCGAACGGGCGGACGCCCTCGCCGCCACCACCCCGCCCGAACGCGCACTGACCGACTGGCTCTACGAGTTCACCCTCGGCGCAGGCGCCTACCAGGGCCTCCCGGCAACCCTGATGGCCACCCTCCACGACCCGCGGTCCCCCCTGCACGCCACCTGCCTGACGATGCGCCAGGCAGCCGGCCGCCTGCTGGCCACGGCCCAGGAATCAGGAACCGTCCGGCCCGACGTGACCCCCGTCGACCTGTTCGCCCTGACCAACGCCCTCGGCTGGATCGCCGACCAGGCCCCCACGCTCGCCGAGCGCCAGGAGCACCTGTTCCGCCTGGTGATCGACGGACTGAGGCCGCCGTCGCCCTGAAGGCGGCGGCGCGCCCCTCCACCGGTACGCGGAAGGAACGCGCGGACCCCGCCGGCCCCGGGCCGCCCCGGACCGCCGGGGAACTCCTCGAAGGCCGCTCCCTCGACGGCACCACCGGCGGCTCACCGGCGGCCGCCTCGCCCACGCGCCCGCACCCGCCCCCCCGTTCCCGGGCGGGAGGGGCCGATCACTCCATGGGCCGGCTGGTGACGAAGACGGTGCGCAGGACGATGGCGGCGGAGAGCAGCAGGAGGTTGCAGCCCATCAGCCCGTACAGCCCGAGGTTCTCGCTCACGCGCGGCCCGCCCTCCATCCCCAGGAGCTGGAGGCCCGCGAACCCGAGGAAGATCCCGACGAGGGCGTGCACCACCCGTCCGACCAGCTCGCCGACGACCCGCCGGTCACGGGGATCGGCGAAGAGGCGCACGTTGACCCCGAGCCGCCCCTCCTCGAGCGCGCCGCCGAGCCGGTCGAGCCGGCGCGGCAGGCGCCGCAGGACGGGCAGCAGCGCGATCAGTTCGTCGCGGGCCGTGTCACGGGCGCCGCGCGGCCCCAGCCGGTCGGTGAGCCGGGCCGAGGCGTAGGTGCGGGAGGCCTCCAGCATGTTGAAGCCGGGGGAGAGGCGCACCAGGGTGCCCTCCAGGGTGGCCAGGGCGCGGAACACGGCGGCGACCTCCGGCAGGACCGCCAGCCGGAAGTCCGCCACGAGCCGGAACAGGTCGCCGAACATCTCCACGTCGGGCGCGGACCCGTGTCCCAGGTGGCGGGCGCTGAACTGCCCGAGCGCGCGCAGCAGCCGCTGTTCGTCGATGTCCTCGGGACGGTCGGTGATCTCCAGGAGCGCCTCGCGCAGGGCGACCGGGTCACCGCGGTCGACGGCGAGGAAGAGGCCGCCCATCGCCTCGCGGAGCCCGGGGTCGATCCTGCCGACGGACCCGAAGTCGAGCAGGGCGGCCGTGCCGTCGGGCTGGAGCAGGATGTTGCCGGGGTGCGGGTCGGCGTGGAAGACGCCGTCCAGCATGATCTGGTTGAGCAGCGCGGTGAGCAGGGTCTTCGCCAGCTCGGTGCCGTGCCGCCGGTCGTCGGGGACGGCCTTGCCGAGCGAGGAGCCCTCGACCCGGCTCATGACCAGGACGCGCTCCGTACTGAACTGCCCGTGCAGGACGGGGATGGCGACACTGGCGTCACCGCGGGCCCGGGCCGCCCGGCGCACCGCGGTCATGTTGCGGGCCTCGACCCGGAAGTCCAGCTCCTCGCGCAGCGCGACGGCGAAGCCCTGCGCCAGCTCGGTCAGCCCGAGACCGCGCCCCCAGGCGGTACGGTCGCTCAGCGCGGCGGCCAGACGCCCCACGATGTCCAGGTCACGCTCCACGAGCTCCGGTATCCCCGGCCGCTGCACCTTGACGATGACCTCGGTGCCGTCGCGCAGGACGGCCGCGTGCACCTGCGCGATGGAGGCCGCCGCCAGCGGAACCCGCTCGAACGAGGCGAACAGGTCCCCCACCGGCGCCCCCAGGCTCTCCCGCAGCTGGGCCTCGACCTCGCTCCAGGGCGCGGGCGGCACCTGGTCCTGGAGCAGGCTGAGCTCCTCGACGTACACCTCGGGCAGGAGGTCCCGCCGGGTCGACATCAGCTGCCCCAGCTTCACGAAGGTCGTCCCGCCGGCCTGCAACGCCTGCCGCAGCTCCCGCGCCAGCAGCTCGTGCCGCACCCCCGGCGCCCGCCGCCGCCCCCGCAGATACGGCCCGAGCCCGTGCCGCGTGGCGATGCGCACCACCACGGAATACCGCCGCGCCCGCCCGATCCGCCCCCGCACCGACTGCACCCAGCCGAGCGGCCGCACGGCCCCCACCGGCACCAGGACGTCCAGGACGACGAGCACCACCATCGCCCCGAGCATCGCCACCCCGACCATCAAGGACAGCAGCGGCGCGAGCTCCCCCGACTCCTCCAGCCGGGGCCCCAGCAACCCCGCGGACACCGAGAGGCCGCACACCCCCGCCGCCCCGACCCGCACCACGCCCGCCCGCACCCCGAGCAGCCGCCGCCCCACCACCGCGGGCGCCACCATCACCAGAAAGAAGACGAGCGCCCCGACCAACGCCCCCGTGATCCACATGACGCCATTCAACAGCACCCGTCCCCGGCCGGCCGCGCCCCTCGCCAAGGGGCGGAAGAACTACGGGACTTGACGGTGTGCGGCCTGAGCGGGCACGGGGGCCGGCCGCGGTGGCCGTGCCGCCGTTCCCCGCTCGCCGTGCCGGTGGGCAGGTGTAGATGAAATGTAGATCGGTGTCGGTCATAGTCGGTGCCGGTCAGACGTTCTTGTTCCTTCATCAGATCGGCGCTGTCATGCTGAAGTCCTTGCAGATCACCCGCCTCCGGGCCCCGCTGGGCGCGGCCGTCGCGGTGTCCGCCGTGGTCGCCGCTGTTCTCGCGGGGCCGGCGGCCGGCCTTTCCCGGACCGCCGCTGGCGCGGAGCGGGTCCCGGCCGCCTCCGCGGTCTCGGCGGGGCCGGCGGGGTTCACCGGGGACGACCCCGATCTGGACGAGGTCAACACGAAGGCGTGAGCCGCAGCGTGTCGATCAGTTCCTGGGCCACGGCTGTTTCGGGAAGCCCGGCCCGGCGGAACAGTTCGTGCGCCTCGCGGGCCTGCGCGAGGGCCTGTTCGGGCCGTGCGGCGTCGCGCAGTGCCGCCGAGTGGATCAGCAGGGCGTAGCCCCGGTCCCGATGGCGGTCGGGTACGGAGCGGAAGTAGGCGACCGCCTGTTCGGCGGCGGCCAGCGCTTCGTCGGTCCGGCCCGTGACCCGGAGCGTCTCCGCGCGGCGGTAGCGTGCCTGGGCCTGCTGGCCCAGGGCGTGGGCGGCGCCGGCGACGGCGAGGCATTCTTCGTAGCTGGAGAGCGCCTCGGTGTAGCGGGCCAGCTCGTGCAGGGCCTGGCCCCGGGTGCACAGGGCGTGGGCCACGCCGTTGTGGTCCGCCATCGCGCGCAGGGCCTCCAGCGCCCGGTCGCAGACCGGCAGGGCCTCGTGGGCCCGGCCGCCGCGGATGCGGGCGAGGGCCGCGTTGAGCATGATGATCAGTTCCCCCGAGCGGTGCCCGAGGTCCGCCGCGATGGCCAGTGCCCGGTCGAAGTGGTCGGCGGCCTCGCCGTAGCGCTGCTCGTACTGGGCGATGACGCCGAGGTCGTTGTACGTCTGCTGGAGGATGGCCTGGTCCCCGGCGCGCCGGGAGGCCGCCGCGGCGAGGCGGGTGTGCCGGCCGGCCCGGGTGAGGCGGGTGGCCTGGAGGGCGGCGTTGCCGCAGATGAAGTGCGCGCGGCCGGCGGCCCGGTCGTCGCCGCGCGCGGCCGCGGCCTCGGCCAGGGCTTCGGCGGCCGTCACCATCTGCGCGTACGGCACGTCCTGCCCGTATGCGCCGAGGGCGACGAGCAGGTCGGCGGCGGCGGTCGTCAGGGGTTCGTCGGCCGCGGGGTCCCGGGCCACGAGATGGACCAGGTGGACGGCGCAGTCGAACTCGCCGACGACCCAGGCGCGGGCCTCCGTCAGGTCGCGGAACGGCGGTTCCTCGGGCCGTGGGCGGTCCGCGGGCAGCATGCTGTGCACCGGATCGCCCGGGATCATCAGCCGGAACGCCTGTACGGCCCTCCTCAGGAGGTGGTCGAGCAGGTGCCGCTTCGCGTCGTGCGGGTCGCCGCCCGGCCGCCCCCGCGGTGCCCGTGGCGTCTCCGGGGCCGGCAGCTGGCGCGCGAAGTCCCGTACGAGGTCGTGATAGCGGTACCGGCCCGGTACCGGCGATTCGAGCATGGCCGCGTCCACGAGGGATTCCAGCAGCGACTCGGCCTCTTCCTCGCAGGTGCCGAGCACGGCGGCCGCGGCGGCCGTGGCGATGCTCGGCCAGGCGATCGGCGCGAGCCGGCGGAAGGCCTGGGCCTGCCGGTCGGTCAGATGGCGGCGGCCGAGTTCGAAGACGGCGGCGACGGCGAGGCCGTCCGACTGCAGCTCGGTGAGCCGCCGCCGTTCGTCGGCGAGCCGTTCGACCAGGTCGCCGACCGTCCAGCCCGGCCGGGACGCGAGGCGGGTCGCGGCGATCCGCACGGCGAGGGGGAGGAAGGCGCAGGCCGTCACGAGTGCCGAGGCCGCGGGCTCGTGCCGGTCGATGCGCTGGGCGCCGACGATCCTGCGGACCAGGCTGAGCGCCTCGTCCGTGCCGAACCCGGTGAGCTGGACGTGGGCGCTGGAGGGCACGTCGGCCAGCCGCGCGCGGCTGGTGACCACGGCGGCGCAGTGGACCGTGCCGGGCAGCAACGGCTTGACCTGCCGGGTGTCGCGGGCGTTGTCGAGCATGATCAGGACGCGTCGGCCGTCGAGCACCGTCCGGAACAGCCGTGCGCGGTCGTCGAGCGAGCGGGGGATGTCGGCCCGCGCGATCCCCAGGGCCGACAGGAAGCTGGCCAGGACCGTGCCGGGGTCCACCCGGTCCTCGCCGGCGCCGCGCAGGTCGGCGTAGAGCTGCCCGTCGGGGTAGGCGTCCTTGACGCGGTGCGCCGCCCGGAGGGCGAGGGTGCTCTTGCCGATGCCGCCCATGCCGCTGATGGAGGTCAGGGCGGTCGCGGCGCGGTGGGGTTCGCCCAGGGCCTGGCAGAGCGTGGCGAGGGCCTCGGCGCGTCCGCTGAAGTCGGGTGTGTCGGGCGGGAGTTGAGCGGGGCGGGAGAAGGCGTACCGTCCCGGCGTGACCGCCGGGGCCGGTGCGGGGGAGTCCGGGCCGCCCGGCGGACCCTGCGCGGCCGGCCCTGCCGCCGGTGCGGGGACGGGGGCGGCGAGCGGCGGGAGCGCGGGGAGCAGCGCGGGGTCGCCGGAGAGGACCCGTTCGTGCAGGTCGCGCAGTTCGGGGCCGGGGTCGATGCCGAGTTCCTGCGCCAGTACGGTGCGGGCCCGGCCGTACACGTCGAGGGCGTCGGCCTGCCGCCCGACGGCGTACAGGGCCCGCATGAGGAACCCGTACGTGCGCTCCCGCAGGGGCAGTTCCCGGGTGAAGGCGGTCAGCTCGGGGATGATCCGGCCGTGCAGGCCCCGCAGCAGGTCGAGGCTGAACCGTTCCTCCAGGAGGTTCAGGCGCAGTTCGGTCAGCCGGGTCCGTTCGCCGGCGGCGAAGGGACCCGGGATCCCCGCCAGCGGCTCCCCCCACCACAGGGAGATCGCTTCGCACAGCAGTGCCGCGCCCTCGTCGTACCGTCCGGCCTCGCGTGCCCGTGCCGCCTGTGCCGCGAGGTGTTCGGCCCGGAAGGCGTCCACGGACAGCGGGGGCAGGGTGAGGCGGTAGCCGTTGCCGACGGAGGTGAGGTGTCCGGGGCCGTCGTCGCCGGTGAGGAGTTTGCGCAGCCGCCACACGTAGGTCCGCAGGATCCGGATGGCGGACTCGGGGGCGTCCTCGCCCCACACGGAGGTGATCAGCTCGCTCAGCGACAGGACGTGACCGGGGCGCAGGGCGAGTGCCGCGAGTGTCGCCTGCTGCTGCGGCGGGCCGATGCGGCTCTGGACCTCGCCCTCCTGGATCGCCATGGCCCCGAGCACCAAGATCTTCACAGTCCCCCCGTGGGCTGATCCCGAGTCACGCGCCGGAGGTCTCTCCCTTCTTCTTCCGGGAGGCCGGCGCGGCAAATGGTCCGCCATCATACGTGCCGCCGGAGGCGGCACGTCGTGAGGCCGGTGCGGGGGTGCGCGGGGTGGCGCGGGAGTGTTCTGGCCGGTCAGGCGCGGGGGCCGAAGGACGTCTCGGGTGCCGCGGGGGCCTGGGCGGCGGCCTTTAGGGCGCGTGCCCCCGCCAGCAGGGCGGCCGGGGTCAGGGTGTCGAGCCGGCGGCGGGCCTGGGCCAGGAGGTCCTGCGCGGTGGCGAGGAGCGCCTCGTCGCCGAGCGGTTTGGCGGGCAGGGAAGCGGCGGCGTCGGGGTGGAGCGCGCCGAGGAGGTCCGCGGTGTCCACCTCGCGCAGGGTGAAGGAGAGGTGCACCGAAAGCCCTTCGGGGCCGGCCTCGGCGGAGTGCGGGCAGCCGCGCGGGACGTAGAGGACGTCCCCGGGCCCCAGGTCGGGTTCGAGGGCGACCGGCCCCGGCGCGGCGACCAGGCCCGAGGTGCCGTCGCCGTCGGCGGGCAGGCGGTGCACGCGCCAGCGTTTGCGGCCGTGGAGGTGCAGCACGAGGACGTCGGCGTCGTCCTTGTGCACCGGGCGGCCCTGGGTGCCCGGCGGGGTGAGGAAGCAGAAGACCTCCACCCGGCGTCCCGTCTCGCGGGCCAGCGCGGCGGCGGTCCGGGCCGTGGGGCGGTGCCACTGTTCGAGGTGGCGCAGGAGCAGGGTGGCGCCGGCGTCGAGGAAGCCGCGGACGGCGGCGGGGTCGGGGCAGTCGTGCAGGACGTCGTGGCGCAGGTGCCGGGGCGGGCAGTACGCGTCGGGGTGGACGGAGCCGTCCTTCGTGACGATCTCCAGGTAGGGGTGGCGCAGGACGCCGTCGTTCAGGGCGCGTTCGACGCCGGACAGGGTGATCGGCGCGACCGGCGGGGCGGCGGCGGCCGGGGCGGCCGGCGGCCGGTGCGGGAAGTGCGCGGGGCGCTTTTGCCAGGTGTCGCCGAAGAACCGGTCGTCAGGGACGAGCAGCGGCAGGACGTGATCCATCGGGGTTCCTCGTGTCGGTGGTCGGGGGCAGGTGGTCGACGCGCGCCGTGGAGCCGGCCGTGCCGAAGGCCTCGGCCGCGTCCGCGGCACGGGCCGTGTCGGTCCAGTGGCCGAAGAGCTCGGCGTAGCGCGGCGAGACGGCCAGGAGCTCGTCGTGCGAGCCGTCGAGCGGGCGCTCTCCGTCCATGACGACGATCCGGTCCGCGAGCAGCGCCGAGTCCAGACGGTGGGCGATGACGACGAGGACGCCGGGCCGGCGCGCGAAGGCCTCCTCGGCCCGCCGCGCGGCCGCGGCCCCGAGGTGGCAGGTCGCCTCGTCGAGCACCGTCACCGCGGCCCTCGTCAGATGGGCGCGGGCCAGGACGAGCAGTTGCCGCTCTCCGGCGGACAGCGCCGCGGGCTCGACCCGCCCGTCGAGGCCGCCGACGCGGTGCAGGACGGCCGCGGCGCCGACCTCGTCCACCGCCCGCGCGATCTCGTCGTCCGTGGCCCGCTCGTCGAGGTACCGCAGGTTCTCGCGGGCCGTCCCGGTGAACACGTACCCCTCCTGGGGGACGAGCACGACGGCCCGGCGGGCGTCGGCCGCGGAGCGCCGCCGCAGCGGCACGCCCCCGAGGCGGACCTCGCCGGTGTCGGGGACCAGGGTCCCGGCCAGGAGCTGGGCGAGGGTCGACTTGCCCAGGCCGCTCGGGCCGACCACGGCGACGTGCTCGCCGTGACGGAAGGTCATGGACAGGCCGGTGAGGACCGGCCGGGCGTACGGCCCGTACGCGTAACCGACGTTCTCCAGGACCAGATCGCCCCGCTCGCCCGGCCGTTCACCGCCCGCCGGGCGCAGCGGGGGCGCCGGCGGGACAGCGGCGGCGGTCTCCGCCAGCCGCCGCACGTTGACGGCCAGCGGGATCAGCACCGCGTTGACCGACTGCACGAGCGTGCGCAGCATCGGCACCAGGGAGCCGGAGAGATAGGCCGCCGCGCCCAGGACGGCACCGGCCGACAGCCGGCCCTCGCGCAGCAGCCACGGGCTCAGGACGAGCAGCAGCACCAGCGGCAGGTATCCGCCGACCGCCACCACCGCCGCCCGCACCGCGCCCGCCCGGCCGGCGGCACGCACGGCGGCGGCCTGGCGGTCGACGGCCTCGGCCACCACCTGCCCGGCCCGGTCGGCGGCGGAGCACGCCAGGATGTCCCGGAGCCCGCGCAGCACGGTCCCGGCCGCGGCCGACACCTCCTCCCCGGCGAGCACGGAGGACCGGTGCACGCCGGCCAGGGTCCGCGACCGCGCCACCAGCAGGGCCACGGCCGCGCCCGTCGCCACCAGGGCCAGGGCCGCGAACAGCGGCGTGAGCGAGAGGAGCCCGGCCAGCGCACCGGTCACGGCGAACACCTGCGCCCGCAGGTCGAGCAGGGCGGCGCCGGTCAGCCGGCGGACGGTCTCGACCTGGGTGACGACCCGGCCGGTGGCATGGTCCGGCGGGGTGCGGCCCTCGGCGACGGCCCGGGCCAGGGCGGCGCGGACGGCACGCTCGACGAGGTCGTCCCTGAGGGGTTCCACCACGTCGGCGACGCGGCGGGCGAGCCGGGGCACGGCGAAGGCCCGCACCAGATACGCGGCGGCCAGCACCGACAGCCAGGCGAAACCCACCAGGGGCCGGCCGGCCGCGAAACCGCGGTCGACCGCGCGGGCCACGCACAGGCCCGAGACGACGACGGGGGCGCTGTCCAGCAGGGAGTACCCGGCGAGGCGGACGAGCGCGCGGCGCCGGCCGCGGACGACGGAACGGATGTGGTCCTTCATGAGGCCGCCTCCTGCGGCTGCTCCGCGAGCGGGGACGGACCCGAGGGGAGCGCGGACGAGGGGGCCGGCGAGAGCACCGGCGAAGACGACACCGGCGCCGGCGGTGCCGGGGGCGCGAAGACCGCCCGGTAGGCGGGATCGGACCACAGCTCGCGGTGGGGCGCGACGGCCCGCACCCGCCCGTCCTCCAGCCAGGCGACCAGGTCGGCGCGGGCGGCGGTGCCCGGGCGGTGGGCGACGACGACCCGGGTGGCCCGGGCGGCCGCCGCGCGGATCGCGGCGGTCACCTCGGCCTCGGTCGCGGTGTCGAGGCTCGACGTGGCGTCGTCGAGGACCATCACCGAGGGGTTCTGCAGCAGCACGCGGGCGATCCCGAGGCGCTGCGCCTCTCCGCCCGAGCAGACGAGTTCGGCGAGCGGGGTCTCGTACCCCCGGGGCAGCCGTTCGACGAACGCGGCGATGCGGGCCGCGTCGCAGGCCGCGCGGAGCTCCTCCCCGGTGGCCTCCGGCCTCCCCTGGCAGAGGGCCTCGCGCAGGGTCCCGCCGACGAGGACGGGCCGTTCGAAGGCGTAGCCGACCCGCGCGGCGGTGGCCCGCCCGGAAACCAGCGGGGCCCCGTCGAGCGTCACGCTGCCCTCGTCGGGGGCGATCAGACCGCCCACCAGGAACGCCAGGGTGCTCTTGCCGGCACCGGAGCCGCCGACGACGGCGAGCTCACGGCCCGCCGGCACGTGCAGGTCGCAGCCGCGCAGCAGACGGACGCCGTCGCGGACGACACCGACACCCGACAGACGTATGCCGCCGCCGTCCCCGCCGCGTCCCGCCGGGGCGGGCGACGGCTCGGGCAGGGGCAGGGCGCAGACCTCGTCGACACGCTCGACGGACTTCACCATCTGCGCGAAATGCGTCAGACCGGTGAGCTGCTCCACGTTCTGCGCCCCGAGAACGACGTACCCCATCGCCGCGAGCAGCATCCCGGGGGCGAGGTGCCCGTACGCCACCGACCAGCCGCACAGTCCCAGCACGCCGAGTTCGGCGGCGCCGGTGAGCAGGGCCAGCCGGGCGCCGGTGCGGCCGTTGTTCGTCCAGTCCTCCCGGCCCGCGGCGGCGAGGTCGGGCAGCGCGCCGGTGATGCGCCGCACCTCCCGGTCGAGGCTGCCGGCCGCCCGGACCGTCCCGGCTCCGCCGAGGGCCTCGCCCAGATCGCCGGTGATCCTCGCCTGGGCCGTCTGGTAGCGGCCGTACGCGGCGAGCGCGCGCCGGACACCGGACCTCAGGACCAGGGCGGTCGCCCCGACACCCGCGGCGAAGACGGCGGCGGCGGCCGGGCTGATGACGGCCAGCGCGATCAGGGCGCCGAGGGCGCCCACGACGGCGGCGGCGCAGTTGACGGCGGCGAAGCCGATGTCGGCGGCGACGGAGACGCCGCCGGTGAGACGGGCGAGCAGGTCGCCGGGGTGGAAGGCCCGCGTGGCCGGCAGGCCGACGGCGAGGACGTGACGGACCAGACCGTGGCGCAGCCGCGCGCCGGCGGCGGCCACGGCACCGCTCTTGGCGCGGCTGGCGACCGTGGTGCCCAGGAGATTGAGCGCCACCGCCGCGGCGAACCAGAGGGCTTCGGAGCCGACGCGCCCGCCCCGCACGGCGGCGTCGACACCGCGGGCGAGGAGCACCGGCAGGGCCAGCGCGGTCGCCGTGGTGACACAGGCGGCGAGCCCGTACACGGCGTGGGGACGCCAGGTCCGCCGCACCACCGCGAGGGCCGCCAGGAGCGTGCTGAACATGCTGATGCCTCACAGACGGCGGGGTGGGCCCCAAGGGGCCCACCCTTCGAGACGACCCGTATCAGATGGTGAAGTGGGTGATGACGGCGCCCTGGCCGCCCCAGCACCAGGAGCGGACGGCGCGCTCGTCGCGGCGGACACGCTGGAGGGCGGCGAGGATCTGCGAGTTGTTCATGGTGACGTCCTTTCGGTCTGCATGAGTGAGGAGCCCCGAATCCCCCGGAGAATCAGAGGACTTCGGGAGGTCCGGGGAGCCCGGAGGCTCCCCGGACGGCTTCCGGTCCCGCGGCGCGGGATCAGATCGTGTACCAGCTGGTCGGCTGGGCCGGGTGGCAGGCGCGCTGGGCGGCGCGGGCGTCCTTGCGGACACGCTGCAGGGCCGCGAGGATCTGCGAGTTGCTCATGGTCAGACACCTCCTCTCGGGGTCTCGTGGACGGTCGGGGCCGGCACCCAGGGGCCGGGTCCGCCGTGCCGCAGGCGGATGAGGAAGCCGAGCGCTCCCGCCATTCCGCCGGCATGGTCGAACCCGACCTCGAGGCCGGAGTCTGAAGGCAGCAGCCGCCGCCCGGCACGCCGGGCGTGACGCACCTCGATGAGCTCGGCACACGCCTCGGCCTGCTCCCGGTAGCCGGGATCGGCGAAGGCGTCGGCCATGTCGAGAAGGAAGTGCCCGAACCCGGACAGCCCGTGGCAGTGGCCGACGGGGGCGTACGGCGCGGACCGGGCGACCGCGAGGGCCGCGCGCTCGGCGTGGACGCGGTACTCCGGCGCACCGGTGGCCTGCCACAGGCGGAGCAGGAACGTGCCCACGCCCGCCGAGCCGTGGCACCAGTGCGGGCGCCGGTGGGGCGGCTCGTCGGGGCTCTCGCCCCAGAAGGCGGCGGGCGACGGCCCGTCGGCCAGGGCGGCCGCGACGAGAGCCCGCCCGCCGGCCTCGGCGAGGGTCCGCGCCGGCCCGTCCGCGCCGGACTGGGCCGCGGCGAGCAGGAAGGAACAGATGCCCGCCGTGCCGTGGGCGAAGCCGTGGAACGTGCCCCGGTCGCGGGCCTCGGGGAAGACCTCCCGCACCCGCCAGCCCACCTGCCCGCGCCCGCTCTCGTCCTCGAACCGTTCGGCCGCGAGCGCCAGCCCGTCGGCGCAGTCCTTCCAGCGCCGCTCCAGGACCGGGTCACCGGTGCGCCGCCACAGGTGCAGCAGCGCGGTCCCTCCGCCGGCCAGGCCGTGCGTGACGTCCGGGTTGGGCCAGCGGACCGGGAGCCGCCGGGCCAGGTCGAGCGCCCTGCCGGCGGTGGCCGTGTCGCCCACGGCAGCGGCCAGCTCGTAGGCGGTCCACGCGATCCCGGCGTGCCCGAAGTGGAGGCCGGGCACGACCCGGGCGTCGGCGTCGAGCGCGCGGTCGTACCACCGGCACGCCGCGGACAGGGCCTCGTACCAGCGCTCCTCGTCCAGGCCCAGCGACCCGCGCCGCTCCCAGGCCTGGAGCAGGACGCCCGCGCCGCCCGCGGCGCCGTGCTGCAGGCTGCCGGGCAAGGTGCCCTCCGCGTGTGTTGGCACGGGCCACAGCCACCGGGCCCCCGCGTCGAGGGAACCGGCCAGGTGGTCGAGGCTGTCCGACAGCACGCCGGCCTCCCACGCGCCTGCCGCACCGTCCGGCGCGGAGGTCCTGCGGGCCGCCGGGGACACGTCCTCGGGGGCCGTGGCGCGGCAGTCCTCGACGAACCGCGCGGCCCGCTCCAGGGTCCACCGCCGTGCCGGGTCCGACGCCATGAGTCCGACCACGAGCGGGCGCAGCCGCGCGGCGGCCGGGACCTGGCGTCCGGCGAGGTCGAGCCAGGCCGCGATGCGCTCCTGGCCGTCGCGGCCGGACGGGCCGGCGGGGTCCGCCGGCTCGTCCGGCAGCAGGACGGGGGCCTGCCGCAGAACGAGCAGGAAGAGCAGCGCGCCCAGGCAGTACAGATCGGAGGCGGGATCGGCGACCGGCCCCGCGGACGGCTGCCCCGCGGGCGTGTGCCGCCCGGACGGACGCTCCGTGCGGGCGCGTTCGGGCGCGGTGAAGAAGGGGGTGGCCAGGGCGGGCACGGGCGCGCCGCGTCCGGCCGCCGTCTCCAGGTCGATGAGGCGTACGCGTCCCTCCTCGTCGACCAGGACGTTGCCGGGGGCGAAGTCGCCGAGGACCACGCCCTCGGCGTGCACCGCCGCCACCATCGCGACCAGCCGTGCGGCCGTGTCCAGGACGGCGGGCAGGTCGGGAAGGGTGTCGCTGCCCGCCTCCTCCATCGCCTCGTGCAGGGTCCTGCCGGGCAGTTCCTCCTGGACGACGAACAGGTCCTCGTCCACCTCGAACTCCCCGAGGAACCGGGGGACGTAGCCGGTGGGCGCGAGCCGGCCCAGCATGCGGGCCTCGTTGCGCAGCAGGTCCCGGGCGTCGGCACCGTCGGCCTGGGCGTCGATGTGGGGACGGGCCTGCTTCAGGACGACCGGCCGCCCGGTCCGCACGTCGAGGGCGCGGTAGACGCCGCCCCGGCTGGTGTGCCGGATCGCGTCGGTCACCTCGTACCGGCCGTCGAGCAGCAGCACGTCGGTGCCGGCGGGCTCCTCGGCGCGAGGCCCGTCGCAGGGGGCCTCCGCGCCGGACGCCTCCTCGGACGCCTCCTCGGCGAGGGGGTCGACGGCCCACGGCGGCGGGCAGAACCACGCCGAGCGGTCGTCGGGCACCAGCGTGCCGTCCGGCGCGACGAGGACGGAGGCGTACAGGCCGTTGTCGCCCAGGACCCGGCGGCCGGCGAAGGCCCCGTACCGGTACTGGACGAGGCTGCCCGGCCGGTACGGACGGTCCGTCAGGATCACCGGCCCGGTGAGCCCGCGCGTCGCGCGGTCGAGCGCTTCGGCCAGCTCGCGGAACTGCCCGTCGTCGTTCGGGTAGACCGTGATCAGCTTGCCGGCCGACGCACGGTCGGTGCGGCGGCTGACCGACCGCCGGTACCGCTCCTGGCCGGCGACGAACTTGAAGGCGCAGCGGGCCGCCAGGAGCGTGTCGACGACGCGCTCCAGCACCTCGGTGCAGTTCCCGGCGGTCGCCGAGAGGTGGATCTTCCAGCCCTGGGCGCGCAGTTCGGTGCCGACGGGCTTGAGCTGGTGCCAGTAGGCGCCCCGGCGGGCGGTCCACCCCTGCGCCCCGCCCCGCTTCTCCAGCGCGGCGGCGAGCAGGGCGTCCCAGTCCCGTTCGGTGGCGGCGGTCGCCGGCCTGTTCACTGTGCCGTTCCCTTCACTGTGCGGTCCTTGTCGTGTCGTTCGTGCGCGCCCGCGGTGTCGATCACCCAGGCCAGCGTCTCCGCCTCCTGCCGCCAGGCCTCCTGCCGTCCCGAGGGGCCGGTGTGCCCCCCGCCGAGCGCCGTGCGCAGCAGGAAGGGGCCGCCGCGCGCGGTGGCGCGCAGCCGGGCGATCCACTTGGCCGGCCCGTGGAAGGCGACCCGCGGGTCGTGCAGGCCGGCGGTCGCGAGGACCGGCGGATAGACCGTGTCCCTGACGTTGTCGTACGGGGCGTACGCCCGGATGCACGCGTACGCCTGGGGGTCGGCGATCGGATCGCCCCACTCCTCCCGCTCGACGGCGGTCAGGGGGTGGTCCGGGTCGAGCATCGAATGGAGCGGGTCGACGAACGGCACCTCCGCGACGATCCCCGCGAAGAGATCGGGCGCGAGGTTGAGCGCGGCGCCGACCAGCAGCCCTCCGGCGGAGCCGCCGCGGGCGACGATCCGCCCCCGTCGCGTCCATCCCTCGGCGGCCAGGTGCTCCGCGCAGGCGACGAAGTCGCCGAAACTGTTGGCCTTGCGGTCGCGTCGTCCCTGCTCGTACCAGCGGCGGCCCAACTCCCCGCCGCCGCGCACATGGGCGATGGCGAAGACGAAACCGCGGTCGAGGAGCGACAGCCGGGAGACCGAGAACCAGGGGTCGACGCAGGTCTCGTAGCTTCCGTATCCGACGAGGAGCAGGGGCGCGGTCCCGTCGCGGGGGACGTCGGCGCGGGCGACGAGCGAGACCGGCACCCCGGTCCCGTCGGCCGCCGTGGCCCACACGCGGTGCTGCACGTACGCCTCCGGCCGGAAACCGCCGTGCACGAGGCGCCGTTTGAGCGGGGCCAGCGCCCCCGTCTCGAGGTCGCAGGCGTACACGGTGTCGGGGGTGGCGAGCGAGGTGTGGCGCAGCCGGAACGTACGGGACCGGTACTCGGGGTTCGCCTCGGGCAGCAGGGCGTACAGCGGCTCGGGGAAGACGACCTCCCACGCCGGGCCGGTGTCGGGCAGGACCATCAGCCCGCCCAGGCCGTCGCGGCGGAAACGGACCACGACGTGCTCGGCGAAGGCGTCGACGGAGAGCAGCCGGGTGTCGTCACGGTGCTCGACCAGGCGGCGGCGGGTGGTGCCCGCCGTGTCCGCCACGGCGACGGAGTCGAGGACGAAGTTCTCCGCACCGTCGTTGTGCAGCACGAGGAAACGGTCGCCCTGGTGCTCGACACTCACCTCGACGCCGTCGGCGCGGCCGGAGCCGACCGGGCGGGGCACACCGTCCGGCCGGTCGGCCGGAAGGCAGCGGATCTCGCTCGTCGTCTTGCTGTGGGACTCGATCAGCACGTACGCGCCGGACCGGGTGAGCCCGAGCGACAGCCAGAACCGGGGGTCGCTCTCCTCGTGCACGAGCTCGTCGACGACGTCCGGCGCACCGGGGGCGACCTGACGCCGCCGCACCTGATGCGGCCGCCCCGTCTCGTCGAGCGCCACGTAGAAGAGCCGGCCCGCATCGCCCGACCAGGCGATGTCACCGGAGGTCCCGGCGATCTCCCAGTCCGCTGCCGCGCCGCTCGCCACGTCCTTGACCCGCAGGACGTACCGCTCGTCGCCCACGTGGTCGGCGGCGTAGGCCAGCCGGGCCCCGTCGGGGCTGATCTCGAATCCGCCGAGGACGACGTGGCCGGACTCGCCGGCGAGGAGGTTCTCGTCGAGCACGACCTCTTCGCCCGCACGGGCACCGAGGACGTCGGGGGCGGGCTCCGTGCCGTCACCGGACACCGGGATCCGGCAGTGGATCCGGTGGGACGCGGCGGCAGTCGTACGGCTGTAGTACCAGTGGCCGCCCTTGCGGACCGGCACGGACAGGTCCGAGGCGCCGCTCGCGGCCGCGATCTCGGCGACCACGGTGTCACGCAGCGCGCCGAGCCGGCCGGTGGCCCGCTCGTAGCGGCGGTTCTCGGCCGTGAGATGGGCGAGCACCTCAGGCGCGTTCCGGTCGGCGAGCCAGGCGAACTCGTCCGCGACGTGCTCCGTCCGCATGCCTGCCCCTCCTCGATTCCCTCGTCCCTGTGCCCTGTTCGGCAGGAAGAACGCTAGGAGGCGGTGATCTACGGAGGGTCCGCGAACGATCTACGGCCGGGCACGGACCCGAGGATCCCGGCCGGCCCGGCGGCACCTGCCCACGGGGAGGCGCCCGCCCGCGGCGCACCCCTCGACCCCACCGCGGACACTGCCGTCACTCGCCCGTGGAATATGCGCGGCGTTCGCCTGCGGCCATCCCCGCCCGTCCGCCGCCGTGGAGACGACGGGCCGCCGCCGGCCGACGGGCGGTGGCCGTACCGGCATCACGAGACAGGGGAGGCCCGGTCAGGTGGGAACCGGACGGCGCGGAGGGGCATGTGGGCGAGGCCGGGGTGCTGCTGGAGGACGGCACGGTGCCGGGCCCGGTCCACATCGACATGGGCGGCGGCTCGTACGCCCCCGGCTTCACCGACTGGTGGTGCTGCGACGGTGCGCGCCGCCGCCCGCTCGCGGACCGGACGCGCGCCGTCTGCGCCTGCGGCCGGCACGGGAGACGGCCTCCCCGATCGACCGGAAGCGGGTACGCCGCCGTGAGCCGTACCTCTACGACACCTCCGGACCGGAGAGGGACCGGGAGACCCGCCCCCGGCAGGTCGACGCCGCCGCGGTCCGGCTGCCCGAGGACGTCGCCCGCCTCATCTCCCGGATCCGCGAACGCCTCGACGAGGTCGAGGACACCGATCCCCTGACCGCGTCGCGGATCGTGGGCGCGCTGGACGCGGTCGTCGAGACCGACGGCCCCTACGCCACCCACCTGGCCACGAGGAGGCACACCGACGAGGAGATCGCCGTGGCGCTCGGCAGCACCGGGAAGGCACGGGCCGCCCGGCCGCGCCGGTACGACGGCACCCGCTGCCGACCCGGGGCGCGGAGGGCACCGGCCCCCGCTCGGAGGGAGACGGGGGACCGGTGCCGGCCGAGGCGGCCGGCCAGGCGGTGGTGACGGGTGCAGGCGGGAGTTCCCGGCCGTCAGGGACGTCCGTGGACGGCCGTGACGCTCCCGTCTCCCCGGAGGCCCGGGGAAGCGGCCCGCTCACCGATGGCCTGCGCGACGTCGTGCGGGTGCGTGAGCTGGGGGTGGTGTCCCGCGCCGTCGATCACCGTCACCGTGACGTGGGGGAGGGCGTCCAGCAGGGACCGTCCGTCGGCGGTGAGGGGATCGTCGGAGCCGATGACGAGGTGGACGCGCCCCGGGTACTGCCGCAGTGCGGCCCGCAGGTCCGCGCGCCACGGCGAGTGCGCGGTGGCGGCCAGGAGGCGGGCGGTGGTGGCCGCGACGGTGCCGCGGCGAAGGTCCGCGACGGCCGGTCGGAGCGCGGAGGCGTGGTCCGCGGTGCCGGTCAGCCGCTCGGACAGCGAGGCGGGAGTGGCCCGGCGCAGGAGCCGGCGGGTCAGGGGCGTCCACGTCGCGGTGCGGGGCGGGGGAGCCTGGAGGAAGAACGGCGATACGAGCGTGAGCCGTTCCACCGCGTGGGGGTGGGCGGCCGCGGCCTCGAGCGCGGCGGCGGCGCCGAGGGAGTGCCCGACCAGGTGGCGGGCGCCGCTCTCGGTCACCAGCGCGGTCGACCAGGACGCCCAGTCGTCACGGCACCCGGTGCTCATGCCGAGGCCGGGGAGGTCGACGGCGCGGGCGTTCTCGACGGCCGCGACGACCGGTGCCCAGGTGTCGGCGTCGACCGGCAGACCGGGCAGCACCACCGTCGGCGCGGCGGCCTCACCCAGCTCGAACGTCCGTATCCCGCCGATCGTGGTGAACCGCCTGTCACGTGCCGGGGCGTCGCCGAAGCGATGGGCCGCCATGTGGTCGGCCCAGCGGCGGATCGTCGTGAGGGTGTCCGGCGCGGCCAGCCCGTGCCGGGCGGCGAGGTCATGGGCCGAAGCGGTCGGGTAGCGGTCGGCCGACAGGAACGTCAGGGTCTCCGGATCGGCCCGGGTGAGCCGGCGGGGAAGCCGCTTGAGCAAGGGCACCGGAATCCGCGCCCGGGGCGCCCTGACGCCGTAGTGCTCGGCCACGAGGGTGAGCAGGTCGGGCAGCGCGGGCGTGTCGTCGTCCAGCAGCCAGTACGCGGTGTGTTCGGTGGCCGGGTCCGTCGGCAGCAGGGTCATGAACCGGGCGAGGTGGTCGGCCGCGACCACGGGGACGAACGTCTTTCCGTTGCCCGGGAGCGCGGGCAGCGCGCCCCGCCAGAGGTCTTTCACGGTGGAGGCGAGCCCGAGGTACTGGTCGGATTCCCCGGTGGCGCTGTCCCCGATGACGCCGGCCGGGTTCACGATGGACCACGCGACGCCCCGCCGCGCCGCCAGGTTCTGGAAGACGGCGTCCGCCTCGACCCTGGACGCCTCGTAGGCGCCCAGCGCCCGGTAGGTCGCACGTCGGTGTTCCTCGCTCCAGGGGGCGGGGTCCTGCCCGCCCACGCGGTACCCGGAGACCTGGACCAGGCGGCGCAGGTTCGGCAGCCGCGCCGCGAACTCGACGACCGCGCGCACGCTGTCGACGTTGGCGTGACGCGCCTCGTCCACCGACATCCCGAACCGGAAGGCGCCGGCGCAGTTGTAGATCTCGGTGACGTCGCCGCACTCGCCGTCGACCAGCGACGCCGTGGCGAAGTCGACCCGCAGGTCGGCCGGGGCCCGGTCGTGCCCGCGCCCGGCCAGCCACCGGGCCAGCCGCTGGTAGGACTCGCGGCTCCGAGAGGCCGTACTGACCCGGACGCCGGCCCGGCCGAGCGCGAGCACCACATGGCGCCCGATGAACCCGCTCGCGCCCAGCACCAGCGCGTGCCGTTCCTCCGGTCTCATGCCGAGGCCTCCGCACCCTCTGCCAGCAGTACGGCGATCGCCTGGGCGGCGCAGTGCAGCGGCTCGGTGGACCGCCGGGCGCGCGACATGATGACCGCCCCCTCCACCATGCCGACCACGGCGGTCGCCAGAGCACGGGCGACGGCGCGGGGCCGGCCCTGTGCGACGAGCAGTTCGCTCACCGGCGCGACCCACGACTCGAACGCATCGGCACAGGCGTTCCGCAGCCGTTCGCTCTCCCCGCCCATCTCCAGCGTCACCACCGAGACCGGGCATCCCAGCTGGAAGTCGCTGCCGTCGAGCATCCCGGCCAGCTCGCCGACCACCCGCCCCAGCACCTCGCCCGCCGTGACCGGACCCGACGCCGAGCCGGCCACGAGAGAGCCGAACCGCGCGGCCGCGAGCTCGACGGCCTTCTGCCCCAGCTCCTCCTTCCCCTGCGGGTAGTGGAAGTAGAGCGACCCCTTCGGGGCGCCCGCATGCTCCACCACCGCGTTGAGCCCCGTACCGCTGTACCCGTGCCGCTGGATCAGCTCCAGCATCGACTCCGCCAGCCGTGAGCTGGTCTCGGCTCCCTTGGTTCCCGTCATGATTGAAGAATAGACCGGTCTACATATTTTTCAAGGTGCCGGACCGCGACCGCCGCAGGGCCGGCGCCGGAACCGCAGGGGCCGGCCGCCGGGAGGGCGGGACGAACACCCGCTCCCCGGGGCTCACTTCCCGAGGGCGCGGTAGGCCGCCACGGTCCGCTCCAGCGCCTCCTCGGCCGGGGTGGCGACGGCACCCCGGCCGGTCCCGGACGAGACCGGAGTCCACGACGAACGGTTCGGCGAACGCGTACCGCATCCCGACGAGTTCGCACACGGTGCGGTTCACCGCGCCCGGCGCGTACCGGGCGAACGTCGGCATCCGGCGCAGCCGGGCGGTGCCGGGCGGTGCCGGGCGGTGCCGGGGCGGCCGGTGGCACAGTGGGCCGGGTCGACGAGCTCGCGGGTGGTGCGGGTGCGCGGGTGCGCGGGTTGTTGGGGGAGGTGCCAGGTGCGGCCCGGGGCGTCGGGACGGCGGCCCGGAAGGGCGAGCGCCTCCCCGATGCCGGGGAGGAAGGTGCCCGTGTGCGGCTGGTCCGGGCCGCCGAGGACGGTCGCGGTGCGCCCGGCGGGGAGGGCCGGGAGGACGAGGTCGCCCAGGTCGGACCGGGCGCCGCCGCGCGGCCCGAAGGAGTCCCGAAGCAGTCGGGGGCGCGACCGCATCCACCCCCCGCGCCGCCGGCCTGCGCCACCGTCTGCTCGCCCGCCCGGGCGCCGTCCACCCGCTGCTCTCGGCCCGATGGACGGCCCCCACGCCCTCGCGCTCGGCGAAGCCCCCTCCTGGTCCTCGCGGACGCCGGCCCCGCCCCGACCCGACCCGACCCGATCCGACCCGGGCGGCGCGCGCCGCGTACCTGCTCATCGTCCAGGTCCTCGGCGCGATCGCCCTGGAAGCCGCCGAACTCCCCTCACCCGCCCCGCCCCCGCCGATCGCCGAGCGGATCGCGACCCGCCGGGAGCGACTCCGCGCCGTCCCCGCCGACCGCTCCCCCCCGTACGGCCCGGGCGGCGGACACGATCGCCCGGTTCGTCTCTGACGCGCAGTACGCAGGGAGCCTCGACCGGGTCCTGGACGGCATCGCGGGGCGGGCGGAGAGCTGAAACACCCTCCCGGCGTCCTGGCGCACCGGCCCGCCGAGCCCTGCCCCCTGCCGCACACCGCCCCTTGCCGGACTCCCGCCGGCGAAGCTCCGGCGGCAGCCGGCCGCAGCGAGCGGGGCCGGTCCGGCGGCCGGTCCGCCGCCCGCCGTCCCGCCACCGCGCGCGGCCGAGGCGACGGGTGACGCGTCGGCCGACACCGCCTTCGTTCCCGTGCGGTGACGGGCCGCCAGATGGCGCGCGCGAGCAAGGAGACAGGCGCGTGAAGCGGCGGACGGCGGTGGCCGGTGAACGAGCCGCACCGGCCATCGCACCGGCCGCCGCGCCGGTGCCGCCCCCCTCAGCTCGGGTAGGTGATCGAACCCAGCGGCGGGCAGGGCATGAGCGTGGTGCCGGCGCCGGGCCGCTCGACGAAAGCCCGGGCCTCGGCGGCCCGCAGGCGCCGCTCGTCCAGGCCGTCGGCGTGCCAGGCATCACGCCTGGCCTGGGCGTAGTCCCACGAGTCGTCGATGAGACCGAGGCTGGTGTTGCCGGAGCTGCGCAGGAATTCCGCCTTCAAGACGGCCTGCTGGAGCGCGGTCTGGGTCGCGGCGAGATCGATGCGGGTGACCAGGACACCGGGGGTGTTCGGCTCGCGGGTCGGCATGGGGGCCTGGGGGAGCGGCGACACCCCGGTGTCCAGGCGGCCGATGTTGTCCACGCTCGCGTCCTGGGCCTCCTGCGTCATGGTCTGCATCTCCTGGTGCAGCCAGAAGACCTCGTCGAGGTCGGCCTGGGTGATGCGCATCCGCTGGTACAGGGCCCGGAACCGGGGATCGCCGTGCAGCGGACGTACGGGGGCGACATGGAGCGCCACACAGTCGTTGTAGCCGGCCGTCACCGCGGAGTCGAAGTGGAAGACGGCCCGGTCCCGCTGCCCTTGCGCGCAGGCCAGGCCGCCGAGGCCCGCGTGACCCGCGGCGGCGAGCCACGCGCCGTCGGGGCCGAGGGCCGCGGCGCGCGCGACGACGTCGTGGAGGCCCGCGACGCCCGCCGCGTCGGGACCGTTGCTCAGGAGCGCCACCAGCACTTCGTGAAAACGGGTGGCCAGTGAGTGGATGGTGTCGACCATGGATCTCCTCGGACCTCGGTGGTGAAGAGCGACAGGGCGTCGAGTCTTGCGCAACCCCCGTGGACAGGACGGGCGGACGGGGCGAACGGGTTCCGGCCCGGCCCTGGCCGTGACCGCGAGCGGCATCGGCTTCTGGTCCTGCCCGACCGCCGGGCGGATGCCGGCCGGCTCCACCCCTGCCTCCAGACCCGGACCCCGTTCGACGAGGGGGAGAGCCGCGCAGGGGGCTCCCGACGTGACGGCCCGACGCCATGAGGCGTCTTCCCGCGCGACGGCCGGGGGAGGAGGCCCGTCTCGAGCCCGGGGCCGCCGGCGGGAACGGCGGTGGGTGCCGCTTCGGGCCGCAGCCGGTGGGCTCACGGCGCGGGAGCTCTTCGAAGGCGGCCTGCTTGTGTCCGGGAAGGCGGGGCCGGAGCCGGAGCAGGGCGGGGGCGCTGCGGGGGCCGGGCACGACGGCCGCCGTGACTGCACCGTCCGGACCCGACGAGGGGCTCGGCCCGGTTCGCGATCCGCGTGAGCTCGCCGGTTTCCTCTCGGCGCGTAGGGGCGGGGCCGAACGGCACGCCGACCAGGTCGCGGCACGGGAGGCGACCGGCAGCCGGTTTGAGTCGTCCCCGTCTTCCGCTCGCCCGCGGGCCGTCGCGGCGGCGAACGCGCAGCCGGCTGAAGCGGCGCCCGGGCCCGCGGCAGTCGCCGCCCGGGCTGTGCGGACCCCCGCGACGGCACCCCGTGCACGACGGGCCCTGCCCGATCCCACCGGCACCCGCCCGCATCCGGGAAGCGCCCCCTGACTTCTCCGCCCGGGTCCTGGACGAAGAGGTCACCCGAGACCGGCGCGGCGACTTCGCGTCGGACCGTGCGGACCGTCTCCCGGCGGGAGCCCCCTCCCGCGTGAGCCCTTGCTCGTCACTCGCCCGGTTCGCGGCGGGCGAGTCTCCCGGATCCGGGAGACTCGCCCCCTCCTGGAGGACCCGGTGGGGATCGGGGCCCCGGGGGGCGGTGCCCGGGCCGGTCAGTCGAGGAGCGTCATCGTCACGGTGGCGGTGAAGGCCGTCTGGCCGGCCTGCCGGCCCGTGACCCGTACGGTCCGGTGGCCGAGCGGGGTGTCGAGGGCCGGCTCGGCCTCGATCCAGCACGTCTCGTCCAGTTCGACGAACCGGAAGAACTGGACGTCCAGGCCGGTCATGACCGGCCGGGCGGGGCGCAGCACGTGGTGGGCGGCCTGCCGGGCGGCTTCCAGCAGCAGCATGCCGGGGGCGTGGTCGACGGGGTGGTCGAACAGGACGGGGTGGTGGACGTCGACGCGCAGCTGCCAGTGCCGGTCGGAGGTGCCGGGGGCGAGCACGACGTTCCGCGGGCTGCGCTGCCCGACGTGGCCGGGGGCGAGCGGGGCGGGCGGCGCCACGGCCCGGGCCATGACGGCGGCGGCGTCGCTGCGGGCACCGCGTAAACGCCGGTAGATGGCCGGGGCCTGGTTGGTGAAGCGGGTCTCGGCCAGGCCCAGGCGCCGCCCGTCGCGGACGGCCGTGGCCCGCATGGTCATCCCGGTCAGGCGGCCCGCCCGCCTGACGACGTCGGCGCACGTCAGGTGGATTTCGGGCGTGGTGGGCAGCGCGTCCTGGCGCAGCGCCTCGGGGAAGAGGGTGCATCGGAAGCGGTCCCACGTCTGGCGGTTGTCCAGGGGGGCGTCGTACCCGACGTGGCAGAGGAGAGGTATGGACTGACGGAACGTCTCGACGACGAGCATGGGGTCGTACAGGCCGTGGTCCGACACGTAGAAGTCGTGGTCCCGGGGCCACTGGGCGCCCGTGACGAAGGAGTCCTCGCCGGTCTCGCGCCATCCGGAGAGCAGCACCTCGTCCCTGGCGGCCTTGTGCACGAGCCGGCGCGGAATCGCCGGGGGAGTGTGCGCCGAGGGGGCGGCATCGGATATACGGGGCGAGCCGGGACGAAGGGTCTTGGCGTTCATCGCACAGGCCTCTCTGAGGGTCGCATTGGCGCCGCACAGGTGTGTGCAACGCGCCCAGCGCCACATAACCTAGAGAGTGCTCTGTTTCTTTGTCGAGAGGATTCGTCATGTCGCGCCCCCAACAGTCGCGAGCGGTGAGGACCCGGGCGGCCATCGTCCGGTCGGCCGCGGAGGAGTTCGACCTGCACGGGTACGCCGGTACGAGCACGACGAAGATCGTCAAGAGGGCCGGCTCCACCATGGGAGCTCTTTACTTCCACTTTGATTCCAAGGAGGACCTGGCCAGGGCGGTCATGGCCGAACAGGGCGCCGACCTGCCCGATATGCCCGGAAGCCCCGGCCTGCAGCGCCTGATCGACCTGACCTTCGAGATCGCCCGGGCGCTGCAGGACAACGTCCTGCTCCGGGCGGGCGTGCGCCTCGCCATCGAGCAGGGCACCTTCGGGCTGCGGGACGAGTCCGCCTACCAGTTGTGGATCGCCACCTTCGAGCAGGAGCTCGTCGCGGCGCAGGCGCTGGGCGAGCTCCGCGACGGGGTGGACCCCGCCGCGGTCGCCCGGTTCCTCGTGGGGTCCTACAGCGGCATCCAGCTGCTGTCCGACATCAGTTCGGGGCGCGCGGACCTGCCGGAGCGGATCACCGAGCTGTGGCGGTACGTCCTGCCGGCCCTGGCCGTCCCCGAACTCCTGGAGAAGCTGCGGCAGACGGGCCGGGAGGCGGCGGCGGGCACGGGGGCCGGCTGACGCGAGGCCCCTTCGCCCCCGCCGGGTACGGGACCGGGCCCCGCCCGGCCGCGGCCCGTCCGCCGACCGGCGCCGACGGGCGGTCCGTCGTGCTCAGGAGGCCTCGGCGGGGTGGTCGTGATCCGGCCCGATGCCCACCAGGGCGGTCCGCCACTGCTCGGCGAGCTGCTGCTGCGCCGTCCTGGGCCTGCGGGCGGGATGGGGCAGGAGCCCCACCTCGAGGCCGGCCACCAGGCTCCCCACCAGGAGGGCCGCCGTCTCCGGCTGGGTGCCGGGCCGGAGCTGGTCCAGGACGTGCGCCTGGTACAGCCGGGTCCGCACCAGGGGCAGCCAGCTCGACCGCCAGTCCACCTCCAGCGCGGGGTGCTCGCGCGCCAGCCGCGCCGCCGCGCGGACCAGCGCCTGGCCGCCCAGCAGCTCGGCGAGCGTCTGCGCGATGCCGCCCACGGACGCCAGGGGCGTCGCCGCCCTCGCGTCCGCGTCGTCCACGGCGCTGTGCGTGGCCTCGATCCCCGCCGCGCCGACGGCCTGCGCCAGCGACGCCTTGGTGGGGAAGTGGAAGGTGAGCGCGCCCATCGTGACCGCCGCCTCCCGGCAGACGCGGGCGAAGGAGGTGCCGTCGTAGCCGCGGGACGCGAACTCCGCCGCGGCGCTGAGCACCAGCCGATTCCGCGTCCGCGCCGCACGGGCCTGACCGGTCCGCTCCGTCACCCCGTCTCCCTTCCCTCGTGCCCGCGAGGCCCCTCGTGCCCGCCGCGCCGTCGTGTTCCCGCCCGCTCGCGACGGGGCGCTCGGCAGCGCCTCGGGCCGGGTCGGTGACGCCGCCTCCCGAGGGGGCGGGCGGGCGGGGTTCCGAGCATCCTGCGGGAGCGGGCACCCGGAAAGAAGGCCAACTTCCCGAAGAAGCTGCGGTGTTCCCGCCGTCCACGATGGCACACCGCGCCCGGTGCGACGTGCCAAAGTAGCGCGGCTCCGACCCCCCGCCTGGACTACAAAAGAGAGTGCTCTCTATGTTTGTTGTCAGTGACGATCGAGAGACAAGACTCAGGGGGAGTGGCCGTGCTCAACAGCTCCGACATCCGCCGCCACGGGCGCGTCCCGGGCGACAGCGACGGACACCTGGAGGAGTTCGTCGACCGTCTCTTCGGGGACCTGCCCAGAGCGGACCAGCGCAACCGCTCCCGCGAGTACGTGACCGGCCTGCTGGTGACACCGGGCAAGAAGTCCCTGCGCCGCATGGCCGCCGCGGTCTCCACCTCCCCGTACGCCTCCCAGGCGCTCCAGCAGTTCGTCAACGTGAGCCCCTGGGACTGGCACCCGGTGCGGCGCGCGCTGGCCGAGTGGGTCGAGGAACGGCACCCCACCTTCGCCTGGACGCTCGCCCTCGCCGTGGCGCCGAAACGCGGCGCCCACTCGGCGGGCGTGCACCGGCGCTTCGTCCCCGGACCCGACCGCGCCCTCAACTGCCAGCTGGGCGTGGGGCTCTTCCTGAGCTCCGCCGACGCCTGCGTCCCCGTCGACTGGCGGCTGGTGCTGCCGGGACGGTGGGCGAGCGACGCGGGCGCGCGGGAGGCCGTACGCATCCCCAAGGACGAGCACACGCCCGCCGAAGGCGCCTGCGCCCTCGACCTCGTACGCGCCCGGGCCGCCGGCCGGCGAGGCGTCCCCGTCGTCGTCGACCTGACCCAGGTCCCGCACGACGCGACCCTCCTCGCCGATCTCGCCGCGCTCGGCACCGGCTTCGTCGCCCAGGTCCCCGGCACCCTCCTCCAACCCCCGGGCGGACCGGCCGCCGGCCACCTGGTGCGGTGCGCCGCGGCCCTGCCCGGCTTCGGCTCGGGCGTCGTCCCGGGGGCACGCGGACGCGGCCACTCCCGGGTCCGGACCTGCGCCGTACGCCTGGCGTCCGGGACCTCCGCCGCGTCCCGGCGGCCGCTCGGGCTCGTCATGGAACACCCCGCTGACGGCAACGGCACACCCCGCTGGCTCGTCACGGACCTCACCCACCTCGGGCCGGGCGGGGTCCTGAAGCTGGCCGGCACCCTCGACAGGAGCGCGAGCGCGGTGCGGGAGATGGAACACGACTACGGGCTGCTGGACTTCGAGGGCCGCTCCTACCCGGGCTGGCACCACCACATGACGCTCGTGTCCGCCGCGTACGCCTTCCGGCAGCCGACCGGCGGGGGAACGCACCCCGGCGCCGAGCTGCCGGCGAGGACGAAGACGGCGCGGGCCGCCTGAGCCGGTACCGGCACCGACGACCACGCGGGGCCCGGAAGCACGATGCTTCCGGGCCCCGCGTCACGTCCGGCTCCCGCCCTCCCCGCGCCCGCCCGGTCAGCCGGTCTCGGCCAGCCGCACATGGGCACGGGCCTCACGCCGGGCCAGCAGCCTGCCGACCTTCTCGGCCGTGTCGGTACCCGGCTGCGGCGACTGCAGGATCAGACGCATGTCCGAGCGGCTGGCCAGTCGCAGCGTGCTGTGCTCGAAGGTCAGACAGCCGACGACCGGATGGTCGATCACCTTGGTGACCGCCGTGTCCTCCAGGACGTCGTGCCGGTTCCACAGCTCGGCGAACTCCGGGCTGCGCCCGCTCAGTTCGGCCACCAGCTCCGCGTAGCGCGGATCGTCGGCATGGTCGGCGGCATCGGCGCGGAACTGCGCCACCACCGTCGGCGCGAACTGCTCCCAGGCACGGAAACGCGAGCGGTACGGGCCGGCGGTGAAGTACGCCACCAGACAGTTCCGTTCGGCCCGGCTGAAGGAGAAGACCTCCTCGGCGGCGTCGTTGACCGCCACCACGTTCCACCACCGGTCCAGCACATAGGCGGGATTGGGCAGCCAGGTCTCCAGCACCCGGCGCAGCTCCGCGGTGATCTCCGGCCTCCCGGACGGAGCGGAACGCGGCGGGTTCAGGCCCGCCAGGCGGTACAGGTGCGCCCGCTCCGCCTCGCTCATCCGCAGCGCCCGCGCGATCGCGTCCAGGACCTGCTCGGACACCTTGATGTCCCGGCCCTGCTCCAGCCACATGTACCAGGAGGAGCCGACGCCCGCGAGCACGGCGACCTCCTCGCGGCGCAGGCCCGGCGTGCGCCGCCGGCCGCCACCGGGCAGCCCCACGTCCTCAGGAGTGATCCGGGCCCGGCGGCTGCGCAGGAAATCACGGAGCTCGCCACGGCGTCCGTTGCCGTTCTGCCGACTGGTGCTAGTGGTCACAGCACTACCATAAACAGGCTCTCTCCACGCCGGGCCGTTCGCACCGATGCTCGGTACATGGTTTCCACGACTACGCCAACTCAGGCGGCCTCCACCACCCTCACCGCCCGGCAGTGGCTCATCCTGACCGTGCTGTGCGCCGCCCAGTTCATGGTGGCGCTCGACTTCTCGATCGTCAGCGTCGCCCTGCCGACCATCGGTGACGACCTCGGCTTCAGCATGTCCGCACTGCCGTGGGTGGTCACCGCCTTCGCCCTGCCCTCCGGCGGGTTCCTGATGATCTTCGGTCGCGCCGGCGACCTGTACGGACGCCGCCGCTGGTTCATGTCGGGCCTCGTCCTGTTCACCGCGGCCTCGCTCGTCGCCGGACTCGCCGGCGACCCGGTCGTGCTGCTCGCCTCCCGCGCCGCCCAGGGCTTCGCCGCCGCGATGCTCGTGCCGTCCGGCATGTCGCTGCTGACCACCTCGTTCCCCGAGGGCCCGCAGCGCAACCGCGCGCTCGGCGTCAACGGCGCGCTGATCTCCCTCGGCTTCACCTCCGGCGTCATCCTCGGCGGCATCATCACCGAGGCCCTCAGCTGGCGCTGGACGATGTTCATCAACATCCCCTTCGGCCTGCTCGCCATCGTCGCCACCCCGCTGCTGGTCGCCGAGAGCCGCAGCGAGGAGCGCAGCCGCCTGGACATCCCCGGCGCCATCACCGTCACCGCCGGCCTGCTCGCCCTCATCTACGGCATCACCGCGGCCGAGCACGGCGGCTGGACCGCCCCCGGCACCTGGGTCCCGCTGCTGGCCGGCGTCCTGCTGCTGATCCTGTTCGTCCGCATCGAGGCCAAGAGCCCCGCCCCGCTGGCGCCGCTGAAGGTCCTCACCAAGCGCAGCGTCGGCTGGGGCAACCTCGCCGGCTTCATCACCTTCTCGATGATCACCGCCTGCGTCTACCTGATGACCCTGTACATGCAGCAGGTCCTCACCATGAACCCGCTGACCACCGGCCTGGCCTTCGGCTCGCTCGGCGTGGCCGCCATCCTCGGCGGCGTCGTCGCCCCCAACCTGGCCAAGCGCTACGGCGCGCGCGCCGTCCTCGTCGGCGGCCTGGCGATCCAGGCGATCGGCACCGCCGCCCTGGTGTGGCTGACCGCGGACGACAGCTTCACGCTGCTGCTCGTCGGCACCGGCCTGGCCGGCTTCGGCCACATGGCCGCCGTGGTCGCGTACACCATCGTCGGCACCTCGGGCCTCGCCGACACCGAGCAGGGCCTCGCCTCGGGCCTCGCGACCACCTCCCAGCTCGTCGGCCTGACCATCGGCATCCCGGTGCTCGGCTCCATCGCCACCGCCCGCATCGGCTCCCTCGGCGACAGCGTCTCCGCCACCCAGGCGAGCCTGAGCGGTGTCCACTACGGCGTCCTCACGGCCGGCGCGATCATCGCCTTCGGCGCCCTGACCTCCCTGTTCTTCCTGCGCGGCGGACGCACCCCCGTCCAGCCGCTCACCGCGGTCCCCACGGACCGCAGCCGGACCGGGGCGGCCACCGACCAGCAGGTCCCCGTCGACTCCGTCCGCTGACGCCGCTCCCACACCAAGGGAATTGACCCCATGAACATGAGATTCCTCGGCCGCACCGGCCTCCAGGTCTCCGAACTCTCCTTCGGCGCCATGACCTTCGGCACCGGCGGCGGCTACGGACACATGGGCGGCCTCGACGCGGACGGCGCCCGGGCCCTGGTCGAACAGTGCCTGGACTCCGGAGTGAACTTCTTCGACACGTCCGACGTCTACGCGGCCGGGGAGTCGGAGCGGATCCTCGGCGCCGCCGTGCGGGGACGCCGCGACGAGATCGTCCTGGCCACCAAGGCCCGCTGGCCCCTGGAAGGAGCCGGCCCCAACGACCAGGGCCTCTCCCGCCACCACCTCATCCGGGCCGTCGAGGCGAGCCTGCGCCGCCTCGACACCGACCACCTCGACCTCTACCAGATCCACGGCTGGGACGGCCGCACCCCCTGGGAAGAGACCCTGCGCGCCCTGGACGACCTGGTCCGGGCCGGAAAGGTCCGCTACCTCGGCGCCTCCAACCTCGCCGCCTGGCAGCTCACCCGGGCCGTCGGCCTCAGCGAGCAGCACTTCCTGGAGCGGTTCGCCGTCCACCAGATCCAGTACAACCTGCTCAACCGGGAGGCCGAGTGGGAGCTGATCCCCATGGCCCGCAACCTCGGCGTCGGCATCACCTGCTGGAGCCCGCTGGCCGGCGGCCTGCTCTCCGGCCACCAGCAGCCCGGCACCACCCCTCCGCCGGGCAGCCGGCGCTCCACCGGCTACTTCGAGCCGCAGGACATGCAGTGGGCGTTCAAGGTGGTCGACGCCGTGCGCAAGGTCGCCGCCGACCGCGGCGCCACCCCCGCCCAGGTCGCCATCCGCTGGCTGCTCGACCAGCCCGGCGTCACCTCGGTGATCCTCGGCGCCCGCAACAGCAGGCAGCTCGCCGAGAACCTCGACGTCACCGGCTGGTCGCTCAGCGACCAGGAACGGGCCCGCCTCGACCTCGTCAGCCACCGCCCGCTGCCCTACCCGTACTGGCACCAGGCGTTCACCGACGCCGACCGCGCCGGCTCGGCCGACTCGGAGGACTGACAGCGACGTGCCCGGGGCGCGGCCACCGCCGCGCCCCGGGCCCCGCCATGCCCTCCGCCCCCGACCCCACGCCCCGTCACCCGAAGGTGGTTCGTACACGATGAAGGAAGAGCACATACCGGGAACACCAGTACCGTCCGGCCTCCCCGGGCCCGCCCGCCCGGTGACGCTCGCCCGCCGACCGCTCGCCCTCACCCTCCTCGGCCCGCTCGACATCCGCGTGCACGACAGCTCCGCGCTGCCCCGCGCGGCCAAACAGCGGCAGATCTTCGCCCTGCTGGCGGTCCAGGGCAACCGGATCGTCTCCACCGACACCCTGATCGAAGAACTCTGGGACGGCCGCCCGCCGGCCTCCGCCCGCACCGCGCTGCAGACCTACATCGGCCAGATGCGGCAGAACCTCGCGGACCTGCGCGGAGTGGACCGCCGCACGGTGGCCACCGAACTCCTGGTGACCGAGGAGAACGGCTACGTCCTCAGGTTCGACCCCCAGGACCTCGACCTCCACCACTTCAAGTCGAAACTGTGCGCCGGCACCACCCTGCTCAACGAGGGACGCCCGCACGAGGCCCACACCCTCCTCAGGGACGCCCTCGACCTGTGGCACGGCCGCCCCATGGAGAACGTCCGCACCGGCTCCGTCCTCGACGCCTACGCCCACCACCTCGAAGGCCTGCGGCTCTCCGCCGCCGAACACCTCGCCCGCGTCCGGATCAAGCTCGGCGCCTACCACGAGGCCCAGACCGGACTGAGCGAACTGTGCGCGCAGTACCCGCTGAACGAGGAACTGCAGGCACTGCGGATGACGGCCCTGTGCGGCTGCGGCCGCCGCGACGCCGCCCTCGACTCCTACCTCCTGTTCCGCCAGCGCATCCTCGACACCCTCGGCATGGACCCCTCGCCCCGCCTGGTCGACCTCCAGCGCTCCATCCTCAGCGGCCACCGCCCGCTGGCCGCCGCGGCGGCCTGACCCCCGCCCGCGCCCCGCGCCGCCCGCGCATTCTTTCCCAAGTCGGCGTTGCCGCCGCCCCGTCGAGCGACGGACAGTGAAGTCCGGTCACACCCAAGGCCGTTCCCCTTCCGCAGAGTCCGCCTTGAGTCGGGTGTGAGCCACTGCCGGAAGGCTGACGTGCCGTCCACGAACCCCGCCGGCGCGCACCCGATCCGGCCCGCGACGGCCATTCGTATCCCACCGATGGAGCCTTGATGAGTCTGAACATGCCAGGCCGACCGGCCCGGCAAGCCCCTCCCGCGCTCGTGCTCGCAGCCGTCTGCGCGGCTGTGCTCGTGCTTCCGGCCTCACTCACCGGCTCCTCGGTGGCGCTGCCCGACATCAGCGCCGAACTGGACGCCGGATACGGCCCGCTGCAGTGGGTCGTCAACGCGTACAACGTGGCCTTCGCGACCTTCATGCTGGCCTCGGGCGGCGTCGCCGACCTGATCGGCAGGCGCAAGGTCTTCGTCTTCGGCACCGTCGTCTTCGGCGCCTGCTCGCTGGTCAGCGCCCTGGCGACCAACATCTACCTGCTGGACGTGCTGCGCGGACTGTCCGGCCTGGGCGCCGCCGCCATGCTCACCTCCGGCAGCGCGATGCTCGCCACCGTCTTCCAGGGCGCCGCCCTCGGCCGGGCGTTCGCGCTCTTCGGCACCGCGGCGGGCGCCGGCCTGGCCCTCGGCCCCACCACCGCCGGCTGGCTGGTCGGGGCGTTCGGCTGGCGCGGCGTCTTCCTCTCCCACCTCGTCGTCGCCCTCGCCGTCCTGTGCGCCACGCCGTTCCTGCCCGAGTCGCGCGACCCGAAGGCCGGCGGCGTCGACTGGGCGGGCACACTCACCTTCACCGGCGGACTGTTCCTGCTCACCCTCGCCGTCGTCGAAGGCCCCCGGTACGGCTGGACGGGCGGACCGGTGCTCGCCATGGCGGCCGGGTTCGCCGTCCTGATCGGCGTGTTCGTCGCCGTCGAGCGCCGCCAGCGCCGCCCGATGGTCGACCTCAGCCTGCTGCGCCAGCCCCGCTTCGTCGCCCTCTGCCTGCTGCCGGTCGTCGCCGCGTTCGGCTTCGTCAGCCTGGTCGTCCTGCTGCCCTCGTACTTCATCGGCGCCGGAGGGATCTCCAGCGGCGCCGCCGGCACCCGGGTGCTGCTGCTGACCCTGCCCGTCCTGCTGCTCCCGCTCGCCGGCGCCTGGCTGGCCCGGCGCACCCGCTCCACCCGGTTCGTACTGGCCCTGAGCCTGCTGCTGATGGCGGCCGGCGCCGCCTGGCTCGCCCTGGTCCTCACCCCCACGGCGAGCATGGCGGCCCTCCTGGGCCCGCTGCTGCTCATCGGCAGCGGCATGGGCCTGAACGCGGGCATCATCGACGGCGCCGCCGTCGGCTCCGTCGAACCGGCCCGGGCCGGCATGGCCGCCGGCATGTTCAACACCACCCGGCTGGCCGGCGAGGCCGTCGCCATCGCCGTCATGGGCGCCGTCCTGGTCACCCTCACCCGCGGAAACCTCGCCGGGGCCGACTCCTTCGACGGCGTCACCGGACAGGACACCGGCGCCCTCGCCGACCGGCTCGCCCAGGGCGACCTGGCATCGGCCGCCGAGACGGCGAGCCCCGCCGCGCGCACCGGCTTCACGGACTTCCTGCTCGCCGGCTACACCGACGCCTTCCACACCGCCCTGTGGTGCCTGACCGGCATCACCGTGCTCGGCGCCGCCGTGGTCGCCCTGCTGCTGCCCGCCCGCGACGAGGCCCCCGCACCGCAGGAGGCCCCCGAGACCCCGGCCGACACCGGCAAGGAACGCGCCCCCGCCGAGGTGTGACGGCCCCCGCCGCCCGGGACCACGGGTGCGGACCCGCCCCCCCCAGAACCGGGCCCGCACCCGCCCGGGCCACACACCCCGGCCCCCGAGTCCCCGAGTTCCCGTCAAGAGTCCACCGAGGAAGCACATGAAGGACAACGCGGCGGCCGAGACCGTCCCGCCCAAACCCGTACTCGTCGTCGGCGCCGGCCCCGTCGGCCTGGCCGTCACCACCGACCTGGCCCGCCGCGGCGTCCCGGTCCGCTGCGTCGACCGCGCCGCCGAACGCTCGCCCCTCACCAAGGCCCTGGGCGTATGGCCGCGCAGCGTCGAGATCCTCGACAAGCTCGGCGCCCGCGGCGCGGCCCCCACCCGCGGACTGCGCGTGGACTCGTTCCGCTACTACTCCGGCAACCGCCCCGTCGCCCGACTGCGGTTCCCCGACCGCACCGCCCCGCTGATCCTGCCGCAGCCGGACGTCGAGGCCATCCTCGGCGACTGCCTCGACACGACGGACGCGCGGGTGGAACGCGGCGTCCAACTCCTCGACCTCGACCAGGACGAACAGGGCGTCAAGGCCCGGCTCCGCGACGCCCGAGGCGACGAGACCGTCGAGGAGTTCTCCTGGGTCATCGGCTGCGACGGCGCCGGAAGCACCGTCCGCAACCTCACCGGCATCGCCTTCGAAGGCGCCACCTACCCCCACACCTTCGTCGTCGCGGACGTCGACCTCGAAGGCGACCTCGAGCACGAGGACAACCACTACTACTGCTCCCCGCGCGGCATCCTCGTCATCGCCGGACTCCCCGACGGCCAGTACCGCGTCTTCACCTCCGCACCCCCCGGCCTCGACCCGGCGGAGGTCACCCTCGACGTCGTGCAGCGGCTCGTCGACGAACGCGGCCCCGGCGGGCTGCGACTCGTCCACGAGAACTGGATCAGCGCCTTCTCCGTCCACGCACGGCACGCCGAGACCACCCGGAGCGGACGGATCCTGCTGGCCGGCGACGCCGCCCACATCCACAGCCCCGCCGGCGGCCAGGGCCTCAACACCGGCCTGTACGACGCGCACAACCTCGCCTGGAAACTCGCCCTCGTCTGGCACGGCGACGCCGACGCCGCACTGCTCGACACCTACGTGCACGAGCGCGGCGCCGCCGCCCAGGACGTGGTCCGCCAGGCCGACCGGCAGACACGGGCATGGCTGCTGCAAAAACCCCACCAGGTGCTGCTGCGCGACCTGGCCCTGCGGGCCGGCTCGGCACTGCGCCTGGCCCACTGGTCGTACACCTCCACCCTCGCCGGATTCCGCACCGTCCACGCGACGGCCGAACGGCCCGGCACCGGCCGGGGCGGCTTCCGCTCCGGGGCACTGCTGCCCGACCGCACGGTCCGGGACGGCGCCACCGGCCGCCGCACCACCCTGCGCCGGGCCCTGCCCGACCTCACCCACACCGTCCTCGTCCTCGACCCGCCGCACGAGGCCGCCCCCCGGCTACGGGCCGAACTGCAGGCGCTGCGCACCCGGTTCGGGGACCGGCTGACCGTACGCGTCCTGGACACCTCCCGGCGCGTCCTCGCCGCGCCCGGCGACTGGCCCCGCCCGGCGCGGCCCGGCCTGCCGCGCCGCCCGCTCCTCGTACTGGTGCGGCCCGACCACCACATCGACGCGGTCCGCCCGCTCTCCGGCACCGCCGGCCTCGGCGACCGGCTCGCGACCGTCCTCAGCCGCCGCGGCGGCACGCGGACACCGGCCCCCACAGGCGCCTGACGCCCCCGCGCCGCGCCCGCCGCGGCCCGCGGACCCACCGAACCCGACAACCAGGAGCACACCCCCATGTCCCCGATCCCCGACAGCCACATCGACCTCCTCCAGCGCCCGCTCTTCGGCCACCTGGCCACCATCCGGCCCGACGGCAGCCCGCACGTGAACCCCGTCTGGTACCTGTGGGACGGCGAGCGCCTGTGGTTCACCACCTCCACCGACCGGTTCAAGTACCGCAACATCGCCAAGGACCCGCGCGTCTCCCTCTCGGTCAACGACCCGGACCAGCCCTACCGGTACGTCGAGGTCCGCGGCGTCGTGGACCGCGTGGAGCCCGACCCCTCCACCGACGGGTTCTTCCGCCTCGCGGACCGGTACGGGCTGACGGTCGACCGCCCCCTCGCCGACGCCCCCACCCGGGTCCTGCTCGGCCTCAAGCCCTCCCACGCCACCTTCCAGTAGCCCCCATCCCCCCTTCGGCAGCTCGTTCCGGAAAGGCCAACGCTCCCATGAAGTCCGTCAGGCTCGCCGCCGCAGCCGCTCTCGCCGGCACCGTCCTGCTCACCCCCGCAGCCGCGCCCGCCGACGCCGAACCGACCGCGGCCCCCGCCACCGCCGCCTCCGCCCGCTTCCCGGGCGCGTGGCCGCAGCGGCTGGTCGGCACCGCCGCCTCGCTGCACCCCGAGGGCATCGCATGGGACCCCACCCGCCGGGCGCTGCTGGTGAGTTCCGTCCGCCACGGCACGGTCTCGGTGCTGCGCCAGGACGGCAGCGTGCGCACCCTGGTCCGCGACCCCGGCATCATCTCCAGCTACGGCATCCACGTCGACGCCGCCCGCGGCCGCCTCTACGTCGCGTACGCCGACCTCGGCGTCGCCGAGCGCTCCACCCCCCGAACCGCCCTGCGCACCGGGGGAGTGGGAGTCTTCGACCTCGCCACCGGCCGCCGCATCCACCTGGTCGACCTGACCCGCCTCGACCCCGGCCGGGCCGCGTACGCCGTCAACGACGTGACCGTGGCACCCGACGGCACCGCCTACGTATCCGACGTCTTCAGCGACGCCGTCTACCGGGTGGACCGCAAGGGACGCGCCTCGGTCCTGGTGCGCGACACGGCGCTCACCGACGGCAAGGGCACCGGCATCAACGGCATCGTCTACCACCGCGGCGGCTTCCTGCTCGGCGTCAACACCGGCGACGGCCGCCTGGTCCGGATCCCGCTGCGCGACCCCGCCGTCCACACCGTCGCCCTCGACACCGCACTCCTCGGCGGCGACGGCCTCGCCGTCCGGCGGGACGGCTCCGTCGTCTCGGTCACCAACTCGCTGGGCAGCCCCGCCGGACACGACGCCGTACGCGTCCTGCGCTCCACCGACGGATGGCGCACCGCCCGCGCCGAGAACACCACCCCCTGGCCCGAGCGCGGCCCCTCCACCGTGGCCCTCACCCCGCACGGCAGCTATGTGCTCAGCGGACGCCTGGAAGTCGTCTTCGGACCGGGGAACCCGACCACCGACGACTTCGTCGCCAGGAGGTTCGGGTGACGGCCGGGCCGGGCACGACCCGCCCCCACCCCGCCGGACCCGCCCCCCTCACACCCCCCGCTCCCGAGGATCCCCGCGACCCCTACGACCCCTTCGCGGAGTTCGTCGACGAACTCAACGCCGGACTGCGCCGCAGCGCCCTCCGCCTGCGGACCCCGACACCGGCACCCACCGCCGCCCCCGCGCCCAGGGACACCGCCCCCGCCCCCCGCCCGGTGGACGAGACCGCGTTCACGCCGGCCCTCGGCCTGCTGCGCCTGGGCGCGAAACGCCTGCCCGCCCCGGCCGCCCCCCGGCGCGCCACCGGACCCCGGGCCGCCTGACACCAGCCCCACCGCCACCCCCCGATCGACCGAGGGAGCGGCCGAGATCCTCGGCCGCTCCCTCGGCATGCCCGCCCCCGCCCGCCCCCGCCCGCCAAGCCGGCCACAGAGGCCCGCTTGAGTCGGTCATGAGGACGGGCGGAGAGGGTGAAGTCCGAGCCGAGAAACACGGCTCCGTCCGCCCGATGCTGCACGCAAGGAGAACCCGTATGACGGTCACCACCGGCGTCGCCGACGTCCGGCCGCGGCCCGAGGAACTCAGGTACGTCCAGACCGTCGACCGGTCCATGGTCCACCGGGACGCGCTCAGCGAGGTGTTCCTCACCGACTCCCAGCAGATCGCCCCCGACCGCTACCTCGCCGCGGCGCAGCTGCCGCCCACCCACGCCTACTACACCGACCACCTGCTCAGCGGCCTGCCCGACCCGCTGCTGCTGCTGGAGAGCTGCCGGCAGGCGGAGACGTACGGCGGGCACGCCTACTTCGGCGTCCCCCGCGACACCAAGTTCATCCTGCGGTCCTGGCGGGTCGGCTTCCCCGGGCTGCTCGCGGCCCGCGGCACCGCCGGCCCCGCCCCGCTGGTCATGGACGTCACGACCCTGGGCCGCCGCGGCCCGGCCGGCCGGCTGCGCGCACTGACCTACGCCAGCGACGTGCAGCTCGCCGGACACCACCTCGGCGACGTCCGCATCGACGTCGGCTACCTGGGCTCCGAGAGCTACACCCAGCTCCGCGCCGACCAGCGCGGCGGCACGCCGCCCCCCTCGTCCACCGCGCTGCGCGCCACGCCCCCCGGGCTCGCCCCCGACCTCGTCGGCCGGACCCAGCGGGCCAACGTCGTCCTCGACACGGTGCACCTGAAGACCGGCGGCGCCACGGCCACCGTCCGCCTGCCCGTGGACCACCCCAGCATGTTCGACCACGCCCAGGACCACCTGCCGGGCATGGTGCTCATGGAGGCGGCCCGCCAGCTGGCCCTGGTCGCCGGCCGGCACCACCACGGGACACTGCCCACCCGGACCACCGTCGCGGGCTTCGCCTTCGAGTTCAGCCGCTACGCGGAACTGGACGCCCCCGTCACCGCACGGCTGCGGTCCGGCCTCCCGGCCGACGCCGTCCTCGCCGACACCCTGCCCGAGGTCCACACGTACGCCGTGGAGTTCCTCCAGCACGGCGCCGTCATCGCCCAGGGCGAGATCAGCACGGCCACCCTGACCGCCGCCGCGGAGATCCGGGCATGAGGGTCGCCGGACGGATCACCATCACCGCCCCCACGGCCTGGCTGCCCGCCGCCGCCGTGACCGCCGCCGACGCGCTCGCCGAGGGCCGCATCAAGGAGGAGGACGCCCAGGCCACCGGCTACCGGTCCCTCCCCGTCGCCACCGACCTCGCCCCGCCCCAGCTCGCCGCCCGCGCCGCGCGCCGCGCCTACCGGCGGGCCGGCCGCACCCCCGACGACACCGACGTCGTCCTGCACGCCTGGATCCACCACCAAGGACACGACTTCTGGTCACCGGCGCACTACGTGGCGCACGAGGCCGGAGCCCTGGACGCCGTCCCGATCGGCATCCAGCAGATGTGCAACGGCGGTGCCGCCGCCCTGGAGACCGCCGCCGCGCGCCTGCTGTCCGCACAGCCGCCCCGCACCGTCCTCGTCACCACCGCCGACCGCTTCGACGACGCCGCGTTCGACCGCTGGCGCGGCGACTACGGCCTCTGGTACGGCGACGCCGGCACCGCCGCCCTCCTCCACGGCACCCCCACCGCACCGGACCCCCGCGCCGACGCCCCCGCCCTGCTCCTCCACTCGGTCGTCACCGTCGCCGCACCGGCCCTGGAGACCATGCACCGGGGAGACGACCCGTTCTCCGAGGTGCCCCGCCCCTACGGGACGCGCATCGACGTACGCCGCACCAAGCGGGCCTTCCTCCGGCGCCACGGCAAGGAAGCCCTGGCCGAGGTGGTCCGGGACAAGGTCGCCGAGGTGCTGCGGACCGCCCTCGACGAGGCCGGGACATCCCCGGGCGGCCCCCGCCCGGCCGTGGTCGTCATGCCCCGCCTCGGCCAAGCCGCCCTCACCGACGTGTACGGGCCGGTCGTGCGCGGCGTCACCGACGCCCCGCTCCTCGACCTCGGCGCCGACACCGGCCACCTGGGCGCCGGCGACGTGCTCGCCAACCTCGCCGACCTGACCGAGGGCCCGCACCGTCTCGCCCCGGGGGAGTACGCCGTGCTGCTCGGCGCCGGCGGCGGCTTCACCTGGTCCTGCCTCGTGGTCCAGCGACCGCCCCAGCGCCACGTCCCGGAAAGGAACCCGCGGTGACCGCCACCCCCCCTGCCCCCCGAGCCGCCGTCGTGGCCGGACTCGGCGGCTGGATACCCCACCGTGCCGTCGACAACGACGAACTGGCACGCATCCTGGACACGTCGGACACCTGGATCCGCACCCGCACCGGCATCCGGCGGCGCTACACCATCGCCCCCGGCGAGGCCACCTCCGACCTGGCGGTCGAGGCCGGCCGGCGCGCGCTGAAGTCCGCCGGGGCCGCCGACGCCGACGCGCTGGTCCTGGCCACCAGCACCCCCGACCAGCCCTGCCCGGCCACCGCCCCGCAGGTGGCGGCCCGGCTCGGGCTCGGACCGGTCCCGGCCTTCGACGTGAACGCCGTCTGCACGGGTTTCGTCTACGCGCTGGCCACCGCGGCGGGACTGATCGCCACCGGCACCGCCGAGCGGGTCCTGGTCATCGGCGCCGACACCTTCTCCACCATCCTCGCCCCGGACGACCGCACCACCCGCGCCATCTTCGGCGACGGCGCCGGCGCCGTCCTGCTGCGCGCCGGGGACCGCTCCGAGCCGGGCGCCCTGCTCGACTTCGACCTGGGCAGCGAGGGCGAGCAGGCCGAGCTGATCCAGGTGCCCGCGGGCGGTTCCCGCCAGCGGTCCACCAAACTCGCCGCGCCCGCCCGGGACCACTGCTTCACCATGCAGGGCCGCCCGGTGTTCATGCACGCGGTGCTCCGCATGAGCGCCTCGACGCAGAAGCTGATCGACCGCCAGGAGTGGGGCACCCCCGACAAACTGGTGGCCCACCAGGCGAACATCCGGATCCTCAACGCCGTCGGCGACCAGCTCGGCCTCGGCGAGGAGCAGGTGGTGGCCAACCTCGACCGGGTGGGCAACACCGTCGCCGGCTCCATCCCGCTGGCCCTCGCCGACGCCGTCACCGACGGGCGGCTCACGCCCGGCGACCGCGTCGTCCTCACCGGCTTCGGCGGCGGACTCACCTGGGGATCGGCGGCCCTGGTCTGGCCCGACCTCCCCGTGGAGGCGCTGCCCCACCAGCCCTGGGCCGCCTGACCGGCTCCCGCCGCCCCTACCCCCGCCCCGCCACCCCCCCCCACGCATCCCCACCCCCCACCTCGCATCCCTCACCTCGCATCCCTCACCTCTCACCCCGACCGTCGGCCTTCGCCGACCGCATCACCGAACCGAAAGGAACCCCCTGTGGACGCGCTCAAGACCCGCCTCGCCGAACTGCTCAACGACAAGTTCGGCGTCCCCGTCGAGGAGGCCGCCTCCGGCGCCACCTTCGAGGACCTCGACATCGACTCGCTCGTGATCGTCGAGTTCTTCCTGGCCATCAGGAAGGAGTGGGGCGTCCAGCTCTCCGACGGCGACCTGAAGGCCTCCCACACCCTCGACGACGCGGTCGCCCTGGTCGCGTCGAAGGGTGTCACGGTCTGATGCCCCTCACCCACCCCAACGTCGCCGTGACCGGGATCGGCCTGGTCACCCCGGCCGGCCTGGGCACGCAGGCGAGCTGGGCGACCATCAGGGACGGCATCCCCACCGCCTCCCACGACCCGGCGCTCGCCGGCCTCGGCTGCGACCTCTCCTGCCGGGTGCCCGGCTTCGACGCGACCGCCCTGATCGGCCGGCGCACCGCCTGGCGCCTCGACCGGTTCACCCACCTCGCCCTCGTCGCCGCCCGCGAGGCGGTCGCCGACGCGGGCCTCGACCCCGCTACGTGGGACGGCGCCCGGGTGGCCGTCGTGCTCGGCAACTCCCTGGGCGGCACCGCCACCACGGAGGAGCAGTACCGCACCTACTACGGCGGCGCACCCGACGAGGTCTCCCCGCTGACCGTGCCGAAGAGCATGTCCAACATGGTCGCCGGATACGTGGCGATGGACCTCGGGGCCCGCGGACCGAGCCTGGTCACCGCCACCGCCTGCGCGTCCGGCAGCACCGCCATCGGCACCGCGCGCCAGCTCCTGGTCCTCGACCAGTGCGACATCGCCGTGGTGGGCGGCACCGAGTCCGCCCTCACCCCGGCGACGGTCACCGCCCTGCACCACATGGGCGCGCTGACCCGGCACACCCACGAACCGGACCGGGCCTCCCGCCCCTTCGACGCGGACCGGGACGGCTTCGTGCCCGCCGAGGGCGCCGGCATCCTCGTCCTGGAGCGCGAGGCCGACGCGGCGGCACGCAGGGCCACCCCGTACGCGTTCGTCCGCGGCTTCGGCGCGTCCTCGGACGCCCACCACGCCACGGCCCCCGACCCCCAGGGGGCCGGGATCGAACGGGCGGTGCGCGCCGCGCTCGCCGACGCCGGCCTCGCGCCCGGCGACATCGCGCACGTCAACGCCCACGGCACGTCCACCCCGCTGAACGACGCGACCGAGGCCACGGCACTCGGCCGGGTCTTCGGCCACGGCGCCGCCGTCACCTCGGTCAAGGGCGTCACCGGCCACACCCTGGCCGCCGCGGGCGCCGTCGAGGCCGCGGTCACGGCGCTCACCCTGCACCACGGCGTCATCCCGCCCACCGCCGGCACGGTCTCCGTCGACCCCGCCGTCGAACTGGACATCGTCCTGGAGGCCCCCCGCAAGTCCGCCCCGCAGGCCGCGGTGAGCACCTCGCTCGGCTTCGGCGGACACAACGCGGCCCTGGTCCTCACCACGGCCTGAACCACGGTCCGACCCCTCGAGAAAGGACGCTCATGTCCCCCTCCGCCGTCGTCCTGGCCGCCCCCGGCGGCCTGGGCGCCATCGGCGCCGAACTCGCCGTCCGGGCCGCTGCGGCACAGCTGGCCGTGACCGTCGTGACCGACGATCGCACCACGGTGGACGCCGCGTACGACCGGCTCGAACAGACCCTGCTCCAGTGGGCCGGAGGCCGACGGCTGCTGGCCCCGGAACGCCTGCTGGACACCCGTTCCGCCCTGACCGTCGTCACCTTCGACGAGGCACCCGGCGAGGCCGGCGTCGCGGCGGAGGTCTGCGAGCGCCCGCACGAGCGGGCCCGTACGCTCGCCCGGCTCGCCGCCGCCCACCCCGGCGCCCTGCTGGTGAGCACCGGCCTCGTCGAGACGGTACGCGGCGTGTGCCCGCCCGGCGCGGCCGACCGGACCGTCGGGCTGCGCCCCCTGTTCCCGGACCGCGCCCGCGCGTTCGAGATCGCGACGACTCCCGACACGGTGCCGGAGGCCGTCCGGCGCGCCGAGGCGTTCGTGAAGGCCCTCGGCGCCCAGCCGGTCGTGGCCGACGACCGGCCCGGCGGCATCGCCCCGGCCCTCGTCCTCGGGCTCGCCAACCGCGCGGCCCGCATGGTCGGCAGCCGGTACGCGAGCGCGGACACCGTCGACACGGCCCTCGGGCTCGGCTGCGGCCTGGCCGCAGGACCGCTGCGGATGCTCGACGAGATCGGCCTGGACGCGGCGGGCGACGCGCTCGACGCGCTCCACCGGGCGACCGGGAACCCGGTGTTCGACCCGGCGCCCGAACTCGGCCGGCTCGTCGCCGACGGCCGGTACGGGACGCGGAGCGGGCAGGGCTTCCACCGCCACCCGGCCACCGGCCCCGAGAAGACCGGCACCCCCGCCGGCGCCCCTGGGGAACACGGCCTCACCGGCACCCCGACCGTCGGCGTCATCGGCACCGGCACCATGGCGCGGGGCATCGCCGAGGCCTTCCTGCGGGCGGGGCTGCCGGTCGTCCAGTCCGCCCGGACACCGCAGCGCGCCGCCGAGACCCGGGAGGCGCTCGCCGACCGGTTCGGCGACGCCGCCGACACCCTCCTGGCCGGCTGGAGCGGCACCGTCGGCCTGAAGACGGCGGCACGCTGCGACCTCGTGGTGGAGGCGGTCGTCGAGGACCCGGACGTCAAACGGGACCTGTTCGCCGCCCTCGGCCGGCTGGCCCCCGCGCACGCGGTGCTGGCCACCAGCACGTCGAGCCTGTCCGTCGCCGAGCTCGCGGCGGCCGCCGGCCGCGCCGCCGACGTCGTCGGACTGCACTTCTTCAACCCCGCCCACACCAACCCCCTCGTCGAGGTCGTCACCACCGCCGCCACCTCGCCCCGGGCCGAACGGCTCGCCCTCGACGTGTGCGCGCACCTCGGCAAGCGGGCCGTCCACTGCGCCGACCGCACCGGATTCGTCGTCAACGCGCTGCTGTTCCCGTACCTCAACGACGTCCTGCGCGCCGTCGGGGAAGGCGTCGACCCGGCCCGGATCAACAAAGTCGCGAAGACAATCGCAGGTTTCCCTGTCGGGCCGACGCGGCTGCTCGACATCGTGGGAACCGATGTGGCGCTGGAGATCCAGCGCCGCCTCCACGAGGAATCCCCGCACGGCGAACCGCGTCCGGCGCAACTGCTGCGCGACCTGGTCGCCAGCGGGCACCTCGGGGCCAAGAACCGGCGCCCCGTGCAGCACTTCCTCGACGCCAGGCTCGCCCTGACCCCGGCCGCGTGACCGCCGACCACCCCTACGCACCCCAAGGAAGAACGCCATGAAGCTCCGCCACAAGGCCGTCGCCGCAGCCTTCGGCCTGATCGCCCTCCTCGGCACGACGACCGCGGCCCGCGCCGCCGCCGACACCCCCGCGCCGGCCGCGGACACGCCCGCTGCCGCCGCCCCCGCCGCCGACCTCCCCAAGCCGGTCGCCGAGATACTCGGCCGGGGCACCACCTCCGCCCCCTTCAAGGTCTCCTCCCGCGCCCCCCGCGAGTTCGTCGCGCGCAAGGTCACCATCCCGCCGGGCGCGCAGACTGGCTGGCACTACCACGAGGGCGAGCAGATCGTCGTCCAGATCTCCGGGACCGTCGAACGCCTCGACGAGAACTGCGAGGTGGAGACCCACACCGCCGGGGACGCCTACGTCGAGCCGGTCGGCGCGAAGCACATCCACAACGGCATCAACCGGGGCACCGAACCCGTGGTGTTCTACGTGACCGACGTGATCCCCGGCGGAGCCCCGTTCGCCGTGCCGGCCACCGCCCCCTCCTGCGCCGGCGATGAGTGAGCGCGCCGGACGGCCGCGCATCGCGGCGGCGTTCTTCGACGTCGACGAGACGCTGATCACGGTCAAGAGCATGTTCGGCTTCCTCGCCTTCCACCTGCGGGCCCAGGGCCTCGGCCCAGACGCCTACGACCGCGCCGAGAAGGAGCTCAAGGACCTCGCCGCGCAGGGCGTGCCGCGGGAGGAGACCAACCGTCTGTACTACCGCCACTTCGCCGGCCACCAGGCCGCCGACGTGGCCCAGGAGGGCCGGCGCTGGTTCGCCCGGGAGCTGGCCCGCGACGGCTTCTTCCACCCCCGCACCCTGCACCACCTGCGCGCCCACCACGCAGAAGGGACGGTGATCTCGCTCGTCTCCGGATCGTTCCCCGCCTGCCTGGACCCCATCGCCGCGCACGTGGGCGCCCACCGCGTCCTGTGCACCCGGCCGCGCATCGAGAACGGCGTGTACACCGGCGAACTCGACGGCGAACCGGTCATCGGCGAGGGCAAGGCACGGGCGGTCCGCCGGGCCCAGGCCGAACTCGGCATCGACGCCGACGCCTGCGTGGCCTACGGGGACCACGGCTCCGACCTGCCGATGCTCCTGACGGCCCGCCGCAGGATCGTCGTCGGCACGGACCCGGCCCTCCTCGGCCACCTGCCCGGTTCCGGATGGTCACGCCTGCACCAGGCGGCATGAGACCCCGCCGGCGGCGCGCCCCGACCGGGCACGCCGCCGGCCGACACAGACGGGTTCAGTCATGACAGCGACACCACCGCGCCACTCACCCCCCACCCCCACCCCCACCCCCGCTCCTGTCTCCACCCCCGCCCATGCCGCCGGACGCGTGCGGTACGCGCCCCACCCGCACCGGGCACGCCCGGCCCTGCTGGCCGGCGAGGACGAGGCCGCCTTCGACCCCCATGTGATCCGCGGCATCGACTGACGGCAGGTCAGCAAGAAGACAGCGGGCGCGGACCGACCCCACCGGTCCGCGCCGCACGACGTGGAATCCGCCGACTCAGCGAGAGGCACCGAGGTACATCGACATGGCAATGCCTGATCAGGGCGGGCTGGAACGCCCCTCGCGCGCGGTCGCCGTCATCGGGATCGGCTGCCGCTTCCCCGGCGCGGACGGACCGCAGGCCTTCTGGCGGCTGCTGCGCGACGGCGGCGACGCGGTCACCGGCCGGCGGCACGGCCGCGGCCCGGAGCGCGGCGGATTCCTCGACCGGGTCGACGGCTTCGACCCCGCCTTCTTCGGCGTCCCGCCGCGCGAGGCCCTCGCCATGGACCCGCAGCAGCGGCTCGCCCTCGAACTGGCCTGGGAGGCCCTGGAGGACGCCAGGACCCTGCCGGGCGACCTCCGGGGCAGCCGGACCGGCGTCTTCCTCGGAGTGATCGCCGACGACTACGCCAAGCTCCTGCACGACGCCGGCCCCGACGCGGTGACCGGCCACACCCTGACCGGCCTGCAGCGCGGCGTGACCGCCAACCGGATCTCGTACACCCTGGGCCTGAACGGCCCGAGCCTGGTGGTGGACACCGGCCAGTCCTCGTCCCTCGCCGCCGTCCACCTGGCCTGCGCCAGCCTGCGCAACGGCGAGTCCGAACTGGCCCTGGCCGGCGGGGTGAACCTGATCCTCGCACCCCAGAGCACCCTGGCCCTGGAACGGGCCGGGGCCCTGTCGGCCGACGGCCGCTGCTTCACCTTCGACGCGCGCGCGAACGGCTACGCACGGGGCGAGGGCGGCGGGATCGTCGTCCTCAAGCCGCTGGAGGCCGCCCTGCGGGACGGCGACCGCGTCCACGCCGTCATCCGCGGCAGCGCCCTCAACAACGACGGCGCGACCGAGACCCTCTCCACGCCGGGCCGGGCCGCCCAGGAACGGGTGATCCTCGACGCCTGCGCCGACGCGGGCGTCGCACCCGCGGAGGTCGCGTACGTCGAACTGCACGGCACCGGAACCCGCGTCGGCGATCCGGTCGAGGCCGCCGCGCTCGGCGCGGCCCTGGGCCCCTCCCGTACGCGGGACACCCCGCTTCTGGTCGGGTCGGTGAAGACGAACATCGGCCACCTGGAGGGCGCGGCCGGGATCGCCGGCCTCATCAAGGCCGTCCTGTGCGTCGGCGCCCGCGAACTCGTCCCCACCCTGAACCACTCCGGCCCCGGCGACCGCATCCCGCTCGACGAACTGCGGCTGCGGGTCACCACCGAGGCCCGGCCCTGGCCGTCGCCGGACGGGCCCCTCATCGCCGGGGTCAGCTCGTTCGGGATCGGCGGGACCAACTGCCACGTGATCCTCTCCGACCCGCCGGACACAAACACAGACACAAACACCGACACGGACACGGGGACGGACGCCGCCACGGACACGGTGCTGCCCTGGGTCCTGTCGGGGCGCGACGAGGCCGCGTTGCGGGACCAGGCCGCACGGCTGCGCGCCCACGTGGCGGCACGTCCGGAGCTCGGCGCGGCCGCGGTGGGCCGGTCGCTGGCCCTCACCCGCACCACGTTCGCCCACCGCGCCGTGATCGTCGCGGACGGCCGCGACGGCTTCCTCGCCGAACTGGAGGGCCGGCCGGCCGGCCGGCCGTCGGCGGCCGTCGTGGAGGGCCGCCACGAGGGGCCGCCGGTCCGGCCGGTCTTCGTCTTCCCCGGCCAGGGCTCGCAGTGGGCCGGCATGGCCGCCGAACTGCTGGACACCGAACCGGTCTTCGCCGCCCGCCTCCACGCCTGCGCGGACGCCCTGCGCCCGTACACGCACTGGTCGCCGGCCGACGTCCTGCGAGAAGTCCCCGGCGCGCCGCCCCTGACGGCCGACGAGGTGGTCCAGCCCGTCCTGTGGGCGGTGATGGTGTCGCTGGCCGAGCTGTGGCGGTCGGCCGGGGTGGAACCCGCCGCCGTGATCGGCCACTCCCAGGGCGAGATCGCCGCCGCCACCGTCGCGGGCGCCCTCTCCCTGGCGGACGGCGCGCGGATCGTGGCCCTGCGCAGCCGGATGCCGGGCCGGATCGCGGGCCGGGGCGGGATGCTGTCGGTGGAACACCCGCCCGCCCGGGTGGCGCGGGACATCGAGGCGGTCGCGCCCGCGCTGTCGGTCGCGGCGGTCAACGGCCCCGCGCACACCGTGGTCGCGGGACCGGTCGCCGCGCTCGACGCGCTGGCCGCCCACTACGGGCCGCAGGTCCGCACCCGGCGGATCCCGGTCGACTACGCCTCGCACAGCGCGGACGTCGACGTCCTGCGGGAGGAACTGCTCGCCGCCCTCGACGGGATCGCCCCGGGCCCCGCCGGCGTGCCCTTCGTCTCGACCGTCACCGCCGAACCGGTCGACACCGCCTCCCTGGGACCCGCCTACTGGTTCCGCAACCTGCGCGAACCCGTGCGGTTCGGACCGGCCGTCGAGAAGCTGCTGGACGAGGGCCACTCGACGTTCCTGGAGATCAGCCCGCACCCCGTGCTGACGACGGCTGTCCGCGGGGCGATCGACCTGCGCGGCGGGGGCGGCGCCGCGCTGGGCACGCTCCGCCGCGACCACGGCGGCCGGCGCCGGTTCCTCACCGCGGCCGCCGATGCCTTCACGCACGGCGTCGCCGTCGACTGGGCCGCGCTGCTGCCCCCTTCCGCCCCCCTGGCCGACCTGCCCACCTACCCCTTCCAGCGCCGCTCCTTCTGGCCCGCCGGGCTGCCCGACACCACCGGGGAGACACCGGACGGGCCCCCGGCCCCGGCCCCGGCCGCGCCTTCGGCCCCGGCCGGGGACCCGCGGGCGGTGCGCGAACTGGTCCGCAGCCTCACCGCCGTCGTGCTCGGCGCCGGCCCGGCCGCCGACGTCCCGCCCGGCCTGACCTTCCGGGAACTGGGCCTGGACTCGGCCATGACGCTCGAACTGCGCGACCGGCTGTCGACCGCGACCGGGCTCAGGCTGGAGAGCACCTTCCTGTACGACCACCCCAGCCCGGCCGCCGCGGCCACCGCGATCGCCGAGGCCGGCGGGGAGGAGCCGGCCCCGGCGGCCGTACCGGAGCGGACCGGCCCCGCCCGCACCCCCGGCGCCCCGCCCGACGATCCGCACGACGACCCCGTCGTCATCGTCGGCATGGCCTGCCGCTTCCCCGGCGGAGTGGGATCCCCCGACGACCTGTGGGACCTGGTCGCCGCCGGCACCGACGCCATCGGCGACTTCCCCGGCGACCGCGGCTGGGACCTGGCGGCCCTCCACCACCCGGACCCGCAGCGGCCCGGGACCTCCTACGCACGCCAGGGCGGCTTCCTGCGGGACGCGGCCGGCTTCGACGCGGAGTTCTTCGGCATCAGCCCGCGCGAGGCGCTCGCCATGGACCCGCAGCAGCGGCTCCTCCTGGAAGTCGCCTGGGAGGCGCTGGAACGCGCCGGGATCGACCCCGCGACGCTGCGGGGAAGCCGCACGGGGGTGTTCGCCGGGGCCATGCACTCCGGGTACGGGCCGAGCATGCAGACCGCCGGACCCGGCGTCGCGGGCCACCTGCTGACCGGCACCAGCGTCAGCGTGGTCTCCGGCCGGATCGCCTACGTCCTCGGCCTCAACGGGCCCGCGCTGACCGTCGACACCGCCTGCTCGGCGTCGCTGGTCGCACTGCACCAGGCGGTGCGGGCCGTACGCGGGGGAGAGTGCACGCTCGCCCTGGCCGGAGGGGTCACCGTCATGGCGACCCCCGGCATGTTCGTGGAACTCTCCCGGCAGCGGGTGCTGGCCGCCGACGGCCGCTGCAAGGCCTTCTCCGCCCGCGCCGACGGCACCGGCTGGGCCGAGGGCGCGGGCATGCTCGTCGTCGAACGCCTCTCGGACGCCCGCCGCCACGGCCACCCCGTCCTCGCGGTGGTCGCCGGCAGCGCCGTCAACTCCGACGGCGCCTCCAACGGGCTCTCCGCACCGAGCGGCACCGCCCAGCAGCGCGTCATCGCCGACGCCCTGGCCGACGCCGGCCTCACCCCCCGCCAGGTCGACGCCGTGGAGGCGCACGGCACGGGCACCGCGCTCGGCGACCCGATCGAGGCCAACGCCCTGCTCGCCGCCTACGGGCACGACCGCGACCGGCCGCTGTGGCTCGGCTCCCTCAAGTCCAACATCGGCCACGCCCAGGCGGCGGCGGGCGTCGGCGGCGTCATCAAGACGGTCCAGGCCCTCCGGCACGCGACCCTGCCCGCCACCCTGCACGCCGACGAACCCTCCCCGCACGTGGACTGGGACTCCGGCGCGGTGGCCCTGCTCGACCGCTCCCGCCCCTGGCCCCAGACCGGCGCCCCGCGCCGCGCCGGCGTCTCCTCGTTCGGGATCAGCGGCACCAACGCGCACGTGATCCTGGCCGAACCGCCCCCCGCGCCCGAACCCGCCGACGAGCCGGCCCGGCCGCCCGTGGTCCCCCTCGTCCTCTCGGCCCGGACCCCGGACGCCCTGCGGGAGCAGGCCCGAAGGCTGGCCGACGCACCCCACGACCCGATCGGCGCGGCACCCGCCCTCACCACCAGGACCCCCTTCGAGGAACGCGCCGTGGTGATCGCCGCCGACCGGCGGGAGGCCGGCCGGGCCCTGGACGCGCTGGCCCGCGGCCAGGAGGCCCCCGGCCTGGTCACCGGCCGGGCCGGCGAACCCGGCAGGACCGTGCTGGTCTTCCCCGGCCAGGGCGGCCAGTGGCCGGGCATGGCGGCGGAACTCGCCGCCGAGAGCCCCGTCTTCGCCGCCCGCCTGGCCGCCTGCGAACGCGCCCTCGCCCCGTACGTCGACTGGTCGCTCACCGACGTCCTGGGCAGCGCGACCCCGCTCGACCGGGTCGACGTCGTCCAGCCCGCGCTGTGGGCCGTGATGGTGTCGCTGGCCGGGCTGTGGCGGTCGGCCGGCCTCGTCCCGGACGCCGTGATCGGCCACTCCCAGGGCGAGATCGCCGCCGCCGTCGTCGCCGGGGCGCTCTCCCTGCAGGACGGCGCCCGCGCCATCGCGCTGCGCAGCGCCACCGCCGTCGACCTGATCGGCCGGGGGAGCATGGCGGTGGTCCCGCTGCCCGCCCGGCACGTACGGCAACGCCTCGGCACCCTCCTCGACGTCGCCGCCGTCAACGGACCGGCCACCACCGTCGTCGCCGGCCCCCCCGAGGCGGTCGCCGCACTGGTCGACGGCTACCGCGCCGAGGGCGTCGACGCCCGCGTCGTCCCGGCGGCCTTCGCCTCGCACAGCCCCGCCGTCGAACCGGTCCGCGAACGGATCCTCACCGAACTGGCGCCGCTGACACCGCGTACCGGAGAGATCCCGATGATGTCCTCCGTCACCGCCGACTGGCAGGAGGGCGGCGCGCTCGACGCGTCGTACTGGTACCGCAACCTGCGCCACCCGGTCCGCTTCCAGGACGCGGCCCAGGCGCTCGTCGCCTCCGGCCACACCACCTTCGTGGAGGTCGGCCCGCACCCGGTCCTCTCCGGCGCCCTCGGCCAGATCCTCGAAGAGGCCAAAACCGACGGGATCGTGACCGCCTCGCTGCGCCGCGACGACGGCGGCCTGCGCCGCTTCCTCACCTCCGCCGCCGAGGCCCACGTCCGGGGCCTGCCCCTCGCGTGGGAACGGCTCACCGGACCGGCCACCGGACCGGCCGCGGCCCCCGCCGGCCTCCCCACCTACCCCTTCCGGCACCGCCGTCACTGGCTCACGCCCACGACCGGGCCCTCGGACACCGCCGACCTCGGCCAGGCGCCGGCCGGCCACCCCCTGCTCGGGGCGGCCGTCGACCTCGGCGACGACGAGACGGTGTTCACCGGCCGGCTCTCCGCCCGCACCCATCCCTGGCTGGCCGACCACACCTTCGCCGGCACGGTCGTCGTGCCGGGCACCGCGCTCCTGGAGATGGCCCTGCACGCCGGCGCGGAGGCCGGTACGGCACGCGTCGAGGAACTGACGCTCTCCGCGCCCCTGGAACTCCCGGCGGACGGCGCCGTCGACCTGCGGGTGCGGGTGACGGCCCAGGACGCCGACGGGCTGCGCGCCTGCCGGATATCGGGCCGGACGGCCGGCGGCACATGGACCGCACACGCCCACGGCACCCTCGGACCCGACCGGGCGACGACACCGGCCGGACCCGACGCGGTGACGACACCGGCTCCCACCGACCGGCCGTCCGACGCGACGTGGCCGCCCGCCGGGGCGGCACCGGTGCCGGTGACGCGCGTGTACGAGGACCTCGAGCTGCGCGGGCACGGGCACGGGCCGGTCTTCCAGGGCCTCCGGGCCGCCTGGCGGCACGACGCGGAGCGGTTCGCCGAGGCCGTCCTGCCCGAACCGGAGGCCCGGAACGCCGCCTCCTACCGCCTCCACCCCGCCCTGCTCGACGCGTCCCTGCACGCCCTGGCCGCCGAGGAGCTCGCCCGCCGGGGCCGGCCCGTGCGGCCGCTGCGCTGGCGCGGGGTCCGCCTGCTCGGCACGGGCGGCCACACGTCGCTGCGGACGCACGCGGGGCCCGCCGCGGACGGCGGAACCACCCTGACCCTGCTCGACGCCGACGGGCGGCCCGCGGCCCTCGTCGACGCGCTGGAACTGTGCCCGGTCGAGGCGGCCCCCGCCGTGGACCCCGCCACCGCCGCGCGCGACTCCTGCTTCGTCCCGGACTGGGAACCGCTGTCCGCACCGCCCGCCGCCGCGAGGGCCGGTCACGCGCCGGTGCCGTGGGACGCGTTCGAACCGGACGCGCCGCCCGCGGCGGCACGGCCGGCCGGGCCCGCCGTCGTGGCCTGCCCGGGCGGCGCGGCCGCGTCCGACGTGCCGGCGGCGGCCAGGGACGCGGTGCGCCGCACCCGGGACCTGCTCGCCCGGTGGCTCGCCGGGGACCGGCCCGCCGAGGACCGCCTGGTCCTGGTCACCCGGGGGGCCGTCGCGGCCCGGCCCGGCGAGACCGTCACCGACCTCGCGCAGGCGGCGGTCTGGGGCCTGGTGCGGACGGCGCAGGTCGAACACCCGGGCCGGTTCGTCCTGGTCGACCTCGGCCCGGACACCACCGCCGTCCCGGCCGCGGCGACGGCCTCGGACGAACACCAGCTGGCGGTCCGCGACGGCACGGTCCTGGTGCCCCGCCTCAAGGCCGCCGCCGGCGGCCCCGTACTGCCGCTGCCCGGGGACGCGCCCGCCTGGCGCCTGGACATCCCCCGACGCGGCACCCTGGACGCCCTGGAGATCCGGCCGTGCCCCCAGGCCGCCGCCGAACCCGGCCCCGGCCGGGTCCGGATCGCGGTCCGCGCCGCCGGGCTCAACTTCCACGACGTCCTCGGCGCGCTCGACATGCACCCCGGCGACCCCGGCCCGCTCGGCCTGGAGGGCGCGGGCGTGGTGACCGCGACCGGCCCCGGCGTCACCGGCCTGGCCGTCGGCGACCGGGTGATGGGCCTGTTCTCCGGCGCGTTCGCCACCGTGGCCCACGCCGACCACCGCACCCTCGTCAAGATCCCCGACGGCTGGTCGTTCACCCAGGCCGCCGCGGTGCCCGTCACCCACCTGACCGCCCTGCACGCCCTGACCGAACTCGGCGGGACGGCCGCGGGCGACCCCGTCCTGATCCACGCCGGGGCGGGCGGCGTCGGCACGGCCGCGATCCAGCTCGCCCGGCACCTGGGCGCCGACGTCCACGCGACCGCGAGCCCCGCCAAGTGGCCCGCGCTGCGCGCCCTCGGCCTGACCGACGACCGGATCGCCTCCTCCCGCGAACCCGGCTTCGCCACCCGCTTCGGCGCCGGCGGCCGGCGCATGGCGCTCGTCCTGAACTCCCTGACCGGCGAGCTGCTCGACGAGTCGCTGCGGCTGCTGCGGCCCGGCGGCCTCCTGGTCGAACTGGGCAGGACCGACCCGCGGGACCCCGCCGAAGTGGCCTCGACGCACCCCGGCGCGCGCTACCGGCCCTGCGACCTCCTCCAGTTGCCGCCCGAGCACCTCGGCCGCCTCCTGAACCGGGTGGTCGAACTGTTCGCCGAGGGAGCCTTCACCCGGCCCGCCGTCACCGACCTGGACGTCCGGCGCGCGCCCGAGGCCTTCGGGCTGCTGCGGCAGGGCACCCACGTCGGCAAGGTCGTCCTCACCCTCCCGCCGGTCCTCGACCCGGACGGCACCGTCCTGATCACCGGCGGCACCGGCGCCATCGGCCGGGCCCTCGCCCGCCACCTGGTCACCGGCCACGGCGCACGACGGCTCCTGCTGGCCTCCCGCCGCGGCGGCGACGCGCCCGGCGCCGCCGGCCTGGCCGCCGACCTGACCGGCCTCGGCGCCGAGGTGCGCTTCGCGGCCCTGGACGTCGCCGACCGGCAGGCCGTCGCCGCGCTGATCGACACCGTCCCCGCACGGCACCCGCTGACCGCGGTGGTCCACGTCGCCGGCGTGGCCGACGACGCCCCGGTCACCACACTGACCCCCGGCCGGATCGACCGGGTCATGCGGGCCAAGGCCGACGCGGCCTGGCACCTGCACGAACTGACCGCGGGCCACCCGCTGACCGCGTTCGTCCTGGCCTCCTCGGTCATGGGCACGCTCGGCGGGGCGGGCCAGGGCGGCTACACCGCCGCCAACGCCTTCCTCGACGGGCTCGCCCGCCACCGCCGCACCCGTGGCCTGCCCGCCCTCGCGCTGGCCTGGGGCCTGTGGGACGACCCGGACGGCATGATGGGCGCCCTCACCGACGCCGACCGCGCCCGCTTCGCCCGGGCCGGCCTGGTGCCGATGGCCCCCGACCACGGCCTGGCCCTGCTGGAGGCGGCGCTGCTGTCCCCGCACGCCGTCCTGGCCCCCGCCAGGTTCGACCGCGAGGCCCTGCGCGACCTGGCGGCCGACCTCCCGCCGGTGCTCCGCGAGGTGGCGGCCGGCGGCCCGGCCCGGCCCGGAGACGAGCCCGCACGGCGGCCGCGGCCGCTGCGGGAGGAGCTCACCGGCCTGACCGCCGCCGAACGGGCGGAGGTCCTGGCCGACCTGGTCCGCACCCACATGGCCGCCGTCCTCGGCACCCGGCCCGAGAAGATCGCGGACGACCGGCCGTTCGGCGAGCTCGGACTCGACTCGCTCACCTCGGTCGAGTTCCGCAACCGCCTGGGCGCCGCGACCGGCCTCAAGCTCCCCGTCACCCTCCTGTTCGAGGCCCCCACGCTGCCGGAGGTCGTCGCCGTCCTCGACGCGGAACTCGCCCCGCGCGAGCAGCCCCCGGCCCCCAAGACCTTCGAGGACTCCGGGGACACGGCGGCAGCGCAGGCAGAGCAGGCGGCGCAGGCGGCGCAGGCGGCGGAGGTGGCGGCACTCGTCGAGGCCGCGACCGCCGACGAACTCCTCGACTTCATCGACCGCGAGCTCTCCGGCTCCTGACCCCCCACGAAGGACCGATCCGTCATGGCATCAGAAACGGACGAGAGGCTGCTCGCCTCCCTCAAGCGCCTCACCCTCGACCTGCACCGGACGCGCCGGCGGCTGCGCGAGCTGGAGGACGGCGACCGGGAGCCGATCGCGATCGTCGGCATGGCGTGCCGGTACCCGGGCGGGACCGACTCGCCCGCCGCCCTGTGGCGGCTGCTCGCCGAGGGCGGCGAGACCGTCGGCCCCTTCCCCCGCGACCGGGGCTGGCAGGACGGCCTGTACGACCCCGACGGCGGCGGCCGGAGCCTGACCGGCGCGGGCGGCTTCCTGCGCGGCGCGGCCGACTTCGACGCGGCCTTCTTCGGCATCAGCCCCCGCGAGGCCCTCGCCATGGACCCGCAGCAGCGGCTGCTCCTGGAGACCGCCTGGCGGGCCTTCGAGGACGCCGGGATCGACCCGCGGTCCGTACGCGACACCGAGACCGGCGTCTTCGCCGGACTGTCCTGCCAGGACTACGGGCAGGCGGACGTAGACGTCCCCGAGGAGGCCGAGGGCTTCCTGACCACCGGGACGGCCGGCGGCGTCGCCTCCGGCCGGATCTCCTACGCGCTCGGCCTGCGCGGCCCGGCCCTCACCGTGGACACGGCCTGCTCGTCCTCGCTGGTCGCGCTGCACCTGGCCGTCCAGTCCCTGCGCCGCGGCGAGTGCGCCATGGCGCTGGCGGGCGGCGCGACCATCATGTCCACGCCCCGGCTGTTCACCGAGTTCACCCGCATGCGAGGCCTGTCGCCGGACGGCAGGTCCCGCCCCTTCTCGGCCGCCGCCTCCGGCAGCGGCCTCTCCGAGGGCGCGGGCATGCTCCTGGTGGAACGCCTGTCGGACGCCCGGCGCCTGGGCCACCGGGTCCTGGCCGTGGTACGCGGCAGCGCGGTCAACCAGGACGGCGCCGGCCACGGCCTCACCGCGCCCAACGGCGCCGCGCAACAGCGGGTCCTCCGGCAGGCGCTGAAGGACGCCCGCCTCGAACCCGGCGACATCCAGGTGGTGGAGGCGGGCAGCACCGGCACCCCGCTCGGCGACCCGATCGAGGCCCGCGCCCTGCTCGCCGTCTACGGGCCCGGCCGCGACCGGCCGCTGCGGCTCGGCTCGGTGAAGTCCAACCTCGGCCACACCCAGGCGGCCGGCGGCGTCGCCGGCGTCATCAAGACGGTCCTGTCGATGCGGTACGGCACCCTCCCCGCCACCCTCCACGTGGCGGAGCCCACCCCGCACGTCGACTGGTCGGCGGGCGTCGAGCTCGTCGCCCGGCAGACCGCGTGGCCCGAGACGTCCGGGCCGCGCCGCGCGGCGGTCTCCTCCCAGGGCATCAGCGGCACCAACGCCCACGTCATCCTGGAGGAGCCCCCCGCCGACCCCGACCGGACCCCGCCCGCCGACGCGCCCGGCCGGCCACGCCTGCTGACCCTGTCAGCCAGGACCCCGGCGGCCCTCGCCGAACTCACCGCGCGTTACACCGAGTTGCTCGCCGAAGCCGAAGCCGAAGCCGAAGCCGAAGCCGAAGCCGAAGCCGAAGCCGAAGCCGAAGCCGAAGCCGAAGCCGAAGCCGAAGCCGAAGCCGGTGCCGGTGCCGGAGCCGGAGCCGGCGCAGGGCCCGCCGCCGAGTCCGCCGACGCCATCGAGTCCGCCGGCGGTGACTCGCTCGCGGCGATCTGCCGGACCACGAGCCTGGGACGGGCGCACTTCCCGCACCGGCTCACGGCCGTCGCCTCCTCGCGCGCCGAACTGCGCGACCTCCTCGCCCGGACGCGCCCGGACGAGGAGCCGCCGCCCGGCGTCCGCGCCGGCGTCCGGCCCCCGAAGGCGGACCGGGGCCCGGTCCTCCTCGTCACCGGCCTCCCGGAGCCGCGGTACGCCGACGCGCTCGCCGCACTGGCCGACACCGAGCCCGCCTTCCACGACGCCCTGGCGCGGTGCGCCGAGGCGGGCGCCGGCCGGCTCTCGCCGTTCGCCCTCACGTACGCGCTCGCCGAACTGTGGCGGTCGTGGGGCGTGGAGCCCGCCGCCGTCCTCGGCCACGGCGCCGGCGAGCCGGTCGCCGCCTGCCTGCGGGGGGAGTCGAGCCTGGAGGACGCCTGGCGGGCGGCGACGGCCCGGCCCGCGGCGGACACCACCGGGCCGGAACGGTTCACCGACGCGGTCGCCGCGCTCCTGCGCGACGGACACCGCGGCCTCGTGGAACTGGGGCCCGCCTCGCCGGTCCTCGACCGGCTCCGGGCGACCGCGCCCACCGCCTTCCTGCCGTCGCTGCGTGAGGGGCAGGACGCCCGCCGCACCCTCCTCGACGGCCTCGGCGCCCTCTACACCCAAGGCGCGCGGATCGACTGGGCCCGGGTGCACGGCGAGCCCGACGGCCCGCCCGCGACCCTGCCGGGACACCCCTTCCACCGCGAGCGGTACTGGCTCCCGACGGGCACCGGCCGCGGCGACCGCGCACCGGCCCCCCACGGGCCGCTCGTCGCCCAGGTCCGCCTCGTGGGCCCCGACGGCACCCCCGTGGCCCTCGCCGACGGCGTACGCCTCGAAGCCGCGCCCGCCACGGCCCCGCCGGAGCGGACCGCCGAGCCCGCCCCCGTACGAGACACCGCCCCCGCCGACGTCGCCGAGGCGGTGGCCGGCATCGTCGGCCGGGCGCGCGGCGCGGCCGTCACCGGCGACGAACTGCACCTGCCGCTGCGGAACCTGGGCGTCGACTCGCTGATCGCCATGGACATCCGGCAGTCCCTCGCCCGCCGGCTCGGCGCCGACATCCCCCTGCGCAGCCTCCTGGACGGCCGGAGCACCGACGAGCTCACCCACGCCGTCCGGACGGCACGCGACGACACGCACCGGGCCGGGGAGCCCGCCCCGACACCGCCCGCCGCGCCGCCGAACGCCCCGGCACCGGCCGCCGACCCCGCGGCCCGGTACGAGCCCTTCCCCCTCACCGCCCTCCAACAGGCCTACCTGGTCGGCCGGACCGACGCCTTCGAACTCGGCGGCGTCCCCACCTCCTTCCTCGTCGAGATCGACCTCGACGACACCGACACCGACCGGCTCGCCACCGCCTTCCGGCACCTGATCGACCGGCACGACATGCTCCGCGCGGTCGTCTGCGAGGACGGCCGGCAGCGGGTGCTCCCCGAAGTCCCCGCGTACCGGATCGCGACGGTCGACCTGCGGACGTGCGACGAGACCGAACGGGCCCGCCGCCTCGCCGAGATCCACCAGGAGATGCGCCACCAGACCTTCGACACCGCACTCTGGCCGCTGTTCGACGTCCGGGCGACCCTCCTCGACGCGCGCACCACCCGACTGCACCTCACCTTCGACGCGCTGATCATCGACGGCCGCAGCTCCGCACTGCTGTTCCGGGAATGGGCCGAGACCTACCGCACCGGCGCGCCCGCCGCGCCCGCCCCGGCCGTCACCTACCGCGACTACGTACTGGCCGCCGCCCAGGAGGACACCGCACGGCGCGACGCGTCCCTCGCCTACTGGCAGGGCCGCCTCGCCGACCTGCCGCCCGCCCCCGCCCTGCCGCTGCGCCCGGGCCCCGCACCCCGCCGGCCGGTCTTCACCCACCGCACGGCCCGGATCGACCCCGGCGCCTGGCAGCGGTTCAAGGACCACGCCACCGCGGCGGGCGCCTCCCCCTCGGCGGCCCTGTGCGCCGCGTACGCGCAGGTCCTCGCCGCCTGGAGCGCCTCGCCGCGCTTCACGCTCAACGTGCTGGCCTTCCACCGCCGGCCCGTGCACGAGGACGCCGGCCGGATCGTCGGAAACCTCAGCGCGACCACCCTGCTGGAGGTCGACGCCGCCCCCGCCGAGGCCTTCGCCTCCGGCGCCGCACGGCTGCAGGACCAGCTCCTGGCCGACCTCGAACACGGGCACGTCAGCGGCGTCGAGGTGCTGCGCGAACTCAACCGCACCCGGGGCGGCACCGGCCTCGCGAGCATGCCGGTGGTCTTCACCAGCACCCTCGGCTTCTCGGAGCAGGGCGCCGGCGCGCTCACCGCGCTCACCGCCCTCGGCACCGCCGGCCGACCGGTCTCCAGCTCGGTGCGGACGCCGCAGGTGTGGCTCGACCACCAGGCCCTGGAGGAGGACGGGGAACTGGTCCTCAACTGGGACGTGGTGGAGGAGATGTTCCCCGACGGCGTCGTCGACGGCATGTGGGACGCCTACCTGGAACTGGTGCGGGACCTGTGCGGCGAGACGGCCTGGCGCCGCCCGCCGTCCGTGTTGGTGCCGGCCGCCGACCTGGAGGCCCGGCGGGCGGCCAACGCCACGGACGGCCCCCTCCCCGCCGGGCTGCTGCACGACGGGTTCCTGCGGCAGGCCGCGGCCCGGCCCCACGCGCCCGCCGTCATCACCGCCTCCCGGACCCTCACCTACGGCGAGGCGCACCGCCGCTCCGACCGGATCGCCCACTGGCTGGCCCACCACGGCGCGGGCCCGGGCACGCTCGTCGGCATCGTGATGGACAAGGGCTGGGAGCAGGTCGTCGCGGCCCTCGGCACCCTCAAGGCCGGCGCCGCCTACGTGCCGCTCGACGCCACCATGCCCCGCCGACGGCTCCACGCCGTCATGGAGGCCGCCGGCATACGGCTGGTCCTGACCCGGACGCGGGACGCGGACGGCCCCGGCCTCCCGGACGGCACCCGCACGCTGCGCGTCGACACCGAACCGGCCGGCGGGGGAGCGGACACCCCGCCGCCGCCCTGCCCGGCCGGGCCCGGCGACCTCGCCTACGTCATCTTCACCTCGGGCTCCACCGGCACCCCCAAGGGCGTGATGATCGAGCACGCCGCCGCGCTCAACACGATCCAGGACGTCAACGACCGGTTCGGCGTCACCGCCGACGACCGGGTCCTGGCCCTGTCCGCGCTCCACTTCGACCTCTCGGTCTACGACGTGTTCGGCCCGCTCGCGGCCGGCGGCGCCGTCGTCCTGCCCGACGCGGCGGCGCAGCGGGAACCGGCCGTCTGGCGGGAGCTGATCGACCGGCACCGGGTGACGATCTGGAACAGCGTCCCCGCCCTGATGGACATGTTCGTCGAACACCTACGGGCCCTCGGCGGCCCCCCGTCGCTGCGCCTGGTGATGCTGAGCGGCGACTGGATCCCGGTCACCCTCCCCGGCGCCATCGCCTCGGCGCTGCCGAACGCCCGGACCTGGAGCCTGGGCGGCGCGACCGAGGCGTCCATCTGGTCCATCCAGCACCCGATCACCCGCGTGGACCCGCAGTGGACGAGCATCCCCTACGGCACCCCCCTGCGGAACCAGAAGTTCCACGTCCTGGACGAGACGCTGCGGCCCCGCCCGGCCCTCGTCCCCGGCGACCTGTACATCTCCGGCGCCGGCCTGGCCCGCGGCTACCTCGGCGACGAGGCGAAGACCCGCGCGGCCTTCCTCCGCCACCCGGTCACCGGGGAGCGGCTCTACCGGACCGGTGACCTCGGCCGCCACCTGCCCGACGGGACCATCGAGTTCCTGGGCCGCGCGGACACCCAGGTCAAGATCCGCGGCCACCGCATCGAACTCGGCGAGATCGAGGCGGCACTGCTGCGCCGGCCCGACGTCCGCGCCGCGGTCGTGACGGCCGAGGGCGAACGCGGCGGCCCCCGCCGGCTCGTCGCCCACGCCGTGTCGGACACCCCCGAGGACGCGCTGCGCGAGGCGCTCCGCGAGGAACTGCCCGGCTACATGATCCCCGCCCGCGTCGTCCTGATGGACGAACTCCCGCTGACCGGCAACGGCAAGGTGGACCGCGGCCGGCTGCCCTCCCCCCACCAGACGGCGCAGGGCCCGGCGGAGCCCGTCGCCCCGCGCGACGCGACCGAACGGCTCCTCGCCGGCATCTGGGCGGACTTCTTCCCGCCCGCCGGCGGACCCGTCGACGTCACCGCGGACTTCTTCGACCTCGGCGGCGACTCCCTGCTCGCGGTACGGCTCATGGCCCGCGTCCGGCAGCGCACCGGCCGGTCGCTCCCGGTGGCCACACTGCTCGCCCGGCCGACCGTCGCGGCGCTCGCCGAGGCGCTGCGCGAGCGGCCCGACGACACGGACCGGACGGCCCTGGTCACGATCCGGGACGGCGGGACCCGCCCGCCGCTCGTCCTCGTCCACCCGGTCGGCGGCGACGTCCTGTGCTACGCGCCGCTCGCCGCCCTCCTCGACGACGACCAGCCGCTCCACGCCCTGCAGTACCCCGACCCCGACCCCGACTCCGGCCCCGTGCCGCACACCGTCACCGGCCTCGCCGCGCACTACGCCGACCTGCTCACCGCCCGTTTCCCCAAGGGCCCGTACCGGCTCGGCGGCTGGTCCATGGGCGGCGTGATCGCCCTGGAGACCGCCCGCCTGCTCACCGAGCGGGGCAGGACGGTCGAACTCGTCGCGGCCGTGGACCTGCTCGAACCGCCCGGCCGCACCGAACCGCCCTCCGACACGGCGCTCCTCGCCCGCTTCGCCCGCGACCTGGCCGGCCTCGCGGGAAGCGACTGGGCCCCTGACCCGGCCGACCTCGAACCCGCGGACGGCAGGTCCCCGATCGGCGAACTCCTCGTCCGGGCCCGGGCCGCCGCCGTCCTTCCCGAGGACGTCGACACCCCCACCCTGGAACGGCTCGCGGCCCGCTTCCTGCGCCTCAGCCGCGCCCTGGCCGACCACGAACCCACCCCGTACCGGGGCAGGGTCCGGCTCCTGCGCGCCATGGACGGCTCCGCCACCGGCACCACCCGCCGGTGGCTGGAGCTCCTCGGCGACCGCGCCGAGAGCGTCGACGTTCCCGGCGACCACTACAGCGTCATGCGTCCCCCGAACCTCCGGACCCTGGCCGGCGAACTCGACAAGGCGCTGGGCGACCTGTGACCCGCACCCACCGACAGCACGGGACCGAAGCAGACCACCGAACCGGGAGGACCGGATGACCACCGTGGAACCGACCCGCCGGGCCGCAGCGGACCTGACGGCCGCAGCGGACCTGACGGCCGCAGCGGACCTGACGGCCGCAGCGGACCTGACGGCCGCAGCGGACCTGACGGCCGCACCGGACCTGACGGCCGGACAGGTCATGGACCGCGTACGGGCATACGCCGCGGGCCTCCCGGCACGCGCGCCCGAGATCGAGCGGCTGGGCCGGCTCCCCGCCGACGTCCTCGACGGCCTGAAGGCCACGGGACTGCTGCGCGCGGCCCTGCCGCCCCGGCGAGGCGGGGTCGAGCTGACGGTGCCGCAGATCACGCGGGCCGTCGACCTGCTGGCCCGGGGGGACGGCTCGGTCGCCTGGTGCGCGGCCGTCGCGCTGAACGCCGCACTGGCCGCGGTCCACCTCCCCGACGAGGTGTTCACCGAACTGTTCCCCGACCCCGGCCTGGTCACCGCCACCGTGCTGCCGCCGGCCGGGCGGGCGGTCCGGCGGGGCGGCGACTACCTCCTGTCGGGCCGCTGGACCCAGGCCAGCGGGATCACCCACGCCGACCGGGTGCTGGCCGGCTTCCAGACCCCGGACGGCACCCCGAGGATCGCCGTCCTCGACGCCGCGCGGGTAGGGGTGACCGACACCTGGCACACCACAGGACTGCGCGGCACCGGCTCGCACGACATCGAGGCCGCCGACCTCCGCGTACCGCAGCGGCACACCTTCGCGCTCGTACCGTCCGGCACCCACGGGGAACCGCCCCGCCTGCGCGCCGACGGCCTCGCCCACAAGATGGCGGGCGTCCCGCTGGGCATCGGCAGGGCCGCACTGGACAGCGCCCGGGAACTCCTCGCCGCCCGGCGCCCCGCGCTGCCGCGGCCCGCCACCCCGGCCGACCTCGCGCGCGCCGAATCCCTGATCGGCGCGGCGGACGCGTACGTGTACTCCACCCAGGAGAAGGACCGGGCAGCACAGAGCACCGGCAGGGAACCCGAACGCGGCACGGCCGCGCTGGCCCGCCACTTCGCCCACCGCGCCTGCCGGGAGGCGGCCCAACTGCTGTACGACGCCGTGGGATCGGCCGCCGTCTACACCGAGCGCACCCCGCTCGACCGGTGCCTGCGCGACCTGATCACCGCAGGCCGCCACGTCGCCTCCGCGGAGAAGATCCTCGACGGCGTCGGCGACCTGCGCCTGGGCGGCGACCCCGTCTCACCCCACCTCTGACCCGGGCGGAAACCCATGCCGATCCAGGAACAACCATGACCGTGACCACGACGGTGACCGTGAGGGAGAACCCGGACGCGCCCTTCCCCCGGGCGGACACACCGGACGCCGGGCCCGGCGCCCGCCCGCTGCTCCGCCCGCTGCTTCCCCCCGCGGTGGCGGTCGTGGAGACCCACGGCGACGACGGCACCGCCCCGGCCTCGGCCTACCCCGAGGAACACCGGGTGGTGGAACGGGCGGTGGACCGCCGCCGCCACGAGTTCTTCGCCGTACGCGCCTGCGCCCGCCACGCCATGAAAACCCTCGGCACAGCACCCGCCCCCATCCTGCCGGACCACAACGGCGCCCCCCGATGGCCGGCCGGCCTCATCGGCAGCATGACCCACTGCGCCGGCTACCGCGCCGCCGCCCTGGCCCGCTCCGGCGGCCTGGCCTCGCTGGGCATCGACGCCGAACCCCACGGCCCGCTCCCGGACGGCGTCCTGCCCCACGTCGCCCTGCCCGCCGAGCGCGACCGCCTGACGGCCCTGGCCGCCCGGCACCCCGCCGTGCACTGGGACCGGCTGCTCTTCAGCGCGAAGGAGTCCGTCTACAAGGCCTGGTACCCCCTGACGGGAAGGTGGCTGGAGTTCGACCAGGCGGACATCGAGATCCACCCCCCGGCCGGCCCCGCCGAGCACGGCCGGTTCACGGCCGTGCTCCTCGTCCCGGGACCGGTCGTACGCGGCCGCCGCCTCCAGCGCTTCCAGGGCCGGTGGACGGTCCGGCACGGCCTGGCCGCCACCACGGTGACGGTCCCGGCCGACGCCCCCGCGGCCCCACGCCCCGCGGCGGCGCCCCCGACACGATGACCCCGACAGCGAGGTACCCCCCCCCATGAACCCCATGACCCCCGTCATCCCCGCCCCCGCCCCTCCCCGCACGGGACCGCCCACCAGCTGGCTCCCCGGCGGCCCGCCACCGCCCGGCAAAGTCCCCCTCTTCCTCCTGCCGCCGGCCGGCGGCTCCACCGCCATGTACCGGTCGGCCGCCTGGCGCGCGCTCCCCGCCCCCCTGGCCGCCTGCCCCGTCGAACCACCGGGCCACGGGCTGCGGATGGCGGAAGGGGACCCGCTCCACGACATCGACGCGCTGGTGGCACTGCTCGACGCCCACCTCCGCCCGCCGGACGACGCCCCCTGGGCCGTGCTCGGCCACAGCCTGGGCGCGCTGACCGCCGCGTCCTGGGCCCTGCGCGCCCAGCGCGCCGGCCACCCGCCCGTGGCCCTCTACCTCAGCGCCGCCACCCCGCCGTGGCTCCGGACCGACGCACGGAACCTGGCCGCCGCGGACGACGCCACGCTGTGGACCCGCCTGGCCGCGCTGGGCGGGATACCACCCCGGGTGGCCGCGTCCCCCACGGCCCGCCGGCTCCTCACCGACGTCATGCGCGCCGACGTGACAGCCGCGGCCTCCTGGCGCCCCGACCTCACCACCCGCCTCACCTGCCCCGTCATAGCCGTCGCCGCCACCGGAGACCCGGCAGTGGCCCCGGCGACCCGGCACGGCTGGAACCGCCTCACCACCGGCGCCTTCACCCCCCTGACCCTCCCCGGAGGACACTTCTACCGGGCAGGCCTGGCAGACCTGACCCCCGTCGTCGCCCGGACCTGGCCCCGGTGACAGGACCCCGCCGCGCAGGGGCGCACGACCCTCCGCCGGCCGGAGCCCGCCCCGCGCGGCCGGGCAGCGCTCTGGTTCCCGCCGCGGCGAGTCCCGCTCGCGACGGTGAGCGGGAACCCATGAGCAAAGGGGTCCCGACCCCAGTGACGACCAGTTCGCCGCCTTCTCCGACACTCCCCGCTCAATCAGCCCGTCCGGAACATGCCCGCCCTGCGTACCGTCGACGTACGCAAGACATGCACTCCGCGGCGCAAGGTGAGTGCCAGGAGGCGTCTCACACCCGAATCGTTCGACGCGCTGCTTGCGTCCCGCGCCATGCTTCCGCCGCCGACGGAGCACAAACGGCTGCGTACCGCACACGGCCTGACGATCGACGAGGCGGCCACCGCGCCGAAGACGCGCCAAGCCACGGTATCCGGGCGAGAGTCCGGCAAGACCGAGCCGCGCCCGCCGGAGCGTGACGCGTACGCGCGACCCCTGGACGGACTCGCCGAGCCGTACCCCGCCCCGGCGGACGTGCGCCCCGCGGCCACGGGGGAGCCGCCCCGGGGCCACGGCCACGACGACAGCCGAGCACACCCAGCCCCCGGCCGTCGTGAGCGGTCGCCTGCGGGGTGCTGGATGCCTGATCCGGCCAACCTGACGCGGTACAGGGGAGGACGGGCCGATTCCTTGCGTTGCCCGGATGGACATCGCCGGTGCGGGCTGGCCATGCTGACCACTCCGGCAAAAGCCTTGCCGAAGGGTTCACTGACAACCCATTACCGGCCTTGACGGTACGAGCGGGAGTGAGAGCGATGAACTCTGCACACCAGCACCGCGATCCCCCACACGAGCAGAACCCCGTCACCGGAGCGGACGAGCGCAGCCCCGAACTGCTCCTCGTCGACGCCGGGCCGGTGCGTGACGTCACCCTGGGGAACTGGTCGTTCGGGCACCCCGACGACACGCAGCACTGGACGCCGATCGACGACTGATGCGCTGGGCGGCCGGGTTCCGGGCAGGACCAGACACGAGCGGGACGCCGGTCCCGGCGCCCCTCGGCGGGGCTGAGATCCCCGGCTTCACCAAAGCGTGGACTGTCGGGCCGGTCGTGGTGCGTACGGCGGAAACCGACGGCCCCGGTCGCTCCCGGATCGCGGCCGTCGGCGACTGTCCGCCCAGCCGTGCCGAACTAGCCGCCACCCTCGACGCCATACGGGCCGGGCGACTGGACCGGCTGCCGGAGCGGTCCGGCTCCTGCCTGCTGCTGGCCGAGGCCGGTGACCGTACGGTGATCATCGGCGACCGCGCCGGTGTCTGGCCGGTTTTCTACCGCAGGGATCTCGACGGCGGAGTCTGGTGGTCGAACGCGGCCGCGCCGCTGGCGGCGCTCTCCGGCCCTCCGGTCCCCGACCTCCGCGCGCTGGCGGCCCGTACCGCTCTGCCCGGCGTTGCGCTCGACCCGCACAGCAGCCTGTTCCCGCAGGTCGCCCGGGTACCACCCGGCACGGCTCTGGTCTGCGGACCGAGACCGGCGTCTCTGGCCCTTAAACGCACCGCCCCCGCCCTTTGGAGCACGGAGCCCCTCTCCTTGTCCGAAGGGGCCGAACTCCTGCGCGCGCGGCTGACCGAGGCGGTCGCCCGCCGGGCGCGCCTCACCCAGATCCGTTCCGCCGACCTGTCCGGTGGGCTCGACTCCACGGTCCTCGCCCACCTCTCCACACGGGCGGGAAAGGCCCACGCCGTCACCTACACCGACGAGTGGCTGCTCAACGACGACCTTCCGCATGCGACGGCCGCCGCTGCCGGGATGCCGGGGACCGTCCACCACGTGGTGACGGGAGACCGCTCCACGCTCCACTACACCGGGCTGGTTTCGGACCACCTCGCCGTCCCCGTCTCAGACGCCCCGAGCCCTACCGTCGTGTTGTGGGCGATGAAGACGAAAGTGCTGGGCGCGATGGCCGCACAAGGCTCGCAAGGCCACTTCGTGGGCACCGGCGGAGACACCGTGCTCACCGCTTCCGGCGTCCTGACCGACGCCCTACGCGCCGGACGACACCGTCGGGCCGCCGCGACGGCCATGGCGGCGGCCCGCCTCACCCACACGTCCGCCTGGCACCTGTGGCGCGCAGCCCGGTCCAAAGCCGCGCTGACCTTGGCAGCCGAGGCGGAGCGCCTCGCAGGCCGGCTGCGCGGACCCGCGGCCCCCGACGTCGCGGCGGCCACCACGGGCCGCGAGACCGGGTGGGCTGGTGGCGCGGACGCCGCGTGGCTGCCGGCCCCGACGATCGCCGCCTGGATGCCCCGTCCGGCCCGTGACCTCCTGGCCGATCACATCACCGACACCTGCCAGGCCCGCGAACAGCCGACCGGCCTTGCCCGCTGGCGCGACGCGAACGGCCTGGCCGGGGTCGGCGACGACGTCGCCCAGTACGCACACCTGGCGGCGAGCCTCGGCATGCCCCTATGGGCCCCGTACCTGGACGACCAGGTGGTCGCGGCCTGCTTCGGTGTGCCACCCGAGGAACGGCATGTGCCCGGGGCGTACAAGCCGCTGCTGACCCGCGCCATGCACGGCGTCGTCGCCGACCAGATCCTGGCCCGCCGCACCAAGGGCACCTTCGCCGGTCCTGTCTACGCGGGCCTGGCCGAACATGCCGCCGAAATCGCCGAGCTGGTGGGACCCGGCTCCCGCCTCGCCCGCCTCGAGCTCCTCGACCCGACGCCCCTCGCCGCCGTACTACGACGGGCGGCACCCGGGCTCCCTCTGCCGCTCGGCGCGGTGCACAACCTCGTCGCGGTCGAGGTGTGGCTGCGACAGTTGGAGACTCGCAGCCGCTCGTCGTGGTGGAAGGAGAACTGATCCCGTGCCATGGGTCTTGCCGCGTACCGCGCACGTCGTCCACGACGACACCGCGGGCGCCGCCCTGCTCGACGAGCGCTCTGGACGTTGGTACCACCTGTCCCCACCCGCAGGCCGACTCCTCAAGACGATCCTCGCAGGTGCCGACCCGGGGGAGGCAGCGGCCGAGGCGGCCGTACCAGATGATCCCGGACGGTCCGCGCAGGCCTTCCTGGCCCTGTTCCACGACCTGCGGGCCGCAGGCCTCCTCATCCAGCGACCCGACGGTTCCCCGCACCACGGCCTGCCAGGCCCCGAAGCCACCAACAGACCCACCGGAAGGTCCCCGATGAGACGCGCCGGAAGACTCACCGCGAGATTCACGGAGAGACTCACCGGAAGGACCCGACGATGACCCTGCCCGTCGCCCTCCCCGCAGGCCCACGGCCCTCCCTCATCCAGCGACTCAGCGGAACCCTCGGCCTCGCCGCCGCCATCCTCCTGCTCAGACTTCCCCTGCGCCGCGTCACCGCCCTCGTGCGCCTGCTCCACTGCCTGCCCCTGAGAGAACCCGCGCCTGCCCGGGCCGAGCGCATCGTCCAGGCGGCCCGCTCGGCCGGCGCCTGGTGGCCCGGCCGCGCCGCCTGCCTGGAGACCTCACTCGCCGCGACCCTGGCCGCCGCCGCCCAGGGCCACCGCCTTTCTTGGTGCCTCGGCGTCCGCTTCCTCCCACCACCCCGCATCCACCACGCGTGGGTGGAGACCACGGCCGGTCCGGCCGGCGAACCCGAGACCGCACTTCCTCACGGCTGGCCCTACAAGACGGCCCTGCGCATCTGACCGAATCGCAGGACGATTCGGCCACGCCCTGCCACTCACACCCCCTCGTCCAGAGCCCACGGCCGGCCGAAGCACCAGCAACGATCCCTCACCGAGCGCCACCGACGAGAACCTGAACCACTCGCCCCCCAGAGAGCAGAAGCAGCCGCTGAAGCGAAGCGGCCGACGCCCCCAGTCCGCTCGAAGAGCGGGTGACACGGGCGCCGGCCCGCCAAGACACCCGCCGATCCAGAAACCCGCGAGGCTTGCCAGGAAACGCAGCGCCGCAGCGACGCGAAAGCAGTCCAACACAGCTTTCTCGTCCAGGGCGTGATCGCGACTGCCACACGGCCACACCGCTGCCCGCCCCGTGACTGTCGCACCGGAGTTCGCCGTGATCCGCGCCGACCACGTCGACAAGGCCCGCACCCCCGCCGATCCCGCCGACGCCCCCCGTCCCCGTCCCCGGACCACCCAGGACCGACAGCGACGAGGACCCCCGGACCGAAACGAAGCCACCACCGAACTCGGCCTCGCGCTGACCGGCGGAAGCGCCCACAGGAAACGCCCCGCCCTGACCGACAACCAAGTCGTCGCCGCCGACGCCGAGCACCGGCCCCGCGGCATCCTCCACACCTACCGAAACGCCAAAAACAGCCACCCCGCCACCGGAGGCCACCCCAAGAACACCGGCGACCAGCCCCCCCCGCGACCAACTCCCCGCACTCCGCGCCGCCAAACCGGGACCTGCCTGGCCACAGCCACGGCCGCCCTGCACGAAGCCGGCCCGCCGACCTCCTGGCCGCACTCACCACCTGATGGCCGACGGGGGAGTACCAGCGGAGATTCATCCTCTGGCCGTCAGCGGCGCAGCCCCAATGACCTGGTAGTCCACACTGACATGCCGCGATGCACCGGTGCCGACACGAGTGACGAATAACCACGTCATTCTCACGCCGTCCCTCACGCACCGCTGCGCCCACAGGCCAGAAGACAACACCTGCACGCCGAGCAGGACTGACTATGCTGCGGGGATGGATATTCCTTCGGCGGACGAAATCCGCGCGCTACACCTCAAGCACTCTCCCAGCGCTGAAGCTTTTGAACTTGTCTTCACACATTGTGAAATCGTCTGGAAGATAGCCGAGCAAATCATTTCCCTTTCAGACTGGGGTGTTGACCCGGAACTGGTACGCGCCGGGTGCCTGCTCCATGACATCGGGGTGTACCGCCTTTACAGCGCCGAAGGCCGCATCGACGGGCAGAACTACATCCGCCACGGACTCCTAGGGCATGAAATCCTGGAATCCGAAGGACTGCCGCAGGAGTTGTGCCGCTTCTGTTCGTGTCACACCGGGGTCGGACTGACCAAAGAAGACGTACTCACCCAGGGCCTCCCCCTGCCACCGGCTGACTACGTTGCAGCCACGCCGGAAGAGCGGCTGGTGATGTACGCAGATAAATTCCACAGCAAGTCCACACCGCCGAAGTTCGTCGCCCCGGACACCTACGCGGCATACGTAGGACGCTTCGGCCAGGACAAGGTCGAGGCATTCGGAGCACTGCGCGCCCAATTCGGCGACCCCGAACTGGGCAGCCTGGCTGCTTCGTACGGCCATCACCTGACCTGACACACAGCCGGCGCAGCGAGACTCAAGAACCCGGTGCGCGCCCACAACCAGGGCGCACCGAGCGCCCCCACGCCCAGCACACGGCAGTCCAAGCCCGGCTGCCTCCGAGGGCGCTGGAGTGATCGAAGACATCTGCACGGCGCGTTGAACGTGAGGACCTGCACGGCTGACACCACAAGGGGCAGGTCCCGGAAAAGGGGGAGAGGGAACGACCATGGCCGATCACCCCCTCCCCTCGTTGACGCCGGCCGGTCAGCCGATGGCACGGTTGGTTACCCCCGTGTCGCCGACCATGAAGCGGGCGCCATGCGCGGTGCGGCCGCCGGGCCAGAAACAGAGCCTTCCGCCGGATGCGGCTGCCCACATGCCGGGTACGGCATCGCCGTCGGCGTCGGGAGTGCCCATGAGCATGGGCACGGATCCCTTGTTCCACCCGCCTGCTCCCCAGACCCCATCCTGGCCGGTTTTGAAGTTCGCGGCTGCTCACAGGAAGGCGAGGCCGACCCCGCCGATCGTGCCGGGCTTGCCCTGCCGCAGGAGCAGACCGCGCCCGGTTCCTCGCTACGGAAGAGCAGGTCGGGGACGCCGTCTCCACTGATGCCGGCGACACTGACAAGGCCGCGGGCCGCCAGGGTGCGCTGGCGAGCACGCGAGCTTCGGTGAAGGAGACTCCGTTGTAGCCGGTGAAGGCCCACAGCTGATCGCCGACAGGGAACCGCTCCCCGTCCCCGCAGGAATGCTCCCCGCGCCCGCGGGGGATGGTCTCAACGAACGCGCTAAATATTGCTGGCAACGCGCTAAATATTGCCGGCCATGACGTTGGTGACGCTCACGTGGAGGCATGAGGCTGAAGGACGGTTTCCGGCAGCGATGCGAGGCCGGTGATAGTCGTGGCGGATGTTCCAGACCACGATTGCCCGGGCCCACTTTTCCTCGGAGGTCCACGGACGGATGTAGAACAGCTCTTCGGCGAGGATGCGCTGGTACCGCTCGACCTCGCTGTGGATGCCGTGGGCGGCGAAGAACGCGCGAGCACGACTGATGAACACCACGGTGGTAGCGGCCTTCTCGTCAGGTAGGTGCTCGGTGTAGGCCAGGCGGGACAACCCGTCCACGGCGGAGTGCAGGCAGCCGTACCCCCCTCGGCGCCGGCGGTCTTCACGCGCCGGGCCGCCTTGGCCTGCGCAGAGCATCGGCCACGGGCCCGCCCCCCACCGCCGTCGGGGATGCATCCGACCTTCTTGACGCCCAGGTGGACCATGTGACCCGGGCAGCGGGCCACGACCCGTCCCGGCGGGCGTCGGCAGGCAAACCCTTCGAGGGCGAGGAGACGGCGGTGGCTGATGCCCAGCCGCGCCGGCCACCGGCCCATGGTACGTTCGCCGATCCGCGCACCCCGGCCCGCGAGTTCGAGCGCGATCCTGCGGACGGTCCACTTGTTCTCCCGCCGCGGTCACTTGATCCGTTCGACGATCCCGGGCGGGGCCTGGGCAGGCGAGGAGCGCGGGACGCCGGGGCGGCCCAGCAGCCGGACTTGCCGTGCTTGCCGCACCGGTTCTTCCACTAGGACAGGCAAGCCCGGGAGATGCCGGCCTCGGCGGCGATGTGTGCGACCGGTCGGGCGCGGCAGCGTTCGACGAGCCTTCGGCGTCCCTCGACGGCCAAGAGGGCGTTCGCGTGCGTCACTGGAGCACCTCGCTGCTGCGACCGGCCGCGATCACACCGCGCAAGGGGAACGCGACGAGCAGCGAGACCAGGACGAGGAGTCCGCTGGCCCAGAGCGGCCCGAGGTTCCCGGCCGCCGTCCCGAGGGTCGTCGCGGCGATGAGGGGTCCGACGGCGGCGCCGACGTTGAGCGCGGCGGTCGCGTAGGAGCCGGCCATGGTGGGCGCTGCCGCCGCCTCGTAGAGGACCCGCGTGATCAGCGTGCTGCCCAGCGCGAACGACAGCGCGCCCTGGACGAACACGAGGGCGAGCAGCGCAACCGGCTTGTCGGCCAGGACGGCCAGGGCCGGCCAGCCGATGAGCAGCAGCGGACCGCCGACCGCAACGACCGGGCCGGGGTACTGGTCGGACAACCGACCGGCGACGGTGACCCCGGCGAAGGAACCGGCACCGAAGAGCACCAGGGCGACGGAGATCCACAGCTCGCCCAGCCCGGCGGTATCGGTCACGACGGGGGCGAGGAAGGTGAAGCCGGCGAAGGTCGCCGCGTTCACCATGGCGCCGAGCAGCAGGATCAGAAGCAACCGCGGCCTTTTGAGCTGTGCGAGTTCCGACCACAAGGCCGGCCCGTCAGCGGCAACCTTCTGCACACGTCGCACCGGGATCCCTTTGACGATGCCGATGACCGCGGGCAGACAGAGAGCGGCGACGGCCCAGAAAACGGCCCGCCAGCCGAGCAGTGCGCCGAGCACCGACCCCCCTGGGACACCCGCGACCGTGGCCACCGTGGTGCCCGACAGCAGCACAGCGAGCGCACGTCCCTTCCTGTCGGGCGAGACCAGCGTGGTGGCAGTCGTCAGCGCTACGGCGAGGAACCCCGCGTACGCGAGCGCCGCGACCACCCGCGTCGCCACCAGGACCGGGAAGCCCGAGGCGGCAGCACCCACGACGTGGGCCGCCAGGAACACGAGGACGAACCCCAGAAGACTGGACCGTCCGGGCCGGTTGCGGGCCAGCCCGGCCATGAGCGGGGCACCGACGACCATTCCGATCGCGAAAGCCGAGGTGAGCACACCTGCTGTCCCGACTGTCACGTCGAGGTCCGAGGCGATGTCCGGCAAGAGACCGGCGAGCATGAATTCCGAGGTGCCCATGGCGAAGACCGCCACGGCGAGCAGATACAACGGGACAGGCATCGAGTGACTCCGAGGTGAGGAGAAGCACGAGAAGGTCAACTCGTCACCGCGGTCAGCACCCAGGGGCGCACCCGTCCGGCCGCACAACGCGGCGAGACGGCAGGACTACGAACTCAGTGGTTCAGGGGGCTGACGGCGTGACCGAAAGCCCCCACCGTGTCTGACTCAGGACTCGACATGGCCCGCACGGTACCCGACCGATGCCCGTCGAGGCACACCGGTTTCACACCTGCCGGCATGTGTCCCCAACGTCATGACCCGCAACAGCCAAAGATGAGACGAAGCATGGCCGCTCCCCGCGCCCGCACGGGAACAGCCCCTCCACGGACCTCGCGGCCACCCACCGGGCTTCCTGCTCAGTTGCTCCATGGCCGCCGTTCGGAGCCGCTCAAGACTGCTCAAGAAGAACCGCTCCCCGCTCACAGAAGGGATGATCCCTCCTCCAGGGCGCCGCCGCACGGCCACCAGATGGCCGCCGATGTCGCCAACTACGCCACCGGCGGTGCGGTCATCATCCACTATCCGGTGCAGGACGACACCGGACGACACCGGACGACACCAGCCGAGACAGGCCGATACGCTCCAGGACACGTGCGGTCGGCCATCGCGGCCAGGTCCGGCTACCGGCGGACGCCGTTCGCGGTTGCCGGTTCATTGAGCATCAAAGGTGGGGCGATGTCCTGGCAAGATGTCACGGTGGTCGACGCGTGCGTGCGGCGCGACGGCCGGGGCGGCAGCCCCACGGCCGTCACCGACGACGACCCGGCGGCGACGGACACGGACCGGCGTGCGGTCGCTGCTGCGGCCGGCACCTCACACACGGCGTTCCTCGGCCCGAGGCGGACACCGGACGGTGGCTGGCCGGTCCGGTTCTTCACCGCCACCGCCGAACTGCCCGGCTGCGGCCACGGCACCGTCGCCGCCCAAGCCGTCCGATTGACCCGCACCGCACTGGACGAGCTGACCGACCGCCAACACACCGGCGGGCGCACGTTCGACACCACCGCGATCCGCCGCCCCACCGGCATCGAGGTGTGGTTCGACCAGGGCCTCGTCGCCCTGCGCCACCCGGCACCGAACGAGCACGCCGCGATCATCACCGCGCTCGGGCTCACCACCAACGACCTGCACCCGACCGACACGCCACGGATCGCCGCACCCGGCGCACCACGCATGCTCGTACCGGTCCACGACCGGTCGACCCTGCTCCAAGTCCACCCACACCTCGACAGACTGACAACAGCGTGCCGGCAGTACGGGCTCCTCGGCTGTTTCCTGTACGTACCGCCCGCGGGCGACCGACCAGGTGCGGCGCGGATGTTCGCCCCGGCGATCGGCGTCGACGAGGACATCGCCAACGCCAACAGCACCGGCTGCCTGGCCGCCCACCTCCTCGACACAACAGGGGCACAGACGATCACGATCGAGGTGGAGCAGGGCGACACCCTCGGCCGACCGGCCAGCGTGCTCGCTTCGGCCCAACGCGAACCAGCGGGCATCACGACCCGGGTCGGCGGGTTGGCGCTGGTCCGCGACGGACACCGAGGCGACGATTAGTACTCCAGCCGTAGATCATGATCTTCATGGTTGGAGAGCGGCTTGTCGTCGGTAGTGGCACTGGCGTGCATGGGCCTGGTGACGTCTTCGCCAGTGCGACCAGCGCAGTCGGTGTGCGAGGTCGTGAACGGGGCTGTTCAAGGCTGCGAACAGGTGCTGGATCTCGTTGCCGGTCAGAGGGATCAAGCCATTGGGGGCCGGCCGGTCGTGGCGTTCAGTGGCTGCGGTGACGGCGAGGAAGGCGTGGGCGAGCATCGCGAGGGTGACCCAGCGGTGCCAGGAGGTCCAGCGGCGGACCTGGTGCTCATCCAGGCCGGTCAGACCCTTGCTAGCCTGGAACGTCTCCTCGACCGTCCAGCGCCTACCGGCCACCCGTACCAGCTCGGACATTGACACCGGGTGTGGTGAGAAGCAGCGGTAGAACGCGAGTTCGCGGGTGCGATGGTTGCGGCGGACCAGCAGGCACCACTGGCCGAGCCGATCGGCCGGGTCGTGGACCTCGACCTGTGCCCAGTCGTAGTACCGCTCGCCCTTCGCACCCGCTCCAGCCGACAGCCGCTGCCAGGCCCGCTTCGGGATGCGCGCGGCCAGCGTCTTTGCCTGGAACTTCCCCGCGTGCGTGACGACGGGGTGAGTGCTGGAGACGGCCAGGACGTAGCCGGTCCGACGCTGTTCCAGAGCGGTCCGCAGGTGCGGATTATCGCCGTAGACCTCGTCTCCTGTGACCCAGCGTGCAGCTGTGCCCGCGTCCAGGGCTCGCTCGACCATTTGCGCGGCGAGTTGGGGCTTGGTCGCGAACGCCAAGCCGTCCGGGATACCCGCGCGCTGGCAGCGGTCCGGGTCCTCGGTCCACGAGCGGGGCACGTACAGGGCCCGGTCGATGGCAGTGTGTCCGCGGGCGGCGGAGTACACGAGGTAGACAGCGACCTGGGCGTTCTCGATACGGCCGGCCGTGCCGGTGTACTGACGCTGGACGCCGACGGTCGCCGTGCCCTTCTTCAGATCCCCCGTCTCGTCGACCACGAGCACTGTGTTCTCGTCGTGCAGGTGCTCGACGACGTAGGCGCGTATGTCGTCACGGACTGCGTCAGCGTCCCATTTCGCGCGGTGGAACAGGTGCTGCATGCCGTCCGGGGTGGCGTCACCCGCGTGCTCGGCCAGGGTCCAGCAGTTTTTCCGCGGCAGGTCCGACAGGAGCCCGGAGACCAGCCGCGTTACCCGGCGGCGGGGCTCAACTCGGGCGAACCGGGTCGCGATCCGGCTCATCAGAGCCTCGAATGCCTCCTGCCAGTGGGCAGGCACTACGCTGGCGGCCGAGGTCGCCGCGTGATCATTGGTTGTCCACACAACACCTAATGATCAACGGCGGCCTCACCTGTTCAGACGCCAGCGGAACCAGTAGCCCGTTCCTTCCACCCCGTGGCCAGCACCGGTATGCCGAAGCTCACCGGCAAGCCGACGCGCATCGTCAGGCGCCTGACGGTACTGCGCCAGCAGCGCGTCCAATTCGTCGTAGCGTGCGTTGATCCCGCCCTGGCCCAGATAGGCAGCCCCAGCCCCCTGGCGTTCGTTCCAGTCGATGTAGATTGCCCACTGCTCGCGTTCCAACTCCGCTGTGGCCGGGCTCGCAGGCCAGACGCGATACTCGTCAGCCTCGTCGCCGAGGTATTGGCCATAGCCGTCGAAGTAGTGGGGCTTCCCGTCGATGTCAACGAGGCCGACGCGCGGTCCGTCGTACCACTCCAACTCGACGATCACACGCCCGAAGCCGTCCGTGATCAACTGTGCTTCGTCCCAGGTCTCAGCCATACGCGCAGGCTACTGACGAGCGACCTTCACATCCATGATCAGGATCTACGGCTGGAGTATTAGACCGTCCTCAGCGTCACCTTGGCCGAACTGCACGCTGAGGCACCATTCCTGGAAAACAGTGCGCTGCCGCGGCCCACGAACGCGGGCCCGAGTATGCCGTGGCGAAGAAATGGCGCCTACCTGGAACCGGACTCGTACGAGGACCTGGAAATGACCCGCGCGGCACACGCCGAACCCAGGCTGCGAGCACCCTTCCCCTTCATCAGCCACGGCACCCTGATGTTCAGCAGATGCACCGGATGGTCGTTCTCACGCGATGCCCCGGCAATCCGCCCGCTCGCCAACGACCGTTACACGGTACTGCACCGCGGCGAGGAGCTCTCCAAGTCGCTTTCCTACACGCCACAGGAAGCAGCAACATTGGTCGTCTCCCGCCTGCAGGAGACCTGGGGTCCGGTGGCCGCCGGGACCGAGCACGATCTGCGTGACCGCGAGAGCCGGTGACCGCACGGGGCGCCTTCCCAACTGCCCCAGAACACCGCAGGCTGGGAAATCACCATGAGCGGCTCTGCCCACCCCCTGAGCAGGGGCAAGAAATCCAAAGAGCGGCATCACCCGCTTGTACGGGGATGGCTCTTACGGCAAAGGCCACGAGGACACATGGCTGTCTGCTCCCTGCTCGTGCGGGTGTGTTTGCGTTCCGGTCGCTTGGGTCACTGAACCTCTTTCATCCTGTGCTGGACGGTGAAATGAGCTGCTCAGCGGTGTGGTGACGAGGCAGGGCCCCTGGTCGTTGGCGTGGTGATCTCACTCAGCACACCGGCGACCGAAGGGGCCCTGTCGGTTCCGTATCCTGCCACGCTCGACGTCCCGCATGAGCTCGTCGAGCATGTCGCCTGGCTGCTGTACGAGCACCGCCAGACTTGCAACACCCGCTGGCGCAAGCTCGACTGCTTCGACCAGGCGCTGCTCACGCTGGTGCACCTACGGAAGAACGAGACGTTCTCGCAGCTCGGAGCGGGTTTCGGGATATCCCAGGCCGCCGCCTGACGGTACGTCGACGAGACCTTGGACATCCTGGCCGGCTGGGCGCCCGGCCTCCACGAAGCCCTCACCGGCCTCGGCGAAGGCGACCACGTCATCGTCGACGGCACCCTGATCCCCATCGACCGCATCGCCGCCGACGAGCCGTACTACTCCCAAAAGCACCGCAAGCACGGCATGACCGTGCAGGTCATCGCCCGTCCCGACGGCACACCGCTCTGGTTCTCCCGCGCGACACCCGGCCGCACCCACGACCTGACCGCGGCCCGCGCCCACGGCATCGTCCAGGCCTGCCTGACCCGACAGATCCTCGTCCTCGCGGACCGCGCCTACCAGGACGCCGGCGCCACCGTCCGCACCCCCTACTACCGACACCACGAACACCCCGAGTATTAGCAGCAGTTCAACCGGGACCATGCTCGGCTGAGAGCTCCGGGCGAACGCGCCTTCGCCCGACTCAAGTCCTGGCGGCTACTACGGCGGGCCAGATGCTCCACTCGCCGCATCGGCACCATCGTCCAAGCCGTCCACACCCTCCTGATCTGCAGCTATGCAGGATGAAAGAGACTCACTGCAGCCAATTTTGTGCACGCAGAGAACACTTCGACTTCGCTGCCAGACAAGCATCGTTTGTACGAACCTGTAACTTCTGCGTGCAGGAGCCCGTCTGCAAACGACGGTCCCGCGCACTGATTCAAAGGAGTTATTCATGAGTTCCCAGGCGAAGGCATTCGGTTTTGGTATGCCGTGGGAGTCGTTGTACGGGTACAGTCAGGCCACCCAGGTCGGTGACACGGTCTATGTGTCAGGGCAGCTGTCCCATGACCGTCACGGCAACTTCCTGGGCGCAGGCGACTTCGAACTGCAGGTCCGAACCACGCTGGAAAATCTGGACCTGGTGCTGAGGCAGTTCGGGGCCGAGCGTAGCCAGATAGTGGAAACCACGGTACTGGTGAGGAACCTGCGGGAGAACTTCGACACGACAGCACGCCTCCACGCCGAGTACTTCGGGGAGCACCGGCCCGCCAGCACGGTCATGGGCATTTCCGACTTGGCACTGCCGGACCAACTCGTTGAAATTGGCGCGCTCGTGCGTCTCGACGTGAAGCCATAGGCAGGAGGTTGGCCTGATTCCTTCACCGAGCCTCTTTCATCCTGCATAGCTGCAGGTCAGCAACGTGTGGACGGCTTGGACGATGGTGCCGATACGGCGGGTGGAGCATCGGGCCCGGCGGAGGATGCGCCAGGACTTCAGTTGCGCGAAGGCGCGTTCACCGGGTGCTCTGAGTCGGGCATGGTCGCGGTTGAACTGTTGGTAGTGCTCGGGCTGTTCGCGGTGGTTCTTGTACGGGGTGCGAACCGTAGCGCCGGCACCCTGGTAGGCGCGGTCCGCCAGGACGAGGATCTGTCGGGTCAGGCAGGCCTGGACGATGCCATGGGCGCGGGCCGCGGTCAGATCGTGGGTCCGGCCCGGCATTGCGCGGGAGAACCACAGCGGTGTGCCGTCGGGACGGGCGACGACCTGCACGGTCATGCCATGCCGGCGGTGCTTCATCGAGTAGTACGGCTCGTCCGCTTCGATCCGGTCGATAGGGATCAAAGTGCCGTCAACGATGACGTGGTCGCCTTCGCCGAGGCCGGTGAGGGCTTCGTGGAGGCCGGGCGCCCAGCCGGCCAGGATGTCCAAGGTCTCGTCGACGTACCGTCAGGCGGCGGCCTGGGATATCCCGAAACCCGCTCCGAGCTGCGAGAACGTCTCGTTCTTCCGTAGGTGCACCAGCGTGAGCAGCGCCTGGTCGAAGCAGTCGAGCTTGCGCCAGCGGGTGTTGCAAGTCTGGCGGTGCTCGTACAGCAGCCAGGCGACATGCTCGACGAGCTCATGCGGGACGTCGAGCGTGGCAGGATACGGAACCGACAGGGCCCCTTCGGTCGCCGGTGTGCTGAGTGAGATCACCACGCCAACGACCAGGGGCCCTGCCTCGTCACCACACCGCTGGCCAGCTCATTTCACCCTTCAGCCCAGGATGAAAGAGGCTCACTGTGCGGTGTGGGTGTGGCGGGTATCGACCGGTGTGGGGATTGTGTCCGCAGTTTATTTACCACCGGGCTTTCCACAGCCGCTTCGCGCACTGTGCGGGGAGCGGCCTGGCCGTGGTTTTCTGCGGTGGGACCATGGCGCCGGCCGCTGTCCCCCACTGCGTGCGGGAGGTTGTCCTGGTCGCACGGTCGGTCCATTGCAGCGGTGCCAGGTCCTGATTGCTCCTCGTTCCTGCCGGGATGCCCTCGTGGGCACCCCGCGCCTGCGTTGGTGACCACGCTGGCCTTGTGAGGGTGGTCCCGTCTCGCGCCGTACCGCTTTGGTTCGTCCAGTAGCCCCTGCACTGACCGCTCGCCGTCGGTACGGGGGCTACCGGGGATGGTTATGGCGGCGAGGACCTGAATGGCTGATACGGTTTCCGCATATGCGGGTCATGCATAGCGTATGCGATTTCCGCATGCAGGGTGGTTTTCGAGGCCGCGCTGTTGTGCCGTCGGGGGCATGGCGGCTGTCTGCAGTTTTCTGTGAGCGGATGAGAGCCGTGCCCGTTCCCAGCCCCCCATCTCCGTTTTCTTCCGTGCCCTGGTGCCTGGTCAGCATGTTTCTGTGGCCTTGCTGGCTGTGGTGCCGGGCTGGCGGATGCCATAGCCGCCGGACTGGCCCCGCCTGCCTTTCCTTGCGGCCTGCCTGTCGGATCCGGAGCTGATTGCGGGCTTGATACGAGAGTGTCGGAGGGCCTGCTGTTCCCGTGCAGGCAGGCCAGGCCGTTGGTGAGGGTGCTGGATCGGTGAGGCAGTATCCGCATATGGGGTGATGCATGCCGTATGCGTTTTCCATATACGGCATGGGGTTCCGGGTCCGGGCCCCGGGCTTGCCCTGCCCGGGGACGGGTGCGTCTGTCTGCCGCGCCCAGGCCGACAGGGGAGGGCCGCAGGCAGACTCTCGTTCCTCCCACCCCCTCCTCCAAGCTCCAGACAGCCTGTTCCGAGGCCTGCGCGGCCGACGTCGCCCGATCGGCGGGCTCGATGGCTGCGGTGGTGCCCTTCCCCGGGTGCCCCTGCGCCCCTGCCATCTCTTTCTGACACCGGCTGGGCCTGCGGGGGCCCGGCGAGAGGGGAAAAAACCGTCCCGCTCATGCGCCTGGGGTGTGGTGAGCAGGGGGATCTGAGAGCCTCTCAGGCCCTTTTCCCAGATGGACCGATGGACCGATGGACTGAGAGCTGTGAGAGATGGACTCACCACGGCTCTTTGGCCGTGATGGCGGAATGAGCAGCCCCCTCTCCGACAGCCAGTCACGCGACGCGCGGATACCCGGCCCGACAACAGCCCCCGCTGCCGCGCCCTGCTCTTTCGGCGTGCGAGCGATTCCGGTGCCTGTGGCGACCGTGACCCCGTGCCGGCCCGGCGATGCGGCGACGGTGGTCCTGAGCGTCTCCTCTCGGGGTGGGGCAGGTGTGTAGCGGTTCGTCTTATGCGTTTTCTGCATGGGGTATTGGTGTGGTGTCAGGAGGCGTTCGCTGTCGGGGTTTTGTGTTTTCGTCATGTGCATTCAGGGTTAGGGTAATTGGTGGGTGCGCCCCCCGGGCTCGGGACGCTGGTGTGAGAGGTAGGGCCGATTTCGCTGTCACGCTGCGGTATTCATACAGGTGGAGCACTGACACGAAACCGAGAGATCGCAGCTGAGAAGTCAGGTTGTGGGCCAGCGGCCGGCCCGCTCCTAGCGTCCCGCCGCCGACCGTCCGGTGTTCACCGAGGACGGCAGGGCCTACCACGGCACCGTTGGCTTTGATTACGCCTACTACCCGGTCAGCGTGAGGCTTTGTAGCCTGTGCAGGCCCGGCGGCTTCCGGCCGGGTTCCGGCGATCACGGGGGAACTGAAATCATGTCGGATCTCGAACGGGCAGCCGCGGAGCTCTTGCGTCGGCAGCGGGAGTTGAGCGCGAAGGAGACAGCCGCCGCCGAGGCGGCCGAGCAGGCTCATGCCAGAGACCAGCAGCTCCTGCGCGAACGCGCCAAGGAGTTCTTCGCGTTCGCCCGCCGCCACGGTGCACCCCTGCTACGTCGGTACATCTTCATAGACGGGGGCCAGGAGTCCCCGCACCGGCACGAGCGGACGAACGACCTGTGTGTTGTGGCGCAGGCCTGGAGCGACGGCATCAATTCGTTCGACACTCCAAGGTGGGCCGTCAGTGAGGACGGCACGGTGTACCCGTACGTGTTGGAGGTGCCCTACGGGCAGCCGAAGAGTGTCCGCGACGAGCGCTACTTCAGGCAGCACTCGTCGTACGCCGACCAGCTGGCCTACCTCAGCCTCTCGGATGACTTCGCGCCGGCAGCGGCGGCGCTGCTGGAGTCCTTGCCGCTCCCCGGCGGATTGCGGACTGGAGTCCAGGACGGTGGCTGGATCGGCTACCGTCGGGGCTGAGCCCCAGCGGAGGCCCGCTTCCGCCGACGTGTCCTGTCAGCGCCGGTCTGGGCCGAGCGCGGCGAGCTGGTGGAGCTACTCGGCGGTCGCCAGCATCAGCTCCGGCCAGGGCCTGCCGTCTGGAGCCGTGCCCCGCATCCGCCCGCCGGGCCGACGTACTGAGGTACGCGTACACCCGATGCTCTAGCTGACCCAGATGCACAACGCCCCCCGCTTCGTCCGGAGCGGGGGGCGTTGTGCATTACCACGTAGTCCAATCAAGGGCCGTATGCAGATCCTGAATTGGTTGTCTGCATTCTGTTTCTGCATACGGTTTTTGGTGGTGATTCAGGCACAGTGAGGGGGAGGGGTTTTGCGGTTCCGTCATGAGGATTTGCGTCGGGGCTTTCTGTTGGTGTTTCAGTTTGCGGTTTCCGCATTTCCCCATGAATGGGCGGTGCCTTTCCGGACGGCCGAGCATCCCTACCCTTCTTGCTGACGATCTTTATATGGTTTAGACCACCTATAGCCGGGTATGCTCCTAGTGTGGCACGGAGAGTGATCACCCTTCCGGGTGGTTGCGGGGCTGGACAGGCTCTCTCGATCCCTGCAATCTGTTACCAGATAGAGGATTCCGCGGGTGATTGAGGAGTCGCCGGCCCCGCAGGGGACGGAGGCGAAACCCACCACCCAGACCGGTACCACCCCGCAGGATCAGGCTTCTGACCAGCGGAAACGCTCGCCGCAGGCGAGCGAGACCCAACCGCCGGCCCCCACCCGGGGCCCGCAGGCCCGGTCTGACCGGGCCGCCCCGCAGTCACCGAAGGTGACTGCCTTCCGGGCTCACTCCGCCCGGCGCCGCGCAGCGGCGCAGTCCCCCTTGGAGTGACGCAGTCACTCCGCGTCGTGTCTCCGCAGGAGACCGCGCGC
>NZ_JBIAMJ010000019.1:0-166353 GCF_042874035.1 Streptomyces sp. NPDC004284 | reverse complement strand
CCCCGCCCGCCCCCCCCGCCGGGGCGCCGCCCCCCCCCCCCGCCGCGGGGGGGGGGGCGCGGGCCCGCCCCCCGCCCGGGGGGGGGGGGCGCCCCCCCCCGCCCCCCCCCCCCCCCACGGGGGCGCGTCAGCCGATCGCCGCCACGCGGTCGCGGTACGTGCGCGCCGCCGCCGCGTCGCGGTACGGCTCCAGGCGGCGTTCGAAGTCGCGGACGTACTCGACGGCCCGCGCCGACCGCATCTCGGAGGCCTGCTGGGCGGCCTCCGCGCCCAGTGCGCACGCCTGCTCCAGTTCGCCGAGGGCGAGCCGGGAGGTGGCGAGGACGACGCGGCAGAAGAGGCGGCTGCGGGCGAAGCCGGGGGCGCCGAGCTGGAGGGCGCGTTCGGCGTGCTGGGCGGCGGGGCGGTACTGCTGGAGGTCCCGGTGGCAGTGGCCGAGCTCGTCGGCGAGCTGGGCCTCGTCGAAGTGGCGGGCCCAGTAGGGGACCTCGTCCCCGGGCCGGGCCGCCTCCAGGGCCCGTTCCGCGCGGACCAGGGAGGCGCTGCAGGCCCGCGCCTCGCCGAGGACCGCGTGGCCCCGCGCCTCGACGGCGTGCAGCATCGCCTGGACGACGGGGGGCGCGGCGGGCCCGACGCCCTGCTGGGCGACCCGGGCGAGCTGCACGGCCTCGCGCCCGTGGCCGAGGTAGACGGCCTGGCAGCTCATGGTGAGGAGCACGTACGAGCCGTACGCCCGGTCCCCGGCGGCCTGGGCGAGGCGCAGCGCCTGGACGAAGTACCGCTGGGCGAGTCCGTGGGCGGCGATGTCGTACGAGGTCCAGCCGGCGAGCCGGGTGAGGTCGGCGGCCGCCGCGAAGAGGCGGCGCCCGGTGCTCTCCCCGTACGTGCCGCGCAGCATCGGCTCGGCCTCGTGCTCCAGATAGCGGACGAGGGCCTGCCGGGCGTGCCCGCCGCCGTAGGCGTGGTCGAGGGTGCGGAAGAGCTCGCCGACGGAGCGGAGGGCGGCGATGTCGCCGCTGGAGACCCGCTGGCCCGGCCCCCCGTCCGTACCGCGCTGGCGGGGTACGGAGAAGCGGCCCTGGGACGGGACCCGGGGGTCCTGCGGGGGCGTGGAGGCGCGGGACGCGGTGGGCGCCGGTTCGCCGCGGGCGACCCGGTCGTCGGCGCGGCCGATGAGCCAGTCGCGGCTGGGGACGACGAGGCCGGCCGGGGTGAAGGCGATCTTGCGGAGTTCGGCGTGGCTGCCGGAGTCCTTGCGCCACAGGCCGCTGACGATGTCGACGGCCTCCTCGGGGGTGGCGGCGAACTCCAGGCCGGCGTAGACGGGCGCGCAGGCGTCGAGGCCGAGGTCCTGGGCGGAGAGCCGGCGGCCGAGGCGGCGGGTGAAGACCTCGGCGATGAGGGCGGGGGTGGTGCCGCGCGGCTGCTGCCCGCGGAGCCAGCGGGTCACGGAGGTCTTGTCGTACCGCAGGTCGAGCCCGTGTTCCAGTCCGAGCTGGTCGACCCGTCTGGCGAGCCCCGCGTTGGAGAACCCGGCTTCGGCGATGAGCGCGGCGAGCTGGCGGTTCGGGATGCGCTGCGGTGGTCGTTCCGTCATCAGCTGTGCGGTCTCCTGCCTTCCGGGCCCGGACGGCAGCCCCGTCGGACCCTCATGGAACGGCGCGAATTTAGCGGTCCCCACGGCCCGTACCGCCACCTTCGCCCCACATTCATCCGATCGTGTGAGGATTGATGGCATCGCTGACGTAGGCGCCCCCGTCCACCTGCCGGAGGGGCGTCCCCGCCGCCGCCGTACAGTGGCATGGGCGCGAATGACGCATGGTGCCGAGCCGGCCCGGGATGATCCCCGGTTTCCGGATCCCGGCACCCAGGAGGAGGCATGGCCGTGAGTGAGCTGCGATTCGTCCGCCTTGGGTTCGGCGAGGAAGCCGTCGAGTACCAGGTGGCGTGGGACAAGCAGCGCGAGGTGCACGCCGCGCGGTTCGCCGACGAGATCGACGACACCTGTCTGCTCCTCGAGCACCCGCCGGTCTACACGGCCGGCCGGCGCACGCAGGAGAGCGAGCGGCCGCTGGACGGGACTCCGGTGGTGGACGTGGACCGCGGCGGCAAGATCACCTGGCACGGCCCCGGCCAGCTGGTCGGCTACCCGATCATGAAGCTGCCCCGCCCGGTGGACGTCGTCGCGCACGTGCGCCGCCTGGAGGAGGCCCTGATCCGCACGGCCGCCGAGTTCGGCGTGGCCACGACCCGGATCGAGGGACGCAGCGGGGTCTGGGTCCTCGGCGACCCGATCGAGCAGCGCCCCTCGCTCGGCGGGCTCTCCCTCGACTTCGACCCCCGGCTGACCGACGAGGAGTTCGACCCGCGCCTGAACGGCCCGGAGTACGCCCCGTCCAACGCCGGCCAGCGCCGCGAGGACCGGAAGCTCGCCGCCATCGGCATCCGGGTCGCCAAGGGCGTCACCATGCACGGCTTCGCCCTGAACGTGAACCCGGACAACACCTGGTTCGACCGGATCATCCCGTGTGGCATCCGCGACGCGGGCGTGGCCTCGCTCGCGAACGAGCTGGGCCGGGACCTCACGATCGAGGAGGTGCTCCCGGTCGTGGAGAAGCACCTGCGGGACGTCCTGGAGAACGCGGAGCTGAAGCCGCGGGAGATCGAGCACGAAGGCGCGGACCAGGCGGTACGGGCCTCGGCCTGAGGAATGCCGAGCCGTGGCCACGGGTTGGCCACGCGTAGAGCAAGGCATGGAAGCAACGGGCGTACCCTGGTGTGCGCCGAAGAATCGAAGCTACAGGAGCCGATGTGTCCGCAGTCGCCCCCGACGGACGCAAGATGCTGCGCCTGGAGGTCCGGAACGCCCAGACCCCCATCGAGCGCAAGCCCGAGTGGATCAAGACCCGCGCGAAGATGGGTCCGGAGTACACGAAGATGCAGGGCCTCGTGAAGAGCGAGGGCCTGCACACGGTCTGCCAGGAGGCGGGCTGTCCCAACATCTTCGAGTGCTGGGAGGACCGCGAGGCGACCTTCCTCATCGGCGGCGACCAGTGCACCCGGCGCTGCGACTTCTGCCAGATCGACACGGGCAAGCCCGAGGCCCTCGACCGTGACGAGCCGCGCCGCGTGGGCGAGTCGGTCGTCACGATGGACCTGAACTACGCCACGATCACGGGCGTCGCGCGCGACGACCTGGAGGACGGCGGCGCCTGGCTGTACGCGGAGACCGTGCGCCAGATCCACCAGCAGACGGCGGACCGCGCCGACGGCCGCACCAAGGTCGAGCTGCTCGCCCCCGACTTCAACGCGGTGCCGGAGCTCCTCAAGGAGGTCTTCGACTCCCGCCCCGAGGTCTTCGCGCACAACGTCGAGACCGTCCCGCGGATCTTCAAGCGGATCCGTCCGGGCTTCCGGTACGAGCGCTCCCTGGACGTCATCACCCAGGCCCGCGACTACGGTCTGGTCACGAAGTCGAACCTGATCCTCGGCATGGGCGAGACCCGCGAGGAGATCAGCGAGGCGCTCCAGCAGCTGCACGACGCGGGCTGCGAGCTCATCACGATCACGCAGTACCTGCGCCCCTCCGTCCGGCACCACCCCGTGGAGCGCTGGGTGAAGCCGCAGGAGTTCGTGGAGCTGAAGGAGGAGGCCGACGAGATCGGCTTCTCCGGCGTGATGTCGGGCCCGCTGGTCCGGTCCTCGTACCGCGCGGGCCGTCTGTACCAGCAGGCGATCGAGAAGCGCGGTGCGGTCGACAACGCGACGCAGGCCGTCTGAGCCCGCCCCGTGGCCGTGTGAATCGGCGCACAAGTAGTTACCGGCTGGTAGTGGCCGGATCCGGCGCGGCCCGGGCGCTCCCGCAGCTCAGCGGGGGCGCCCGGGCCGCGTCCGCGTCCGCCCCGTCCTCCACATGGCCGCATCAACGTTTCACCAGTGTTTGACCGCCGGGTCACGCCCTGGTAACACCGATCTGTGAGCCTGGTTTCACTCACCGCCACCACCGCTCGCACCCCCCACCTCGTCTCACCCGCAATCGAGGGAGGACCCCGACATGCCGGCCGCATCGACGCACGTCCGCGTCACCGCGATCCCGTCCGTCACCGACGCCCTGAAGGCCGTGGAGGCCCTGCTCCTGGGCGCCGGCCAGCGCACCGCCCGGCGCAACGCCTGGAACTCCGTCCTGGAGGACCGCCGCCGGGCCAAGGACCGGGTGGAGGCCCAGCACGTGATGGAGGTCGCGTCGGGCCGGGCTTCCCGGGCCACGTAAACTTCAGGACATGGCGAGGAAGGCAAACACGGGCAGCGCTGACGCTGCGAACCCCGGGCGACTGAAGCAGATCGCCCTCACGTACCAGATGACCCGGAAGGCGGACCCGAAGGTCGGTCTGGTCGTCGCGGGCGTGGGCATCGGCGTACTCGGTGTCCTCCTCGCGATCGGCTTCCTCATCGGCCATCCGGTCTACCTGGGCATCCTGGGCTTCGTCCTGGCGCTCCTGGCGGCGGCCATCGTCTTCGGGCGACGCGCCGAGCGCGCTGCCTTCGGGCAGATGGAGGGCCAGCCGGGCGCGGCCGCGGCGGTCCTGCAGAACGTCGGGCGCGGCTGGACGACGACCCCCGCGGTCGCGATGAACCGCAACCAGGACGTCGTGCACCGCGCCGTAGGCCGGGCCGGCATCGTCCTGGTGGCCGAGGGCAACCCGAACCGGGTCAAGGCCCTGCTCGCGGCCGAGAAGAAGCGGATGAACCGCGTCGTGGTGGACGTGCCGGTGCACGACATCATCGTCGGCGACGGCGAGGGCCAGGTGCCGCTGAAGAAGATCCGTACGACCATGCTCAAGATGCCGCGCGTGCTCACCGGCCCGCAGGTGACCGCGGCCAACGACCGACTGCGGGCGATGGGCGACCTCATGAGCAACATGCCGCTGCCGAAGGGTCCGATGCCGAAGGGCATGCGGATGCCGCGCGGCGGCAAGATGCGCTGACACCCGACCTGACAGAAAGGCCCCGGACCGTGCGGTCCGGGGCCTTCCTCGTCTTCGCATCGCCGATTCAGATGCGGACCTGGACGGCGCCGGAGAGGCGGTCGTGGAGGCCGCGGCCGTCGCGGTCCCAGATGAGGGCCGGGATGGCCAGGCAGACGAGCAGGGAGCGGAGCGCCACCCGGAACGGACCGAGGCGGCCGCCGTTCGCGGAGACGACGCGCAGACCGAAGATCCGCTTGCCGGGCGTCGAGCCGACGGTGCCGACCGTCAGCACGCCGAGGACGAACAGGATGACCAGGGCCCAGTTGCCCGTCGCCTGGTTGTAGCCGTCGGTGATCAGGCCGTATGCGATCAGCATGCAGAGGGCCCAGTCGACCGCGAGGGCGCCCAGGCGCCGCCCGGGACGGGCGATCGAGCCGGGGCCCTCCTCGGGCAGACCGAGCTGCTCACCGCGGTAGCCGAAGTCGACGCCTGCGTCCTCGGCCGCCGCGCGGGGGCCGGAGAGCCAAGATCCGAGTGCTTGCCTGTTGTCCACCCGACCACGGTACTGCGCCCGTTTTTGATCAGTTCGGCCCGGGTCGGAGTACGGCTCCGGGGCACCGGAACAGCACCCGGCCCGGTTAACTTCGACGAAACAATTGGGTCACGCTTGAGAAATCCCGTCTGCCTATGGTCGGGTCCACCGTGTGCCACCGCACTGGCCGCACGACCGCTGCAGAGACCCCGCCCCTCCCCGGGCCGGGAGTAGGAGGAGTGGGATGTCCCAGAACAACGGGTTCCAGAACGCCGACGAGGTCCAGAAGTTCATCAAGGACAACGACGTCAAGATGGTCGACGTCCGGTTCTGCGACCTTCCGGGTGTGATGCAGCACTTCACGATCCCGGCGACGGCCTTCGACCCGTCGGAGGAGCTCGCCTTCGACGGCTCGTCGATCCGCGGCTTCCAGGCCATCCACGAGTCCGACATGGCGCTCCGCGCCGACCTGTCGACCGCGCGCGTGGACCCCTTCCGCCGCGACAAGACGCTGAACATCAACTTCTTCATCCACGACCCGATCACGGGCGAGGCCTACAGCCGCGACCCGCGGAACATCGCGAAGAAGGCCGAGGCGTACCTCGCCTCCACCGGCATCGCCGACACCGCCTACTTCGGCCCCGAGGCCGAGTTCTACGTCTTCGACTCGGTCCGCTTCGAGACCTCCGCGAACCAGGGCTTCTACCACATCGACTCCGAGGCCGGCGCCTGGAACACCGGTGCGGAGGAGAACAACCGCGGCTACAAGGTCCGCTACAAGGGCGGCTACTTCCCGGCCCCGCCGGTCGACCACTTCGCCGACCTGCGCTCGGAGATGTCCCTGGAGCTGGAGAACGTCGGCCTCCAGGTCGAGCGCCAGCACCACGAGGTCGGCACCGCCGGCCAGGCCGAGATCAACTACAAGTTCAACACGCTGCTGGCCTCGGCCGACGACCTGATGCTGTTCAAGTACATCATCAAGAACGTCGCCTGGCGGAACGGCAAGACCGCGACCTTCATGCCGAAGCCGATCTTCGGCGACAACGGCTCGGGCATGCACGTCCACCAGTCGCTCTGGTCGAACGGCGAGCCGCTCTTCTACGACGAGACGGGCTACGCGGGCCTCTCGGACACCGCCCGCTACTACATCGGCGGCATCCTCAAGCACGCCCCGTCGCTGCTCGCCTTCACCAACCCGACGGTGAACTCGTACCACCGCCTCGTCCCGGGCTTCGAGGCCCCGGTCAACATGGTGTACTCGCAGCGCAACCGCTCCGCCGCCATGCGCATCCCGATCACGGGCTCGAACCCGAAGGCCAAGCGCGTCGAGTTCCGCGCGCCGGACCCGTCCTCGAACCCGTACCTCGCCTTCTCCGCCCTGCTCCTCGCGGGCCTCGACGGCATCAAGAACAAGATCGAGCCGGCCGAGCCGATCGACAAGGACCTCTACGAGCTCGCCCCCGAAGAGCACGCCAACGTCCAGCAGGTCCCGACCAACCTGGAGGCCGTCCTCAAGGCCCTCGAGGCCGACAACGAGTACCTCCAGGCCGGCGGCGTCTTCACCTCCGACCTGATCGAGACCTGGATCGACTACAAGCGCACCAACGAGATCGCCCCGATCCAGCTCCGCCCGCACCCGCACGAGTTCGAGCTGTACTTCGACCTCTAGGCCGAGGCTGCCCGGCGAGGCCCGTCGTCCCCCTTCCGAGGGGGCGGCGGGCCTCGCCGCTTTCCGGCCAAGATCACAGGAGGGCGAACAACTGACGAACTCTCGTACGTACCCACGAGTAGAGGGTTCACGCTCCGCGACCGGTCGATAGCGTGTCGTCGTCGCTGCCGCCACACCCGGAGCACAGGGCTCCGCTGGGACTAGCTGGCGCGATGAGGACTGCCTACGTGACTCAGGCGGCTTTCGCCCCTGCCGAGACGCTCCGACTCCAGCCGTACACCGATCACTGCCGCGTCATCGCCGACGAGGGCGCGCACGTGGTCATCGGCGTCTCCCCGGGGAACAGTTACTTCACGGCCCAGCGGCTGCGCGAGCTGACGCGCTGGGGCTTGGAGCATTTCGATCAGGTCGATCTCGTCTACACCGATCTGCATGTCGCCGACATGTACGAGGCGCTGGGGTACGGGGCCGACGAGGCGCGGCGGAAGGCCGTCAAGAACCTGCGGGGGGTGCGGGCGAAGGTCGGGGCGGCCGTGGCGGAGGCCGATCCCGCGGGGGTGCGGGTACGGGCCCGCGGGATGTCGGAGTTCGGGGAGGTCCCGGCGTACCGGGAGCTGCACCGCACGGTGCTCGACGCGGTGGCGGCGGACCCGGTGGTGCGGGAGACCTGCGACGCGCTGACCGGGATCTTCCTGGCCGGGAAGCTGGCGCCGGGGCAGCGGACCGACGAGCGGCAGCGGGAGGTGTGCCGGGCGTACATCTGCGCCGAGGTGCCGCTGTTCCTGGACACGCCCGCGATCCTCGGGGTGCCGTCCTCGCTCAACTGCTACCACCAGGCACTGCCGCTGGCCGACCTGCTGTACGGGCGGGGGTCCGGGCTCCGGGCCTCGCGCAACCAGGGCCACGGCATTCTCACGCCCGTCGAGACCACCGACGAGAACGTCGAAGGAGCCCTGTGATGAGCGTCGCCGTCGAGGCCCTGCCCGCCTTCCCCTTCGACTGGGACGGGACCCGGCTGCCCGCCGAGATCGGCGCGCTGCGCGCCGAGCCGGTGCGGAGGGTCCGCACGATCGCCGGGGCCGGGGCCTGGCTGGTCTCCTCGTACGAGCTGTGCAGACAGGTCCTGGAGGACCCGAGGTTCAGCCTGAAGGACACCTCGGCGCCGGGGGCGCCGCGGCAGTACGCGCTGACGATCCCACCGCACGTGGTGAACAACATGGGCAACATCACCGGGGCCGGGCTGCGCAAGGCCGTGATGAAGGCGATCAACCCGAAGGCGCCCGGCCTGGAGGAGTGGCTGCGGGCGCGGGCCGGGGCCCTGGTGGACGCGCTGGTCGCCGAGGGGGCTCCCGGGGAGCTGCGGGGCGCCTACGCCGATCCGTACTCGGCGGGGCTGCACTGCCGGATGCTGGGCATCCCGGAGGAGGACGGGCCGCGGCTGCTGCGCAGTCTGGACGTGGCCTTCATGAACGCGCCGCGGGAGATCGAGGCGGCCCGGCTGAACTGGGACCGGGACATCGCGTACATGACGGAGCGGCTCGACGATCCGGCGACCGGCGGGCTGATGGCGGAGCTCGCGGCGCTGCGCGAGGATCCCGACTACGCGCATCTGACGGACGAGATGCTGGCGACGGTGGGCGTGACGCTGTTCGGGGCCGGGGTGATCTCCACCGCCGGGTTCCTGACGATGGCGCTGGTGTCGGTGCTGACCCGGCCGGACGTGCGGGAGGCGCTGAACGGCGGTGGCGGCCGGGTCGCGGGGGCGATGGACGAGCTGCTGCGGGTGAACCTGTCGATCGGCGACGGGCTGCCGCGGGTCGCCCTGGAGGACGTGCGGCTCGGCGGGGTCGACGTGCGGGCCGGTGAGCTCGTCCTGGTGCTCGTGGAGGCCGCGAACCACGATCCGGAGCGCTTCCCGGACCCGCTGGCCTTCCGGCCGGACCGGGAGAACGCCGCCGAACACCTCTCCTTCGGCGGCGGGCGGCACTACTGCCCGGCGACGGCGCTCGGCAAGCGGCATGCCGAGATCGCCCTGGAGACGCTCCTCGACCGGCTGCCGGGGCTGCGGCTCGCGGTGCCGGTCGAGCAGCTGGTGTGGCGCACCAACTTCATGAAGCGGCTCCCCGAACGGCTGCCGGTGGCCTGGTAGCGGACGGGATCCGCCGACGGCGCTGTCCGGCCCGGGCCGGGCAGCGCCCCCGCGGTGTCAGCGGCCGTAGCGGATCATGGACCGGACCATACGGCAGGTGGTGTCGGAGGGCGGGTGGATGCCGATCTGCTCGGCCGTCCTGCGTATCGTCGCGTCCGTGGCCTTCGACGGGACGTAGACGCCGGCGTCGAGGAGGGCGATCGCGAGGCGCATGGCCTTCAGGCGGCGGTTGTGGGTCACGTACCACTCGCGGGGGCGGCCCGCGGGGAGCGGCTTCTTCTGGAGCGGCTTCCAGGGTTCGAGGGACGGCGTCCGGATCACGGCGAGAGCCATGGGCTACCTCCTGGCGAACGGTGGGGTGCGGGCCCTCCCCGGGACCCTCACCTTCACCCCCTATTTTAGAGACCCCCACTGACAATCGCCCCTGGCCAGGTGGGGTTTGGGGGGTGGTGGAGGGGGGCTTGGGGGGTACCCGTGCGGGTACCGTGTGGGGCATGGAGATCTGGATCAATCCCGCCTGTTCCAAGTGCCGCAGCGCCCTCACGCTCCTCGACGCGGAGGGCGCCGACTACACCGTGCGGCGGTATCTGGAGGACGTGCCCTCGCCGGAGGAGATCCGCGGCGTCCTCAAGCGGCTCGGGCTCGAACCCTGGGACATCACCCGGACCGGGGAGGACATCGCCGAGGAGCTCGGGGTCAAGGAGTGGCCCCGGGACGAGGACGACCGGGAGCGGTGGATCGAGGCGCTCTCCGCGCACCCCGAGCTGATCCAGCGGCCCATCATCACGGCGGAGGACGGCACGGCGGTCGTCGGCCGGAGCGAGGAGGCCGTGCGGGACGCGCTGTCCCGCTGAGTCGATGTCCCGCCGAGTCGATGTCTCACCGGGCCCCTGACCTGTCGGCTCGTCGGCTCGTCGGACCCCTGTCCCGTCGGCTTCAGGCTGTCAGGAAGCTCGTGATCGCCGACAGTGCCGTGGGGGGCAGGTCCGTCGGGAGGGTGTGGTGGGTCGCTTCCGGCAGGGTTTCCGTCGCGATGCCGGGGACGGTCGCGCGGGCCGTCGCGGTGATCCGGGCCGCGTCGTGGGCGCGGCTCCTCCCCGCCGTGAGCAGCAGTGTGGGGGGTCGCAGGGCGGCCAGTTCGGCGCGGGTGGGGCGGGGGCCGGTGACCGGGCGGGGCCGGGGCAGTTCCGCGGCCAGGGTGTCGAGGCGCCGTACCGCCGGGTCGGCCGCGGACCCGCCGGTCTCCCAGGACAGGAGGGCGTCCATGCGCGCGGCCGTCGGGCGCAGCAGTACGGGCAGGGCGTGCAGGAGGTAGCCGGGGCTGAAGCCGGCGAAGCAGCCGGTCGGGTCGAGGAGGACGAGGCGGTCGGTCCGGTCGGGGGCCGCCAGGGCGTACCGGAGCGCGATCCATCCGCCGTACGAGTGGCCGCAGAGCGACGCCGACGCCAGTCCGAGGCCGTCGAGCAGGGCGTCCAGCCAGGCCGTGAGGTCGGCGGCGGTACGGATCGGGCTGCCGTCCGCCCGGCTGCGGCCCGGTCCGCCGACGAGGTCGACGGCGTGGACCCGGTGCGTCGCGCCGAGTGCGGCGGCCGTCGTGCGCCAGGAGCAGGCGGTGGACCCGCCGCCGGGCAGGAGGAGGACCGGCGGGCCGTCCGGGGGGCCGTGGTGGAGGACGTGGGTGGTGCCGTGGGGCGTGCGGAGTTCCGAGGCGGTGGTGGGGGCGGGCCAGGTGGCGAGGAGCTCTTCGTACGCCGCGGCGTAGGTGCCGGCGGTGGTTCGGGCGTGCGGCATCGCGTCCGTCCTCTCGTTCGGCGATAATCTCGCTCAGCGAGACGTTCAGATCATAGGAGGGTGCGGTGGACTCGTCACCGGAGATGCGGATCTTTCATCTGCTGCGCGAAGTCACCGTCGAATACGGCCTGCGCCAGAACGAGTTCGCCGCCCGCAACGGCATGCACCCGACGGACGTGCGGGCCCTGATCTGCCTCCTCGACGCCGAGCGCGCCGGTACGGACGCCACCGCCGGGTGGCTCGGCGAGCGCCTCGGGCTCAACTCGGCCGGCACGACCGCCGTCGTCGACCGGCTCGAACGGCTCGGACACGTGGCCAGGACGCGCGACGCCCGGGACCGGCGGCGCGTCCTGCTGACCGTCCAGGACCGCGCCAAGGAGCTGGGCCGCGCGCACTTCGGACCGCTGATCGACGGGACGGTCGCCCTGCTCGGCGGCTTCACGGAGACCGAGACCCGGGCGGTGCGCCGGTTCCTGACCGGGGTGCGGGACCTCATGGACGGCGGCGAGGAGCGGTGAGCGGCGCCGGAGGGCTCGGGAACGATCTGCATCTGGAGCTCGGCACCGGCGGCAGCCGGCGGGCCGCGCTCATCCGGGCCCTGCGCGAGGCCGTGCGCGAGGGGCGGCTCGCCCCCGGGACGCGGCTGCCGCCCTACCGGTCGCTCGCCGCCGACCTGGGGATCGCCCGCAACACCGTCGCCGACGCGTACGCCGAACTGGTCGCCGAGGGCTGGCTGGCCTCCCGCCAGGGTTCCGGCACCCGGGTCGCCGAGCGGGTCGCCGCGCCCGCCCCGGGGCCCGTGCGCCCGGCCGCGCCGCCGCCGCTCCCGTACGACCTCGTCCAGGGCAGGCCGGACCCCGGCGCCTTCCCGCGCGGTCCCTGGCTGGCGGCCGCCCGGCGGGCCCTGACCGCCGCGCCGCACGAGGCCTTCGGGAGCCGCGACCCGCACGGCCGGATCGAACTGCGCCGGGCCCTCGCCGAGTACCTCGCCCGGGTCAGGGGCGTGCGCACGGGCCCCGACCGGATCGTGGTCTGCTCCGGCGCCGCCCACGCGCTGCGGCTGCTCGTCCGGGTGCTCGGTACGGAACGCCCCTGGGCCGTCGAGGCGTACGGCCTGCCCTTCCACCGGGGCCTCCTCGACGGGGCGGGCGTCCGCACCGTGCCCGTGGCGGTCGACGGGGACGGGGCCCGCACCGGGGAGATCCCGCCCGGGGCCGGGGCCGTCCTGCTCACGCCCGCCCACCAGTTCCCCACCGGCGGGCCGCTGCACCCCGAGCGCCGGGCCGGCGCCCTGGAGTGGGCGCGGCGCTCCGGCGGGCTCGTCGTGGAGGACGACTACGACGGGGAGTTCCGGTACGACCGCCGGCCCGTGGGCGCCGTCCAGGGCCTCGACCCCGAGCGGACCGTCCTCCTCGGCTCCGTCAGCAAGAGCCTCTCCCCCGCGCTGCGCCTCGGCTGGATGTGCCTCCCGGCGGCGCTCGCGGACGCCGTCGCCGCCGCGAAGGGGGAACGCGAGCCGTACGCCTCGGCCACGGAGCAGCTCACCCTCGCCGACTTCCTCGCCTCCGGCGCGTACGACCGGCACGTCCGGGGCATGCGCCGCCGCCACCGGGAGCGGCGCGACCGGTTGGCCGCCGCGCTCGCCGCACGGGTGCCGGAGGTACGGGTGACGGGCATCGCCGCCGGTCTGCACGCCGTCCTGGAGCTGCCCCCGGGCACGGAGCGGGCGGTGCTCGCCGCGGCCGCCCGGCGCGGGGTCGCCACGGAGGGCCTCGCCTCCTACCGCCACCCGGACGCCCCCGGTCCCGCCCACCCGGACGGCCTGGTCGTCGGCTACGCCACCCCGCCGGAGCGGCTGTACGGGGCCGCCCTGGACTCCCTGTGCGAGGCCCTGTCGGAGGGGCTCAGCGGCCGTCGCGCAGCTTCTTCGTCATGACCAGCTCTTGACCCGCGCGGCCGTCCGGCGCGTACCCGAGGCGCTCGTACAGGGCGATCGCCGGGGCGTTGGCCGCCAGCACGGAGAGCCGGAGCGTCCCCGCTCCCGTGCCGTGCGCCCAGCTCTCGACGGAGGCGATCAGGCGGGCGGCGAGACCGTGGCCCCGGGCCTCCCGCGCGACCCAGACCGACCGCAGTTCGGGCACGGCGTCCGGCGCGAGGAGCCCGGCCGCCATCCCCACGGACCGGGCGTCGCGGACGGCCAGGACGCCGTACGCGGCCGGGTCGTCGAACCGGGTCCGCCACTGCTCCTCACCGCCCCGCTCCCAGTCGGCGAGCCGCGCCCTGAACGCCTCGGGCGAGGTCGTGAGCGAGGCGATCCGGGCCTCGCGCCAGAGCGGCCAGTCGGCGGGGGTGACGGCCCGGACGACCGGCGCGCCGCCGGCCGTGCTGTCGTCAGGCGCGGGCCGCACGCTGCTCCGCCTCCGTCAGGATCTCCGTGAGGCGGAGGCCGAAGCGGGCGTCGCAGGCGTGGGGTTCGCCGGTGCGGGCCGCGGTGACGAGGGCGTCGACGGCCGCCGCGAAGGCGTCCACCGCGCCGTCCCAGCGGGGCATCTCGGCCCGGCCGCCGGTGCCGTACAGCGTGAGGGCCGCCTCCGCCGCCTCCGGGGGCGCGCTCAGGGTGAGCGTGGCCGTGCTGCTCGCGCCCGAGGCGTGGCGCAGCACCAGGTGGCGGGTGTCGTCGGGGCCCGGCGCGGCGGTGATCCCGGTGACGTCGCCGAGGACCGGGAGGTAGACGGAGAGGACGTGCGGGCCGACGTCCCACAGGCCGCCCTTCTCCCGCCGCCAGGGCGAGGCCGCGTACGCGCTGGCGGAGCCGGGGCCGTAGAGCGAGCCCAGCCAGTGGGCCTCGCCGAGGAACCAGCCGCCGGCCGCCGCCTGTTCGTCGATCCAGCGGGCCGTCGGCTCCGCGAACCGCAGGGTGCAGAAGACGACCGAGGCGACCCCGGCCGCCTCGACGGCCTCGGTGACCTCGCGGGCGAGCGCCACCGTGGTGGCGACCGGCTTGTCGAGCAGGACGTGGCAGCCCGCGGCCGCGGCGCGGACGGCGAAGGGGGCCTGGACGTCGGGCGGGAGGGCCAGGGCGACGGCGTCGCTCGCGGCGAAGAGGGCGTCCACGTCCTCGTACGCGCGCGTGCCGGACGCGGCGGCGAGCTCGGCGGCCGCCTCGGGGCGTCTGCCCCACACCCCGCTGAACTCGACGCCCGGATGCCCGGCGAGCGCGGGCGCGTGCGTGCGGGCGGCCCAGGGGCCGGTGCCGAGGAGTCCGATACGGGGCTTCTCACCGAGGTTCTTCGCCATGCCCCCAGTCTGCCGGGCGCCACCGACAGGCACCGCTCCCTCCCGTAAACCGCTGGCGGTCCTCCCCCGGCCCGGTGCTAGCGTTCCCGCGCCGGCCGCGGGACTCCGGTGCGACTTCCGGAACCTGCCTCTGAAGCAACGTCTTCGCTGTTCGCGCCCCCATTCCCCGGCCGGCACCCACGTCCAGGAAGGGGAGAGCGCCGTGTCCGAGCTCGTCGCCGCCGAGGACGTGCTCCTCTTCGTCAACGCCGCCGTGACCGCCACCGGTCAGCGGGAGTTCCGCTCCTCCGCCGCCGAGCAGCGCTTCTCGCTCGCCTTCCTCCACGAGTACGTACGGGTCAACTACCGGCCCGTGTACGCCGCGGCCCTCGCGCTCGACATCAACGACCACAACGCCGCGCTCGTCATCGAGCACCTGCTCCGCACCCCGAGGGAGGCGGAGCCGGGCGAGGGCCGGCTGATCGCCGCGCGCCTCGCGCTGCTGCCGCCGCAGCGGGTCTACCGGCTCTTCGGCGCGCTGCGCGCCGCCGGGGTCAACAACCGCCGCACGCGCGCGATCGTGCGCGCGTGGCTCGCGGCCCGCCCCGATCCGGCGCTCGACGCGGTGAAGTACCGGACCGGGTTCAAGACCGCCCTCCGGCACGTCCACGGGCGGCTGCCCGAGGCCGAGACCGGTGACTTCCTCTTCGCGCCGGGCCGCCGGGTCCGGTACGAGAACGCCACGCTCGACGCGCACCGCAGGGCCCCCTACGAGCAGGGCGCGCTGTACGAGCTGCCGTTCACGGTCGCGGAGGGCTTCGCCGCGAAGCACGGGATACCCCGGGACGTGTTCCTGGAACGGATCGCGCCGCGGATGACGCGGCTCGAACGGCTGCGTACGGACCGGGCCGCCGACCTGTCGGTCATGCCGCTCACCCGGCTCGCCCTGTACGTCCTGGCGCTCCCGTTCGCCGAGCGGGTGGAGCGGCGGGCCGAGCTGACGGCCGCGCTGCGCGCGGCGGCCCGGCGCGCGGCGGGGCCGTACGCCGGGAGCTGGGGGCGGGTGGCGGCCGTGCTCGACGACAGCTTCTCCTCCTCCGGTTCGGCGGTGAAGCGGCGCCGTCCGCTGGCCGTGGCCCTCGGCTGCCACTTCCTCCTGGAGGCCCTCGCGTCCCCGGGGGCGTACGCCCCGCTGTGGACCTCGGGCCGGGACGATCCCCTGCTCGTCCACCCCTACGGGCCGACCCCGCTCGGCCTGCGGGTCCTGGACGCCCTGGAGACCGGTCCGGAGCGGCTGGTGATCGTCTCCGACGGCTGGGACAACGCCCCGCCGGGGCTCGCGGGCGAGGTGCTGCGGGTGTGGCGGACGCGGCTCGATCCGGAGCGGCGGACGAGCGTGGTGCACCTGAACCCCGTATACGACGCGGAGGGCTTCGACGTGCGCCGGCTGGCGCCGAGCGTGCCGGTGGCGGGGATCAGGGACGCGGAGGATCTGGCGGCCCTGGTGGAGGTCGCGCAGTTCGCGGAGGGGCGGACGGGGTTCGCGGAGCTGCGGGCCTATCTGGACCGTCGGGTGGAGCTTTTCCTGAAGGGGGCGGAGGGGTGACCCGGATCGATCTCGGCGGGCTCCGCGTGCGGCCCGCGCAGGTGTGGGGCGGGGTGCGGATCGTGCCGCTCGTGCGGGACGAGCCGGTGCCGGGGCTGCGGCTGGGCCGGGAGGTGTACGAGGGCCGGGGTACGGCCTCCGTCGCACTCGGCGACCGCACCGCGTACACCTCGTACATCCCGCACGGCTTCGTCGCCGACTGGACGGGGACGGGCGCGGAGGCCGCCGCGTACGGGACCCGGCTCGGGGGCGAAGGGGCTCCGGCGGCCGTTCCCGTGCGCCGGATCCACCGCCTGGCCAAGCGCCGGCAGGGCGAGCGGCGGCTGCGGTTCCTGCCCCTGCACCTCGCCCTGGAGGGGTACCTCGCGCTGCACTTCGGCGGGCCGTCCGTGGTCTGGGACGACTGGTCCCGGGAGGCGCTGCGGCGCGGGCTCTCGCCGCGGGTGGAGGCGGCGTACGCGGGGTGGGCGGTGCCCGGGCTCGGGGAGGCGCTGCGGGTGTTCGAGCTGCATCCGGGGCAGTGCGGGCTGCTCCTGTACGTGGCCGACGCGCTGGCCGCGGCCTTCGTGGTGCCGCATCCGGACGACTACCGGCTTCTGCATCCGACGCTGGTGGAGGACCTGTACGGGGAGCTGGTCCACCAGTACGCGCACTACGGCGCCCCCGTGCCCGAGTTCACGGCGCGGATCCGGGACGGCGCCGGCGGCGTCCGGAACCTCGCGGATCTCCGGGCGGCGGCCCTGGAGCAGGAGCGGGCCTGGGCCGCGGCCCACGACGGGCTGATGGCGCGGGACCTCCTGGAGACCTCGTACTCCTTCGAGCGGGTCCGGCGGATGGGGTCGTTCGGTCTGTACCGGTTCCTGCCGCCGTTCGAGCGGGGCGGGCGGGAGCAGCACATCGGGGAGGTGATCACCGACCGGAAGGGGCGGGCGGCGTACCTGAAGACCTTCCGGCTCTCCGAGAACCAGATCCGGAAGGGATACCTCCTGAACCGGCTCGCGGACTGCGACTGGCACCTCGAACGGACGGCGGAGGCGCTCGGCACCTCGTACGCCGAGATGGTGCGGCGGGTGCGGTCGGCGGGGCTCGGGGCGCTGCTCGACGCGCACGTCGTCGCACGGCGGATGCGGGTTCACTCGGACGGCTGAGTAACACGGGGTTCACAAACGGGCAACCGACGGGAAATCCCAGGTTGCGAAGCTGCGGTCGAACAAACACCGCGCAGACGGCGCGGTGACCGCAGCTTCTCGCAGTGCCGCGAGCCGCGGCGGACCCCCGCAGCAGCACGCCAAAGGATGAGACCCGTGACCTTCAAGGCTGAGTACATCTGGATCGACGGCACCGAGCCGACCGCGAAGCTTCGCTCCAAGACGAAGATCATCGCTGGTGAGGGCCTCGCCCTCGACGAGCTCCCGCTCTGGGGCTTCGACGGTTCCAGCACGAACCAGGCCAAGGGTCACGCCTCGGACCGCGTCCTCAAGCCGGTCTTCGTCTGCCCGGACCCGATCCGCGGCGGCAACGACGTCCTGGTGCTCTGCGAGGTCCTCAACACGGACATGACGCCGCACGAGTCCAACACGCGCGCCGCCCTGGCCGAGGTCGCCGGCCGGTACGCCGCTCAGGAGTCGATCTTCGGCATCGAGCAGGAGTACACCTTCTTCGACGGCACCCGCCCGCTCGGCTTCCCCGTCAACGGCTTCCCGGCCCCGCAGGGCGGCTACTACTGCGGCGTCGGCATCGACGAGATCCACGGCCGTCCGATCGTCGAGGCGCACCTGGAGAACTGCCTGAAGGCCGGTCTCGGCATCTCCGGCATCAACGCCGAGGTCATGCCCGGCCAGTGGGAGTTCCAGGTCGGCCCGCTGGCCCCGCTCGAGGTCTCGGACCAGCTGTGGGTGGCCCGCTGGCTGCTCTACCGCACGGCCGAGGACTTCAACGTCTCCGCGACCCTCGACCCGAAGCCGGTCAAGGGCGACTGGAACGGCGCCGGCGCGCACACCAACTTCTCCACGAAGGCGATGCGCGAGGGCTACGACGCGATCATCACCGCCTGCGAGTCGCTCGGCGAGGGCTCCAAGCCGCTCGACCACGTCAAGAACTACGGCGCCGGCATCGACGAGCGCCTGACGGGCCTGCACGAGACCGCCCCGTGGGACGAGTACTCCTACGGCGTCTCGGACCGCGGCGCCTCGGTCCGCATCCCGTGGCAGGTCGAGCAGGACCAGAAGGGCTACATCGAGGACCGCCGCCCGAACGCGAACGTCGACCCGTACGTGGTGACCCGCCTCATCGTGGACACCTGCTGCGAGGCCCTGGAGAAGGCCGGCCAGGTCTGATCCGCACCGCTTCATGAGGGGCGCCCGCCGTTTCGTACGGCGGGCGCCCCTCCGGCGTTGTCGGTGGCCTTTGCGACGATGGGGCCATGCTCGACATCACGGTGCAGACCGAGAACGGGGAGAAGCACGTCCGGCCGTCCGAGGAGGACCTGACCGGGCTCGTGCGGCGCATCGGCGCGGAGGGGGACCGCTTCCTGGTCCTCCAGCGGACACCGGACCTGCCCGACGTCTTCGCGCAGGTGTGGCACGCCGACGGCGAGCACTTCCAGCTGGAGCACCGGGCCGGCGCTCCCGAACGGCACTTCGAGGCGCGGCTCGACACGACGGAGCGGGTCGCCGAGGTCCTGGCGGCCTGGGCGCGCGGGGCGGCCGGCCGGGACGCCGGGGTGAGCTGGACGAACATGGGCTTCCCGCCTGCGCCGGCCGTCCCCGAACTCCCCGCGGTGATACGGCGGGAGATCGAGGGCCGGGTGCGCTCGATGCTCCTCTGCGGCTACGACGACCGGGCGCGGCTGACCCGGGCCGCCCAGGAGGACGTGTTCTCCCCGGACGAGCACCCGGTGTCCCGTGAGCAGGCCGCGGCGCTGGTGGACCGGCTGTGGCGGGAGCGGGTCGAGGAGACGGCGGGCTGGGAGGGCACGACCGACCCGGAGCGGATCACCGCCGCCTTCGCCGCGCTGGACGCGTCCGGCATCCTCGCCCGCGAGCACTTCACGTGCTGCCGGACCTGCGGCACGACGGAGATCGGCGCGGAGGACGGGGCGGACCGGGCGCGCGGGTTCGTGTTCTTCCACACCCAGTGCACCGAGAGCGCGGCGGCCGGCGGGCCGCTGCATCTGCTGTACGGCCGGTTCGACGACTCGGCGGAGACGGCGACGGCCGCGGCGGTCGGCGAGGAGGTGGCCGCGGCGCTGCGCGGGCAGGGGCTGAGCGTGCGGTGGGACGGGGACCCGGGGCAGGCGATCCTGGTCACGGGGCTGGACTGGCGGAGGCGGCTGATCGGTTGAGGCAGGTGGCCGGTCGAGGCAGGTGGCCGGTCGGGGCGGCCGCCCTGCCGAGGGCGGCCGGCGGCGGCGTGACCGGCGGATCGGCGGCTCGTTTCCGGACGTTCGGGCGGGATGTGACGTGACAGGGGGTGCTCAGCCTGTTTCCCTCCTGGTTTAATAGGGATATGGCCAGCATGCAGAACGACACCGCGACGGGTCGCCACGACCTCGAGCCGTTCTGGCCTTCCCGGCAGCACCACGACTTCGACCGGTGCTGTCGACGCGTGAGGAACGCGTCGGCCCTCTAACGCCCCGATCGGTACACGGTCCGATCCCGGCCTTCGGCCGCACGCGCACGACGTACGAGACACCTCCGTCCGTTTCCCCGCGCGAAAGAGCTGACCTGCCATGGCCCACACCCAGAGCGCCCACTTCCCGAGCGTCCACGCCCAGAGCGCTTCCCTCACGGCCGTCCGCCCCGGCCGGCACCGACTGCGTGCCGTCGATCCGAACGAGGTCGTCGACCTCTCCCAGGTGGCGGACTTCCTGCCGCCGGGCGCCACCCTGCTGCCGGCGCCGCAGCACGCGCTGCCGACGCTGCCGGGGCGTCCGCCGATGGTCGGGTACCTCGTCCTCGTCCCGGCCGACCAGCAGCCGCACCTGCCCGCGGCCCCCGCCCCCGCACCGGCCCCCGTCGCGGCGGAGGAGCAGGGGCCGGTGAGCATCGACGACGTCCAGCGGATCGCCCTCGTCGACGGGCGGGCGCTGGACCTGACGTACCTCGAATTCGAGCTGCTCGCCCACCTGGTGGCGCACCCTCACCGGGTGCACACCCGCGACCAGTTGGTCACGACGGTGTGGGGGTACGGGCACGTGGGCGACGGCCGGACGGTCGACGTGCACGTGGCCCGGCTGCGCCGCAAGCTGGGCGCCGAGCACCGCCACACGATCCAGACCGTGCGGCGGGTCGGCTACAAGTACACGCCCTGATCAGGCCGTTCGGCCGGACCTCACCCTGGCGATCAACGCCAGGCTGAGGTCCGCCGCCAGGAACAGCAGCAGGCTCAGACCGAGCAGCGGGACGAACCAGGCGACGGCCGCCGTCGCCGCCAGAAGCGGCAGGAGCAGCGTCACCGGGACCTTCCGCCAGGCCCCGCGCGCCACCGGCCGGCCCGGGCGGCGCAGCCACCACATGCGGTAGCCCCAGAGGATCAGCAGGATCAGGGCGAGTGCGAGGGCGGCGAGGGCCAGCTGGTTGAACAGGCCCAGGAAGACGCCGGTGTGGGCGTCGATGCCCGTCCGGGTGAGCTTCGCGAGCAGCGGGTAGTCGCCGAAGCGCAGGCGGTCGAGGACCGTGCCGTCGGCCGGGTTCAGCGCCACCGAGTCCAGCTGGACCGGGAACTGCGTGTCGGTCTCCTTGACCACGTACCCCTTGCCCTCGGCGGGCAGGACGACCGAGACCCGCGGGCTGTCGATGCCCGCCGCGCGGGCCGCTTCCAGGGCCTTGTCGAGGCCGATGTCCGCGCCCTTGGGGGCCGTACCGCCCTGGTGGTGGCCGCCGTGGCCCTCGTGCTCCGACGACGGGGCCGCCCCCGCCGACAGGGTGGGGGTGGCGCCGCCGAGGGCGTCCTGGACGGTGCCGATGTTCTCGCCCGCGTACCGCGACCAGGTCAGACCGGTCGCGGAGAGCAGGACCAGGCCGAGCGCCGCCCACAGGCCGACCGAGCCGTGCCAGGAGAGCGTGCGGCGACGGGACTTCGGGCCCCGCTCCGGCAGGACGAGGGCGCGGCGGTTCTTCCGGCGGCGGCCCGCCCAGAGCAGCACGCCGCCGAGCGTGATCACCCACAGCCAGCTCGCGGCGAGTTCGCTGTAGTTGCGGCCGAGGTCACCCAGGTGCAGATCGCGGTGGAGGCCGTCGATCCAGGTCCGCAGCGGGAGGGCGCCGGAGCTGCCGTAGCTGGGCAGCTGTCCGCGCACGTCACCGGTGTACGGGTCGACGAAGACGGCCGTCGAGGCGTCCTCGGGGACGTCGGGGTCGGCCATCAGGACCCGGGTGGTCGCGCCGGGTTCGGCGCCGGGCCAGACGGCGGTGACGGTGCCGTTCGGGTTGACCTTGCGGGCGATGTCCACCTGCCGGGAGAGCGGCAGGGTGCTGTCGCCGACGGGGACCTCCAGCTCGTGCGCGTACACGATCTTCTCCGCCTGGAAGGAGAGCGCGTAGAGCAGGCCGCTGACGGCGGCCACGAGGAGGAACGGGGCGACGAGGACGCCCGCGTAGAAGTGGAGGCGCAGGACGAGGGGGCGCAGGGCGCTCCAGGTGCCGGGCCGGGGCTTCGTCGGAGACGGCGCTTCGGAGTCGGGGATTTCGGGGGTTTCCGGATTTCTCGGCGTTTCCGGAGTTTCCGGGCGCGCGAGATCGTCGATCGTCATGACGGACTGTCCTTGGAGTCGGTGTGTCGACAGGGGGAAGCGGCCCCCGGGTCAGACGTGTGCTCCGAGGGCCGTGGCGCGGGGTACGGACAGCCGGGGCGGGCCGCGCCGGGAGAGGGTGTGCGCGAGGACGACGGTGTGCGGGCGGCGGGCGTTCCGCCGCGCCCGGCGGACCGGGCGGCGCGGGGTCCCGGCGACGGGGACGAGGGCGCGGAGCAGGCGGAGCGGGGTGAAGGCGTACGCGAGGGCGGCGCGGGCGAGCGTGAAGAACGCGGCCTCGCCGCGCGCGAGCCAGAGGCCGCAGAGGAGCGCGGCGAGGAGGTGGACGGCGAGCATCCCGGCGCCGGAGCCGGAACTCATGGGGGTGGGGGCGGCCATGGTCATGCTGTCCATGGCGTCCATGCCGGGCATACCCGCCATGCTCTCCATGCCGGGCATTCCGGAGTGCGGCTCCCGCGCGTGCCCGCCCGTCGCCGAGAAGAGCAGGTGCAGCGCGCCCTGGAGGAGCAGCATGGCCCCCGCGATCGCGGGCGCGCCCCGGCGTCGTCCGGCCGCGGCCCAGGCGAGGGCCGCGGTGGCGGCGAAGGCGCCGAGCAGTGCGGTCGCCGGAAGCCGGTGCGCAGACATGGACGAATGCCCCACTGCGGCCAAAGTCACGCACACGACCGCGAAAAGTGCGGCTCGCAGGGCGCGCAGGGGCGACCGGGCATCCGTCATCGGCACCATCGTTCCATCCCGGCCGGTTGGCCGGACAGGGCCCCTCTCGATTCCGTTCCTCCCCTGGCGGAATCCTCCGGGAGCGGAACCCCCTGGCCCCGGCCCTTCCCGCCGGGCAGGCTCGGATCATGAAACTGCTGATGCTCGGAGGTACGGAGTTCGTCGGCCGCGCGATCGTCGAGGCCGCGCTCGAACGGGGCTGGGAGGTGACGGTCTTCCACCGGGGCCGCCACGAGGTCCCGGCGGGAGCCGCGTCGCTGCTCGGGGACCGCACCGCCCCCGACGGTCTCGCCGCGCTCGCGACCGGTTCGTGGGACGCCGTCGTGGACACCTGGTCGGCCGCGCCCTCGGCGGTCCGGGACGCGGCGCGGCTGCTGGCGGACCGGGTCGGGCGGTACGTGTACGTGTCGAGCCGCTCCGTGTACGCCTGGCCGCCCGCCGCCGGGCTCGGGGAGGACGGACCGCTGGTGGAGGGCTCCCCCGACGACGGGGACGTGCCCTACGCGGAGGCCAAGCGGGGCGGCGAACTGGCCGTCACCGACGCCTTCGGGGCCGACCGGACGCTGCTCGTGCGCGCGGGCCTGATCCTCGGCCCGTACGAGAACGTGGGCCGGCTCCCCTGGTGGCTGGGCCGGATCGCGCGCGGCGGGCCCGTCCTGGCGCCCGGGCCGCGCGAGCTGCCGCTCCAGTACATCGACGCCCGCGACCTCGCCGCGTGGACGCTGGACGCGACGGCGGCCGGGCTCTCGGGGCCGTACAACCTCGTCTCGCCGCCCGGGCACACCACGATGGGCGAGCTGCTCGACGCCTGCGCGCGGGCGACCGGCTCCGACGCCGAACTGCGCTGGACCGAGCCGGAGGCGCTCCTCGCCGCCGGGGCCGCGCCCTGGACGGAGCTGCCCGTGTGGCTGCCGCCGGGCGAGATGTACGACGCCATGCACACCGCCGACGTCTCCCGCGCGCTCGCGGCCGGGCTGCGCTGCCGTCCGGCGGAGGAGACGGTCGCGGACACCTGGGCGTGGCTGGAGTCCCTGGGCGGGGTCGCCCCCCAGCGCCCGGACCGCGCGACCGTCGGCCTCAGCCCGGAGCGGGAGGCGGAGGTCCTGGAGGCGCTCGCGAAGGGGTGAGGGGACGGGCCCTTCGCGGCCCGTCGCGGGCGCGGGCGCGCACCGGGGTGAACCTGCCCGGACCGGGGCGATCCACTACGGTCGACAGGAAGCCGTACGAATCGGAGGAGTCGACGCCACATGCCCGCCATCCCCGCCACCTCCGTCGCCAACCTCCGTGATCTCGGCGGCCTGCCGCTGGCTGACGGGCGCTCCGTCCGGTCCGGTCTCGTCTTCCGGTCCGCGCAGCTCGACCGGCTCGACCCCGCCGAGCCCGCCGTGGCCGGCCTGGGCATCCGTACCGTCATCGACTTCCGGACCGGGACCGAGCGCGCCGACCGGCCCGACCGGCTGCCGACCGGGGCCCGGCTGCTCGTCGCGGACGTCCTCGCCGACTACCTGGCGGGCAGCGGACTGCCGCCGGCCGCCCGCCTGAAGGTCCTGCTCTCCGATCCGGCGCTCGCCGAGGAGCACCTCGGCGGGGGCCGGGTCCGGGCGGCCTTCGCCCGGACCTACCGGACCTTCGTCTCCGGCGACTCCGCCCGCGCCTCCTACCGCGCCCTGCTCGGCGAGTTGGGCACGCCGGGCGCGGGACCGCTGCTCTTCCACTGCTCGGCGGGCAAGGACCGCACGGGCTGGGCGGCGACGGTCGTCCTGTCGCTGCTCGGCGCGGACGAGGAGACGGTCCGGGCCGAGTACCTGGCGGTCAACCCGGCGGTACGGCTGGCGTTCGCCCCGATGATCGAGGGCTTCACGGCCCAGGGCGGCGACCCCGAGCTCGCGCTCGAACTGATCGGGGTCCTGCCGGAGTACCTGGACGCGGCGCTCGACGAGGTGGCGGTCCGGCACGGGTCGATGGAGAAGTACGTACGGGAAGGGCTCGGCGTCCCGGACGAGGTGACGGCGCTGATCCGCGAGCGGCTGACGGTCTCGGCGGCCTGAGCCCCGGGCGGCGGCCGGTCTCGGCGGCCTGCTGAGCCCCGGGCGGCGGCCGGGGTGACCATCGGAAGAATCGCTCGTTCTGCTGAACGTGAGCACCCAGGATCTCGTTCCCTCGCCCGTGGGCCCCGTCGACGTCGAGCAGGCCGAGGCCGCGCTCGTCGAGCGGTATCCGCGGCTCGTCCGCATCGCCTATCTCGTGCTGCCGCCCGGGCTCGGCCGCAACCGCCGGGTGCTGACCGCGCACGCCCTCGTCCAGCGGTCGCTGCCGCGCCGCCGGGTCCCGGGCCCCGCCGTCCCCGGGCCGCGCCGGGCCGAGGACGCGGTGGATCCCGGCTACGCCTACGTCCGGGGCGAGGTGCTGCGACAGGCCCTGATCGCCGGGCTGCCGCTCCGGCGCCTCGCCCTGCCGCGCCGGGCCCAGCTCCCTCCGCTGCTGCCGCACGTATGGGGGCTCCGCCTCTTCCCCCGCGTCGGCGGCGCCGACGAACTCGCCCTGGACCAACGCCTCTCCCGGCTCTCCGGCCCCGGCCGCGCCGCATACGTGCTCCGCGGCCTGGAACGCCAGGGCGACCCGGAGGTCCTGCGCGTCCTGGCCGCGGCCGGCGTCGAGGACCCCTCGGCGGCCCTGGCGGAGGCGGACGCGCTGGACGCCCCCGCCGCCGCGGAAACCGGCCACCCCGCCGAGCCCGCCGCCGCGGGGGCCGCCCCCGGAACGGAACCCTGGGGGGACGGCCCGGCCAGGGTCGGCGAGCAGGGCGGCCCCGGCCGGGCCGGGGGCGTCGACGGCGCCCCTCGCCGGTCCGGCGGCGCCGACGCTCCCGCCGGCCGCGCGAGCGGCGCCGGGCGGACCGGCGCCCCGGCGGCCCGCGACCAGGACGACCGGTCCTACCGGGTCGGCGAACAGGCCGGTCCCGGCAGGACCGACGGCCGTTCGGGCAGCGGCGCCGCGGGCCGGGACGGACGCGTGTACGACGCCGGCGAAGCCGCCGGTTCGGCCGCTCACGACGGCACCTCCGGGCCCGGCCGCACCGGACGGGCCGGAGGACCCGGGGGCGCCGCCCGGGGGCCCGGCCCCGCCGCCGGGGCTCCCGTCCTCCCCCGCCGCCTCAGTGGTGCGGCCCTGCTCGAATCCGACGAGTTCGATCCGTGTGCGCTACAGGCGCGGCCGACCGATCTGATGCGGCGGCGGCAGCACGCGCGGGCCGCGTTCGTCGCCGTCGTGGCGCTCGTGGTGTGCGGGACGTTGCTCGGGCTGCCGGGGGACGGGTGGGGCAGAAACGGTGCTGCCGCGCCTTCGTACGCCCGTAACCCCGCCGCCGAGGCGGCCCTCGATCCCGGTGCGGTCAAGCGGGTGGAGCCGGTGGTGTGGCCGGGGGCGACGCGGCGGGACTTCTCCGTGTGGCCGGCGCGCGGGGGGCTGACCGGGGACGGCGGGCTGTTGCGGCGGGCGCTCGCCGTGTGGGCGCGGCCGGGCGCTTCCGTACGGACGTCGGCGACGCCGGGGACGCCCGTCGGGCCGCCGATGGGGCCGCCGCAGCTGTTGTTCGCGGGCCGGGTCGACGCGATGCGGGTGGTGCTCTTCCACGACGGGCTGCGGGCCGTGCGGTACGCGGAGCCGGTCGAGGGGACGGCGGGGGCCGCGCTGGACTTCGCGCGGACGGACGCGGCCGACGCGGTCGGGGCGGAGGCGCTGGTCGTCTCCCGCGCCTCCGGCAACGTCCGCTATCTGACGGCCCCTTGGGTGCGGGAGGCGGCCGTACGGGACCTCCTCAGGCCCGCGAAGGACCCGTGGCCGCTGGCGCGGGACGCCGACGGGGTGACCGAGCCCCTGCCGAGCCCCGCGCAGGCCGGCGCCTGCTCCCACTGGAACACGCTCCAGGTGCGGGACGGCGAGGGGGTGCGGCTCCTCACCGACCTGGGCGAACTGGCGCCCGCCCGGCTGCTGTGGGGGCCGCCCGTCGCCCCCGTGGACGCGACGGGCCCGGAGGCCCGGGAGGCGTGGGCGCGGACGGCCTGCGGGCTGACGGCCGTACGGGCGCACGGGGTGCGGTCGGTGAACGCCTGGCGGTTCGCCCGGCAGCCGCTGCCGGAGGGCGCCGGGCACGGCACCTGGGTGTGCACGCGCGCGGAGACCTGGCGGGGCACGGGCAGCCGGGTCCTCGCCCAGTTCCTGGTCCCGTCGCCCCGGGTCCCGGCCGCGCTCGCGGCCCGCTCCGAGGGCTCGCCGGCCTGCGGGGTGCGGGATCCCCGGGTCCTCGCGGGCGTGCTGTGGCAGGCGCCGGGCGGCGACTGGTTCGTCCTGGCGGCGGGCAGCCCGGACTTCACCGCCCTGGAGGTCTCCGGCGGGGTGAAGGGCCGCTCCGACGGGCCGCTCCTCGCGGTGAGGGCGACGGCGGGCGCGCGGGCGGACCTGGACGGGACCCTGCGGGGCGGGGCCCGGGTCGGCGCCCTCCGCTGAGCCGGTTCCCGCAGCCGACAGCCCTCGCCGGTCCCGGAAAAAGACGCCGCAAGGGCCTGTTGCCGCCGCTTACCCCTCAGTACATTGACGTCATGTCTAATACGCAGCCTGCACCGGTGGCGTCGGAGCACGTCGAGCTCAAGGCCCGCAAGGTCTCCTTCGACTGGGAGGAGACACCGCTCCACTGGGTACCGGGCGACCCCTTCACCACGCACACCATCAACGTGCTGCACCTGCTGCTGCCGGCCGGCGAGCGCTGGTTCGTCCACGTCTACAAGCAGGCGCTGCCGTACATCACCGACGACCGGCTGCGCGAGGACGTCATCGGCTTCATCGGCCAGGAGGCCATCCACTCCCAGGCCCACGACGACGTCCTCCCCCACCTGCGGAAGCTGGGCCTCGACCCCACCCCGTACACCGCGCAGGTCGACTGGTTCTTCGAGAAGCTCCTCGGGGACCGGACCCTGCCGCCCGGCCGGCCGCGCCGCTGGTGGCTCATGGAGCGGGTCGCGCTGATCGCCGCCATCGAGCACTACACCGCCTTCCTCGGCGACTGGGTCCTCAACGCCGAGGAGCTCGACCGGGTCGGCGCCGACCCGACCATGCTGGACCTGCTGCGCTGGCACGGCGCAGAGGAGGTCGAGCACCGCGCGGTCGCCTTCGAGCTCTTCATGCACCTCGACGGCGGCTACCGGCGCCGCGCCCGCACCTGGGCGCTCGCCTTCTCCGCGCTCGTCTTCCTCTGGCAGCGGGGCATCCGCTTCTTCATGGAGAACGATCCGACCCTCCTCGATCCGAAGGCCTCCATCGGCGACTTCGTCCGCAAGGGCCGGCAGGGCGTCCTGCCCTCCACCCCGGCCATGCTGCGCTCCGTACCCCGCTACCTCAGCCGCGCCTACCACCCCTCCCAGGAGGGGAACACCGCGCAGGCCATGGCCTACCTGGCCTCCTCCCCCGGCGCCAACGGAGGCCGCTGATGCCCCGCCTCACCACCGTCGCCCTCGTCGCCGGGGCCGCGCTGCTCGTCCGCCGCGCCGTCCGCAACCGCATGACCACCGCCCCGCTGTGGCCGATGCCCGCCCTCGACACCCCCGTCTCCGGGTACGGGCGGGGCAGCACCGTCCCGCGCAAGGTGCGGGTCGCCGGGCGCGCCACGCCCGCCGAGGGCGTCGTCGAACTGCGCCTGGAGGGTGCCGGACTGCCCGCCTGGCAGCCGGGCGCCCACGTCGACCTCGTCCTGCCCTCCGGGCTCGTCCGGCAGTACTCGCTCTGCGGCGATCCCGGCGACCCCACCTCGTACACCGTCGCCACCCGCCTCATCGAGGACGGCCGCGGCGGTTCGCGCGAGGTCCACGAGCGGCTCCACGAGGGCGCGGAGATCGAGATCCGGGGGCCGCGCAACCGCTTCCCGCTCGTCGACTCCCCCTCGTACGTCTTCGTCGCCGGCGGCATCGGCATCACCCCGGTCCTGCCCATGCTGCGGGCCGCCGAGGCGGCCGGGGCGGACTGGCGGCTCGTGTACTGCGGGCGCGGCCGGGCCACCATGCCGTACCTGGAGGAGATCGAGCGGCTGGGCGGCGACCGCGTCACCGTCGTCGCGGAGGACGAATCCGGCTTCCCCGAGCTGGGGTTCCTCGCGCACCTTCCCGCCGAGACGGCCGTCTACTGCTGCGGGCCCGACGGGCTGATGGACGCGGTCGGCGCCGCGATGCCGGAGGGCCGGGCGCCGCGCCTCGAGCGCTTCACCGCCGCCGCGACGACCGGCGGCACCGCCTTCGAGGTCGAACTGCGCCGCTCCGGGCGGACGTTGACGGTGGCGGCCGACCAGTCGCTCCTGTCGGCGGTGCGCGAGGAGCTGCCCGGTCTCCTGTACTCCTGCCAGCAGGGTTTCTGCGGGACCTGCCAACAGCGGGTCCTGGAGGGCGAGGTCGACCACCGGGACGAGCTGCTCACCGACGAGGAGCGGGACGGCTCGATGCTGATCTGCGTCTCGCGCTGCGCGGGCAAGCGGCTCGTGCTCGACCTCTGAGACCGGCGAGAACCCCTACGGCAGGACCAGCCAGTCCAGGGCGAGCGCGGTGAGGAGGCCTCCGGCCAGGAGCCAGGTGCCCAGGCGCGTACGGCCGTTGCGGGAGAGTTCGATCACGACCCCGCAGAGGATCATGGCGAGTCCGTACACGCCGACGACCAGGACGGACGTGCGGCTCGCGAGCCGGATGACCAGCACCACGGCCAGGGCGACCAGGAGCACGGACGCGGCGGCGACGCGCAGCCGCCGCGCCTGCTTCGGGGTCAGTCCGGAGGCGGGGGCCCCGGTCTCCTCCTCCCCTTCCGGGTCAGGGGAGTCGGGGGTCTCCCGGGCCTCTTCGGTCTCCTGGAGCTCGTCGGCCTCCGGGGCCTCGGCCTTCGGGGTGTCCTGGTCGGAAGCGCTCATGAAGCAGGAGCGTAACGGACACCGTTAGGCTGTTCGTATGACGACCGGGGTACGCCGCAGGATGGGCGTCGAGGAGCGCAAGCAGCAGCTGATCGGGGTGGCCCTCGAACTCTTCAGCCACCGCTCTCCCGACGAGGTGTCCATCGACGAGATCGCCGCGGCCGCGGGCATCTCGCGGCCGCTGGTCTACCACTACTTCCCCGGCAAGCAGAGCCTCTACGAGGCGGCGCTGCGGCGGGCGGCGGACGAGCTGGCGGCCCGCTTCGTGGAGCCGCCGCGGGGGCCGCTCGGGGCGCGGCTGCTGCGGGTGATGGGCCGCTTCTTCGACTTCGTCGACGAGCACGGGCCCGGTTTCGCGGCGCTGATGCGCGGCGGGCCCGCGGCCGGCTCCTCCACGACGAACGCGATGATCGACGAGGTGCGGCAGGCCGCGTACGAGCAGATCCTCGCGCACCTGGAGGTCGAGAAGCCCTCCGCCCGGCTCGAACTGGTCGTCCGCTCCTGGGTGTCGCTCGCCGAGTCGACGGCGCTCCTCTGGCTGGACGGCCGCCGGGTCCCGCGCGCCGAGCTGGAGCTCCAGCTCGTGCACGACTTCGCCGCGCTGGCGGCGGTGAGCGCCGCGTACGACGCGGACATGGCGGAGATCCTGGTCGGCATCCTCGCCGACGAGCCGGCCGACGGCCCCTTCGGGGACCTCGTGGCCAGGCTCTCGGCGCTCGTGCCGGGCGTGTCCGGCGTGCCTGATCAGCGCTTGCGGTAGGAGCCGTCGAGGTCGCGGACCTCGACGGAGAGCGCGACTCCCTCGGCGGCCTTGAGGTAGGCGGGCAGCAGTTCCAGGACGGCGTCCGCGAGCCGTGCCTTGGCCTCGTCGGTGCGGCCGGCGAGGAGGGCGATCTCGACGTGCACGAGGACGTCGTCGTCCGCTCCGCCGCCGACGACGAACTCCTCGACCTCCCGGAACCGGGTCTTGCACGCGTCGAGCGTCGCGTCGACCGTCTCCACGACGATCGGGTGCAGCGCGAGCGCGAAGCCGCGCCGGTCGAGGGGCGCGGAGTAGTCGACGGTGATCTGCGGCATGGGGGTCACTCCTGGTGGAACGAATGTCTGGCCACACCTTTACGGTGATCGCCATGACGACACAAGTGACCTTCCGGCAGGCGGACGAACGCGATCTCGACCTTCTGGCGGGAATGTTCGACGGGGTGGCGCGCTGGATGGTGCGCAGCGGCATCGACCAGTGGAAGCCGGGGTCCCGGGGCCCCGGGCACTTCCGCGCGCGGATCGCGGAGGGCGAGGTCTGGATCGCGTCCCACGGGGGCCGGGCGGTCGGCGCGTACGAGCTGTGGTGGGAGGACGAGGAGGTCTGGGGGCCGCAGCCGCCGGTGGCCGGGTACGTGCACCGGCTGATGACCGACCGGGAGGCGGCGCCCGCCGGTGCGGGACGGGTGGTGCTCGCGCACGCGGAGGAGCGGATCGCGGCCTCGGGCCGGTCGCTGGCGCGCCTCGACTGCGAGGCGCGCAACCCCCGCCTGGGGACGTACTACGAGGGCGCCGGGTGTACGCGGTGCGGCTGATGGAGAAGGCCCTGGCGTGACGGGTGCCGCGCCGGGGCCGTCCGTCAGCTCGCGGCCTCGAAGACCGCCACCGTCCGCGCCGGGACCGTGAAGGTGCCCGTGGCCCGGTCGTACGTGGACGTCTTCACGACCGCGTCGGAGCCGCCGGCCTGGACCGGGTGGAGGGCGTAGCCCCTGCCCGCCAGGTCCGCGACCTTCTGCGACGTGCCGTCCGGGGTCGCGTTGAGGACGACGACCAGGTCGCCGAGGCGCATGGTGATGACGCCGGGGGTCTCGTCGCGGCCGGAGAGCGGGAAGGACAGGGCCTGCTGGACCCGGTCCGTCGTGGCCAGGGAGAAGACCGGTTCGGTGGTGCGGATCTTCTGGAGGTCCCGGTAGGCGGCGGAGGTGCCGTCGATCTGGGCGCAGCCGACCGTCAGGGCCGGGTTGACCAGCAGCGGCTTGCCGTAGGACCACTTGGCCTTGTTGTCGGCGGCCGGGGGCAGGCCGCGGCCGAAGCCGTTGCCGTCGCGGCAGTCCCAGTGGATGGCGTTGAACCAGTCGCCGCTGTCGAAGGAGTTGCGGTCCAGGGACTTGGAACGGAGGAGGTCGCTGCCCGCCTGGGAGAGCGAGGGGCCCTGGGAGAGCGTGGCCGTGGCCATGGCGAGGACCTGCATGCGGGCGCGGTCGGCCGGGGACGTGTCCGCCGGGAGCTTGAAGGCGAGCGCGTCGTAGAGGGACTCGTTGTCGTGGGCGTCGGTGTAGGCGAGGGCGTCGCCGGGGGCGGCGGCGTATCCGGCGGGGGCGCCGTTGTAGTCGACCTGGCTGCCCTTGACCGTACGGCCCGAGGTGTCGGTGAAGGTGTAGTCGGCGAGGTCGCCGGTCAGGCCGACCTTGATGAGGTCCTGGTAGTGCAGGAGGCGGGCCTTCTGCTCGGCCGGGGTGCCGTTGGCGCCCGAGGCGTTCGGGTCGGTGTAGAGGCCGCTCGCGAAGCCCTGGACGCCGGGGTCCGCGTCGAAGGGGCCGCCGCCGCGGACGGCGTCGCGGGCCCGGTCGGAGAAGGTGGCGATGCCGGTGCCGGCCATGTTCTTCTGGGTGGCCTGGACGAAGCGGGCGTCGTCGGCGACCTCGCCGAAGTTCCAGCCCTCGCCGTAGAGGACGATCGCCTTTCCGTCGACGCCGTCCTTCGCCACGGTCAGCTCGTCCAGGGCCTTCCGCACGGCCAGGATGTTGGCCTTCGGGTGGTGGCCCATGAGGTCGAAGCGGAAGCCGTCGACCTTGTACTGCTTGGCCCAGGTGACGACCGAGTCGACGACGAGCTTGCCCATCATGGCGTTCTCGGGCGCGGTGTTGGCGCAGCAGGTGGAGGTGGCGACGGAGCCGTCGGCCTGGAGGCGCTGGTAGTAGCCGGGCACGATCCTGTCGAGGACGGACTTGTCGGACTGTCCGGCGGCGACGGTGTGGTTGTAGACGACGTCCATGACGGTGCGCAGTCCGTCGCCGTTGAGGGCCTGGACCATCTGCCGGAACTCGACCGTGCGGCGGGTGCCTTCGGGGTCGGTGGCGTAGGAGCCCTCGGGGACGGTGTAGTGCAGGGGGTCGTAGCCCCAGTTGTAGGCGTCCTCGGCCGCGGCGGCGGTGACGCAGGCCTGCTGCTCCTCGGAGTCGGGGGCGTAGACCTTCAGGTCGCAGGCGGGGGCGGTCTGGTCGGACTTCTTCTCGGGGACGGTGCCGAGGTCGAAGGCCGGGAGGAGGTGGACGTAGGAGGTGCCGGAGGCGGCGAGCGCCTTCAGGTGCTCCGAGCCCTTGCTGTCCTTGTCGGTGAAGGCGAGGTAGGTGCCCCGGTGGTCGGCCTTCGCCGTCGGGTCGGCGATCGAGAAGTCCCGGATGTGGAGTTCCTGGATCTGGGCGTCCCGCAGCGGCACGGCGGCGGGCTTCTTCAGCTCCTTCCAGCCCTTGGGCGCCAGGGCCGGGTCGGTGAGGTCGACGACGAGGCTGCGGGCGGAGTCGGTGGTGAGGGCGGTGGAGTAGGGGTCGGTGACCCGGTTCTCGACGACCTTCCGGACGGTCGGCGCCCACACCTTCACGACGTACCGGTACGGCTTGCCGGTCCAGGTCCGGGGGCCGGTGACCGACCAGACGCCGGAGGCGGGGTCGCGCCGCATGGGCACGGTCCTCCCGTCGAGTTCGAGGGCGACGGACCGGGCGGTGGGGGCCCAGAGGGAGAGGGTGGGGCGGCCGTTCCGGAAGACCGGTCCGAGCTGCGCCCGCGTGGCCTTCGGCGCGTACAGGTCGTCGAGGACGCCGGCGGTCTGGACGCCGGTGGCGGCGAGCAGGGCGCCGTTGGCGGCGCGCTGGGTGGCGATCAGCTGGCCGCGCAGGGAGTCCCGCACCCGGTCGGCGTCGCGCGGGTCGACGGTGAAGGCGGGGTACGCGGCGAGGTGCGGGAACTTCGCCTTCTGGGCGTCGCTCAGCGCGGACGGGGTGAGGCGGAGCCAGCGGCCCTCGTCGCTCAGGGCGCCGTCGGTGACGGTGATCCCGCCGTCCTTCGCGTACACCAGCTGCTGGCTGGTGGCGTCGGTGGTCTTGACCTTCCAGACGACGGTGTTCCGGTCGATCCACTGGGCCTCGGCCTTGCCGAGGTCGAGGTTCGGGGTGCCGCCGACGGTCGGGAGGAGGTACGTGGGCTGTCCGGCGAGCAGCCAGGCCTCGGTCCCGTACGTGCCGAGGTCGAGGGACTGGTCGGTGGGCAGGTCCTTCGCGTCGCCCTTGTGCAGGATGTACGAGAGGGAGCTCGCGCCCTCCGCCAGCGGCACCTCGTACACCGCGCCGTACGCGTCGAAGCGCGTCGGCATCAGCGGCCGGGACCAGTCGGTGGGCTGGGCGGCGCCGGTCCACAGGTGCAGACCCCAGCCGTCGTAGTTCCCGTCCTCCCGCTGGTAGTGGAGGACGGCCTTCGTCCTGTCCGGGGTCACCGGTGCCGGGTTCGTGTCGGACTGGCCGTCGGCGCCCTGCGTGATCCAGACCTCGCCGGTGCGGCCGAGGGTGATGCCGCGCTGCGGGCCGTCGGCGGTGCCGTCCTTCTCGACGGTGTACGTGACGGTGGAGGCGCCCTCGGGGACCTTGACCCAGGCGAAGGCGCCGAAGGCGTCACGGCCGGTGAAGACGGCGTCCTGGCCGGCGGCCTTCAGCTTCCAGCCGTCGTAGTCGCCGTCCTGGCGCTTGTAGTGGACGACGGCGTACGTCCGCTCGACGGCGACCGGCTTCTCGGGGGCCGGGGGCGCGCCCGCGGTGGTGGCGGCGAGGGCGCTCGCGGTGCGGCCGGCGCTGTCGACGGCGACGGCCTTGTAGCGCAGGGCGGTGCCGGCGGGGGCGGTGACGTGCTGGGTGACCTTGTAGGGGGCGTGGTCGGCGGTGCCGAGGGTCTGCCAGCGGCCGTCGCCGACCTGGGCGGCGAAGACGACCCGGTCGAGGCCGCCGCCGGTGACGTCGGCGGAGAGCTCGACGGTGCCGGTGGAGCCTGCGGCCGGGGCCTTGAGCGTCACGGTGGGCTTCGTCGCCGGGGCGGGCAGCGGGGCGCCGGCCTCGAGGACGAGGGAGGAGAGGGCCGGGACGGTGACGGTGACCTTGCCGTCGTTCGCCGCGACGGCGCCCTGACCCCCGTACAGGGTGCGGAAGTCGGCGGAGTCGACGGGGACGGTCACGGTCTTCGCGGTGGTGGCGCCGTTGACGGCGACGAGGTACTCGGTGCGCGTCTTCGCGTCGGTGCGGGTGAAGGCGTAGACGGAGCCCTCGGCGTACCGCTCCTGCTGGACGCCGTCGCGGAGGGCCGGGTTCTCGCGGGTGAGCTTCGAGAGCGCGGCGATCGAGCGGTACAGCGGGTGCGTGGGGTCGTACGCGTCGGAGGCGTGCGTGCGGTCGGTGCCGAGCTGGTCGTCGTCGAGGTAGTCGGCGGTCTTCGAGGCGAAGAGGGTCTGGCGGGCGTCCTTGTCGCCGCCGGGGCCCGTGAAGCCCTGCTCGTCGCCGTAGTAGACCACCGGGTTGCCCCGGGACAGGAACATCAGCTCGTTGGCGAGCCGGTCGCGGCGGACGAGCTCCTCGTCGGAGGCGTTCGGGTTGTCCTGCTTCAGGAAGGTCCCGATGCGGCCCATGTCGTGGTTGCCGAGGAAGGTCACCTGCTCGTAGGCGTTGGCCTTGTCGGTGGTGTACCGGTAGTCCTCGGCGAAGACCTTCGCGAGGCGGTCGGCGCCGGCGCCCTGGGAGGCGAAGGCGCGGGCCGCGTCCTGGAAGGGGAAGTCGAGGGTGGCGTCGAGCCGGCCCCGGGTGACGTACGGGGAGGTGACGGCGGTGTCGGCGGAGTACACCTCGCCGAACATGAAGAAGTCCTCGCGGCCCCGCTTCTTGGCGTACGCGTCGAGGGCAGTGGCCCACTGCGTCCAGAAGTCCAGGTTCACGTGCTTGACGGTGTCGATGCGGAAGCCATCGATCCGGAAGTCCCGGACCCACTTCTCGTAGATCTTCTCCATGCCCTCGACGACCTCGGGACGCTCGGTCCACAGGTCGTCGAGCCCGACGAAGTCGCCGTACTCGGCGGACTCCCCCACCCAGGTGGAGTCGCCCCGGTTGTGGTACATCGTCGGGTCGTTGAGCCAGGACGGGACCTTGCCGCCGGTCGTCGTCGGCGTGTACGGGAACGAGTCCGCGTCCACCTTGCCGATCTTCGCGCGGTCGTCGAAGGGGCGGCCCGTCGCGTCGAGGTAGGGGTAGGCGCCCTTGGGGCGGTAGCCGTACTTCTTCTCCGCGTAGTCGACGGTGTCGGCGGTGTGGTTGGTGATGACGTCGAAGAAGACCTTCATGCCCTTGGCGTGGGCGGCGGCGATCAGCCTCTCCAGGTCCTCGTTGGTCCCGAAGTGCGGGTCGACCTGGGTGAAGTCGGTGATCCAGTAGCCGTGGTAGCCGGCGGAGGCGTCCTTGCCGGTGCCCTGCACGGGCCGGTTCTTGAAGATCGGCGCCATCCAGATGGCCGTGGTGCCGAGGCCCTTGATGTAGTCGAGCCGCTCGGTGAGGCCCTTGAGGTCGCCGCCCTGGTAGAAGCCCTTGTCGCTCGGGTCGAAGCCGGTCTCCGTACGGCTGCCGGTGAGGCCGCCGCGGTCGTTCCCGGTGTCGCCGTTGGCGAAGCGGTCGGGCAGGACGAAGTAGAACTGCTCGCGGGTGAGGTCCTGGCGGGCCGGCTGGGCGGCGAGCGACGTGTCGGAGGGCGGTGCGGGCGGCCGGGGTGCCGCCGTCGCGGGGACGGCGGGCACGAGGGCGGCGCACAGGGCGGCGGCCAGCGCGACCGCCGTTCTCTTGCGTATCACGGGGGTGCTCCCTGGAAAGTCCCCGGCGAGGGGGACGGGGGACGTCAGTTGCGGAAGGTGTCGTTCAGGACGATCTGGCCCGAGGCGGGGACGGTCGCGGTGCGGTTGGCGCCGGACTCCCAGGTCACGTTCCCGGCCGCGTCCTTGCGGATGTACTTGTACTCGAAGGCCGTTCCGGCGGGCAGGTTCACCGCCAGCTTCCAGACGGGGTACGAGGCCGGGTCGAGCTTGAGGGCGGAGGCGGGGGCCCAGGCGCCGAGCTCGGGGCGGTTGCCGGTGACGTAGATGTTCTGGCCGGTGACCGTGGTGGCGTTGACGTTGAAGGAGGCACCGGCGGTGGCCGGCTGGGTGCCGCAGCTCATGGCCCCGGTGTGCAGGGCGAGAGCGGTGCCGGCGGCGAGGGTGGCCGTGAACTGGCCGTTCGTGCCGACGGTGACCGGGGTGTTCGACTGCACGTCGCAGTAGGTGCCGGCCGGCAGGGAGGTCTGGAAGGTGCGGGTCAGGGCGGAGGACTCGTGGTTGATCGCCACGTACGCCTTGGAGCCGCGGCCGAACGCGATCGCGTTGCCGCCGTTGTCCCACCAGTTCGTGACGGCCTGCCCGCGGGAGGTGTTGCGGAAGGCCACCATGGAGGAGATCTCGCGCCAGGCGTGCTGACACTTCCAGCCGTCGCTGTAACAGGCGTTCACCTGGCCGTTGTTGGGCGGGCCCGCGTCCTTGTCGGTCCACTCGTAGCCGGAGTGGACGTCCGGGGAGCCGTAGGGCCAGGCGAGCATGAAGACGGAGGCGAGGGTGTAGTTCGCGCCGTCCTTGTAGGTGAGGGTGTCGCCGCCGCGCTCGGTGTCGTGGTTGTCGACGAAGACGCCGGACTGGGCGGAGGGCATGTAGCCCCAGGCCTCGCCGAAGTTCTTGAGGTAGGCGAGCTTCTCGTTCTGCAGGACGCGCTTGAGGTCGCGGGCGTAGCGGAACTCCTGGACGTCGCCGTTGCCGAGGTACTCGCTCGGCTGGACGGCCTCGCCGGCGCCGTAGATGGCCTCCTGCTTCCAGTAGACGGAAGGATTCGTCAGCCGGGACTTGATGTTGGCGAGGTCGGCGGCCGGCATGTGCTTGGCGGCGTCGATGCGGAAGCCGTCGACGCCCAGCGAGAGCAGGTCGTCGAGGTAGCCGGCTATCTTCCCGCGGACGTAGTCCTCGCCCGTGTCGAGGTCGGGGAGCTGGACCAGTTCGCAGTTCTGGACGTTGGCCCGGTCCTGGTAGTTGGAGATCGCGGCCCGGCAGTCGTCCATGTCGGCGCCCGAGTAGAGGCCGGGGTAGTCGTACTTGGAGAACGGGGTCCCGCCCGTTCCCGTGCCCGATCCGTTCGCCATGTGGTTGATGACGGAGTCGGCGACGACCTTGACCCCCGCCGCGTGGCAGGTGTCGATCATGTTCTTGAAGGCGGCGCGGTCGCCGAGACGTCCGGCGATCTTGTAGCTGACCGGCTGGTACGAGGTCCACCACTGGCTGCCCTGGAGGTGTTCCTGGGGCGGGGAGACCTGGACGTATCCGTATCCGGCGGGGCCGAGGCGCTGGGTGCACTCCCGGGCGACGGAGGCGAAGTTCCATTCGAACATCACCGCGGTGACGTCCTTCTCGCCGGGCGGGGCGGCCTGCGCCGGGGCGTTGCCCGTGACGGCCACAGCGGCTCCCGCCACGAGGGCGAGTGCAGCGGCCACGGTCTTTCTGGCCATGCTTCCTCCTGCTGACTTCACTGTCGCAAGAAGTTGCCGAAAGGTTCAGCAACTGTTTTCAGCCGTGACCGTACGAGTGCCCCGGCGCCCGGTCAACCCTCCGGACACCCCGACGCAAGTTGTTACGAAAGGACTTGCGGAAGCCGGGTCGGCGGCTGCGCCGTGGAGCCGCGCACCACCAGTTCCGGCTGGAAGACGAACTCCGTGCGCTGCACCGGGTTTCCCTCGATCTCCTCCAGGAGCGCGCCGACGGCGGCCGTCGCCATGGCCTGCACGGGCTGGCGCACGGTGGAGAGCGGGGGACTCGTGAAGGCGATGAGCGGGGAGTCGTCGAAGCCGACGACGGAGACGTCGCCGGGCACGTCGAGGCCGCGGGCCCGGACCGCGCGGATGACGCCGAGCGCCATCAGGTCGGAGCCGCAGACGATGCCCGTGCAGCCCTCGCGGAGCAGGATGTCGGCGGCCGCGTGCCCGCCCTCGACGCCGAAGAGCGTGGGCCTGATGAACCGTTCGGCCTCGGCGCGCTCGACGCCGAGGAGCTCGTACAGCTCGGCGGTGAAGCCCTCGGCCTTGCGGCGCGAGGGCACGTAGCGGGTGGGGCCGATGGCGAGGCCGATCCGCTCGTGGCCCAGCTCGACCAGGTGCCGGACGGCCATGCGGGCCGCGGCCCGGTCGTCCGGGGAGACGAAGTTGGCGTCGATGTGCTCGTTGTAGCCGTTGATGAGGACGTACGGGACGCCCCGGTCCGACAGCCGGGCGTAGCGGGCGGGGTCGGCGGTGGCGTCGGCGTGCAGTCCGGAGAGGAAGACGATGCCGGCCACCCCGCGCTCCACGAGCTGGTCGACGAGCTCGTCCTCGGTGGCGCCGCCGGGCATCTGGGTGCAGAGCACCGGGGTGTAGCCGTGCCCGGCGAGGACCTGTTCGACGACCTGCGCGAAGGCGGGGAAGATCGGGTTGGTCAGCTCGGGCACGACGAGGCCGACGAGGCCCGCGCTGCGGCGTTTGAGCCGTACGGGACGCTCGTAGCCGAGGACGTCGAGGGCCGCGAGCACCTTGTGCCGGGTCGCGCCGGCCACCCCCGCCTTGCCGTTGAGGACGCGGCTGACGGTGGCCTCGCTGACCCCGGACTGGGCCGCGATGTCCGCGAGCCGCGGGGCGCCGTTCCCGGTGCCCCGCGGCAGGGGGATCGTCACACCGCCCACCAGACGGTGGTGTCGGCGGGCAGCTCCACCGTCCCCTCCGCGGCGGAGCTGCCCACCTCCTCGTTGGCGAGCAGATACCGGCCGGGCAGCGGGACGGTGATGGCCCGGCCGGTGGTGTTGGCGGTGCAGACGAATCCGCCGCGGCGGAAGGAGAGCACACCCTCGGGTGCCTCCAGCCACTCGACGGAATCGCCCGCACCGAGTTCGGGGCGCTCGCGCCGGACGGCGAGGGCGCTGCGGTAGAGCTCCAGGGTGGAGCCGGGGTCGCCGGTCTGCGCCTCGACGCTCAGGGCGCTCCAGGTCGCGGGCTGCGGCAGCCAGGAGCCGCCGTCGCCGAAGCCGTACGAGGAGCCCTCGACGGTCCACGGGATCGGCACGCGGCAGCCGTCGCGGAAGCCGTCCTGGCCGCTGGCCCGCCAGAAGGACGGGTCCTGGCGGACCTCGTCGGGCAGGTCGGTGACGTCGGGCAGGCCGAGCTCCTCGCCCTGGTAGACGTACGCGGAGCCGGGCAGGGCCAGCATGAGGAGGGTCGCGGCGCGGGCGCGGCGCAGGCCGAGCTCGCGGTCGCCGGCCTCGCGGAGCTGGGTGCCGAGGCCCGCCGGGTTGGCGAAGCGGGTGGCGTGCCGGGTGACGTCGTGGTTGGAGAGGACCCAGGTGGTGGGGGCGCCGACCGGGCGCATGGCGTCGAGGGAGGCGTCGATGACGGCCCGCAGCTCGGCGGCGTCCCAGTGGGTGCCCAGGTACTGGAAGTTGAAGGCCTGGTGCATCTCGTCGGGGCGCACGTAGTTCGCGGTGCGGTCGACGGTCGGGGTCCAGGCCTCGGCGACGAGGATGCGCTCGCCGTCGTACTCGGCGAGGATCTGCCGCCAGGAGCGGTAGATCTCGTGGACGCCGTCCTGGTCGAAGAAGGGCATGACGTCGTTGCCGAGCAGCTTCAGCTGGTCGTGGGAGCCGATGTCCGGGAGGCCGGCGGCCTTGACGAGGCCGTGGGCGACGTCGACGCGGAAGCCGTCGACGCCCATGTCGAGCCAGAAGCGCAGGATGGAGCGGAACTCGTCGCGGACGGCGGGGTGCTCCCAGTTGAAGTCGGGCTGCTCCGGGGCGAAGAGGTGGAGGTACCAGTCGCCGGGGGTGCCGTCCGGGTTCTCCGTGCGGGTCCAGGCGGGGCCGCCGAAGATGGACTCCCAGTCGTTGGGCGGGAGTTCGCCGTTCTCGCCCTTTCCGGGGCGGAAGTGGTAGCGCTCGCGGAGCACCGAGCCGGGGCCCTCGCGCAGGGCGCGCTGGAACCACTCGTGCTGGTCGGAGGAGTGGTTGGGGACCAGGTCGACGATGATGCGCAGGCCCAGGTCGTGGGCCTCGCGGATCAGGGCGTCGGCGTCGAGGAGCGAGCCGAACATGGGGTCGATGGCCCGGTAGTCGGCGACGTCGTAGCCGGCGTCGGCCTGCGGCGAGGCGTAGAACGGGGAGAGCCAGACGGCGTCGACTCCGAGCCCCTTGAGGTACGGCAGCCGGCTGCGGACGCCCTCCAGGTCACCCATGCCGTCGCCGTTTCCGTCGGCGAAGCTGCGCGGGTAGACCTGGTAGATCACGGCGTCTCTCCACCAGCCCGTGTGCGTGCCGGTGGTGGGGGCGTCGGCCGGGGTGGCGAGATGCTGGGTCATGTCTTCCCTGGGTGGTAAGGAGGAGTGTCGTACGGGTGCGGTGCTCAGGGCCGTCAGCCCTTGACGGCACCGGCGGACATGCCGGTGACCAGGTGCCGCTGGGCGAAGAGGAACACCAGGGCGGCGGGGATGGCGATGAGCACGGAGGCCGCGGCCATCGGGCCCCACTGGGCGCCGTACTGGTTGACGAACTTCTGGAGTCCGCCGGCGAGCGTGAGGTTCTCGTCGCCGACCATGAAGGCGGAGGCGTAGGCGACCTCGCCCCAGGCGGTGATGAAGGAGTAGAAGGCGGTGACGGCGATGCCCGGCTTGGCGAGCGGCAGGATGAGCCGCCAGAAGGTGCCGAAGGGGGTGAGGCCGTCGACGTGGCCGGACTCGTCGATCTCGCGCGGGATGGTGTCGAAGAAGCCCTTCATCATCCAGGCGCAGAACGGGACGGCGATGGTCAGGTACGTGATGACCAGGCCGGCCGGCTGGTTGAGCAGGCCCATCGACGCCATGATGTTGTAGATCGGCACGATCAGGACGGCGACCGGGAACATCTGGGTGATGAGCAGCGTCCACATCAGGCCGCGCTTGCCGGGGAACCGGAAGCGGCTGACGGCGTAGCCGGTGGTGGCGGAGATGAAGACGCCGACGACGGTGGTGAGGCCGGCGACGAGCAGCGAGTTGCCGAACCAGGTGAGGAACGGGGTGTCGTTCAGCAGGTTCGTGTAGTTCTCGAACGTCGTCTCTTTGAAGAAGTCCGTGGTGGTCGCGTACTTCGCCGGCTTCAGCGAGGTCAGCAGCACCCAGAGGACCGGGAAGACGGCGATCACGGAGGCGGCGATCAGCGTGGCGTGCAGGCCGACCGAGGCGAGCGGCGAACGGCGGCCCCGGATCGGCTTGTTCGTCGGCCGGGCGCTCGCGGTCCGCGCGTTCACGGTCTGCGTGTTCATGCTCTGGGGGGTGGGGGTCGTGGTGGTCACCAGACTTCTCCCTGCTTGCGGAGGACGCGCCGGTAGAACGCGGCGAAGACCATCAGGAGGACCAGGATCAGCACGCCCCACGTGGACGACTGGGCGAAGTCGCGCGGGCTGACCTCGAAGGAGAACTTGTAGGCCTGGGTGACGAGGATCTGGGTGGCCTCGCCGGGCCCGCCCCGGGTGAGCAGGAAGATCACCGGGAACATGTTGAAGGTCCAGATGGTGCTCAGCAGGATCACGGTGGTGCTGACGGACCGGAGTCCGGGCATGGTGATGTGCCGGAAGCGCTGCCAGGCGTTCGCGCCGTCCATCTCGGCGGCCTCGTACAGCTCGCCGGGGATGGACTGGAGTCCGCCGAGGAGGGCGATCATCATGAACGGCACGCCGAGCCAGACGTTGGTCGCGATGACCGAGAGCTTGGCCCAGGTGGGGTCGTTGAGCCACGGGACGGCGTCGATGCCGCCGCCCGCGAGGATCTGGTTGAGGATGCCGCGGCGCTCGTCGTAGAGGAAGCGCCAGGCGAAGACGGAGACGAAGCCGGGGACGGCCCAGGGCAGGATCAGCAGCATCCGGTAGACGGAGCGGCCGGCGATCTTGCGGTTCAGGATGTTGGCGAGGCCGAGGCCGAGGGCGAAGGTCAGCGCCACGCAGGACACGGTCCAGACGACCGTCCAGCCGAGGGTGCCGAGGAACTGGCTCCCGGTGAGGGCGTCCTTGTAGTTGTCCAGGCCGATGAACTCGTAGGTGGCCGGGATCTCGTTGACGCCGATCGACCGTGCGACGTTCCGCTCGTTCGCGTCGGTGAACGAGAGGTAGATGCCGCGGACCAGCGGATAACCGATGATCACGCCGATCACGATCACCACGGGGGCGACCATCGCCCAGGCGTACCAGTGGGTGGAGAGGGAGCGCTTCGCCGCGCGGCGCGGCGTACCAGTTCCGCGGCTCCGGCCGCGGGCGACGCTGTCGCCCGCGGCCTTCGCCACCGACTGGCTGGGACTGTCCACAGCCATGAGCCGGCCTGCCTTCTTTCTTACTTCCAGTCCTTCAGGAGCTTGCGGTACGAGTCACCGATCGCCTTGGCGCCGGCCTCCGGGGTGGTCTGGCCGGTGAGGACCTTGGTGTACTCGACCTTGATGGGCTCGAAGAGGCTGCCGCCCTCCGGGATCCAGGGGCGCTCGACGGCCTTGTCGACGACCGGCTTGAAGAACGAGATCATCTCGTTGGTCGCGATGTCCGGCTTGATGTAGACGGACTCGCGGGTCGGGAGCAGGCTGAGCTCCTTGGAGATCCGCGTCTGGGTCTCGACCGAGGTCATGTACTCGGTGAAGGCGTACGAGGCGTCCAGGTTCTTGGAGCCGGCGTAGACCGCGAGGTTGTGGCCGCCCTGCGGGGCGCCCTGGCCGCCCGAGCCGGCCGGGACCGGGGCGATGCCCAGGTTCGCCTTGTCGGCGAACTCCTTGCCGGCGTAGGTGTCGGTGACGGCCCACGGGCCGTTGATCATCATGGCGACCTTGCCGTCCTTGAAGGCCGCCTGCATGTTGTCCCAGCCGTTGGTGGCGTCGGTGATCGCCGCCTTCGAGTCCACCAGGTCCTTCACGGTGGCGAGCGCCTTGACGCCCTTGGCGTCGTCGATCGTGACGGTCTTGTTGTCGGCGTCGACCATGTCGCCGCCCTCGCCGTACAGGAAGGAGAGGAACCAGTACGGGTCGTCGCCGCGCAGGTACAGGCCGGTCTTGCCGGTCTTCTGCTTGATCTTGGCGGAGACGGACTTGAGCTCGTCGATGGTCTTGGGGACCTGGACGCCGGCCTCCTTGAAGATCTTCTTGTTGTAGAAGATGCCCATGGAGTCGATGACCTGCGGGACCGCGTAGGTCTTGCCGTTGAACTTCGTGGAGGCGGTGGCCTGCTTCAGGAAGTCGTCGGAGTCCTTGAGCGCGGGGGTGCCGTCCAGCGGGGCGAGGTAGCCGAGGCTGGCGAAGTCGGGGGTCCAGGCGACCTCGGAGCGGATGACGTCGGGGGCGCCGGAGCCGGACTGCGCGGCGTTCTTGAACTTGTTCTGCGCCTCGCCGAACGGCACGTTCACGTACTTGACGGTGACCTTGGGGTGCTGCTTGGTGAACTCCTCGGCGACCTTCTTGAAGACCTTGTCCTCGGAGCCGACCGTGGAGGTGTCCCACCAGGTCACGGTGCCGGAGAGCTCGCCCGAGCTCTTCGAGCCCCCGTTGGAACCGCTGTCGCTTCCGCCGCACGCCGCCAGGGTCACGCCCAGGGCCGCGACCAGCGTGGTGGCCGCTATGCCACGCCGCATGTGAACTCCTTCAATGATCCCGGGGAGACGAGGGGCTGGAACCTTCCTCATGCGACCGCTCCCTCGCGGCGCTCCGGGTTGCCAGGAACGTAACAGGGATGAAAACGCGCCGAAAGGTCTTGCGAGAACTTTCTGCAAGGAACGGCGATCGTTACATTCACGTGTCCCTAAGGTTGCCGAAGGATCGCTTGACAGGGGCGATCAGACCCCTTTCCCGCCCGAATGCCCCCGCAAGACGCCCGCAAGGACTGCAAGGTCTTGCGCAAGCGCCTTGCCGTCACCGTGTGTGGGGCGGCGGTGGGCAATACGTCCCGTGACCGGTACAGTCCACCTTCATGACCGCGCGGCTCTCAGACATCGCAGCCCAGGCGGGGGTCAGTGAGGCCACAGTCAGCCGCGTGCTCAACGGCAAGCCGGGCGTGGCCACCGCCACCCGCGAATCCGTCCTTGCCGCGCTCGACGTGCTCGGCTACGAGCGGCCCGTACGACTGCGCCAGCGCAGCGCGGGGCTCGTCGGCCTCATCACCCCCGAGCTGGACAACCCGATCTTCCCCGCCCTCGCCCAGGTCATCGGGCAGGCCCTGACCCGGCAGGGGTACACGCCGGTCCTCGCCACCCAGACCCCCGGCGGGTCCACCGAGGACGAGCTCACCGACATGCTGGTGGAGCGCGGCGTCTCCGGCATCATCTTCGTCTCCGGACTGCACGCCGACACCACCGCCGACATGACGCGCTACGACCAGCTGCGCGGCAAGGGCGTCCCGTACGTCCTCCTCAACGGCTTCTCCCCCAAGGTCCAGGCGCCCTTCGTCTCGCCCGACGACCGGGCGGCGATGAAGCTGGCCGTGACGCACCTGGCCGCGCTCGGGCACACCCGGATCGGTCTCGCCGTCGGCCCGAAGCGGTTCGTGCCGGTGCTGCGCAAGATAGAGGGCTTCCAGCAGGGCATGCAGGAGCGGCTCGGCCTCGGCCCCGAGGAGTCCGAGGCGCTGATCCAGCACTCGCTCTACACCCTGGAGGGCGGTCAGGCCGCGGCGGGAGCGCTGATCTCCCGCGGCTGCACGGCCGTCGTCTGCGCGAGCGACATGATGGCGCTCGGCGCGATCCGGGCGGCCCGGCAGCAGGGTCTGGACGTCCCCCGGGACGTCTCGGTCGTCGGTTTCGACGACTCTCCGCTCATAGCGTTCACCGATCCGCCGCTGACCACGATCCGGCAGCCGGTGCAGGCGATGGGACAGGCCGCGGTCCGCGCGCTCCTGGAGGAGGTCGGGGGCACCCCGGCCCCGCACTCCGAGTTCGTCTTCATGCCTGAGCTGGTCGTTCGCGGTTCGACCGCCTCGGCTCCGGCGCCCGTGCGTCCTCCTTCCTGAGGTGGAGGGGGTGCACCCCGAACCCGACGGAGGGATGATCGGTCAGGGGGACGGATCTGGCAGACTCTCTCGCTATGGGTGAAACGACCGTGAAGAGCTTGGACAGCCGGACGACCCCGTCGTCACCCATCGTGGCGGGCGAGGGCAGGTTCGCACGGCTGCGCGCGCACACGCCCCGGCGTCCCACGATCTGGTTCGAGATCGTGCTCATCGCGGTGAGCTACTGGGTGTACTCGCTCACGCGCAACGCGGTGCCGGAGCAGAAGGCCGAGGCGCTCAAGAACGCCGACTGGATCTGGAAGACCGAGCAGTCCCTCGGCCTCGCCTTCGAGCACGCCGTCAACCACGCCGTGAACTCGGTGACCTGGCTGATCGTCTCGATGAACTACTACTACGCCACGCTGCACTTCGTCGTGACCATCGGTGTGCTGGTGTGGCTGTACCGATGGCACCCGGGCCGTTACGCGGCGTTCCGTACGGTCCTGTTCGCCACCACCGCCGTGGCCCTGGTCGGCTACTACCTGTACCCGCTCGCGCCGCCCCGGCTCATGGACAGCCAGAACTTCGTCGACACCGTGCTGGTCCACCACACCTGGGGCTCGATGGCCTCGGGCAACCTCAAGCACGTGTCGAACCAGTACGCGGCGATGCCGTCGATGCACATCGGCTGGTCGCTGTGGTGCGGAGTGACCATCTTCCTGCTCGCCCGGGCGCCCTGGGCGAAGATCCTCGGCCTGCTCTACCCGGCGGCGACCCTCGTCGTCATCGTCTCCACCGCCAACCACTTCTGGATGGACGCGGTCGGCGGCATGCTCTGCCTGGCCTTCGGCTTCGCCGTCTCCTACTTCTGGTACGGCTCCCGCCCGCACCGGCTGCCGCGCCTGGTGGAGCCGGCGGCGTCGACCCCGCAGCGGGGCGGTCCGCCCCCGGCGAAGGGGACGGACCGCGAGAAGGACGGCGAGACGGCCGAGTCCGAGGAGCAGGTCAGCTCCGGCCGGTGACCCTGCCGCCGGTCGGCCCTCGTGCGTGACCCTGCCGCCGGTCGGCCCTCGTGCGTGACCCTGCCGCCGGTCAGCCCTCGTACGTGACCCTGCCGCCGGTCGGCCCTCGTACGTGACCCTGCCGCCGGTCAGCTCCTGTACGTGATCCTGCCGCCCGCGACCGTCAGCCGGACCGGGGCCTCGGCCGTCTCGCCCGCCGGGGCCTGGACCGGGTCCACGGCGAAGGCGGCGAGGTCGGCCCGGAAGCCCGGGGCGATCCGGCCCGCGACCGCCTCCTCCCCCGCGGCGAGCGCCGCGTGCGTGGTCATCCCCTCCAGGGCCATCGGGCCGGTCAGCCCGCGGTGGGCCGAGGCCGCGCCGTGCGGGGCCCGGGCGGTGGCGAGGACCTGCCGGGCGTCGTAGTGGGCGATGGGCCAGTCGGAGCCGAGCGCGAGGTGCGCCCCGGCGTCCCGCAGGTCACGGCAGCGCCAGGCGCGGGCGGCCCGCTCCTCGCCGAGCCGCTTGGACCACTCGTCGGTGCCGAGGGCGGTGATCAGTCCGCCATGGACGGCGACGGCGGTGTGACCGGTGAGCTCGGGGTCGCGGACGCGGGCGTTGACGAGGACGAGGTCGGGTGCGGACACGAGGGGTCTCCAGGTTCGGACGGTTCGGCGGCGAAGCGGGCGTAGGTCTCGGGGCGGGTGCGGCGGAGCCGGAGTGCGAGGAGGAGCCCGAGGACGAAGACGGCGGGGGCGAGGGAGACCGGCACCGTGTTGACGGTGGTCGAGGCGCCGGTGAAGAGGTCGACGTGCGCGGTGACCAGGCCGATCGTCCCGGGCGTGTTCACCCAGAGCAGGAGCTGCTGGTACGGGTCGGCCCCGGCGAGCGCGAAGGCGAGGACCACGACGGCGGCGGAGACGACGAAGAAGGAGATGTCGGCGGTGGTGAGGGTGCCGGTTCTCAGCCCCGGGGGTCCGTCGGTCGTGGGTGAGGGCATGGCGGGGGAAGCCCTTCCGCGACAGGAAACCTAAAGGCTTTCGGTTTGCGCAATGTAGCCTCGCGTTCATCGATTCGGGAAGACCTGAACAGGGAGTGACGACTCATGGGCCGGCCGCGCAGACCCCTCCTCGACCGGGAGCGGATCACCACCACGGCGCTGGAGATCGTCGACGAACTGGGCGAGTTCAGCGTCCCGCAGATCGCGAGACGGCTCGGGGTGCAGACGGCCTCCGTCTACCACCACGTGGACGGCAGGGACGGCATCGTCGAGCTGCTGCGCGAGCGGGTGGCCGCCGCGATCGACGGCGCGACCCTCGCCCTGGAGCCCTGGGACGAGGCCATGGCCGCCTGGGCCCGCTCCTACCGGGCGGCCTTCGCCGCCCACCCGCGCGCGATCCCGCTGCTCACCACCTCACCGGTGCGCGCGCCGAAGGTCCTCGGCCAGTACGAGCACGCCGTCGGCCGCCTGCTCGACGCGGGTTTCGCCCTGCCGGACGTCATGCCGGTGATCATCGCCCTGGAGAACATCGTCCTCGGCTCGGCCCTCGACATGGCCGCCCCCGAGGCGATGTGGGAGCTGGCCGACGAGACGGCCACCCCGCGACTGGCCCGCGCCCTCGGCGCGGCCCCGGAGGGCCGTGCCGACCAGGCCTTCGAACTGGCCCTGGCCGGCCATCTGGCCCACGTCCGGGAGCTGCTCGACGCGGATCAGCCGTAGGACTGGAGCTCGATCAAGTACCCCTCGGGGTCGCGGAGATGGGCGGTCCGCAGGCCGGGCCCCCACTCCGGGCGGTCGGTCGCGCCGAGCACGGGGGCCCCGCCGGACTCCAGGCAGCGGGCGAGGGCCCCGTCCACGTCGGCGACCCGCAGGACGAGCATCGCGCCGTCCTGCGCGGGCGCGGGCCGGGCCGGCAGGTCCCCGGTGCCGAGGACGGAGGCCATCGCGGCGCGGTCGAAGAGCACCAGGACGGCCCGCCCGCCCGACTCCCAGCCGGCGTACGGACCGTCCGGCCCGCCCTTGTCGAGGACCGCGCCGGTCAGCGGCGGCAGGACCGCGCCGTAGAAGCGGAAGCAGTCGGCGAAGCGGGTGACGAGCAGGCGGGGGTACGGGACGTCCACGGCGGGCTCCTCGAAAAATAGTAGGTCCGCACCCACTATAGGAGTGGACCTTAGACTCCTGTCATGTCCTCCGCGCGATCCACCCCGCCCGCCCTGCTCGGCCTCAGCACCTATCTGCTCTCCAGGATCGGCAAGACGGCCCGGGGCAGACTGGCGGACCGGCTGGCCGGACACGGCCTGCGCCTCTGGGACATGGCGGTCCTCGCCGCCCTCTCCGACTTCGGGCCGCACGCCCAGCGCGACCTCGTCGTCCGGCTCGGCGTCGACCCGAGCGACATGGCCAAGGTCGTCGAGCAGCTGGCCGGCGGCGGATACGTCGAGCGGGCCCGCGACCCCGAGGACCGCAGGCGCGTCTCCGTCTCCCTCGCCCCCGCCGGACGGGACCTCCTCGCGGAGCTCGACGCCGAGGCCCGGGCCGTCCAGGACGAACTGCTCGCACCGCTGGACCCGGAGGAACGGGCCCTGCTCCAGGGCCTGTTGCTCCGGGTGCACCAGGGGCTCTAGGCCCCGTAGAACAGCTCCTCGACCACCGCGCGGGCCCGACGGGTGATGCGGCGGTAGTCGTCGACCATCTCGCCGACGTGTCCCGGCTCGTACCCCAGGTACCGTGCCACCGCCGCGAGTTCGCGCGGGGCCGAGGGGAAGGTGTCGCCGGAGCGGCCGCGGACCAGCATCACCGCGTTGCGCACACGGGTGGCGAGGACCCAGGCCTCGTCGAGGGTCTGGGCCTCCTCCGTCGGGATCAGACCCGCCGCGTGGGCGGCGGCCAGGGCCTCGCGGGTACGGGTCGTCCGCAGGCCCGGCTCGACCCAGCCGTGCCGCATCTGGAGCAGCTGGACCGTCCACTCGACGTCGCTGAGGCCGCCGCGCCCGAGCTTGGCGTGCAGGGTCGGGTCGGCGCCGCGCGGCAGCCGCTCGGACTCCATCCGGGCCTTGAGGCGGCGGATCTCGCGGACCGCGTCCTCGCCGAGGCCCTCGACCGGATAGCGCAACGGGTCGACGAGCTCGATGAACCGGTCGCCCAACTCCCGGTCGCCCGCCATGGGTTCGGCGCGCAGCAGCGCCTGGCTCTCCCAGACGAGCGACCAGCGGCGGTAGTAGGCCTCGTACGACTTCAGGGTGCGCACCAGGGGGCCGCTCTTGCCCTCCGGGCGCAGGTCCGCGTCGATCAGCAGCGGCGGGTCGGCGGTGGGGAGCTGGAGGAGCCGCCGCATCTCGGCCACCACCCGGTTCGCGGCCTTGGCCGCCTCCTGCTCGTCGACGCCCTCGCGCGGCTCGTGCACGAACAGGACGTCGGCGTCGGAGCCGTACCCCAGCTCGTGGCCGCCGAAGCGGCCCATGCCGATGACCGCGAACCGGGTCGGCAGCTCCTCGCCCCACTCGGCGCGCACGGCGGCCCGCAGGGCGCCGGCGATCGTCGCCGCGTTGAGGCCGGTGACGGCCTCCCCGACCCGGTCGACGAGCGCGCCCGGGTCCTGCTCGCGGGGGTTGTCCTCGGTGCCGTACGAGCCGATGAGATCGGCGGCGGCGGTACGGAACAGCTCCCTGCGGCGCACCCCGCGGGCCGCCGCGACGGCCTGCTCGGCGTCGTCCGCGCGGCCCACCGCGGCCAGGACCTCCTGCTCCAGATGGTCCTGGTCGCGCGGCTTCAGGCCCTCGGGGTCGCCGAGGAGGGCGACGGCCTCGGGGGCGCGCAGCAGCAGGTCGGGGGCGAGGCGGCCGGCGGAGAGGACCCGGGCGAGGTTCTCGGCGGCGGCGCCCTCGTCGCGGAGCAGCCGCAGGTACCAGGGGGTCTTGCCGAGGGCGTCGGAGACCTTGCGGAAGCCGAGGAGTCCGGCGTCCGGGTCGGCCGAGTCGGCGAACCAGCCGAGGAGGACGGGGAGCAGGGTCCGCTGGATCGCGGCCTTGCGGGTCACCCCGGAGGCCAGGGCCTCCAGGTGGCGCAGGGCGGCGGCGGGGTCCGCGTAGCCGAGGGCTTCGAGGCGCTGCCCGGCGGCCTTCGGGCTGAGCCGGATCTCGCCGGGGGCGAGCTGGGCGACGGCGTCGAGCAGCGGCCGGTAGAAGAGCTTCTCGTGCAGCCGCCGGACGACGGCCGCGTGCCGCTTCCACTCCTTGTTGAGGTCGGCGACCGGGTCGGTGCGCAGGCCGAGGGAGCGGCCGAGGCGGCGCAGGTCGGCCTCGTCCTCGGGGACGAGGTGGGTGCGGCGCAGCCGGTAGAGCTGGATGCGGTGCTCCATGGCCCGCAGGAAGCGGTAGGCCTCGTCGAGCTGGGAGGCGTCGGCGCGGCCGACGTAGCCGCCGGCGGCGAGGGCGGCGAGCGCGTCGAGGGTGGTGCCGCTGTGCAGGGTGGCGTCGCTGCGGCCGTGGACCAGCTGGAGGAGCTGGACGGCGAACTCGACGTCCCTGAGGCCGCCGGGGCCGAGCTTGAGCTCGCGCTCGACCTGGGCGGCGGGGATGTTGTCCACGACGCGGCGGCGCATCTTCTGCACGTCGGGGACGAAGTTCTCCCGCTCGGCGGCCTGCCAGACGAGCGGGGAGACGGCGTCGATGTACTGGGCGCCGAGCTCCAGGTCGCCGGCGACCGCGCGGGCCTTCAGGAGGGCCTGGAACTCCCAGGTCTTCGCCCACCGCTGGTAGTAGGCGAGGTGGGAGGAGAGGGTGCGGACGAGGGGTCCGTTGCGGCCCTCGGGGCGCAGATTGGCGTCGACCGGCCAGATGGTGCCCTCGACGGTGGTCTCCGAGCAGATCCGCATCAGGTGCGAGGCGAGCCGGGTCGCGGCCTGGATCGCCTTGGCTTCGCCCCCTTCCTGGTCGCCGACCTCCTGCGCCGGCTCCCCCACGAAGATCACGTCGACGTCGGAGACGTAGTTCAGCTCGTGGCCTCCGCACTTGCCCATCGCGATCACCGCGAGCCGGCACATGGCGGCGTCGGCGGGTGCGGCCGTACGGGCGATGGCGAGCGCCGCGCGCAGCGTCGCCGTCGCCAGGTCGGCGAGCTCGGCGGCGGCCTGGGCGACGTCGGTGGTGCCGCACACGTCACGGGCCGCTATGGCCAGCAGGCAGCGGCGGTAGGCGACCCGCAGCGACACCGCGTCGGTGGCCTCGGCGAGTCCCTGCTCGAACTCGGCGACCCCCGGGTGCAGGTCGGCCGCCTCGTACGTGACGAGGGACTCCCAGTCGCGCGGGTGCCGGGCCAGGTGGTCCCCGAGCGCCTCGGAGGAGCCGAGCACCCCGAGGAGCCGGTCCCGGAACGGCTTCGCGGACAGCAGCGTGGTGGTGAGGGTCTGCCGCTCGGTCTCGGGCTGCGCCTCCACCAGCCGGACCAGTCCCCGCAGGGCGAGGTCGGGGTCGGCGGTGGCGCCGAGGGCGTCGAGGAGGACGGGGTCGCCGCGCAGCGCGGACAGCTCGGGCACGTCGAGGAGCCGTTCGGCCCCCGAGGGGTCGGTGAACCCGTGCCGCAGCAGACGTGAGAAAGTACTGCTCCTGCGTCCCGGCACCGTCATTCCGCCGCTCCCTCCGAGCAGGTCCAAGCCCGGGACGAACCCGGGACATCGAGCCTATCCGCAGCGGGGGTCCCGGGCGCCCAGGGCCCGTCTCCCAGCCGGAGGACGGGCGCCGGGCCCGCGGAGTGCGGCGGACCTCACGTGACGTCCCGCACATCGCTCGCCCTCGCGGTCCGATGAACCGCATCATCCGAAAGTCCGTCTTGTCTTCCGCGGGACCGCCCCGCACGTCCGCCCTCTTGCCGAAAGCACGCCACCGAAGATGCTCCGCCCCATGCGCCGCCCCGCCTTCCCGTCCCGCCGCAGGACCGCCGCGACCATGGTGACGGCTGCCCTGGTGGGCGGCGCCTCCATCGGGTTCCTCACGATGTCGGGGGCGTCGAACGCACCGTCGGCGCACGCGGCGGCGGGGTCCCCGGCGAAGCCCCCGGAGTCGCACCCGCCGGTGAAGGCCCTGCCGGTCGAGGAGCACGGGAAGCCCGTGAAGGGCGGTGGCTCCCCGGTCTCCGTGGTGCAGATCGTGGCCCACCCGGACGACGACCTGTTCTTCATGAACCCGGACGTCTCCCAGTCCCTGCGCTCCGGCAGCCCCCTCACCGGCGTCTACCTCACCGCCGGCGAGTCCGACGGGATCAACTCGCGCCCCCGCGACCGCCACCTGGTCGCCCCCGACAAGGCCGGCTACGCCGAGGCCCGGCAGAACGGCATACGCGCCGCGTACGCCGAGATGGCGACCGGCAGCAGGACCAGCGCCTGGGACCGGGAGGCGATACCGACGGCCGGCGGCGGGTGGGCCGAGCTGGACACCCTGCGGGCCCGGCCGCAGATCAGGCTGATGTGGCTGCAGATACGCGAGGCCGGTTCCATCAACGGCGACCGGCCGCACAGTCTCCACGGCCTCTGGGACGGCCGGGTCACCACGCTGGAGTCCCAGCGCTCCGCCGGCACCCCGGTCCCCGCCGACTTCGCCTACACGAAGGAACAGGTCGTCGCCACGCTGACCGGGGTCCTGGAGCGGTTCCGGCCGACCTTCGTCCGGATGCAGGACCCGAGCCCCGGCACGTACCCGAAGGGCGGGGCGTTCCGGGACCACCAGGACCACCTGTACGGGGCGCGGTTCGCGCAGGCGGCGCTCGCCCGGTACGCGGAGCTTCCCGGGCACCCGCACGTGAGCGTGCAGAACTACCTGGGCTACCCGACCTCCTTCCTGCCGCACACCCTCGACCCGGAGGCGGCCGCGGCGAAGCTGGAGTCCCTCAAGACGTACTCCTGGCTGGACGGCGTCCACGACTGCGAGGCCGACGCCGGCTGCGGCGACCTCAAGGTGTCCGTGCGGCCCACCGGGCGGGGCTGGACGCAGACCGTCCGGTACGCCCGGGGCACCTCCACCTCCTGGGTCCAGCGCGACCCCGAGGGCGGGCTGCACGCCTTCTCCGTCCTCGACGGACGCCTCGCGACCTGGCGCAAGCCCGCCGACTCCGTGACCTGGAAGGGCCCGGAGCTGCTGCCCGGCGGCGGCCTCGACAGCGGCATCACCTCCGTGACCCTCCCCGACGGCCGCATGGCCGTCTACGGCACCCGCACGACCCTCGGCACGGTCGCGGCCGACTACCGGCGCGAGGTGGTCACCACCGTCCAGTCCGCCCCCGGCGGCGCCTTCGGCCCCTGGCGCTCGCTCGGCACCCCCGAGCGGAGCGACGCCTCCGGCACCTCGGACATCAGCGCGCCCGCCGTGACCGTCGCCCCCGACGGCCGGGCCGTCCTGGTCCTGCGCGACAGCCGCCACCGGCTGACCGCCCGCGAGCAGCAGGCCGGCGGAGGCTGGGGTCCGTGGCGGTCCCTCGGCGGCGCGGAGGTGTACGGCGACCCGGTGGCCGCCACCGATGCCACCGGCCGCGGACACGTCTTCGCCAGCACCCCCGCCACCGTCCTCGCCTGGGCCGAACAGGCCCCCGGCAAGCTGCTCGCCGGCCCGGTGCGGACCGGCCTCCCGCCCACGACCCTCGCCCTCAGCGCGAGCCCCGCCCCCGACGGCGACGGCGTACGCCTCTGGTTCCGCAAGCCCGCCTCCGGCGACCTCCGCAGCGCCGACTTCTCCGGCACGGACCCCGTCTCCCCCGTCACCGAACTCCCCGGCACCGGCGTGGCCGGCTTCGGCCCCGTCAGCGGCGGCGACGCCCTCCTCGCCGTCCGCTCCCGCACCGGCTTCCTCGCCACCGCCCCCCACGGCCGCGCCGGCACCCGCCCCGTCTGGAGCCTCGAGAAGTTCCTCTTCTCCGGCGCCCCGGACTCCGGCACGGACGGGGTCGCCGTCATCGGCCTGGACGGCCGGCTGCACTGGACGCCTGCGGGCCGCTGACCGTCGCGGGGCGCCGGAGGCTCCCGAGCCCTGACCCGCACCCGCAGGTACGGCGCGCTCGTGCCGCGGGCTCGGGCCCGGAACGCGGAGGCGCCGCTAAGCGCGCCGTTCCGTGTGCCCGCGCGGGGGCGGGGCACCGCCCACACGGGGCGCGGGCCGGGGAGGCCCCGCAGGAGGCGGCGGAGTGCTGAGCCCCGCCACCGCCTCGGCCGTCCAGTGCCCGGCGGCGCCGGGGCAGGCGGCGAGATAGGCGGCGACCTCGGCGTGCGGCCAGGCCCCGGCCCGGCCGAGCCCGGCCGCCAGATGCCGGAGGTACGCGGCGGAGGGCGCCCGCAGCCCGCCGTCTCCGTCTCCGTCACCCGGCATCGGCCAGGGCGCGGTGAACGTCACCACCGGGACGCCGTCGAGGAACCCGGGGCACACGAGGGTCTCGTACCGCCCCTTCCCCAGGGCGTGGCGCCCGGTGGTGAGGATCTCGGCCAGGTCGAGGTCGGTGCCGGGCTCGCGGTACATCTCCTGGGCCGCGATGTCCGAGAGCTGTCCGACCGTCAGCAGATGGGCGACGCCCCACGCGTCGCCGTCCGCCGCCGGGTCGTAGAAGGCGCGGCCGCCGCCCCACACGGGCGACGCGGTCGCGAAGTACACCCGCCCGGGCAGGACGACCGGCACGGACCGCGCGGGCGGGCGCCGGTCCCGGCAGCCGGGGAACTCCCGCGCGCCGCCGGGCGGACGGCCGCCGTCGAGGTAGTACCGCAGGCGCTCGGCGTGCGTGTTGGAGCCGTAGGCGGCGTACCAGACACGGGGGTCGGCTTCCGGCATGGGACCAGACGCTAGCGCGGGCGGCCGCCGGAAACGCGCAGGCTAGAACCCCAGGTAGAAGTGTCGGAGCTTGTCGTCCTCCGCGACGCACCGCATCCCGGCGGCCTCCATCACCCGGTGCGAGGCCCGGTTGTCCAGGTCGGCGTCGCCCTTCACCCCGGCGACGCCGGCCGTCCGGGCGAGTTCGATGAGCGCCCGCAGGGCCTCGGAGGCGTACCCCTTGCCCCGTACGCCGGGGACGAGGCCGTATCCGATGGTCGCGACGCCGATCTCGTCCGGCGTCCCGTGGAAGCCGATGCCGCCGACGGTGACGCCGTCGAGCCGTATCTCGTACGTCCGGAACACCCCCGGGTCGCCGCGCTCGGCGACGCCCCGCAGGAACCCGGTGTTCGCCCGGACGTCTCCGTCGCTGGGGTAGTCCTCTCCCCAGAGGTCCCCGGGGCCGGACTGCCGGGCGACGATGCGCTCGGCCTCTTCCACGCTCAAAGGATGCAGCACGAGCCGCGCGGTGGTGACTGATTCGATCTTCACCGCGGCAGTCTGGACCGCCCGTCGCGCCCCGGGCAACGGATTTAGCCCGGCGCCGGGACGGCCGCCCGCGGCATCACGCGGGCACGGGCCCTCCGCCTCCCCTACAGCACCGGCAGGTTCTTCCGCAGCTCGAAGGCGGTGACCTCGGAGCGGTACTCCTCCCACTCCTGCTTCTTGTTGCGGAGGAAGAAGTCGAACACGTGCTCGCCCAGGGTCTCCGCGACCAGTTCGCTCTTCTCCATCAGGGCGATCGCCTCTCCGAGGTTCTGCGGGAGCGGCTCGATGCCCATCGCGCGGCGCTCCGCGTCGGAGAGGGCCCAGACGTCGTCGTCGGCGCCGGCCGGGAGTTCGTAGCCCTCCTCGATGCCCTTGAGGCCGGCGGCGAGGAGGACGGCGTAGGTCAGGTAGGGGTTGGCACCCGAGTCGATGGAGCGGACCTCGACGCGGGAGGAGCCCGTCTTGCCCGGCTTGTACATGGGGACGCGGATGAGGGCGGAGCGGTTGTTGTGGCCCCAGCAGATGTACGAGGGGGCCTCGCCGCCGGAGCCGGCGGTGCGGGAGGAGCCGCCCCAGATGCGCTTGTACGAGTTGACCCACTGGTTGGTGACGGCGGAGATCTCGCCCGCGTGCTTGAGGAGGCCCGCGATGAAGGAGCGGCCCACCTTCGAGAGCTGGTACTCGGCGCCGGACTCGTAGAAGGCGTTGCGGTCGCCCTCGAAGAGGGAGAGGTGGGTGTGCATGCCCGAGCCGGGGTAGTCGGAGAACGGCTTCGGCATGAACGTGGCCTGCACGCCCTGCTCGAGCGCCACCTGCTTCATGACCAGGCGGAAGGTCATGATGTTGTCGGCGGTGGAGAGGGCGTCGGCGTAGCGGAGGTCGATCTCCTGCTGGCCCGGGGCGCCCTCGTGGTGGGAGAACTCCACCGAGATGCCCATCGATTCGAGCATGGTGATGGCCTGGCGGCGGAAGTCCATGCCGACGTTCTGCGGGGTGTGGTCGAAGTAGCCCGAGTTGTCGGCCGGGGTGGGCCGGGTGCCGTCGAGCGGCTTGTCCTTCAGGAGGAAGAACTCGATCTCGGGGTGGGTGTAGAAGGTGAAACCGAGGTCGGAGGTCTTGGCGAGGGCCCGCTTGAGGACGTAGCGCGGGTCGGCGAAGGACGGCGAGCCGTCCGGCATGAGGATGTCGCAGAACATGCGGGCCGTGCCCGGGGCCTCGGCACGCCACGGCAGGATCTGGAAGGTGCCCGGGTCCGGCTTGGCGATCATGTCGGATTCGTAGACGCGGGCGAAGCCCTCGATCGCGGAGCCGTCGAAGCCGATGCCCTCGTCGAAGGCCTGCTCCAGTTCGGCGGGGGCCACGGCCACCGACTTCAGGAAGCCGAGCACGTCGGTGAACCACAGACGTACGAAGCGGATGTCGCGCTCCTCGAGCGTACGGAGCACGAATTCCTGCTGCTTGTCCATTTCCACACCCATCCTCGCTGGTCAGGCCGCCTGCTCCCACCGCCTCCGGTACATCGGGGGGCACCTGAGCATCCCACCACATGGTTTCGCGCACGTTGCACACCCATACTGCCTGCTCGGGTGTGACTCAGGTAACGGGGGAACGTCCCGATCCGGGTGCGTGTCCACCCGCTTGCCGCTACCGAGTGGTACCCCGTTCGGCCCACGGAGGCCTCTCTCCCACTACGATCTGCGCCCATGGGGGCCCCACGGCTCGTACGCCTGTCCCGACACGCGCGTCCCATGGCACTGGCGAGTGCCGTGGCGACGCTCCTCGCCGCGCTCTTCCTCTGCCTGGGGACGGGGCCGGACGGGGAACGGGCCCACCACCCGCAGGGCCCGCGGGTCCTCCAGGGCCCGCGGGTCACGGCCGCCGTCGCCGAGGCCACCGCCGTCACCGGCGAGTACACCTGCCCGTACGACCGCGGCGGCTGCTCCCTCTTCCCCTCGCTCTCCCCCGCGGTGCTCAGCGCGCCCCCGCTCGACCCCCCGCTCCACGAGGCGGGCGGGCCGCCGCGTCTCGCACCGCCCTCCGGTGACGGGCCGGCGCGCCGTTCGGGCGCCCGGCCGCGCGCTCCGGACCTGCACGTCCTTCAAGTTCTCCGGACATAGCCGGGCGCCCGGCCCCGCGCTTGTCCCTCCCCGAACTCCACCCCACTCCCGAAGAAGGACGACATCACCATGGCTTCCCGCCCCTCCGCCACCGCCGACCGCCGCGCCCGAATAGAGGAGATGCGCCGCGCCGAGCAGGCCCGTGAGCGCCGCGGCCGCATGCTCACCATCGGCATCTCGACCGTCGTCGTGCTGGGCCTGGTCGGCTTCGGCACCTTCGTGCTGATGAAGAAGTCCGACGAGCAGGACGCGAAGGACGCCGCCGCGAAGGCCCCCATCGCGGGCGAGAAGTCCTGGGACCCGAAGAAGCTCGGCCGCAACCACGTCCAGACGGCCGTGAAGTACGAGATGGAGCCGCCGGTCGGCGGTGACCACAACCCGGTCTGGATGAACTGCGACGGCGTGGTCTACGACAAGAAGATCACCAACGTGAACGCCGTGCACTCCCTGGAGCACGGGGCCGTCTGGGTGACGTACAACAAGAAGGCCTCCCCGGCCGATGTGAAGGAGCTGGCCGCCAAGGTCGGCAGGACCAAGTACTCGCTGATGAGCCCCGTGGACGACCAGGCCGGGGCGATCATGCTGTCCGCCTGGGGCAAGCAGGTGACCGTGGACGGCGCGAACGACCCGCGCGTCGACGCCTTCTTCACCAAGTACGTGAACGGCCCGCAGACCCCGGAGCCGGGCGCGGCCTGCACCGGCGGCCTGGACGCGAGCGGCAAGGGCGGCACGGGGATGGGCCAGTGAAGCTCGACCGCACGCAGATGGCGGCGGTCGCCGCCGTCGCCCTGGCGGTGCTGTTCGCCGGGGGTGCGGTCACCGTCGCCTCCGCAGACCGCGACGAGGCCCCGGCCACCCCGGTCTCCTCGTCGGCGGACGCCGGCTTCGCCCGGGACATGGCCGTCCACCACCAGCAGGCCGTCGAGATGTCGTTCATCGTCCGGGACCGGACGAAGGACGAGGCGGTCCGGCGCCTCGCGTACGACATCGCCAACACGCAGGCCAACCAGCGGGGCATGATGTTCGGCTGGCTCGACCTGTGGGGGCTGCCGAAGAACGAGTCCGGGGTCGCGCCGATGGCCTGGATGGGCATGGGCGACATGGGTGACATGGGCGACACGGACGGGGCCCTGATGCCGGGCATGGCGACCAACGCGCAGCTCGACGAGTTGCGCAGGGCCAGCGGCCGGGATGCCGAGGTCCTGTACCTGAAGCTGATGACCGCGCACCACAGGGGCGGGGTCCACATGGCCGAGGGCTGCGTCCAGAAGTGCACCGTGGACATCGAGCGGAAGCTCGCACAGGGCATGGTCGACGCCCAGAAGTCCGAGATCGCGCTGATGGCGGACATGCTGAAGGAGCGCGGGGCCTGATCCCCGGGCGCCACGGCCCCCGTGACCACTGCGGTCGCGGGGGCCGTGCCGTGCGCCGACAATGGGTGGGCTCGGGGAGTTCGTACGACACGTTCGACGAAAGGTACGCACCCCATGACCACGGCGAAGGACATCATGCATCCCGGGGCCCAGTGGATCCCGGCACACGAGACGCTCGACCGCGCCGCACAGATGATGCGCAACCTGAACGTGGGCGCGCTGCCCATCGCCGACGAGAAGGAACGGCTCTGCGGCATCATCACGGACCGCGACATCGTGGTCGGCTGCGTGGCGATGGGCCACGACCCGGCGAAGATCACCTGCGGCGAGATGGCGAAGGGCACCCCGCGCTGGGTCGAGTCGGGCGCGGACGTGGGCGCCGTCCTGGAGGAGATGCAGGGCCACCAGATCCGGCGGCTCCCCGTCATCGAGGACAAGCGGCTCGTCGGCATGATCAGCGAGGCCGATCTGGCCCAGCACCTCTCGGACGAGCAGCTCAAGGCGTTCTGCGCGAGCGTCTACGCCGCTTCCTGACCCGCCCGTGCGGCCCGGCCGCCCCGCGCGGGGCGGCCGGGCCGTCGTGCCTCCGTCAGGGTGCGGCCGTGGGTTCCCGGTGGTCGGGGTGGACCCAGCCGGGCTTGCGGTACTTGAGGAGGGCGGCGGGGATGACGAGGCCGAGGAGCAGCAGGCCGCCGCCGACGATCAGCAGATAGCGCCAGAGCGGCTGGCCGTCGAACTGGTCGGGCGGGACGAAGCCGATGACGAGCGCGGCGACGGAGGCGACGAAGCCGACGACGGCGACCCAGGTGACGGCGGGGACGCGGAAGCCGCGCTCCACCTCGGGCTGGGTGCGGCGGAGCCTGACGACGGCGACGAACATCAGCAGGTACGCGATCAGGTAGATCTGCACGGTGATGACGGAGAACATCCAGTACGAGCTGGAGACGCTGTCGCTGAAGGCGTAGAGGACGCCGATCAGGGTGGTGACGACGCCCTGGGCGACCATGATGCTGGTCGGGGAGCCGGCCTTGTTGAACTTCTGGAAGGCGGGCGGGAGGTAACCCTCCTGCCGGGAGAGCAGGACGAGGCCCTTGGCGGGTCCGGAGAGCCAGGTGAGCATGCCGCCGAGGGCGGCGCAGACCAGCATGACGCCGACGACCCTGGTCATCCAGCCGATGGAGAAGTGCTCGAAGAAGGCCTCGAAGGCCTGCATGAGGCCGGCGGTGAGGCTGAGCTGGTCGGACGGCATGACCCAGGCGATGGCGAGGGCCGGAAGGATGAAGATCAGCAGGACGAGGCCGGTCGCCAGGAACATCGACTTCGGGTACTCGCGCTTGGGCTCGCGCAGCGAGGAGACGTGGACGCCGTTCATCTCCATGCCCGCGTAGGACAGGAAGTTGTTGACGATGAGGACCAGGCTCGCGAGGCCGGTCCAGGGCGGGAGCCAGTGGTCGGCGCTCATGGGCTGGGCGGAGGGGTTGCCCTGGCCGAGGAAGACCAGGCCGAGGACGACGAGCAGCACGCCGGGGACGAGGGTGCCGACGATCAGGCCGAAGGAGGAGAGTCCGGCGATGGCCTTGGTGCCGCGCGAGGAGATCCAGACGCCGGACCAGTAGACGGTGACGATGACGATCGCGACGTAGAGGCCGTTCTCGGCGAGCGAGGGGTCGATGACGTACGCGAAGGTCGAGGCGACGTAGGCCAGCAGGCTCGGGTAGTACGCGATGGTCATGGCGAACTGGCACCAGACGGCGAGGAAGCCGAGGGGCTTGCCGAGGGCCTCGCTGACCCAGCGGTAGATGCCGCCGGACCACCCGGAGGCGAGCTCGGCGCCGACGAGGGCGGTGGGGAGGAGGAAGACGATGGCGGGGAGGAGGTAGAGGAAGATCGCGGCCAGCCCGTAGATGGCCATGGTCGGCGCGGGGCGCAGGGAGGCGACGGACGCCGTGGTCATGAAGGCGAGGGTCAGCCAGGAGATGAACTGTCGCCTGGTGCCGTCGTCCTGCGCGACCGCCGTGCCGGTCGCGGCGGGCCGTTCCGACTCTGCCGGTTCGTCAGTGGTCGTCATGGGGCCATGATCAGCGGGGTGCGGCCGCCCCGCATGTCGGCGGGCGGGACACCGCTCGGCCGTATCCCAGGACATAGCGTCGGTCTGACGATTACACTGGGCGGGTGCCTCAACTACGCCTCGCACTGAATCAGATCGACTCGACCGTCGGAGACATCGCCGGGAACGCCGAGGCGATCGTGCACTGGACCCGGCACGCCGCCGGGCAGGGCGCGCATCTCGTCGCGTTCCCCGAGATGGCGCTGACCGGATATCCCGTCGAGGACCTCGCGCTGCGCTCCTCCTTCGTCGAGGCGTCCCGGACGGCCCTGCGCGGGCTCGCCCGGCGCCTCGCGGACGAGGGGTTCGGGGAGCTGCCGGTCGTCGTCGGCTACCTCGACCGCTCCGAGCGGGCCGTGCCGCGCCTCGGCCGGCCCGCCGGGTCCCCGGAGAACGCCGCCGCCGTCCTGTACGGCGGCGAGGTGGTGCTGCGCTTCGCCAAGCACCACCTGCCGAACTACGGCGTCTTCGACGAGTACCGCTACTTCGTGCAGGGCGACACCCTGCCGGTGGTCCGCGTCCACGGCGTCGACGTGGCCCTGGCGATCTGCGAGGACCTCTGGCAGGAGGGCGGCCGGGTGCCGGCGACGCGCAGCGCCCGCGCCGGTCTGCTGCTCTCGGTCAACGCCTCGCCGTACGAGCGGAACAAGGACGACACCCGGCTCGAACTGGTCCGCAAGCGGGCCCGGGAGGCCGGGTGCGTCACCGCGTACCTGGCGATGACGGGCGGTCAGGACGAGCTGGTCTTCGACGGCGACTCGATCGTCGTGGACGCGGCCGGCGAAGTGGTCGCGCGCGCCCCGCAGTTCGTGGAGGGCACCGTGATCCTCGACCTGGAGCTTCCGGCGGCCTCGGCGGACGCGCCCGAGGGCCTGGTCGACGACGGGCTGCGGATCGACCGGGTGGTGCTCTCGGAGGAGCCGCTGCCCGCGTACGAGCCGGAGCTGACGGGCGGTTACGCGCACCGGCTCGACGACGACGAGGAGGTGTACTCGGCGCTGGTGATCGGGCTGCGGGCGTACGTCGCGAAGAACGGCTTCCGCTCGGTCCTCGTCGGCCTGTCCGGCGGCATCGACTCGGCGCTCGTCGCGGCGATCGCCTGCGACGCGCTCGGCGCGGACCACGTGTACGGCGTGTCGATGCCCTCGAAGTACTCCTCCGACCACTCGCGCGGCGACGCGGCCGAACTGGCCCGCCGGACCGGGCTGCACTTCCGCACGGTGTCGATCGAGCCGATGTTCGACGCGTACATGGGCGCGCTCGGGCTCACCGGGCTCGCCGAGGAGAACCTCCAGTCGCGGCTGCGCGGCACGACGCTGATGGCGCTCTCCAACCAGGAGGGCCACATCGTCCTCGCGCCCGGCAACAAGTCGGAGCTGGCGGTGGGCTATTCGACGCTGTACGGCGACTCCGTCGGCGCGTTCGGCCCCATCAAGGACGTCTACAAGTCGGACGTCTTCCGCCTCGCGCGCTGGCGCAACCGGGCGGCCGAGGAGCGCGGCCAGACCCCGCCGATCCCGGAGAGCTCGATCACCAAGCCGCCCAGCGCCGAGCTGCGCCCCGGGCAGGTCGACACGGACTCGCTGCCGGACTACGAGGTCCTGGACGCGGTCCTCGCGCTGTACGTGGACCGGGACCAGGGCCGGGACGCCATCGTGGCGGCCGGGTTCGACGAGGAGCTGGTGACGCGGACGCTGCGGATGGTGGACACGGCGGAGTACAAGCGGCGCCAGTACCCGCCGGGCACCAAGATCTCGGCGAAGGGCTTCGGCAAGGACCGGCGGCTGCCGATCACGAACGGCTGGCGCGAGACGACGTGAGGAAGGGGCTCAGGGCTCCACGCGGGCTCAGGGCTCCACGCGGGCCCAGAGCTTCACGCGGGCTCAGAGCTTCACGCGGGCCGCGACCGGCAGGTGGTCGCTGTTCGTCTCCGGCAGCGCCCAGGAGGACATCGGCTCCACGCCCTTGACCATGATCTGGTCGATGCGGGCCATCGGGAACGAGGCCGGCCAGCTGAAGCCGAAGCCGTCGCCCGCCGCGCCCTGGGTGGAACGCAGCTGCGAGGTGACGGCGTTGAGGGCGCGGTCGTTCATGGTGCCGTTGAGGTCGCCGAGGAGGACGATCCGCTCGTGCCGGTCGTCGGCGATGGCCTCGCCGAGGGCGTTGGCGCTGGTGTCGCGCTGGGTGGCGGTGAAGCCGGCGTTCAGCTTGACCCGTACGGAGGGCAGGTGGGCGACGTACACGGCCACCTCGCCCTTCGGGGTGACGACCGAGGCGCGCATGGCGCGGGTCCAGCCCATGTGGATGTCGACGGGCTGGGCGGCGCGCAGCGGCAGCTTGCTCCAGAGCCCGACGGTGCCCTGGACGGAGTGGTACGGGTAGGTCCCGGCGAGGCCCTTCTCGTAGACCGGGACCATGTCGCCCTTCAGCTCCTCCAGGGCGAGCACGTCGGCGCCGGAGGCGGCGAGCTGACGGGCCGTGCCCTCGGGGTCGGGGTTGTCGGCGTTCACGTTGTGGGTGGCGACCGTCAGGTCGCCGCCCGGGGCCGACTTGTCGGCGACGAGACCGCCGAAAAGATTGAGCCACACCACGGCCGGCAACAGCAGGGCGATCAGCGCGGTGGCGGAGCGGCGCAGGAGGGCGAGCACGAGCAGGAGCGGCACGAAGAGGCCGAGCCAGGGCAGGAAGGTCTCGGTGAGGCTGCCCAGGTTGCCGATCCTGTTGGGGATGTCGGAGTGGAACACCATGAGCAGGGTCAGCGCCACGGCGATCACGGCGAGCAGGATGCCTCTGCGCCAGATCCCCCGGTCGTGGCGGAGCCCGCGGAGGGCGGTCCGGAACCGGGACCGGGGACGCTCGTTCCCCGCCCCGTAGTGGTCGCTCTCCGTCATGCCCACCCGCGCCATCGCACTGTCCTCACTGCCTTGCTGGTCTTGCCGCCGTGCCGTCCCGCTCCGTGACCCGACGTCGACACTAGGCGATGACGGGTCCGTCGTACTCCCCGAGGGACGACACGGGCGCGTGGCGGGTTCCTGCTGGTGGCGCGGGCGGGCAGGCTGTGACAGAACGCGCACATTCGTACGGTTCAGGGGCGGGGGCGCAGGCCTTCCATGACGGCGTCGACGACCCGCTCGGCGAGGCCGGGCTCCAGGTCGGCGCCGGGCCGGATGACGGTGCGCAGGAGCAGGGGGCCGGTGAAGAGGTCGTTGACGAACTCGACGTCGAGGTCGTCGCGGATCTCCCCCAGCTCCATGCCGCGCCGCACGGTGTCGAGGCCGAGGCGGCGGCGCGGTTCGATGACGGTGCTCTGGTAGGCCTCCCACAGCTTGGGATAGGCCTGCATCTGCGAGAACACGTTGTGGAGCAGGGCGGAGGACCGCTTGGCGAGGCCGCGCTGCCGCAGCATCTCCAGGAGCATGACGAGGTCGTCCCGGACGGAGGTGCCGGTGAGCACCGGGTCCGGGGGTTCGACGGAGCGGAGCAGCTCGACGAAGAGCTCCTCCTTGCCGGGCCAGCGGCGGTAGATGGTGGCCTTGCCGACGCCGGCGGTGCGGGCGATCCGCTCGATGGACAGCTCGGTGAGCGGCACGCCCTCCTCCAGGAGCCCGACGACCGCGTCGAAGATCGCCTGCTCGGCCGCCTCGGACCGCGGACGCCCCCGGCGGGGCGCCACCGGCTCGGCGGGGGTCCCGCCCTCCGCCGCCGGAGCCGGTCCGTCGTCCTGGGGTTCGGGGGTCCCGCCGTCCTGCAAGGACACGTGCGCTCCGTCTCTCGTCCGGGTGTTTCCTGTGGTCCCCCGATTCTCCCGCGCCGGCCGCGGGGCGGCGGCCCCGCCCCGCGGCTCGTCGGCTCAGGCCTCGGCCCGCACCTCCGGTGCGGCCTCGTCGGCGCCCTGCGCCGTGCCCGTACCGCCGCCCGGGGCGCCGCCCGGGGCCCGGCGGCCCGGGAGGAAGGCGGCGACGACGACCGCGCCGGCCAGGGCGATCGCGGCCGAGGCGAGGGCCGTGACGTGCATGGCGTCCAGGAAGGCCCGGTACGCGGGGGCGACCAGGTCCTTGCCCGCCGGGCCGAGCTTCTCCGCGACCGCGAGCGTGGCCTCGACGGACTCGCCCGCCGTGGCGCGCAGGGCCGCCGGGACGCCGCCCAGGTGTCCCTCGATCTCGCCCCGGTACGTGGTGGAGAGCACCGAGCCGAGGACGGCCACGCCCAGCGCGCCGCCGACCTGCCGGAAGGTGTTGTTGATCGCGGAGCCGGAGCCCGCCTTCTCGCGGGGCAGCGCCTGCATGACCGCGACGGTGACCGGCGGCATGATGTGCGCCATGCCCGCGCCCTGGACGAAGAAGACGGCTTCCAGGGCCCAGACGGGGGTGTCGGCCTCGAAGAGGGCGAAGGCCGCCAGGCCGGCGGCGACGAGGAGCATGCCGGCGGTGCAGACCGCCCGCGCGCCGAAGCGTTCGACGACGAGCCGGGCCCGGGGCGCGAAGACCATCTGCGCGACGGCGAGCGGCAGGATGAGCAGCCCGGACTCCAGCGCGGTGTAGCCGCGGACGCTCTGCAGGTAGAAGGCGGAGAAGAACGTGACGCCCATGAGGGCGAAGAAGACGAGCGCGATCGCGGCGACGGCCGCGGCGAACGCGGGCTTCCTGAAGTACGCCATGTCGATGGCCGGGTGGTCGCTGCGCCGCTCGTGGAGGACGAAGCCGGCGAGGACCGCGAGGCCGCCGAGGACGGGGGCGAGGACGGTCACGTCGGTGAAGCTCGCCAGTTCGCCGCCGCGGATGATCCCGTACACGAGGAGGACGAGGCCGACGACGGAGAGCAGCACGCCGGGTATGTCGACGCGGCCGGGGTTCGGGTCCCGGGAGTCGGGCACGAGCCACAGCATCAGGGCGAGGGCGAGCAGCACCACGGGCACGTTGACGAGGAAGATCGACCCCCACCAGAAGTGCTCCAGGAGGATGCCGCCGGTGATGGGGCCGATGGCGATGGCGAGGCCGACGCTGCCGGCCCAGATGCCGATGGCCTTGGGCTGCTCGTCGCGCTCGAAGACGTTCATGAGGACGGCGAGCGTCGAGGGCATGACGAAGGCGGCGCCGAAGCCCATGACGGCCCGGTAGCCGATGAGCTCGCCCGGGGAGCCGGAGAAGGCGGCGAGGGCGGAGCCGATGCCGAAGACGGTGATGCCGAAGAGCAGCACCTTCTTGCGGCCGAGGCGGTCGCCGAGCAGGCCGGAGGTGAAGAGGAGTCCGGCGAAGACGAGCGTGTAGGAGTTGATGGACCACTCCAGCTCGCTCTGGGTGGCGCCGATGCCGGTGGGCGCGGGGGCGGCGATCGTCTTGACCGCGACGTTCAGGATCGAGTTGTCGAGGACGACGATCAGCAGGCTGAGCATGAGGACGCCGAGGACGGCCCAGCGGCGCCGGTGGACGGCCTCGGGGACGCGGGGCCCGGCGGGCGGTGCGGGTGCGGTGGACGGCTGTGACATGCCCACCACCCTAGAGCCATTTCGATACGAGACCGTCTCGTATCGAAAACGCTGAGAAAGTCTTTACGTTGCCGCGGTGTGAACAGCACCACTCCGGCCCACTTCCCCGCCCGCCCGGCGAAGTGCCACCATGGACGTGGTCCGGGGACGCCACGGGGCGCCTCGAGATGACACAACAGAGGAGCCGTTCACCATGACGCTTCAGGCTGCCCAGAAGACGCCCGCCGACAGCAGCAAGGCGCTGTACGGAGGAAAGGGCACCCGCCGCATCACCGTCCACGACATCGCCGCCGCCAAGGTCCGCGGCGAGAAGTGGCCGATGCTCACCGCCTACGACGCGATGACCGCCTCCGTCTTCGACGAGGCCGGCATCCCGGTGATCCTCGTCGGCGACTCGATGGGCAACTGTCACCTCGGCTACGACACCACCGTGCCCGTCACGATGGACGAGATGACCCTGCTCTCCGCCGCCGTCGTACGGGGCACCAAGCGCGCCCTCGTCGTCGGCGACCTGCCCTTCGGCTCGTACCAGGAGGGGCCCGTCCAGGCCCTGCGCAACGCCACCCGGCTCGTCAAGGACGCGGGCGTCGGCGCGATCAAGCTGGAGGGCGGCGAGCGCTCGCTGCCGCAGACCGAGCTCCTCGTCCAGGCCGGCATCCCCGTCATGTCCCACCTGGGGCTCACCCCGCAGTCCGTCAACACCATGGGCTACCGGGTCCAGGGCCGCTCCGACGAGGCCGCCCACCGGCTCCTCAGCGACGCCAAGGCGGCGCAGGACGCGGGCGCCTTCGCCGTCGTCCTGGAGCTCGTCCCGGCCGAACTGGCCGCCGAGGTCACCCGCTCCCTGCACATCCCGACCATCGGCATCGGTGCCGGCGCCGGCACCGACGCGCAGGTCCTCGTCTGGACCGACATGGCCGGCCTGACCGGCGGCAAGGTGCCGCGCTTCACCAAGCAGTACGCCAACCTCCGCGAGACGCTCGGCGACGCCGCCCGCGCCTTCGCCGAGGACGTCAGCGGCGGGGCGTTCCCCGCCGAGGAGCACACCTTCCACTGAGCCCGTGGAGCCCGCTCCACCAGGCCCGTAGGACCACTGCGGCACCTCCGACAGCCCGCCGACATCCCCCATCGGCGGGCTGTCGGTCGTCTGTCGGGGGATTGTCGGTGACGCCCTGTTCCATGGTGGACATGACGCGATCACACACCAACGCCGTCGAGGTCCGGGGCCTCGTGAAGCACTTCGGCGCGACGAAGGCCCTCGACGGGGTCGACCTGGACGTCCGGGAGGGCACGGTCCTCGGGGTCCTCGGGCCCAACGGCGCCGGCAAGACCACCCTCGTCCGCTGCCTGTCCACCCTCCTCGTCCCGGACGCCGGGACCGCCACCGTCGCCGGCTACGACGTGGTGAAGCACCCCCGCCAGCTGCGCCGCACCATCGGCCTCACCGGCCAGTACGCCTCGGTCGACGAGAAGCTGTCCGGCTGGGAGAACCTCTACATGATCGGGCGGCTGCTCGACCTCTCCCGCAAGGACTCCCGCGCCCGCGCCGACGAGATGCTGGAGCGCTTCTCCCTCACCGACGCCGCCAAGCGCCCGGCCATGAACTACTCCGGCGGCATGCGGCGCCGCCTCGACCTCGCCGCCTCGATGATCGGACAGCCCGCCGTCCTCTACCTGGACGAGCCCACCACCGGCCTCGACCCCCGCACCCGCAACGAGGTGTGGGACGAGGTCCAGCGCATGGTCTCCGAGGGCGCGACCGTCCTGCTCACCACCCAGTACATGGAGGAGGCGGAGCAGCTCGCCAGCGAGCTGACCGTCATCGACAAGGGCAAGGTCATCGCCAAGGGCGGCGTCGACGAGCTGAAGGCCAAGGTCGGCGGCCGGACCCTGAAGGTCCGCCCCGTGGACCCGGGCCAACTGCCCGCCATGGCCGCCGCGCTCCGCGAGACCGGCCTCGACGGGGTCGCCGGCTCGACCGTCGTGCCCGACGAGGGCGTGCTGTACGTGCCGATCCTCACCGACGAGCAGCTGACGGCCGTCGTGGGCCTGCTCGGCGCCCGCGGCTTCGGCATCGCCCACATCGGCACCCACCTGCCCAGCCTGGACGAGGTGTTCCTCGCGATCACCGGCCAGAAGACCGCCGACGCCGAGCTTTCCGACGCGATCAACGAGGAGGTCGCCGCGTGAGCACGACCACTGTCACCAAGTCCCCCGCGCAGACCGGCGGTTCCCGCCCGGCCGCCGCGCGCACCGCGCCCGCCGCGGAGGGCCGGATCGGCCTGCGGGCCAACCTGCGCCACATCGGCGCCCTGGCCCGGCGCAACGCCCTCCAGATCAAGCAGGACCCGGAGTCGATGTTCGACGCCGTCCTGATGCCGATCATCTTCATCCTGCTGTTCGTGTACGTCTTCGGCGGCGCGATCGCCGGCAAGGGCCACAACGACGTCTACGTCAACTACGTGACGCCCGGCCTGATGGCCATGATGGGCATGAACATCGCGATGGGCGTCGGCACCGGCATCAACGACGACTTCAAGAAGGGCGTCATGGACCGGTTCCGGACCATGCCGATCGCCCGGTCCTCGGTCCTCATCGCGAAGATCGTCGTCGAGGTGGGCCGGATGCTCATCGCCACCTCGATCCTGCTCGGCATGGGCTTCCTGCTCGGCCTGACGATCCACACCTCGGTCCTGCACCTGTTCGCCGCGATCGGTCTGTCGATGGTCTTCGGCGCCGCCCTGATGTGGATCTTCATCCTGCTCGGCCTCACCATGAAGACGGCCCAGGCCGTCCAGGGCGTGGCCATGCTCGTCCTGATGCCGCTCCAGTTCGGCTCCTCGATCTTCGCCCCGCCGACGACGATGCCCGGCTGGCTGCAGACCTTCACCGACTACAACCCGCTGTCCAACCTCGCCGACGCCGCCCGTCACCTCATCAACGGCGGCCCGGTCGCCCACTCGGTGTGGATGACCCTCGGCTGGTCGGTCGTCATCACGGTGATCACGGCACCGCTCGCGGTCGCCAAGTTCCGCAAGAAGACCTGAGTCCCGACCGGGGGATCATGACTCGGCGCGCTCACTGATCGCGTCGGCGGCGCGACCGAGCAGGGCGGCGGCCTCTTCCAGAGAGAGGCCGCCGCCCTCCGCGTACGCGGCCTCGAACTCCCCGTCCGCGAGCGCGGACCGGCTCAGTTCCGTGGCCCGCCGCAGGTTCTCCCGCTCCATGGGCGGCGACAGGTGACCGGGCGGCAGCAGCCCCTCGTACGCGCCGAGGAGGACGGCGGCGGTACGGGACGAGGGGCCGCCGAGCCCCGCGAGCGCCCAGGCGGCGCTGACCAGGTGGATCGCCGGCATCTGCGGGGCGACCATCAGCGACAGGGCGCCGAGGGAGCGCTCGTACGCCTTCCGCGCCAGCCCGAGCGCCGGGCCGTACCGTCCTTCGAGGTCGAACACCCAGGCCAGGCTGCCGAGCGTGAAGCCCTCGAAGATGGAGAAGGTCTCCGAGCTGAACTCGTCGAGCAGCCGCTCCAGATGCGCCCGGGCCTCGGCCGTCCGGCCGGTCCTGCCGAGCAGCAGCGCCAGGAATATCCGCGCGGCCAGCATCGGTTCGTGGCCCCGGCCGTGCTCGCCCTCCACCACCTCGCGCAGGATCCGCTCCGCCTCCTCGCCGCGGCCGGTCTCGATCAGCATGTCGGCGTACCGGGCGCGCAGCAGGGCCATCTGGGACTGGGCGCCGATCCGCTCCGCGTACGCGATGGCGTCGGCGTAGTCCTGGGCAGCGCCCTCGAATTCGAGCAGCCGCTCCCGGGCCTCGGCCCGCGCGGACAGCGATTCGGCCGCGCCCCAGGAGTCCCCGAGACGGACGAAGATCCCCAGGCTCTCCTCGGCGTCGGCACCCGCCCGCCCGGCCAGGTCGGCCCGGTTGGCGAGCATGTTGGCGCGCAACTGGAGGGCGTTGGCGAGCTCCCAGTCGTAGCCGTAGCGGCGGCAGGCGGCGACGTGCGCCTCCAGGGCCTCGCCCATGCGGCCCGGTTCGCCGATGAGGAGGACGGCGAAGACCGCGAAGGAGCCGGGCAGCCGGCAGGTCTGCGGGAGCCCCGGCGGATAGACCTCGTTGATCCGCCGCAGCCGCTTCACCCCCTCCGGGGTGGTCCAGCGGCCGGTCTCGTGGTCCATGTTGAGCAGCTCGATCAGCCGCGCCCCGCGCCGGGCCTCCCAGCGCTGCTCCTCGGAGAGCGGCGGCGGCCCGGCGGTGCACGGCTCGTGCAGCGGTACGACGGGGGCGGCGGGCGTCCCGAAGGGGTCGGGGCCGAGCGCGACGACGGACTCGGCCCAGTACAGGGCGTCGCCGCGCAGGTCGCGCATCTGCCAGTACCAGAGCATCGAGTGGAGGAGGACGAGCGCCTCGTCCTCCTCCCGGGCGTCGACGGCCCGGCGCAGGGCGGAGCGGATGTTCCCGTACTCGCTGCCGAGGCGGGCGACGGCCGCGGCCTGGCCGGAGCCGCGCAGCTCGGGGTCGGTGCGGCGGGCGAGTTCGCGGTAGTGCGTGAGGTGCCGGCGCTCGGCGGCGGCCCGCTCCCCGGCCTCGTCGAGCCGCTCGCCGGCGTACTCGGCGACGGTCTCCAGGAGCCGGTAGCGCATCCCGGTCTCGCCGGGGACGGCGACGACGAGGGACTTGTCGACGAGCGCCCCGAGCACGTCGAGGACGGGGGCGGTCCCGCCGCCGTGCCCGAAGGCACCCCGCACGCCGGCGCCTTCGTCACCGGTCCGGTACCCATCGGCGCCCTCCCCGCCCGCGCACACCACCTCGGCCGCCTCCAGGTCGCAGCCGCCCGTGAAGACGGAGAGGCGGCGCAGCACGCCCCTCTCGGCCCCGTCGAGCAGGTCCCACGACCAGTCCACGACCGCCCGCAGGGTCTGCTGGCGGGGCAGTACGGTCCGGGCGCCCGAGGTCAGCAGCCGGAAGCGGTCGTCGAGCCGGTCCGCGATCTGGCGCAGGGTCAGCATCCGCAGCCGGGCGGCCGCCAGTTCGACCGCCAGCGGCAGGCCGTCGAGGCGCCGCACGACCTCGGCCGCGGCCACCGGGTCGTCCTCGACGCGGAAGCCCGGACGGACCGCGGCGCCCCGCTCCCCGAGCAGCCGCAGCGCCATCCCGTCGGGCAGCGGGCCCAGCGGCCGGACCGTCTCGCCGGGGACGCCGAGCGGCTCCCGGCTCGTGGCGAGCACCCGGAGCTCCGGGCAGCGCGCGAGGAGGGTCTCGGCGAGTTCGGCGGCCGCGGCGACGAGGTGCTCGCAGTTGTCGAGGAGGAGCAGCATCCGGCGCCCGGCGCAGTGCTCGACGAGCCGGGCGATCGGGTCGCCGCCGCCGCGCAGCTCCTCGGCTCCGGCGCCGCGCAGCACGGTCTCGCGGGCGCCGACGGCCGCGAGGACCGCTTCGGGGACGGCCTCCGGGTCCCGTACGGGCGCGAGTTCCGCCGCCCAGGCGCCGTCCGGCCAGTCCTCGGTGCCCCGCTCGGCCGCCTCCTGCGACAGCCGGGTCTTCCCGGCCCCGCCGGGCCCGAGCAGCGTCACGAGCCGCGCGCCGCGCAGGTCGTCCCGTACGAGGGCGATCTCCTCCTCGCGTCCGACGAAGCTGGTGAGCCGCGCGCGCAGGTTGCCCCGTGCGGGGGCGGCGGGCCTCGGGACGAGGAGTTCGGCGTGGAGGGCGCGCAGGGCGGGTGACGGATCGGTGCCGAGGCCGGTGGCGAGGGCGCGGCGCACCGACGCGTACGCGTCGAGCGCCTCGGCCGCCCGGCCGGTGTCCCGCAGGGCGCGGATCCGGAGGGCCTGGAGCGGCTCGTCCAGCGGATGGTCGGCGCAGAGGGCGGTGAGCTCGGGGAGGGCGGCGGACGCGTCGCCGAGGGCGAGGGCCGCGTCGAGCCTGGCCCTGCGGGTGTCGAGCCGGCGGGCCTCCCAGCGGGCGGCCTCCGCGTCCCGGTCCGGCAGGTCGGCGAGGGCGGGCCCGCGCCAGAGCCCGAGGGCCTCGTCGAGGAGGGCTGCGGCGCGGGCCGGGTCCCCGGCGCCGAGCGCGGCCACCCCCTCGGCGGCGAGCCGCTCGAAGCGGCGCGCGTCCACGTCCTCGGGCCGGGCGTCGAGCCGGTAGCCGCCCTCCGCGGACAGCACCCGGTCCCGGCCCAGGGCCCTCCGCAGCCTCCCCACCAGTGCCTGGAGCGCGGCCGGCGCGTCTGCCGGCGGCTCGTCCCCGTGCCACACCTCGTCGACGAGATCGGACACGGAGACGGTCCGTCCGGCCCTCAGCGCCAGCACGGTGAGCAGCGCACGGAGCCGGGGGCCGCCCACGGGGAGGGCGGTGCCGTCGGGGGTGCGGGCGAGGGTCGTCCCGAGCACGGAATAACGCACGCCCCCATTCTCCGCGAGCCCACGCCGAACGCCTGCGCCGGGACCGCCCCCTCCGCGCGGGCGGGCGCGGCCCACAACGGGGGTGGGCGGGTGGAACTCCCGTCGGGACCCGGTACGTTTCCCGGGCACCAGCCCTCCGTCCCCTGGGAGCCCCCGCGATGACCACGGCCACCACCCGGCGCCACGAGCGGCGGATCAGTCCCGTCTTCCTGGCGATCCTCGCCGTCATGGCCGTCACCGGCTGGGCGGTGTGGACGGATTTCGCCGCTTCGCCGGGTCTCGCGGTGTTCCTGTTCGTGACGTCGGCGTGGGTGGTGTCGCTGTGCCTGCATGAGTACGCGCATGCGCGGACGGCCTTGTACGGCGGGGACATCACCGTGGGGGCCAAGGGCTATCTGACGCTGAACCCGCTCGCGTACACGCACGCGGTGCTGAGCATCGTCCTGCCGGTGCTGTTCGTGATCATGGGTGGGATCGGTCTGCCGGGCGGGGCGGTCTTCATCGAGCAGGGCCGGATCAAGGGGCGCTGGAAGCACAGTCTGATCTCGGCGGCGGGCCCGCTGGCCAATGTGGTGTTCGCGCTCGTGTGCACGGCGCCGTTCTGGCTGGGTGCGCTCGACGGCGTGCCGCTCGCGTTCCGGTTCGCGCTGGCGTTCCTGGCGTTCCTCCAGGTGACGGCCGCGCTGCTGAACCTGCTGCCGGTGCCGGGGCTCGACGGCTACGGGGTGGTGGAGCCCTGGCTGTCGTACAGGGTGAAGCGGCAGATCGAGCCGTACGCGCCGTACGGCTTCTTCATCGTGATCGCGCTGCTGTTCGTGCCGGCGGTCAACAACGCCTTCTTCGACACGATCGACGCGCTGATGCGGTCGCTGGGGGTGCCGGAGGTGAGCCGGTACTGCGGTTCGCAGCTGTTCCGGTTCTGGGAGGGGGCCCCGGAGTTCTGCCGGGTCTAGCCCTGGGGGGCGGCGGCAGCCTTCTCGGCCTTCGCGCGGCGGATGTAGTACCAGGCCATGTTGGAGGAGAGGCCCGCGAGGAGGACCCAGATCACGCCCAGGAAGTTGCCCTGGACGAAGGAGACGACCGCCGCGGCGACGGCCAGGGCGCAGACCACGAGGGCGTAGAGGGCGAGGCGGGGCATGGGGTCGGCTCCTGTCGGGCGGTACGGCTGATGCTGCCCGTCCAGTGTCCCCCATGCCCCGGTACGCGACGGGACCGGCTCGGGTGTCGGCCCGGACACGGGTCTAGACGTCGGTGACCCGCAGGCCCGCGTGGGCCTTGTAGCGGCGGTTCACGGAGATCAGGTTCGCGACGAGGGACTCGACCTGGTGGGCGTTGCGCAGCCGCCCGGCGAAGACGCCGCGCATGCCGGCGATGCGGCCGGCGAGGGCCTGGACGATCTCGACGTCGGCGCGCTCCTCGCCGAGGACCATGACGTCCGTGTCGATCTCCTCGATGGAGGTGTCCTTGAGGAGGACCGCGGAGAGGTGGTGGAAGGCGGCGGCGACCCGGGAGTCGGGGAGGAGCGCGGCGGCCTGCTCGGCGGCGGAGCCCTCCTCGGGCTTGAGGGCGTAGGCGCCCTTCTTGTCGAAGCCGAGCGGGTTGACGCAGTCCACGACGAGCTTCCCGGCGAGCTCCTCGCGCAGGGACTCCAGGGTCTTGGCGTGGCCCTCCCACGGGACGGCGACGATGACGACGTCGCTGCGGCGGGCGGTCTCGGCGTTGTCGGCGCCCTCGACGCCGTGGCCGATCTCCGCGGCGACGTCCTGCGCGCGGTCGGCTGCGCGGGAGCCGATGATCACCTTCTGGCCGGCCTTGGCGAGCCGGTAGGCGAGGCCGCGGCCCTGGTCGCCGGTGCCGCCGAGGACGCCGACGACGAGGCCGGAGACGTCGGGGAGGTCCCAGGGGTCCTTGGGGGCGGGCTTGCTCTCAGTCGTAGTCATGGCCCCGACATTACCGACCGGTCGGGCCGGTGGGGGTCCCCCGCGCTACCAGCGGGCCGGCGGCGGGGCCGTCAGCCGGTCGGCGAGGCCCGAGAGCCGGTCCCGGAAGCGGCGGCCGCCGCGCTGCGAGGGCAGGCTGTTCTCGCCGGCCGCCGCGCTCACCAGGTGCTGCACCGTGTCGAGGTCGACCCCGGCGTCCTCGGCCACGGTGAGCGTCTCGTGCGCGAGGCCCCGCAGCTCCTCGTCGCCCCCGTCGAGCGAGAGCACGGTCACCCCCGCGCGCCGGGCGTCGTGGACCCGCTGGAGCAGCCCCGCGTCCGGCCGGCCGGGCGCCACCATGAGGAGCGTCGCCCCGCGCCCGGCGGCCTCCAGGCGGCCGAGTCCGACGGCCAGGTGCGCGGGGGCGCCGGGCCGCACCCGGTGCCGTACGAGGGTCGGCGCCAGCTCCGGCAGCCCGGACCAGGCGGACTCGTCGACGAGGTGGGCCGCCAGGTGCCAGGGCTCGTACGCCTCGGTGCCGACCAGGAGCAGACCGCCCCGGTGCGGGACGACGGAGGACCGGAGCGCGCCCGCGAACCGGCGGGCCGCCCCGGGCCACTCCGTCCCGGCGAGCACTTCCCGCAGCAACGCGACCCGTACGGCATCCATGGGCCCGCATCCTGCCCGAGCGGGGGCCCGCGCGCGGGCCGATCGGGGAGCTTCCACCCGTACGGGAGCGGCCGTGGCGCCCGTAATTCGGTTGCCCCCGGCGTGGGGCGGTCGGAGCATGGCCTCTCGTGTCCTCCCCTCTCTCCAGGCTCTCCGCCCTGCTGCCCGATCTCGCGCCGTGGCGTTCCTCCGGCGACTTCCGGCTCCTGTGGGTGCAGGGGCTCGTCACGTACTTCGGCAGCGCGGTGGCGATGATCGCCCTGCCGCTCCAGATCAAGGAGCTGACGGGTTCGCCGTTCGCGGTCGGCGCGATGGGCGCGGTCGAGCTGGTGCCGCTGGTGGTGTTCGGCCTGTACGGCGGGGCGCTCGCGGACGCGGTCGACCGGCGGAAGGTGATCCTCTGGACGGAGGCGGGGCTCGGGCTGCTCGCCGCGCTCCTGCTGCTCAACGCGCTGCTCCCGGATCCGATGCTCTGGCCGCTGTACGTGGTCGCGGCCGGGGTGTCGGTGCTCGCGGGGCTCCAGCGTCCGGCGCTCGACTCGCTGCTCGCCCGGATCGTGCCGCACGACCAGCAGACGGCGGCGGCCGCGCTGAACTCGCTGCGCTGGCAGATCGGCTCGATCGCGGGCCCGGCGCTCGGGGGTCTGGTGGTGGCGTACGCGGGGCACGCGCCCGCGTACGGGGTGACGGTCGCCTGCTTCGCGGTCTCGGTCCTGATGTGCCGCCGCCTCTCGCCCGCGCCGCCCGCGCACGACGCGGAGAAGCCCTCGCTGCGGGGCATCGCGGAGGGGGCGCGGTACGCCTGGTCGCGGCCGGTGCTGCTCGGCACGTACGCGGTCGACCTGGCGGCGATGCTCTTCGCCTTCCCGAACACGATCTTCCCGTTCCTCGCGGACGAGCTGGACGCGGACTGGTCGCTCGGTCTGATGTACGCGGCGGGCTCGGTCGGCTCCCTCGTCCTCGGTCTGACCAGCGGCTGGACCTCGAAGGTCCGGCGGCACGGGCTGCTCGTGGCCGGGGGCGCGGCCGGCTGGGGCCTGGCGATCGCGGCGGCCGGCTGGTTCGGGAACGTGTGGCTGGTGCTCCTGTGCCTGGCCTTCGCGGGCGCGGGCGACATGCTGAGCGGGCTCGGCCGCGCCACGATCTGGAACCAGACGATCCCGGAGGAGCTGCGCGGCCGGCTCGCCGGCATCGAGGTCCTCTCCTACAGCGTGGGCCCGCAGCTGGGCCAGGTCCGCGCGGGCGCGATGGCCGGCTGGACCGGCACGCGCGCGTCCGTCTGGACGGGCGGCGTGGCCTGCGTCGCCTCGGTGGGCCTCCTCTGCCTGGCACTCCCCAAGCTCCTCGCGTACGACTCCGCGACCGACGAGGACTCACTGCGCCGCAAGGCCCAACAGGAGGCCACCCGGCGGGAAACCGCCGAGACCACCTGAGCGGCCCCCGCGCCCCCCGCAGGACCTACGGACCGCCCCTGGGCCCCGGACGGACCTGGCCCCCCTGGACTGGCCCGGGCCTCACGGAGGCCCGGAACCCCGGACGGGCCCGGCCCCGCGGAGGCCGGGGCCGCCGGGTGGGGCCGGGGCCGCCGGGTGGGGGCGGGGCTCTGGCTCCTAGTCCTCCGGCGGTGTGTCCTTGCCGCCGGTCTCGTGCCAGCGGGGGTCCGTCTCCCACTCCAGGTTCCGCTCGCGGGCGGTCTCCATGGCGTGGGAGGCCTCCTCACGGCTGGCGTACGGGCCGAACCGGTTCTTCGCCGGGCACTCGGGGCCCTCCTCGACCTTCTTGTGCTCCAGGCAGTAGTACCACTCGCCCGGTTTGCCCACGGTGCGCTTCTTGAACAGGGCCATCGTCTTCGGCTCCTTCCTTCGGGACCATGCTGCCCCAGACCCGGTCGTTAGACTCGCTGGCATGTCTGGCCAGTCGCTTCTCGTACCGGGGGAGCTCTCCCCCCACCGCTCCGTCCCGGGCTCCATCCGCCGCCCCGAGTACGTCGGGAAGCCCGCACCGACCCCGTACACGGGGCCCGAGGTGCAGGATTCCGACACCATCGAGCGGATGCGGATCGCCGGCCGCATCGCCGCGCAGGCGATGGAGGAGGCCGCCAAGCACATCGCTCCGGGCGTCACCACCGACGAGCTCGACCGGGTCGCGCACGAGTACATGTGCGACCACGGCGCCTACCCGTCCACGCTGGGCTACCGCGGCTTCCCGAAGTCGCTGTGCGCCTCGATCAACGAGGTCATCTGCCACGGCATCCCGGACTCCACCGTCCTGCGGGACGGCGACATCGTGAACCTGGACGTCACCGCGTACATCAACGGCGTCCACGGCGACAACAACGCCACCTACCTCTGCGGCGACGTCGACGAGGAGTCGCGGCTGCTCGTGGAGCGGACCCGGGAGTCCCTGAACCGGGCGATCAAGGCGGTGAAGCCGGGCCGCCAGATCAACATCATCGGGCGGGTCATCGAGTCGTACGCCAAGCGCTTCGGCTACGGCGTCGTGCGGGACTTCACGGGGCACGGCATCAACTCGTCGTTCCACTCCGGCCTGATCGTCCCGCACTACGACTCGCCCCACCACACCACCGAGATCAAGACCGGCATGACGTTCACGATCGAGCCGATGCTGACGCTCGGCACGCACGACTACGACATGTGGGACGACGGCTGGACCGTGGTGACCAAGGACCGGAAGCGGACCGCGCAGTTCGAGCACACGCTCGTGGTGACCGAGACCGGGGCGGAAATCCTTACGTTGCCCTGACCGCCCGAAGGGGTAGCTTTTTACCGACAGGACGTCGGGAACCGGTTGACTTAGGTGAGCCTAAGTAGGCAGGATCGCCACCGGTTCCCGTCCCATCGGTCTCGGAGGCACGCCTTGGAAACGCCCTTCTCCACCCTGATCCGTACGGCCTCGCACGAGCAGCACACGGAGGCGGAGACCTCGTCGTTCATGGGCGACCTGCTGGGCGGGCGCCTGGCCGTCGACGCGTACGCGCGGTACACGGAGCAGCTCTGGTTCGTGTACCGGGCCCTGGAGGAGGGCGCGGAGACGCTGCGCGAGGACCCGGTCGCGGGGCCGTTCATACGGACCGAACTGTTCCGCACGGCCGCCCTGGAGCAGGACCTCGCACACCTGCGCGGCCCCGGCTGGCGCGAAGGGGCCTCCCCTCTGCCGGCCACCGCCGCGTACGCCGAGCGGGTCGCCGAGTGCGCCCGCGACTGGCCCGCCGGCTATGTCGCCCACCACTACACGCGCTACCTGGGCGATCTGTCGGGCGGCCAGATCATCCGCGACCGGGCGGAGCGGACCTGGGGCTTCGACCGCAAGGGCGACGGCGTCCGCTTCTACGTGTTCGAGGAGATCGGCAACCCGGCCGCGTTCAAGCGGGCGTACCGGGAGCTGCTCGACGGGGTGAACGCCGACGACCTGGAGAAGCAGCGGATCGTCGACGAGTGCAAGCGCGCCTTCGACTTCAACAGCGCGGTCTTCCGGGAGCTGGGCGGGGAGTTCCCCCTGAGCGCCTGAGCGCTCAGAGGGTCATCGTTCCCTCCAGGAGGACCCGTCCCCCCAGTTCCACGATGCCGTCGGGGCCGGGGGCCGTGAGCAGCTGCGAGCCCCGGCCCTGCGTGATGTTCAGGGCCCGCCCCAGCTCCGCCGTGAGGAGCAGCGCCGCCGCGCCGGTCGCCTCGTCCTCGTCGATGCCGTCGCCGCGGCCCGGGAAGCCCCGCGCCCGGATGCGGCCCGCGGCCTCCTCCTCCCAGGCCCAGGCATAGATCCACTCCCCCGGCTCGGGCACGTCGAGGGCCTCCACCTCGGCGACGGAGCCGTACCGGCGCAGGGTGCGGGGCGGCGCCCACTCGGCGCGCGCCTCGATCCAGGTGAACTCCCCGTCGCCGCGCACCCACACCTCGCCGGCCGGCGGGTGGACGACCTCCAGGTCGAGCAGCCAGGCGGTGCCGACGAGCGGGTGTCCGGCGAAGGGCAGCCGCAGGCCGGGCGTGTAGATGTCGACGATCCCGCGCTCGGGGTCGTCGACGAACACCGTCTCGCTGAAGCCGAGCTCCTTGGCGAGCGCCTGCCGGGAGGACTCGTCGGGATGGGTACGGGCGTCCCGTACGACTCCGAGACGGTTGCCGTACCGGCCGTCGCCCGCGCAGAAGACCCGGAGGACGTCGATGTCAGTGACGGTCGTGTTCATGGCGGAATTCAACCACCCGGGAAGGGCGGTCGCGGAGGGCTCGCCTCTCTGTACCGACGAGTAGCAACAATCGGGACAATCCACCCCGCTTGACTCTCCCTTGACCAAGACATGAGCGCCACATGGAAGCCTTGTGACCCCATCGTGTCCGGAACGCCCGGCCTGAGAGCTGAATCACTGGACCCGTGGGTATTGCTGAGGTAAGCCTCGGTTAAGTTAGGTCCGCCTCAGTCCGTCCCCGCGTTCCTGGAGTCCCCATGCGAGCCGTCCGTCTCTCCGTCGTCACCGCCGCCGCGACCGCGGCGGCTCTGACCGCCGTCACGGGCTGCGCCGAGAAAAGCGACTCCAAGGCGGACGCCGACGCGATCACCGTCGTCGCGAAGGACGACTCCTGCGAGGTCTCGAAGAAGGAGTTCCCGGCCGGGCACGTGAAGCTCGCCGTCGAGAACCGCGGCTCCAAGATCACCGAGGTCTACGTCCTCTTCCCGGACGACCGGATCGTCACCGAGCGCGAGAACATCGGCCCCGGCACCAAGGTCACCATCACCGCCGAGTTCAAGTCCGGCGACTACTTCATCGCCTGCAAGCCCGGCATGAAGGGCGACGGCATCCGCCAGGCCGTCAAGGCCACCGGCGGCAAGGCCGCCGCCAAGCGCTCCCCCGAGATGGACGCCGCCGTCGCCGCCTACCGCCAGTACGTCGAGGAGCAGGCCGAGGAGACCCTCCCCAAGGTGAAGGTCTTCACCGACGCCGTCCGCGCCGGGAACATCGAGGCCGCGAAGAAGGCCTACGCCGACTCCCGCATCGGCTGGGAGCGCACCGAGCCGGTCGCCGAGTCCTTCGGCGACATCGACCCCAAGGTCGACGTCCGCGAGGACGGCCTGGAGGACGGCCAGGACCCGGTGAAGGACTGGACCGGCTGGCACCGCCTGGAGAAGGCGCTCTGGCAGGACAAGAAGATCGGCGACCGCGAGAAGCAGCTCGCCGACCTCCTCGACAAGGACCTCGCGGAGTGGGAGAAGCGGGTCGGCAAGGCCGAGATCACCCCGACCTCCATGGCCAACGGCGCCAAGGAGCTCCTGGACGAGGTCGCCAAGGGCAAGGTCACCGGCGAGGAGGAGCGCTACTCCCACACCGACCTCGTCGACTTCAAGGCGAACGTCGAGGGCGCGCAGAAGTCCTTCGACCTCCTGAAGCCGGTCGCCGTGAAGAACGACCCGAAGCTCGTCGCCGAACTCGACAAGCAGTTCGCCGCGCTGAACACGCTGCTCGACAAGTACCGCACGGACAAGAGCGGCTACGTCTTCACCTCGTACGAGAAGGTCGGCCAGACCGAGCGCAAGGAACTGTCCGACGGCGTCAACGCCCTGGCCGAGCCGCTCTCCAAGCTCGCCGCCGCGGTCGTGAAGTAACAGGGGGAGCGATCATGACCGACGAGACCACCACCACGGAGCAGGCCGCCGCCCCGGAGCAGGCGCCCTCCCGCCGCAAGGTCATCGGCTGGGGCGGTGCCGGGCTCGCGCTCGGTGCCGCCGCGGCCGGCGGCGCCGCCGCCCTGGTAACCCGCGACGGCGACGCCACCGCCCCGGTCGCCGACAGCGGCGGGGCCGTGCCCTTCCACGGCGCGCACCAGGCCGGCATCGCCACCGCCGTGCAGGACCGCCTGCACTTCGCGTCCTTCGACGTGAAGACGAAGGACCGCGACGAGCTGATCCAGCTCCTCAAGGAGTGGACGCGGGCCGCCGAGCGGATGACGGCCGGCGCCGAGGTCGGCGAGGGCGCGTACGGCGGCCTGCCGGAGGCGCCGCCGGACGACACGGGCGAGGCCCTCGGCCTCAAGCCCTCCCGTCTCACCCTCACGATCGGCTTCGGCCCCTCGCTCTTCGACGGGCGCTTCGGGCTGAAGGACAAGCGGCCCGGGGCCCTGGTGGAGCTGCCCAAGTTCCCCGGCGACAACCTGGATCCGGCGCGCAGCGGCGGCGACCTCTGCGTGCAGGCCTGCGCGGACGACCCGCAGATCGCCGTGCACGCCATCCGCAACCTCGCCCGGATCGGCTTCGGCAAGGTCGCGGTGCGCTGGTCGCAGCTGGGCTTCGGCAAGACGTCCTCGACGACCCCGGACGCCCAGACCCCGCGCAACCTCTTCGGCTTCAAGGACGGCACCCGCAACATCGCGGGCACCGAGACCGAGCGGCTCGCGAAGCACGTGTGGGTCTCCGGCAAGGACGCCGAGGGCGGCGCGGCCTGGATGGACGGCGGCTCGTACCTCGTCGCCCGCCGCATCCGCATGAACATCGAGACCTGGGACCGCACTCCGCTCTCCGAGCAGGAGGACATCTTCGGCCGGGACAAGAAGGAAGGCGCCCCGGTCGGCAAGGCCAAGGAACACGACGAGCCGTTCCTGAAGGCGATGAAGCCGACCTCGCACGTCCGGCTCGCCCACCCCGACAGCAACAACGGGGCGACGATCCTGCGCCGCGGCTACTCCTTCACGGACGGCACGGACGGCCTCGGCCGGCTGGACGCGGGCCTGTTCTTCCTGGCGTACATGAAGGACGTCCGTACCGGCTTCATCCCGGTGCAGACCTCGCTGGCGTCCGACGCCCTCAACGAATACATCCAGCACGTGGGTTCGGCGCTGTTCGCGATCCCGCCGGGCGTCCGGGACAAGGACGACTGGTGGGGCCGGGCGCTGTTCGCGTAATCGAGGAGGAGAACCGACGTGTTCGGAAACTATCTGATCGGCCTGCGTGAGGGCCTCGAAGCCAGCCTGGTCGTCTGCATCCTCATCGCGTACCTGGTGAAGACCGGGCGCAAGGACGCGCTGAAGCCGATCTGGATCGGCATCGGCGTGGCCGTCGGCGTGGCCCTGGCCTTCGGCGCCGGCCTGGAGTTCGGCTCCCAGGAGCTGACCTTCGAGGCGCAGGAACTGCTCGGCGGCTCGCTGTCGATCGTCGCGGTCGTCCTGGTGACCTGGATGGTCTTCTGGATGCGGCGCACGGCCCGGCACCTCAAGTCGGAGCTGCACGGCAAGCTGGACGCGGCCCTGCAGATGGGAACGGGCGCGCTGGTCGCCACCGCCTTCCTGGCGGTGGGCCGCGAGGGCCTGGAGACGGCGCTCTTCGTGTGGGCGTCGGTACGGGCCTCCTCGGACGGCACGTACGGGCCGCTGGTCGGCGTCGTCCTCGGCCTGCTCACCGCGGTCCTGCTCGGCTGGCTGTTCTACCGGGGCGCGCTGAAGATCAACCTGGCGAAGTTCTTCACCTGGACCGGCGGGATGCTGGTCGTGGTGGCGGCGGGCGTGCTCGCGTACGGCGTGCACGACCTCCAGGAGGCGAACTTCCTCGGCGGCCTCGCGGACAAGGCCTTCGACATCTCGGCGACGATCCCGCCGGACAGCTGGTACGGCACGCTCCTCAAGGGCGTGTTCAACTTCCAGCCGGATCCGACGGTCCTTCAGGTCACGGTGTGGGCGCTGTATCTGATCCCGACGCTCGCGCTGTTCCTCGCCCCGATAGGGTCGGGTCCGTCCGTGCGGGTGAAGAAGCAGAAGGCGACCGATGAGAAGGCTGAGGCTGAGGCGAGCGCTTGATCGGCGATCGCCCTCCCCGGGCCGCCGGCCGGCGAGGTTCCTCGCGGCGACGGCGGCGGCGACCGTCCTGTCGTTGACGGCGAGCGGCTGCGTGACCGTGCACGGCGAGCTCGCGCTGCTGCCGCCGGCCTCGAAGGCCGAGGCCGCGCAGGCCCTCGCCGACTTCACGACCGCCTACAACCGGGCCGACAAGGCCTATGACCCGGCCCTCGACAAGGACCGGGTCACCGGTCCGCTCGGGGCCATCAACCAGGCCGGGCTGCGGGCCCGGTCGATCAACACGCCCGGCGGCAACCCGGACCACAAGCCCCTCGCCCTCACCGACGCGCGGTTCGTGCTGCCCCGGAAGGCCGGCTGGCCGCGCTGGTTCGTCGCCGACACCGCGTCCAACCGGGCCGCCGGCGACCAGCGCTGGCTCCTGGTCTTCGTGCGCAACGGCCCCGAGCAGCTGTGGGAGGCCGCGTACCTCACGATCCTCTCCCGGGGCGACGTCCCCGAGTTCGCCGAGGAGGAGGGGTACGCGGTGCCGGTCGCCGCGGACACCGACACGCTCGCCGCCGCGCCCGAGGACCTCGGCGCGAAGTACGTCGCGTATCTGAAGGACGGGCAGCCGGGGCCGTTCGCGCCGGGCCCGCACACCACGGAGTGGCGCGCCCAGCGGGAGAAGGACGCCAAGCGGCCGGGCATGGCCACCCAGTACCTCGACCGCGTCGCCGACCAGGGGGACTTCGCCCCGCTCGGGCTGCGCACCCGGGACGGCGGCGCCCTCGTCTTCTTCGCGACCCGGTACTTCGAGCGCCAGACGGCCGCGAAGGGCTACCGGCCCAAGGTCGGCCCCGACACCAAGGCCATGCTGACCGGCGAGATCAAGAACACGGTCACCCGCGAGTGGGTCTCCAGCCAGGCAGCCCTCGTGAAGCCCACGGGCACCGACCGGAACGGCATCACCATCGCGAGCCGCCTCCAGGGCGTGGTGGGCGCGGAGGGCTCGTGACGCCGCTCGCCTCCGGCGGCGGGGCGGCGGCCGGTCCGGTGCGGATCAGCGCGTCAGCGGCCAGGCGATCTCGTGGGCCGGGTGTTCTCCGTCGCGGTCGGCCGCGTGGCGGGCGCAGGCGTCCTGGAGGGCTTCGAGGAGGTTCAGCGGGTCGGGGAGCGGGTGCTCGGGGCCGCGGAGCCAGGTGACGACGGGGTGGGCGTCCTCGTCGCCGGGGAGGCGGGCCGGGGGGACGAGGACGTAGCTGCCGCGGCAGTGCCAGCGCAGCCCCGGGTGCTCGTCCATCGTCTCGGGGTGGCAGTCCAGCTCACACGGCCACCACTCGTCCTCGTCCTCGGGGGTGCCGCGGGTGGCGGTGAAGAAGAACATCCGTCCGCCGTCGCCGATGGCGTCGGCGGCCTCGGAGACCGGGCCGACCTCGACGCCCTCGGCGAGGAGCCGCTCCAGGGCGGCGCGGCCGGCGGCCAGCGGGACGTCGAGGACGTCGTGGACCATGCCGGTGGCGGTGATGAAGTTCGCCCGCGGCTCGTTGCGGGCCCAGCGCTCGATCTGGGCGCGGTCGGTGGTCGACTGCGTCTGCCAGGCGAAGGAGACGGGGTGCCGGGCGGGGGTGGGACAGCCGATCCGCTCACAGGAACAGCTGTAGCCGACGGGGTACGCGGCGGGGGCCAGGGGCAGCCCGGCGGCGGCGGTGGCCAGGAGCAGCTTCTCGCGGTCGTTCTCGACCTCGGCCGCGGTGCGTCTGGGGCGCCTGCGCAGCCACTGTGCGAGTTTGCTCTCCGTGCCGCGGTAGCGGCCGATGCCGTCGCCCATCTATCCCCTCACACCTCATGCTCGCCCGTTCGGCTCTGCCCATGGTCCCACCATCCTGCGCTCCGGGTGACCGGAGTGCGGAACCGGGGTTGGTCACACCGTCCGGGAGCGGGGGGCGAGGCCGCGCAGGGCGAGATCGACGAGGGTGTCGGCGTAGGCGTGGGTGAGCGGCAGGGTGCGGTGGATCCACCGGTGGTGGAGCGGTCCGACGAGGAGCTCGACGGCGACGCGGGGGTCCACGTCCGGGTCGATGTCGCCCTTGGTCTGGGCGGCCCGGATGCGGCGGACGTAGTACTGGAGCTGGGGTTCGAGCAGGGCCTCGGTGAAGCGGGCGCCGAGCTCGGGGTCGACGACGCCCTCGGCGGCGAGGGCGCGGGTGGGGCCGTCGAAGGCGGGGTCGGTCAGCTCGTCGACGGTGGCGCGCAGGACGTGCTTGAGGTCGGCGGCGAGGTCTCCGGTGTCGGGGATCTCACTGTCGGCGTCACCGCTCAGCGTCTCGTTCGCGCGGGCGGCCAGGTCGAGGAAGGCGTCGAGGAGGACGGCCGCCTTGGAGGGCCACCAGCGGTAGATGGTCTGCTTGCCGACGCCGGCGCGGGCGGCGATGCCCTCGATGGTGGTCTTCGCGTAGCCGGTCTCGGAGACGAGGGCGAGGGCGGCGTCGAAGATGGCGCGGCGGGAGCGCTCGCTGCGGCGGGAGGCGTCGGGGGCGGCCTTGGCGGGCCTGGGCGCGGACACGGGATCGGACATGGGCACAATCTAGCAGCGGGCGAGACGAGACGTCTCGCCACTCGAACGGCTTCGAACCACCCGAACGGTCCACAGCGCGAAGGCCGACGAGAGCGGACCATGGGGTCCTCCGATCGTCCACCGATCACCGACCGCCCCCGTGAGGAGCCTTCATTGCGCCCCACTCCGCGCACGTCCTCGCCCCGCCGTTATCTGATGTGCCCACCCACGCACTTCACGGTGACGTACTCCATCAACCCCTGGATGGACCCCACGAAACCGGTCGACCTGCCGCTCGCCCTCGCCCAGTGGGAGGACCTGCGCGACCGCTACCGCTCGCTCGGCCACACCGTGGAGCTCCTGGAACCCGAACCGGCGCTGCCGGACATGGTCTTCGCGGCGAACGGCGCGACGGTCGTCGAGGGCCGGGTCCTCGGCGCGAAGTTCGCCCACGCGGAGCGCGCGGACGAGGCCGCGGCCCACCTGTCCTGGTTCCGCGGGAACGGTTGGGCGGACGACGCCGTGCGGGTCCCGGAGCACGTGAACGAGGGCGAGGGCGACTTCGCCGTCACCGCCTCCTGGATCCTCGCGGGACGCGGCTTCCGCTCCAGCCCGCTCTCCCACGACGAGGCGCAGGAGTTCTTCGGCCGCCCGGTGATCGGCCTGGAGCTGGTGGACCCGCGCTACTACCACCTGGACACGGCGCTGTGCGTCCTGGACGACGCCCGGGACGAGGTCATGTACTACCCGGACGCCTTCTCCCCCGGCAGCCGCGCGGTGCTCGCCCGGCTCTTCCCCGACGCCCTGATCGCGACCGGCGAGGACGCGGCGGCCCTCGGCCTCAACGCGGTCAGCGACGGTCGGCACGTCCTGCTCCCGCAGACCGCGGTGGGCCTCTTCGGCCCCCTCCGCGCCCGCGGCTTCGAACCGCTCGGCATGGACCTGGGCGAGCTCCTCAAGGGCGGCGGCAGCGTGAAGTGCTGCACCCAGGAGCTGCGCCCCTAGTCCTCGTCCTCCGGCGGCCAGGCGTCGCCCCACTCCGCGTCACGGGCCTGCTTGTACAGGGGCCCGTGCCGCTTGGTGACCGTGTCGCGGCCGAGGCCCTCGGGCCCGCAGAGCTCCAGGAGGACCTGGCCCTTGCGGATCTGCGGCCTGCGGATGATGCGGGAGGGCACCGGGGTCACCGGGAACCGGACGGCGACGACGTACGCGTACTTCTCGTCCTCGTACGGCAGCGAGCCGCCCTTCACCTTCCGGTGCAGCGAGGAGCGGCTGACCCGGGCGGAGAAGTGGCACCAGTCCGTGCCGGGCACGATCGGGCAGGCCCCGCTGTGCGGGCAGGGCGCGGCGACCGTGAAACCGGCGTCGACCAGCTGCGTACGGGCCGCGATGATCCGCTCGTAGCCGTCGGGGGTGCCGGGCTCGACGATCACGACGGCCTGCGCGGCGCGGGCCGCCTCGGTGACGAGCGCGGTCCGGTCGGCCTCGGTCAGTTCCTTGAGGACGTACGAGACGGTGACGAGGTCGGCCTCGGCCAGGCGCAGCGCGCCGCCGATCCGCTCGCGCCGCCACTCGGCGTCGAAGACCCCGGCGGCCAGCTCGCGGCCGAGCGCGAGGGCGGGCTCCGCCCAGTCGAGGACGGTGGTGCGGGGCGGCTCCTCGCCCCAGGCCTCGGCGACGGCCCAGCTCGCCGCGCCCGTGCCGCCGCCGACGTCGGTGTGGCCGCGCGGCTCCCAGTCGGGCGCCGCCTCCCGCAGGGCGTACAGGGCGCCCCGTACCGCCTCGAAGGTCGCCGGCATCCGGTACGCGGCGTACGCGGCGACGTCGGAGCGGTCGCGCAGCACGGGGGCGTCCGTCGGGGTGGTGCCCCGGTAGTTGGCGATCAGCCGCTCGACGGCCTGCGCCGCCCGGTTGGGCGGCAGCCCGTCGAGGAGTGCGGCGAGCGCGGCGCGCAGGGAGTCGGCGGAGGCGGAGGTGAGGGCGTTCACCGAGACAGTCTAGGCGCGCTCGCCGGGCCCGGGGTTCCGGCGGGCGCCGGGGCGGCACAGGAGCAGGAAGCAGGCGACGGCGAGGACGGCGCAGGTGAGCTGGACGACCGCCATGGGGACGGCGGTGTGCTCGCCGGCGATGCCGACGAGCGGGGAGGCGAGGGCGCCGATGAGGAAGGAGGAGGTGCCGAGGAGTGCGGAGGCGGAGCCCGCGGCGTGCGGGGTGCGCATCAGGGCCTGGGCGTTGGTGTTGGGCGTGGCCAGGCCCATCGCGGACATGAGGACGAAGAGTCCGGCGGCGACGGGGACGAGCCCGACGTCGCCGAGGACGCCGGTGGTCATGAGGGTGAGGGCGAGCGCGGCGAGCAGGAGGAGGCCGAGGCCGAAGCCGAGCGCCTTGTCGAGGCTGACGCGGCCGACGAGGAGCTTGCCGTTGATCTGGCCGACGGCGACGAGGCCGACGGAGTTGAGGCCGAAGAGCAGGCTGAAGGTCTGCGGGGAGGCGCCGTAGATCTCCTGGATCACGAACGGCGAGGCCGAGATGTAGGCGAAGAGGGCGGCGAAGGCGAGTCCGCCGGTCAGCATGTAGCCGGTGAAGACCCGGTCGGCGAGGAGCCCCCGCATGGTGCGCAGGGCCTGCCCGACGCCGCCCTCGTGCCGCCGCTCGGGCGGCAGGGTCTCGTGGAGGAAGCGCCAGACGACGAGGGTGAGCAGGACGCCGATCACGGTGAGGACGTGGAAGACGCCCCGCCAGTCGGTGAGCCGCAGGATCTGGCCGCCGATGACGGGGGCGATGATCGGGGCGGCACCGGAGATCAGCATCAGGGTGGAGAAGAAGCGGGCCATCTCGACGCCGTCGTACAGGTCGCGGACGACGGCGCGGGCGATGACGATGCCGGCGGCGCCGGCGAGGCCCTGGAGCAGCCGGAAGCCGATGAGGAGCTCGGCGGTGGGCGCGAGGGCGCAGACGGCGGTGGCGAGGACGTACACGGTCATGCCGATGAGCAGCGGGCGCCGGCGTCCCCACCTGTCGCTCATGGGGCCGACGACGAGCTGGCCGAGGGCCATGCCGGCGAGGCAGGCGGTGAGGGTGAGCTGCACGGTGGCGGCGGGGGCCCGCAGGGCGCCGGTGACCTCCGGGAGGGCCGGGAGGTACATGTCCATGGAGAGCGGGGGGAGGGCGGTGAGTCCGCCCAGGACGAGGGTGACGAGAAGCCCCGCCCGTCGGGTGGCGGCGGCCGGGGCGGGTTCGGCCATGGTTCCTTGAATCGTCTTCTGGCCGCTCTCCGGCATCGACTGCTCCATTTCGTTGAATCTTTACCTATGCTCTCAGTTCGACCGGTGTGGTCGAGACCTCTGTGGGTGGACGGGGACGGGTGGGGAAGATGAGTGACACGGTGCGCTGGGGAATCCTGGCGACGGGCGGCATCGCACAGCGGTTCACCACGGACCTGCTGGCGCTCGACGGCGCCGAGGTCGTCGCGGTGGCGTCCCGCACGGAGGCGTCGGCGAGCGCCTTCGCGGACCGGTTCGGGATTCCCCGGGCGTACGGGGAGTGGGCCGGGCTCTTCGCCGACGAGGACGTCGACGTGGTGTACGTGGCGACTCCGCACCACGCGCACCGCGCGGCGGCCGGCCTCGCCCTGGAGGCGGGCAAGGCGGTGCTCTGCGAGAAGGCTCTCACGCTCAACGCCCGCGAGGCGGAGGAACTGGTCGCTCTCGCCCGGGGCCGCGGGCTCTTCCTCATGGAGGCCATGTGGATGTACTGCCATCCGCTGATCCGCCGGATCGCGGAACTGGTCCGCGACGGGGCGATCGGCGAGGTCCGGACCGTCCAGGCGGACTTCGGGCTCCAGGGCCCCTTCGACGCCGGCCACCGGCTGCGGGACCCGGCCGTGGGCGGCGGGGCCCTGCTCGACCTGGGCGTCTACCCGGTGTCGTTCGCGCACCTGCTGCTCGGCGAACCGTCCACGGTCCACGCGCACGCGCTGCTCTCGCCGGAGGGCGTCGACCTGAACACGGGGATGCTGCTGGGCTGGGACTCGGGCGCCTCGGCGCTGCTGTCCTGCTCGCTGGAGGCGGACACGCCGCTGACGGCCTCGGTGACGGGCACGGAGGGCCGGATCGACATCCCGCGCGGCTTCTTCTTCCCCGAGCGGTTCGTCCTGCACCGCCACGGCCACGAGCCGGAGGAGTACGTGTCGACGGACGACCCGCTCTCCTTCCGGCACGAGGCCGCCGAGGTGACGCGCGCGCTCCGCGCGGGCGAGACGGAGTCCCCGCTCGTCCCCCTCGACGGCTCGCTCGCGGTGATGCGGACGCTCGACGCGGTACGGGACCGCGTCGGCGTCCGCTACCCGCAGGAGATCACGCCGGCTTGAGCCCCGGGTCGCCCGCCTCCGTCACGTAGGACGCGGCGGTGGTGACGGGAGCGCCCGGCCGGGTCACGTACGGCACCGTACGGAAGTCGGCGCGGGCGCTCTCCTCGCCGAGGGCGACCGTCACGTAGCCGCGCCGCCCGTTGAAGAACCGCAGGTGCGGGTTGGCCCGCATGAGCTTGTCGTAGTTCGAGGGCCGGTCGGCTCCGTCCTTGCCGCTGGTGATCGAGGTGGCGACGATCTCGGTGCCGACGGTCCGGGAGGCCGGGTCGCGGAAGTCGGCCTTGATGTCCAGGCCGTAGCCGACGTGGACGTCGCCGGTGAGCACCAGCAGGTTCTCGACGCCGGCGGCCTCCGCCCCCGCCAGGATCCGCTGCCGGGAGGCCGGATAGCCGTCCCAGGAGTCCATGGAGACCTTGAAGCCTGCGGTGGCGCGGTCACGGCGCTCGGAGAAGACGACCTGCTGCGGCAGCACGTTCCAGCGGGCGCCGGAGGCCTGCCAGCCGTCGAGCAGCCAGCGCTCCTGCGCGGCGCCGGTCAGGGTGCGCGCCGGGTCCTCGGACTCGGGCCCGGGGACCTGCCAGCCGTCCCCGTACGCCTGGTCGGAGCGGTACTGGCGGGTGTCGAGGATGTCGAACTGGGCGAGCCGCCCGAAGCGCAGCCGCCGGTACAGCCTCATGTCCGGGCCCTCGGGCAGCTGGGGGCGGCGCAGCGGCTGGTGCTCCCAGTACGCGCGGTAGGCGGCGGCGCGGCGGAGCAGGAACTCCTCCGGCGGGACGTCGTTCTCGGGGACGTCGCCCGCGTAGTTGTTCTCGGTCTCGTGGTCGTCCCAGGTGACGACGAAGGGGTGGGCGGCGTGCGCGGCGCGCAGGTCGGGGTCCGACTTGTAGAGCGCGTAGCGGAGCCGGTAGTCCTCCAGGGTGAGGGTCTCCCTGCCGAAGACGTCCGGGAGGGTCCGGTCGGTGTAGGCGCGGGCGCCGCCGGTGGCGTCGACGGCGTACTCGTACAGGTAGTCGCCGAGGTGGAAGACGACGTCGACGTCCTCGTCCGCGAGGTGGCGGTAGGCCGTGAAGTACCCGTCGTGGTAGGCCTGGCAGGACACGGCGGCGAGCTTCAGCCCGCTGTTCCGCGCGTCGGGGGCGGGGGCGGTGCGGGTCCGCCCCACCGGGCTGATCCAGTCGCCGGCCCGGAAGCGGTAGAAGAACACCCGGTCGGATTCGAGGTGCTCGACCTCGACGTGGACCGCGTGCCGGAACTCCGGGTGCGCGACGGCCAGGCCGCGCCGGACGATCCGGGTGAACCGCTCGTCACGGGCGAGCTCCCAGTGCACGGAGACCCGCTCGGCCGGCAGTCCGCCCTCGGGCTCGAAGGGGCGGGGCGCGAGCCGCGTCCAGAGCAGTACGGAGCCGGGCAGCGGGTCGCCGGAGGCGACGCCCAGGGTGAACGGGTCCTCCGTGACACGCCGGGCGTCGAGCTCGGCGGCGGCCGCGGCGCCGGCCGCGGGCAGCTGGGTGGCGAAGGCGAGCGCGGCGGCGGCGCCGGTGACGGTCAGGAACCGGCGGCGCCCGAAGTGGCGTGCGGCGGCGCGGAGTTCCTCGGAATGCTCCTGTACGTGGTTCATGTACCCCTCCCCAGACGGATGCTGTCCGTCCCTCATTCGAGGGGGACGGGGCGACTCCACCTTGTCGAGTACAGAACATCCACGTGTCGGACGGATGAGTTCATGGGGCACACGTCTCGCGTACGCTGCGCGCCCATGAGCATCGCAGTGGTGACGGGAGCCGGTTCGGGCATCGGCCGGAGCGTGGCGCTGGCCCTCGCGGCGGCCGGCTGGTCGGTGGCCCTCGCGGGCCGCAGGGCCGAGGCCCTGGAGGAGACGGCCGCGGCCCTCCCGGCCGGCGATTTCCTGCGCGTCCCGACGGACGTGACCTCGGAGGAGGAGGTCACCGCCCTCTTCGCGGCGGTACGGGACCGCTGGGGCCGGGTCGACCTGCTCTTCAACAACGCCGGCACGTTCGCGGGCGGCGGCGTCCCCGTCGAGGACCTGGACCCTGCGGTCTGGCGCTCGGTCGTCGACGTGAACCTGACGGGCGCCTTCCTCTGCGCCCAGGCGGCCTTCCGCGCCATGAAGGACCAGACCCCCCAGGGCGGCCGGATCATCAACAACGGCTCCATCTCGGCCCACGTGCCCCGCCCCCACTCGATCGCGTACACGGCGACGAAGCACGCGATGACGGGCCTCACCAAGTCCCTCTCGCTCGACGGACGCCCGTACCGGATCGCCTGCGGCCAGCTCGACATCGGCAACGCCGCCACGGACATGACGGCCCGCATGCGGACCGGCATCCTCCAGGCCAACGGCGAGACCGCGGTGGAACCGGTGATGGCCGCGGCGGACGTGGCCGCCACGGTGGTGCACATGGCCTCGCTCCCCCTGGAGGCGAACGTGCAGTTCGCCACGGTGATGGCGACGACGATGCCGTACATCGGCCGGGGCTAGCGCGCGCCCCGGCCGACGGCACGGGAGGTCAGGCCTGCCCGGTCTCGAACCGCGCGACCTTCCCGCCCTCGACGGTGAACCGCCAGGCGGTACGCATCGCTCCCCACGTGTCGTTGCGATAGGTGGCGACGAGCTCCCGGCCCCCGCCCGTCTCGCTCTCGACGTCCATGTGCCCGTTCGAGGAGAACACCTCACGGTCGAGCCAGTCCCCCACCTCCCGGTCGGACCCGTCGTCGGACATGGTCACACCGGGCGCCAGGAGCCCGAAGAGGGCCGACCGGTCGTTGGCGTTGAGGGCGGTGACGAAGTCGCGCACGGTCGGGTCACTGAGCTGATGCACGGGAATGGTCATGCCCCACCCGTACACCCGCGGGACTCCTGTCCCCGTGCGCCCCGGCCGCGAGGTCCCTCCGACAGCGGCCCGGAACCGTCAGGACCAGTCGCAGGCCTTGCCGTCGCCGTCGCGGTCGAGGCCGGAGCGGTAGCCGGGCTGGCCGGCGTAGATGGGGGCCTTGCCGGCGGCGCGGACGGCGTCGCAGTTCTTGTAGTAGGCGGAGCCGCCACCCCCGGAGCCGTCGGAGCCGCCGCTGCTTCCGCTGCCGTGGCGGTTCGGGTCCGGGTGCGGGTTCAGCTGGGCGTAGTCCTCGGAGGGGCAGGAGAGGCCGGGGCGGGCGAGGGAGAGGCGTACGGACATGTAGGCGGGCCGCTCGATGTCCTCACCGGCCTCCGGGTCCTGGAAGCAGATCCGCCAGTCGTCGTGACGGGCCGCCAGGTCGACGTCCGTGTACACGCTCGTGCCCCGGATCTCGGTGAGGCCCGCCTTGCGGAGCACCGCGGAGCCGGTCGCGAAGGTCTTGCCGACGACGTGCGGCACCTTGGGGAAGACGACGGCCTCGCCGTCGCGCGCCGGGCAGGGACTGCTCTTCTCGACGACGGCGAACTCGATGCGGGTCCGCCGTCCTTCGTCGGCGGTGACGGTCTCCCCGGCGACCGGCTCCTGGAAGCAGACCTTCCAGTTGCGGTCGACGAACTGCGCCTTGTCGTCCTCGGTGGCGTCGTGCGAACGCGCCCGGAAACCGGCCTCGTACGCGGCCTGCGACGCGGTCTCCAGGTTCTGGCCGGTGTAGTCGACGACGACCCGGCGCACGGTGGGGGTCGGCGTGGGGGTGTACGGGGTGTACGGGGTGTACGACGGGAACGCGTCGGCCTTCGGCGCGGCGTCGGCGACCGCGGGCTTGTCCGCCGGCGGGTCGCTCGTGCCCACGGTCACGAACCAGACGGCGGACAGCACGGTCGCGAGCACCTTGCGCCCCGGCGACCAGCGGCTCCGCCAGGCGAGGACGATCCCCAGGGGCGGCAGGAGGACCAGGCAGAGGACGATGACTCCGGGCCGCCGCCACCGCGACTCCCGTACCGGCCCCTGCCCCAGCCCCTGTCCCGGTCCCTTGTCCAGCGACACGCCCACCCGGCCCCGCCCCTCCCTGACGACATCTCAGCGCCACACAGGGTATGACCTGCGCTTTCACCGGACGCCGCCAGGGTGGGGCCGGTCAGTCGAGGCAGAACTCGTTGCCCTCGGGGTCGGTCATCACGATGTGCCCGGCGCTCATCGGCGGAACGGGCTCGAAGCGGCGCACCCGCTTCGCCCCGAGCCCCACGAGCCGGTCGCACTCGGCTTCGAGGGCCGCCATCCGCTCCTCCCCCTGGAGCCCGGGGGCGGCCCGGACGTCGAGGTGGACGCGGTTCTTGGCGACCTTGTCCTCGGGCACCCGCTGGAAGAACACCCGGGGGCCCCGCCCCTCCGGGTCCTCGATGGCCGACCGCGTGTTGCGCTGCTCCTCCGGTACGCCGATCCGGGCGAGGAACTCGTCCCAGGCGGCCAGCGGGTCGGCGCCCTCGGGCAACTCGACCCCGGGCGGCCCGGGGTGGACGTACTTCAGCGCGTCACGCCAGAAGGAGGACAGGGCCCGGGGGTCGTGGGCGTCGAAGGTGACCTGGAACTGACGGCTCATCGGAAGGCTCCGTTCGGTTCGTAGCGGTTCGCGTTGCGACCGTACCGAAGCCCACTGACAGTCGGCCCGCGGAACGCCCGGCCGAGCGCGGCGTCCGAATTGCGCCAGCGCCACGGTGCCGCCCCACGTGATCCTGACGCCATGAACACCTACTCCGCCCGCCCCATCGCCCCTTCCGCCCTCGACCGGCTGCGCGTCACCGACGACGCCGGCCGCGCCTGCGCGCCGTACACCGCCACCGACGGCGGCCATCCCCTCCGCTGCTGCCTGCGCCCGTCCGAGCCCGGCGAGCGGATCGCCCTCGTCTCGTACGCGCCGCTCCGCCGCTGGGCCGCCGAGAGCGGGGCCGAGCCCGGCGCGTACGACGAGCAGGGTCCCGTCTTCATCCACGCCGAGGACTGCGGCGGGCCCGCGCCCTCGGAGGCGTACCCCTTCTCCCGTGCGGGGGCGCTCCGCACCCTGCGCCGCTACGACGCGGGCGGGCGGATCATCGGCGGCCGCCTCCTGGAGCTGCCCGAGACCCCTGCCGAGGGCTTCGACCGGGCCTTCGCGGAGGCCTTCGCGGATCCGGCCGTCGCCCTGGTGCACGTCCGGGCCGTCGAGTACGGCTGCTTCCACTTCGAGGTCCGGCGCCCCTGACCCCCGAGGGCTACTCTCCCCGTCCGCACAGCGCGCGGTCGACGAGGTCGCTGGCGGCCTTCTGCTGCCGGATCGTCTTGTTCATGTCGTTGAAGCTGGTGGTCAGGGAGACGGTGACGGTGCGGCGGCCGTCGGCGGTGGCGCCGTTCAGGGTGATGTAGCCGGCCTCGCCGCCCTCGTGGCTCCAGTAGCCGCCGCCGCAGCTCAAGGGGCGTTCGACCAGGCCGAGGCCGTAGCGTCCGCCGGGCCAGAAGGTGTCGAAGGGCTTGGGGACCGGGACGGTGTGCTTCATCTCGGCCATCCGCGCCTCGGACAGCAGTTCGCCGCCCAGGAGTCCCTGGAGGAAGCGGTTGACGTCGGCCGTCGTGGAGACGTAGCCGCCGAGGTCGGGGACGATCTGCTCGGTGACGTCGACGCGTTCGCCGGTGGAGAAGACCTGGTAGCCGTCGGCGTGCGGGCTCCGGAGGGTGGACTCCGCGCCCGAGAGGTACGTGTGCCGCATGCCGAGCGGTTCCAGGATCCGGCTCTCGACCTCCTCCTGCCACGGGCGGCCGGCGACCTCGTCGACGATCATGCCGAGGACGACGTAGCCGGTGTTGGAGTAGCCCCAGCCGGTGCCGGGGGCGAAGTCCGGGTGGTGCCTCATCGCCCGGGCGACGATCTGTTCGGGCGTGTAGGTGTCGTGGCGGTGCTGCCGGTACTGCTGCGGGGTGTCGAAGCCGGGCAGGTCGTCGTGGAGGCCGCTGGTGTTCTGCAGGAGCTGACGGACGGTGATCTTCCGTCCGTCGTTGCCGTTTCCGGCGATCACTCCGGGCAGCCGGCTGTCCACCGTGTCGTCCAGCGACAGCTTGCCCTCGTCGACCAGTTGCAGGATCACCGTGGCCATGAGCGCCTTGCCGGTGCTGGCGATCCGGAAGTAGCCGTCGCGGGGCACCGGGCGGTTCGCGCCGGCGACGGCGACGCCGGCGGTGGCGACCAGGTCCCGGCCGGAGGCGGTGGTCACCCGCGCCTGGACGCCGGTGATCCCCAGCGCCCGGAGGGCCTCGGTGTCCCGGCTCAGGTCGGCCTGCCGGTAGCCGGACGCGGGCGGCGCGGACGCGCCGTCGGCGGGCTGGAGGGCGATGGCCGCCCCCACCGTGCCGAGTGCGGCCGCCGCGACGGCCAGCCACTTCCGGCCGATCCGGCGGTGGCGCTGCGGGGACGGGTGGCGCTGCGGCGCGGAGGCCGGGGTCGTGGATGTCATGGACGCCACGCTAGGGAGGCGCCCCTGCGCGCGTCGTTACCGCGCGTGGCCGCTCCCGGCCTACAGCCTGCTGTAGTGCCGCGGGGGCGACCGGCCCGTACAGTGACGCGCCGAGGGCCTGTCCGATCTTGATCCGCCGGACGGGCCGAGGGGCCGCTCCCGGCCCCGTACGACAACTCCCGTACGACAACTCCCGTACGACAGTTCCTGTACGACAGCTCCCGTACGACAGCGAGGACGGACCGGTGCACCGCGTGATCGGCGAGGCCCGCGCACGGTCGGTCGAGACCGGGCGCGGCGGACGCTACCTGCTCGACACCCTGATGACGGCGGCGGTCTCGCTCGTCGCGGCGCCGCTGCTGTGCGTGCCGTCGCTGGCGGCTCCCTGGGCGGAGCGCCAGCGCCGGCGGGCCGGGGCGCTGCTCGGCCGACCGGTGGAGCCGCGCCCGCGCGCCTCCCGCCGTGACCTCGCCTGGCTCGTGACGCAGGTGGTCCTCGGCCTGCCCGCGGGGGCCTTCGCCCTGCTGTGCCTGGGCAATCTGCTCCTCACGCTCGTCGTCACCGTGGGGTGGTGGGCCTTCCCCGCGGAGGATCCGCCCGGGCTGCTGCTGTCCGGCGCGCGCGTCGACGGCTGGGGTCCCGCGCTGACGCTCAACCTGGCGCAGTTCCTGCTCCTCGCGGTGCTGGCGGCCGTCGTCCTGCCGCCGCTCGCCCGGCTGCACGCGCGGTGCTGCCTGGCCGTCCTGGCGCCGTCCCCGGCGGACCGGCTGGCCGCGCGGGTCAGCGAACTGACCCGGACGCGGACGGACGTCCTCCAGGCGCACGGCGCGGAACTCCGCCGGATCGAACGCGACCTGCACGACGGCACCCAGGCCCGGCTCGTGGCCATCGCCATGCGGCTCGCGGTGGCCGGGGAGACCCTTCCGCGTGATCCGGACGCGGCCGGTGCCCTCGTGCGGCAGGCCCAGGCCGAGACCGAGGAGGCCATGACCGAGCTGCGTTCCGTCATCCGCACCATCTACCCCCCGGTCCTGGCCGACCAGGGTCTCGCCGGCGCGCTCGGCACCCTGGGCCCCCGGGCCGGCGTGCCGACCCGCATCGACGTCGGCGAGCTCGGCGAGGTCCCCGCCGCGGTCGAGGTGGTCGTCTACTTCGCCGTCACCGAGGCGCTGGCGAACATCGCCCGGCACAGCCGGGCCGCCAAGGCCGCCGTCCGCGTCGCCCGCGACGGCGCGACGCTGTCCGCACGGATCACCGACGACGGGGCCGGCGGGGCGGACGCGGCACGGGGCAGCGGTCTGGACGGAATCCGCCGCCGCGCCGCCGCCCTGGACGGCACCATGAAGATCAGCAGCCCGCCGGGCGGGCCGACCGTCATCACCGTGGAGCTGCCGTGCGCGTAGTCATCGCCGAGGACAACGTCCTGCTGGCCTCCGGGCTCGAACTCCTCCTGGGCTCCCAGGGCTTCGAGGTCGCCGCGATCGCCGGGGACGCCCCCGGCTTCCTCGCCGCCGTCGAGACCCATCGCCCGGACGTCACCATCGTCGACGTGCGGCTCCCCCCGGCCTTCCGCGACGAGGGGATCCGCGCCGCCCTCCAGGCCCGCCGCGACCACCCCGGGCTTCCCGTCCTCGTCCTGTCCCAGTACGTCGAGCAGGAGTACGCCGGCCGTCTCCTCTCCGACACCCGCGGCGGCATCGGCTACCTGCTCAAGGACCGGGTCAGCCGCATCGCCGAGTTCACCGACGCCCTGCGCCGCGTGGCCTCCGGCGGCACCGCGATGGACCCCGAGGTCATCGCCCAGCTCCTCGCCGTCCGCGGCGACCCCGTCGAGGCCCTCACCCCCCGCGAGCGCGAGGTCCTGGCGCTGATGGCCGAAGGCCACGACAACGCCGGCATCGCCCAGCGGCTCTTCGTCACCGACAACGCCGTCCACAAACACATCGGCGGCGTCTTCCTCAAGCTCGGCCTGTCCTCCGGCGACAGCGGCCACCGCAGGGTCCGCGCCGTCCTGGCCTACCTCCGCCACCACGGCGGCCCGGAGTCCGGTTGAGCCGTCGGGAAGGGGCCCCGGTGAGGGGTCTTCGCTGAAGGGGGCAGACGAGTCGGGCTGTACGCCGGGTTCTGTGCCCCGGGACCTCGCGGTCGTCGGGGCGACGGCCATCCATCTAGGACCGGCGTTGCCGCCGGCCTCCTGCGGTCTACCCGCGGACTCGGGCGAGCAGCCCTCGAACATCCGCGCAGGGACACCGGGGTGTCCCCTTTTGACCTTGCTCCGAGTGGGGTTTACCTAGCCGCCTGAGTCACCTCAGGCGCTGGTGGTCTCTTACACCACCGTTTCACCCTTACCGAGGACCGAGGTCCCCGGCGGTCTGTTTTCTGTGGCACTGTCCCGCGGGTCACCCCGGGTGGCCGTTAGCCACCACCCTGCTCTGTGGAGCCCGGACGTTCCTCGGGGAGATCCGAGGATCTCCACGCGGCCGTCCGCCCGGCTCGTCTGCCGTGCCGACCATGCTACCTGTCGCCGCCGGTCGTGCTTGACCCTGCCGCAGCGTCAGGGTTTCTACTGGGCGCATGAGGATCGGAGAGATCGCCGCGCTCGTCGGGGTGACCCCCCGGGCCGTGCGGCACTACCACCAGTCGGGGCTGCTGCCCGAGCCGGGGCGGCGGGCCAACGGGTACCGGGAGTACGGGGTCAGGGACGCCGTGCTGCTCGCCCGGATCCGGCGGCTGACCGAGCTGGGGCTCGGCCTCGACGAGGTGCGGGACGTGCTGGCGGACGACGAGGGGCGGGGGCTCGTGGAGGTCCTGGAGGAGCTGTCGGACGACCTGGCCCGTCAGGAGGCGGTGATCCGGGAGCGTCGGGAACGCCTCGCCCCGCTGCTCGCCGAGGCCCGCGCCGGCCGCCTGCCCGCCGAGGGCCCTCTCTCGCCGGAGCTGACGGCGCTGCTCGCGGGTCTCGGCGAGCAGTTCGGGTCCCCGATGGCGGCGAAGGACCGGGAGGTCCTCGCCCTCCTCGACACCGTCCTGCCCGAGGCGGAGCGGGCCCGGCTGATGGAGCTGATGCACGGGGCGGCGGGCAGCGCACGGGAGCTGTACGGCCTCCTGGACGCCCTCGCCGACGCGGAGCCGGACGACCCCCGGGTCGAGGGGGCGGCCCGGGCCCTGGCCGCCGTCCTGCCCGACGAGATGGCGGTGGAACTGCCGGCGGAGGGTGCCGGGGGCCTCGCCGACACGTTCTTCGCGGACCTCGCCCCGGCGCAGTCGGCGGCGCTGCGACGGGCGGTGGAGCTGGTGGCGGCTCGACGGACGGAGAGGACGGAGGAAGGGGTGGCGGACCGATGACGAGCACCGTGCGGCGGCCGGGCGAGGCCGTTCTGCGGCTGGTCGGGCACGAGCTGCGGCTCATGGTGAGCCTCGTGCGGTGGGTGGGGCGGCGGCCGGACGGGGTGGCGGGGGCGGGCGGGGTGTTTCCGTACGCCCGGGACCAGGCGGCGCTGATGTACGGCTTCGGGTTCGTGTGCGCGGTCGAGACGGTCGGCATGTCGTACCTGCTGGCCGACCGGCCCCTCGTCCACGCGGTCGTGCTCGTCCTCGACGTCTACACGGTGCTGTTCGTGCTCGGGCTGCACGCCGCCTCGGCGACCCGTCCGCACACGCTCACCGGGGGTGTCCTGCGGGTGCGGCAGGCCGCGCACGTCGATGTGCGCGTCCCGGTGGACCGGATCGCGGCCGTCCGGCGCGAGTCCCTCTTCTCGCACGAGAAGGGGGAGGGCGAGCTGAACCTCGCCGTCGGCTCGCAGACCTCCGTCACGATCGAGCTGACCGAGCCGGTCGACGCGCCCCGGCTGCTCGGCGCGCCCCGTCCCGTACGGCTGATCCGGCTGCACGCGGACGACCCCAGGGCCCTCGTCGACGCGCTCACGCGGGCGCGAACAGCACCTTCGCCGTCCCCGGGTCCGCTTCCGACAGTCTGACCCGCAGCCACTCCCCCAGCGGCAACTTCGCCTCGCCGCCCTCGATGCGAGCGACGACCGCCGGGTCCTCCAGGTGGACGGTGCCGACGGCCGGCTCGCGTTCCTTCACGTCGATGACGTACGCGTCGAAGATCTCGCCGACCCGTTCCTTCAGGAGCGCCGCCTCGACGATGTCGACGCTCTCGCGTTCGACGGTGTTGGCGCGGCGGGCGCCGCCGGCCATCTCGTCGGGGAGGGCGGGCAGCACGGCCCGTACCCACTCGGGCGGCTCGTCCCCGGCGACGGCCGCCACGCACAGCTCGCCCGCGTACCGGTCGACGAGGCGGCGCAGCGGCGCGGTGCAGTGGGTGTACTCGTCGGCGACGGCGGCGTGGACGGCCGGGGTGGGGACGTGGCCGTCGGTGAAGACGGTGTAGCCGGCGCCGCGCAGGAGGGTGGTGCACTCCTGGAGGAAGGCGGCGTGGCGGGGGTTGGCGGGGTCGGCGGAGCGGACGACGTCGGCGTACGAGACGTGGTGCGGCCAGTCGACGCCGAGGGCCTGGGCGGAGCGGCGCAGCCGGGCGACGGCGCCGTCGGGGGCGGTGGGGAGGGTGCGCAGGATGCCGGTGCCGGCGGCGGTCATGAGGTCGGCGGCGGCCATGCCGGTGAGCAGGGAGATCTGGGCGTTCCAGGCCTCGGCGGGGAGCGGGGCGCGGTATTCGAGGGTGTAGGTGTGGTCCCGCTCGACGATCTCCTGTTCGGGGACGTTGAGGGAGATCCCGCCGCGTTCGGCTTCGAGGGCCTCGCGGAGGCGGCCGATGTCCCGGAGGAGGGCGAGGGGTTCCTCCGCCGTGCCGTCGTCGATCTGCCGCTGCACGCCCGCGTAGTCGAGTCGGGCGCGGCTGCGGACGAGGGCGCGGCGGACGTCGGTGGCGACCCGCCGGCCGTCGGCGTCGAGGTCGATGCGCCAGAGGAGGGCGGGGCGGGGTTCGCCGGGGAGGAGGCTGGCGGCGCCCTCGGAGAGGACGGCGGGGTGGAGGGGGACCTTCTCGTCGGGGAAGTAGAGGGTGAGGACGCGCCGGTGGGCCTCGGCGTCGAGCGCGCCGCCGGGGGTGACGAAGGCGGCGACGTCGGCGATGGCGTAGTGGACGCGGTAGCCGCCGTCGGCCCGGCGGGCCAGGTGCATGGCCTGGTCGAGGTCGGTGGAGCCGGGCGGGTCGATGGTGAGGAAGGGGAGGTCGGTGGCGTCGTACGAGGGGAGCCGGGGGTTCTCGGCGGCGGCTTCGGCCTCGGCGAGGACGGCGGGCGGGAAGCCCTCGGGGATCGCGAGCCCGGTACGGAGTGCGCGCAGGGCGGCCCGCAGCGGAGCCTCGGCTGCGCCGGTCACGTGGATGTGGCGGCGGGGCATGGACCGAGCGTATGAGCTGGAGGGGGGTGCGGCACCTCGTAGGCTGGATGGCCGGGGCCGCACCCCCATCCCCGTACGGACGAAGGAGAACCACCGTGCTCGTGCTGTTGCCGCCCTCCGAAGGCAAGGCCTCCTCGGGGCGCGGGGCGCCGCTGAAGCCGGAGTCGCTGTCCCTGCCGGGGCTCGCGGAGGCGCGGGCGGCGGTCCTGGACGAGCTGGTCGAGCTGTGCGCCGCCGACGAGGAGAAGGCGCGCGAGGTGCTGGGCCTGAGCGAGGGGCTGCGCGGCGAGGTCGCGAAGAACGCGGAGCTGCGGACGGCGGGCGCGCGTCCGGCCGGGGAGATCTACACGGGCGTGCTGTACGACGCGCTGGGTCTGGCGACGCTCGACGGGGCGGCGCGGAAGCGGGCCGGGGACTCGCTGCTCGTGTTCTCGGGCCTGTGGGGCGCGGTGAAGGTGACGGACCGGATCCCGTCCTACCGCTGCTCGATGGGGATCAAGCTGCCGGGCCTCGGGGCGCTCGGCGCGCACTGGCGGGGCGCGATGGCCTCGGTGCTGCCGGAGGCGGCCGGGGACGGGCTCGTCCTGGACCTGCGCTCCTCGGCGTACGCGTCGGCGTGGAAGCCGAAGGGTGAGGTCGCGGCCCGGACGGCGACGGTGCGGGTGCTGCACGCGCCGACCCGGAAGGTGGTCAGCCACTTCAACAAGGCGACGAAGGGCCGGATCGTACGGAGCCTCCTGGAGGCGGGCGCGGAGCCGGGATCGCCGGCGGAGCTGGCGGAGACGCTGCGGGATCTGCGGTACGTGGTGGAGGAGGGCGGGAAGGCGGGGGCGCTCGACGTCCTCGTGGACGAGGTCCACTAGGGCCTGTCCGACCCCGATCCGCCGGACGGACCCCAGACCGCGTTGCGCCCTCCGCAACGCTCGTTGCGGGTGACGCTCGTGCTGGGCAGGATGACGCCCATGTCCTCGACGAGCGTGTTCGGCCTTGCCCCGACCGTCCCCGTGGTCCCCGTCGTCGTGATCGAGGACGCCGCCGACGCCGTGCCGCTGGCGCGGGCCCTGGTGGCGGGCGGGCTGCCGCTGATCGAGGTCACCCTGCGGACCCCGGCCGCGCTCGACGCCCTCCGCGCGGTCGCGGCCGAGGTGCCGGAGGCGGTCGTCGGCGCGGGCACCGTCGTCTCCGCGGCCGGGGTCGCCGACGCGGTGGGCGCCGGGGCGCGGTTCCTGGTCAGCCCGGGGTGGACCGAGCGGCTGCTCGGCGCGATGCGTGACTCGGGCGTGCCGTTCCTGCCGGGGGTGTCGACGGCCTCGGAGGTGGTGGCCCTCCTCGAACACGGCGTGCGGGACATGAAGTTCTTCCCGGCCGAGGCGGCGGGCGGCATCCCGTACCTCACGTCCCTCGCGGGCCCGCTCCCCCGGGCCCGCTTCTGCCCCACGGGCGGCATCTCCCCGGCCTCCGCCCCCGCCTACCTCGCCCTGTCGAACGTCGGCTGCGTCGGTGGTACGTGGATGCTGCCGCCGGACGCCCTCGCGGCCCGCGACTGGGCGCGGGTGGAGGCGCTGGCGCGCGGGGCGGCGGGGCTGCGGGCGCCGGTCAGCCCGTGAACGTCACGGTGAGGTGGTCGGTGACGGCCCGGTAGCCGAGGCGCTGGTACAGGGCGTTGCTGGTGGGGTTGGCCAGGTCCGTGAAGAGCAGGACCTGCGCGGTGCCCCCGTCGAGCGCGGCCCGGCTGACCGCCTCGGTGGCCCCGGCCGCGTACCCCCGGCCGCGCTCGGCGGGCGGGGTGTAGACGAGGTGGACGCGGGCCTGGCCCTCGATCGTGCGGGAGACGGCGGCCATCGAGACGGGGCGGCCGTCGGGTCCTTCCCAGAGCCACAGCCGTCCCTCGGAGACCCGCTCGGTGACGAAGCCGGTGTAGTCCTCGGCGGGCTCCTCGCCGATGGCCGCCACGAACTCCCTGGTCCAGGCGGCGACGAGCGGGACGTCGGCCCCGGCGGCGACCCTGGCGCGGCCCTCCGGGGCGGGGTCCGGCGGGGTCAGCTCGCCGAGCCGGAAGAGCCGCATGCGGGTGGTGGGCGCCCAGGGGCGTCCGGTGGCCTCCGCGTACGCCTCGACGGCGGCGGTCTCGCCGCGCACCTCCGTCGGCTCCTCGCCGCCGGGAAGTCCTCCGGGGAGTCCACCGGGGAGTCCTCCGGGGAGGGCGAGCGCGCGGGCCGCCTCCTCCGTCATGGCCCCGAGGGAGGGCGCGCCGGGCGGGGAGACGACGAGGACGCCGGTGACCCGGCCGTCCGCCTCCTCCCACCAGCCGAGCCGACCGGCCGTGTCCATCAGCGTGAGTACGGCGGTGTTGCGGGCGGCGTCGGCGACAAGGTGTTCTGCGGCGGCCGCCCGGAAGGCGGCGGGGCTGTCGGTGAAGGACCACGTCATGCGGGTGATGGTGGTACGGGGACGGGGCCCGCCGCCACCGGTTTGCGCCGCTACCGCAGGTGCGAGGTGTCGTTCAGGAGCCGTACGGACGCGTTGCCGTCCGCGTAGTACGCCACGGCCGAGATCGACGCGGCCGACAGCTCCATCCGGAACAGCGACTCCGGCGGGGCGCCGAGCGCGAGCCGCACCAGCGTCTTGATCGGCGTCACGTGGGTGACGAGCAGGACCGTACGGCCCGCGTACGCGGCGGCCAGCCGGTCCCGGGTCGCGGCGACGCGCCGGGCGACGGCCGCGAAGCTCTCGCCTCCGCCGGTCGGCTCGGCCCTCGCCGAGGCCAGCCACGCGTCGAGGTCCTCGGGGTGGCGCTCCCGGACCTCGCCGAACGTCAGGCCCTCCCAGGCACCGAAGTCCGTCTCCCTCAGCCCCTGCTCGATCCGCACGTCCAGCCCGAGCCGGGCGGCGACGGCCCCCGCCGTCTGGCGGCAGCGGGTGAGCGGCGAGCTCACGATCTCCTGGATGGTGCCGCGCGCGGCCAGCGCCTCCGCGACGGCCTCGGCCTGCCGCAGCCCGGCCGCCGACAGCTCGGGGTCGCTGCCCCCGCTCCCCGAGAACCTCTTCTCGGGCGTGAGCGCGGTCTCCCCGTGCCGCAGCAGCACGAAGGTCGCGGGCGCCCCCATGTCGGGGCCGGCCCAGCCCTGGCCGGAGGCGGCGGGGGCCTGCGGCCGAGCCGCCGGGGCGGTGGCATCGCCGTGCGCGGGCGCGGCGAGACCCGTGGCGTCCTGGGCCGGCGCCTGCGCGGGCGCGGCGGTGTCGCGCGCCGGCTCGGGCGCGAGGGGCCGCTCGCCCGTCCCGGGCGGCGTGGGCGGCGTGGCCGGCGCGTGGGCGCGGGCCGCGTGGCCCGTCGGCGCCAGGGCGCCCGCCTCGGCCTCGAAGTCACCGGAGGCCACCGAGGCCGCGACGGCCTCCTCGGCGGCGAACAGGCCGTCGTCCAGCGTCTCGGCGGAGTTCGTCGGGCGCGCCACGGCGCTCGGCCAGGCGCCCGTACCCGTACCGCCCGGGGCGGCCGCCGGTCCGGGGGACGACGTCGCCAGTGCCGCGCGGGCGCGGGCCGCGCCCGCTGCCGCGTCTCCGGGCGGGCCCGAGGGCGGCGGGGTCGCGGCGTTGCGGGCGGCCGAGGCGTCCAGCCCGGCCGTGGAGGCGGAGGGCTGCCACTGGCGGCCGTGCTTGCCGGCGTCCATCGCCTCGTTCGCGAGGCGGTCGGCGTGCTTGTTCCGCTCGCGGGGGATCCACTCGTAGCGGACCTGGCCCGGTGGGAAGACGCGGGCGGCCTCGGCGGCGAGCGGCTTCATGTCCGGGTGCTTGATCTTCCAGCGGCCGGACATCTGCTCGACGACCAGCTTGGAGTCCATGCGGACGTGGACGGCGGCGTCGGGGAACAGCTCCCGGGCCGCCTTGAGGCCCGCGACCAGGCCCTTGTACTCGGCGACGTTGTTCGTGGCCACGCCGATGTACTCGGCGGCCTCCGCGAGGGTCTCCCCCGTCGCCGGGTCGAGGACGACCGCGCCGTATCCGGCGGGCCCCGGGTTGCCCCGGGAGCCGCCGTCGGCCTCGACCACGAGTTCGCGCATTACAGGCCGGACTCCGCGGTGCGGACCAGGATGCGGCTGCAGTTCTCGCAGCGGACGACCTTGTCGGGCGCGGCGGCGCGGATCTCGTTCACCTCGGTGATGTCGAGCTCCAGGCGGCACCCCTCGCACCGGCGCTGGTGGAGCCGGGCCGCGCCGACGCCGCCCTGCTTCTCGCGCAGGCGGTCGTACAGCTTGAGCAGGTCCTCCGGGAGGGGTCCGGCGACGACCTCGCGGTCCTTGGTGACGGAGGCGGACTCGGCGTCCAGCTCGGCCTGGGCGGCGTCGCGGCGCGCGGTGGCGTCGTCGACCTTGGTCTGCACGGCGGCGACCCGCTCGGTCAGCTCGGCGAGGCGCTCCTGGGCGGACTCGCGGCGCTCCATGACCTCCAGGACGATCTCCTCCAGGTCGCCCTGGCGCTTGGCGAGGGAGACGATCTCGCGCTGGAGGTTCTCCAGGTCCTTCGGGGAGGAGACGGCACCGGAGTCGAGGCGCTGCTGGTCGCGCGCGGCGCGCTGGCGGACCTGGTCGACGTCCTGCTCGGCCTTGGTCTGCTCGCGGCCGCAGTCGCTCTCCTCGGTCTGCGCGGCGACGAGCAGGTCGCGCAGCTGGGTGAGGTCCTTGGTCAGCGCCTCGATCTCGGCGTGCTCGGGCAGCGAGCGGCGCTTGTGGGCGAGCTGCTGGAGGCGGACGTCCAGGGCCTGGACGTCGAGGAGGCGGATCTGGTCGGCGGGCGCGGCGTTCAGTTGGGGGCTCCAGGAGAGGTGTGGTGGGAGGACCAGGGGTCGGTGACCGTCTTCGAGACGTGGACGCGGAGGTCCCAGCCGTGGCGGTCGGAGATCGAGTCGAGCTGCGCGGCGGCCTGCTCGCACCAGGGCCATTCGGTGGCCCAGTGGGCGGCGTCGACCAGGCCCAGGGGCGACTGCTGGGTCGCCTCGGAGACCGGGTGGTGGCGCAGGTCGGCGGTGAGGAAGGCGTCGACGCCCGCGGCCCGTACGGCGTCGAAGAGGCTGTCGCCGGAGCCGCCGCTGACGGCGACGCGGCGCAGGATCATGCCGGGGTCGCCGGCGACGCGGATGCCCTGCGCGGTGGCGGGCAGCCGCTTGGCGGCGCGGGCGGCGAACTCGGCGAGGGTCTCGGGGTGGTCGAGCTCGCAGATCCGGCCGAGGTTGTTCTCGGGGACGAGGGGGCCGGTGACCCGGAGGTCGAGCGCGCCGGCGAGGGCGTCGGAGACGCCGGGGTCGGCGGTGTCGGCGTTGGTGTGCGCCACGTGGAGGGCGATGTCGTGCTTGATGAGGGTGTGCACGACGCGGCCCTTGAAGTGGCCGGCGGCGACCGTCGTCGTCCCGCGCAGATAGAGCGGGTGGTGGGTGACGATCAGGTCGGCGCCGAGGGCGATCGCCTCGTCGGCGATGTCCTGGACGGGGTCGACGGCGAAGAGGACGCGGGTGACCTCGGCGTCGGGGTCGCCGCAGACGGTGCCGACGGCGTCCCACGACTCGGCTCGCTCTGGCGGCCAGAGGGCGTCGAGCTCGGCGATGACTTCAGACAGACGGGGCACGAGGGAAAGGCTACCTGGCCCCCGCGTCCCGCCGCCCTGGCCTGTGGATAACCCGGCCGGACGGTCCGGCGCCGCTTCACGGGGCTCCCGCACGGGTCACCCCGGAAGGAACGCCGACAGGGACACGGCAGGAACGCCGGCAGGGACACGGCAGGGATACCGACAGGAACACGGCAGGGACGCCGGCAGGGACACCAGCGGGAACCCGCGGACACCGGAGGCGGAGCCTCCACTTAGGTTCGCCTTACCTCCCTCACCACGCGTCACTCCAGCACACCCACCCCCTCCCCCTCAGCAGAACCGCCGCACGGCCACCCTTATGTGTGAAGTGACCCCACTCGTGTTGTTCGGCTGGAAGTGCGAAAACTAGCTTCGTGGCCGGAGGTGACGAGTCGATGACAGCGTGTGCCATCGAGACCACGGCCGAGGACGACGACCGCGCGGGGCTTCCCGGCGGTGACGGCGGCCGGCCGACGGGGTTCACGATCACGGCCAACGGCGCGTACGCGGCCAGGCTCGCGGGCGACGGTGACGCCCTGTACGTGGAGAGGTGGACCCTCGACGGCCCGGAGCCGTACGCCGTGCCGCTCCCCCTCGGCCAGCCTGAGGAGCCCTGCACCCGGCTGCTGCCCCTCGCCGACGGCCGGGTCCTCGTCGCCCGCCGCGTCGACGGGCGGCGGAACACGTTCTCCCTGCTCTACCCCACCGGCCCGGCCACCGGCGAGCTCCAGCTCGGCGCCGTGGAGGCGCCCGGCTCCGAGCACCTGGTGCTGCTCCCGCCCTCGCCGGACGGCATCTGCGCGTACGCGATGTGCGTCGGCCCCGACACGACGACGCTGTGGCTGGTGGCGGGCGGGGCCTTCGGCCCGGAGAAGGTGGCGGAGGTCAGGGGCCACTGCTCGGGCGGGGTGTGGCTGGACCGCACGGGCCGGATGCTCGCGCTCGACCGGCGGCTCGACGACGGCCCGGTGAAGGCGGTCGCCGTCGACCTGGAGCGGGGCGGGGAGGTGACGCCGCTGCTCCAGATCACCGAGGAGAGCGACGACCGGCTGCTGCTCGCGGACCCGGACAGCGGGCTGCTCCTGATCCGCTCCGACGCCCCGTCCCCGGGGCACGACCGGCTCGGCTGGGGCGTGCTCGGGAGTCTGCTGCCGGTGCGGTTCCCCGAGTGCCTGCGGCTCGACGACGCGGCGGTGACGCCGTTCGCGGTGCAGCCGGGACAGGTGCTGATGCCGGAGAGCTGCGCGGTGGCGCTGCGGATCGACGCGGCGGGCGGCAGCTGGGTGGGCGTCTGGCAGCCCTCGTCCCGCCGGATGGCCCCCATGGCGGCGCCCCAGGGCTGGCTGGCCGGGGCGGGCCTGTGGACGGCCGGGGGCGTGCTGCGGCTGCCGTACGCGACGGCCGGGGCGCCGTGCGGTCTCGCCGCCCTGGAAGTGCCCCCGGAGCCGGAGCCCGGGCCCGGGCCGGTGACCGTCGAGGAGCCCCGGGTCTGCCGCCCGGTGCCTTTGCAGCAGGCTCCTCTGACGGACCGCAGACCGGCTGGCTAGACTCTCCGCCGCACAGCAAGAGCACGACCAACGGGGTGAGTTCCAGCATGTCCGAAGCAAGCACGCAGGGTACGGAGTCGCACGGCTCCGGGAAGCACCGCGGCCAGGCGTCCCCGGCGGAGGACTCCACGTCCTCCCCGCACGGCCGGCACCGCCGCGAGGCCGAGGCCGCGCGCGACAGGCAGATGGCCCACGCGCGGTAGGCGGAAGCGGTAAGAGGAGAAGACGAGCAGGGCCCCGGGGTCTCCCCCGGGGCCCTGCTTCCTTCCCCACCACCACCCCCGTGGCTCAGCCCTTCTTCAGACCCAGCACCTCCGAGGCCGCGAACGTCTCGCCCGCCGGCCGGGACGCGTAGTGCGGGGTCAGGAGGGAGTCCAGCTCCTCGTACGTGAAGGCCTCCTTGGCCGTGTCGAACTTGGCCGAGACCCTCGGCCGGTCCACGATCGCGACCATCCCGCCGTGCACGACGAGCAGCTGGCCGTTGACCCCGGCCGCCGCCGGGGAGGCCAGATAGCCGACGAGCGGCGCCACGTGGTCCGGGGACAGCGGGTCGAGCTCCCCCTCCCCGGGCTCCCCGAAGCCCGCGAAGACGTCCTCGGTCATCCGCGTCCTGGCCCGCGGGCAGATCGCGTTGGCGGTCACGCCGTACCGGGCGAGCGCGAGCGCCGACGAGGTGGTCAGGCCCACGATGCCGCCCTTGGCGGCCGCGTAGTTGGGCTGGCCGGCCGAGCCCGCGAGGAAGGCCTCCGAGGAGGTGTTGACGATGCGGCCGTAGACGCCGGTCTCGCCCGCCTTGGAGCGGCCCCGCCAGTGCACCGCCGCGAAGTGGGTGGTGTTGAAGTGGCCCTTGAGGTGGACCCGTACGACCGAGTCCCACTCGTCCTCGCTCATCGAGAAGACCATCCGGTCGCGCAGGATGCCCGCGTTGTTGACCAGGACGTCCAGCTTCCCGAACTCGGACACCGCCAGGTCGACCAGGGCCCGCGCCGTCTCGAAGTCGGAGACGTCGCCGAGGTGGGCGACGGCCCGGCCGCCCGCCGCGCGGATCTCGGCCGCGACCTCCTCGGCGGGTGCGGCGGAGGCCTCGCCCGAGCCGTCGCGGCCGGGCTGCCCGTAGTCGTTGACGACGACGGCGGCGCCGAGCCGGGCCAGTTCCAGGGCCTCGGCGCGGCCGAGACCGCGCCCGGCGCCGGTGACGATCGCGCTCAGCCCCTCAAGAGGCAGTGACATCGAAGTCTCCTCAGATCTCGATGCAGGTACGGAGGGCCGCGCCGGTCCGCATCTGCTCCAGGGCCTCGTTGATGCCCGCCAGCGGCACCCGGTGGGTGATGAGCGACTCCAGGTCGATGCGGCCGGCCCGCCAGAGCGCGATGGCCCGCTCGTACGAGCGGATCACGTCCCCGCCGCCGTACATCGAGGGCAGGATCCGCTTCTCGTCGAAGAACAGCTCGAACATGTTGAGCTGGAGGAAGTCGTCGAGGGCGCCCGCGCCGACGACGCAGAGGGTGCCGCCGCGGCGGGTCGTCTCGTACGCGGTGCGGGCGGTGGCGGACTTGCCGACGACCTCGAAGACGTAGTCGAAGCCCTCGCCGCCGGTGATCCGCTGCTTGGCGTCGGCGAGCGCCTCCGGGGCGACCGCCTCGGTGGCGCCGAACCTCAGCGCGGCCTCGCGCCGGGACTCGACGGGGTCGACGGCGACGATCTGGGCGGCGCCCTGGAGCTTGGCGCCCTGGATCGCGGAGATGCCGACGCCGCCGCAGCCGATGACGGCGACCGACGAACCGGCCTCCACCTTGGCCGTGTTGATGGCGGCGCCGAGGCCGGTGGTGACGCCGCAGCCGATGAGGGCGGCGATGTCGAAGGGCACGTCGTCGGGGATGGGGACGGCGCAGCCCGCGTCGACGACGACCTCCTCGGTGAAGGTGCCGGTGCCGGCGAAGCCGAAGACGTCACCGCCGGGGCGCTTGAAGTTGGGGATGCCGGCGTTCATGAAGCCGGCCAGGCACAGCTGGGTCTGGCCGCGCTTGCAGGCGGGACAGCTGCCGCAGGCGGGCAGCCAGCAGAGCAGGACGCGCTGGCCCTGACTGAGTCCGGTGACGCCGTCGCCGACGTCGAGGATCTCGCCGGCGCCCTCGTGGCCGGGGATGAAGGGCGCGGGCTGCGGGAGGACCCCGCTCATCGCGGAGACGTCGGAGTGGCACAGGCCGGTGGCCCTCACCCGGATCCGCACCTTGCCCGGGCCGAAGCCCACCGCCTCGACGTCGTCGACGACTTCGAGTTTGTCCTGGCCGATCTCGTGCAGTACGGCTGCGCGCATGGTGCGGCTCCAATCAGGCGAACAGGCGATCAGGAGTGTTCGACGAGGGTGTCGGCGAGGACCGGGGCGTCGTCGCGCTCCACGGCCGTCACCGCCACCTGGACGCGGCCGTCCCCGGCCCACATCCGGATGCGCAGGGTCTCGCCGGGGAAGACGACCCCGGCGAAGCGGGTGCGGTACGCGCGGACCCGGGTGACGTCCCCGCCGAGCAGCGTGTCCACCACCGCCTTGAGGGTCATGCCGTACGAGCAGAGCCCGTGCAGGATCGGCCGGTCGAAGCCGGCGAGCTTGGCGAACTCGGGGTCGGCGTGGAGCGGGTTCCAGTCGCCGGAGAGCCGATAGAGCAGGGCCTGCTCCTCGCGGATGGGCCGCTCGGCGGTGGCGTCGGGCGCGCGGTCCGGGAGCGCGAGGCGCTCGGAGGGCCCGCGGTCGCCGCCCCAGCCGCCCTCGCCGCGCACGAAGATCGAGGCGTCGCTCGTCCACAGCGGGCCGTCCTCGTCGGCGGCCTCGGAGCGCAGCACGAGGACGGCGGCCTTGCCCTTGTCGTACACGGCGGCGACGCGGGAGGTGGAGACGGCGCGGCCGCCGGTGGGCAGCGGGCGGTGGAGGGTGATCGACTGGCCGCCGTGCAGGACGGCGGCGAGGTCGATGTCGATGCCGGGGGCGGAGAGTCCGCCGACGACGCCCATGCCGGCGCCCGCGACGGTGGCGAAGCTGGGCAGGACGTGGAGCCGGGACTCCAGGGTGTAGCGGAGCTCGTCGGGGTCCGTGGCCGGGACGCCTGCCCCGAGGCCCAGGTGGTAGAGCTGGACGTCCTTGTGGTCCCAGGAGATCTCGGCGCTGCGGGGTTCCGCGGCGACGGCCTTTGCGGGGTCGATGGGCATCGGGCTGCAGCTCCTTGTGGCGGGTGGAGACCTCGGCGCGGCCGTCCGCACCGTCGACCGCACCGAGGCCGTGCGGGGACCGCCCCGGAGACGCGCCGGATCTAGAACGCGTTCCAGTTCGGTGACCCATGTATAGCGGAGGGGCGGTGGGTTGGGAACCCCTCCTGACGGTACGTCAGATGGGACCCCGGGACATTTGTCACGGCCGGGTCCGTACATCCACGCCTGCCGGACCCCGGCCCCGCTCCGTAGCGTCGTACCCATGAAGAACGAGACAGCGGTCGCCTTCACCGGAGTCACCCGGTCCTTCGGACCGGTCCGCGCCGTGGACGGCATCGACCTCACCATCCGCCGCGGCGAGACCGTCGCCCTGCTCGGCCGCAACGGCGCCGGCAAGTCCACCACCATCGGCCTGCTCCTCGGCCTCGACGAGCCCGACGGCGGCGAGGTCCGCCTCTTCGGCGGCACCCCGGCCCGGGCCGTCGCCGCCGGCCGGGTCGGCGCGATGCTCCAGGACGCCCGCCCGGTCTCCCGGGTCACCGTCCGCGAGCTCGTCGCCTTCGTCACCCGGACCTACCCCGAGCCCATGGCGGTCTCCGAGGCCCTCGCGCTCGCCGGCCTCGCCGACCTCGCCGACCGCCGGGTCGACCGGCTCTCCGGCGGCCAGGTCCAGCGCGTCCGCTTCGCCGTCGCCCTCGCCGGCAACCCCGAGCTCATCGTCCTCGACGAGCCCACCGCCGCCCTCGACGTCGAGGCCCGCGAGGTCTTCTGGGAGTCGATGCGCGGCTACGCCCGGCGCGGCAACACCGTCCTGTTCTCCACCCACTACCTGGAGGAGGCCGACGCCAGCGCCGACCGGATCGTCGTCATCGACTCCGGCCGCGTCCTCGCCGACGGCACCGCCGAGCAGCTCAAGCGCGCCGCCGGCGGCAACCTCGTCTCCTTCGACCTGGCCGGCGAGCCCAGCGAGGGCCTGCACCTGCTCCCCGGCGTGACCTCCGTCGAGATCCGCGGCGACCGCGCCCGGCTGCACAGCGACGACTCCGACGCGACCGTCCGCGCGCTCGCCGGGCGGAACGCGATCCGGGGCCTCGAAGTCGCCCCCGTGTCCCTCAACGACGCCTTCCTCACCCTCACCTCGCGCGCCTCGACCGCGCAGGCCCCCTCCCTGGAGACGACCCGATGATCACCGAGTACGTACGCCTCGAAGTCCGCCGCACCCTGCGCGACACCGGCTTCGCCATCGGCTCCATCGCCGTCCCGGTGATGATGTACCTCCTCTTCACCAACCTCGGCGGCCAGAACGAGGAGGCGTGGAAGACCGCCTCCATGGTCGGCATGGCCGCGTACGGAGCGCTCGGCGCCGCCCTGTCGATCGGCACCGGCGTCGCCGAGGACAAGTCGTCCGGCTGGCTGCGGCAGCTGCGGATCACCCCGATGACCCCGCGCCAGGTCGTCACCGGCCGCGCCCTCACCGGCTCGGTGGTGGTGCTCCCGGCGATCCTCGGAGTCCTCCTCGCCGGCGGCCTGGTCAACGGCGTCCACCTGGCGGCCTGGCAGTGGGCCGCGGTCGCCCTCGCCCTCTGGCTCGGCTCCCTCCCCTTCACCCTCCTCGGCATCGGCAACGGCTACCGCCTCACCGCCCAGACGACGGGCGTCGCGAACATCGCCTGCAACCTGGGCCTCGCCGTCCTCGGCGGCCTGTGGTTCCCGGTGAGCCTCTTCCCCGACTGGCTGCGCTCCCTCTCCGCGTACACCCCCACCAACCGCTTCGCCGAACTCGGCGTCTCCGTCGCCGACGGACACGCCCCGGGGACGACGGCCCTGGCGGTGATCGTCGCCTGGGCGGCACTGTTCGGGACGTACGCGGCGGTCTCGTACCGTCGTTCGGCGAGGACGGTGTGAGGAGTGGACGTGACGATCCGGCGGCGGTTGAGGACGAGAGCGCACCAGCGTGACGAACGGGGGCCCAGCGGACTGAGCCTCCTCCCCTGGCTGCTGATGGGCCTGGGGGCGCTCTCCCACCTCATCAGCGGCGAGGCGCCCAACCCGTGGATCGGCGTCCTCGGTCTGCTCGCCTTCAACACGCTGTACATCGCGATCGTGTTCCGCGCCTTCGACCCGATCCGCCGGGAGACGCCCCTGACCTGGGGACTCCTCATCGGCCTCGGGGCGCTCACCTTCGGTCTCGCCATCGGGTACGGCCGGGAGTGGCTGCTCCTCTTCCCGCTCCTGGGCCTCGGGGTCGGCGCGGTGGTGCGGCGCGGCCGGCTCCTGCCCGTCATCACCTTCCCGCTGGTCCTCGCGGTCGGCGTGGTGACCTTCTGGCGGGACGGCTGGGACTCCATCGGGATCGTGTACGGCACGTTCATCTCGATCATGGTGACGGCGGCGATCCTCGCCCTGGACGAGACGGTCCGGCAGCTGCGGGCGACCCGGGAGGAGCTGGCCAGGGCGGCCGTCGAGAAGGAGCGGCTGCGCTTCTCCCGCGACCTGCACGACCTCCTCGGCCACACCCTGTCGGTGATCGTCGTGAAGTCGGAGGTCGTGCGGCGCCTCGCCCCGCACGACCTGGACGCGGCCCTCGCGCAGGTCGCGGACATCGAGTCCGTGGGCCGCCAGGCGCTCACCGAGATCCGCGAGGCGGTCACCGGCTACCGCGAGGGCAGCCTCGCCACCGAGCTCGACCGGGCGCGCGACGCGCTCTCCACGGCCGGCATCGAGCCGGTCGTACGGCGCTCGGGCCCGCTCCTGGAGCCGCAGACGGAGGCCCTGCTGAGCTGGGTGGTGCGGGAGTCGGCGACGAACGCGGTACGGCACAGCGGCGCGTCCCGCTGCGAGATCGACCTCTCCGGCACGGCCGAACGGGTCCGCCTCACCGTCACGGACAACGGCCGCGGCCCGGCGGACGCCACGCCGGGGAGCGGACTGCGCGGCCTGCGCGAGCGTGTCGCCGCGGCAGGCGGCACTCTTGACTCGGGACCGGCGCCGCGCGGCGGGTTCCGGGTCACCGCGGAACTCCCCGTGGAGACCTCCGTACAGCACCGGGGGGAGCCCGCGGAATGATCAGACTTCTGCTCGCCGAGGACCAGGGCATGATGCGCGGGGCGCTGGCCCTGCTGCTCGGCATGGAGCACGACATCGAGGTGGTCGCACAGGTCGGCCGGGGCGACGAGATCGTCGACGCGGCGCTCCTCGCCCGCCCGGACGTGGCCCTGCTCGACATCGAACTGCCGGGCCGCTCGGGGCTCGACGCGGCGGCGGACCTGCGGGACGAGGTCCCGGAGTGCCGGGTCCTGATCCTCACCACCTTCGGACGCCCCGGCTATCTGCGGCGGGCGATGGAGGCGGGTGCGGCGGGCTTCCTCGTGAAGGACGGTCCCGTGGAGGACCTCGCCGAGGCGGTCCGGCAGGTGCTGCGGGGCGAGACGGTCATCGACCCGGCCCTCGCGGCGGCGGCCCTCAGCGCGGGCCCGAACCCGCTGACGGGTCGTGAGCGGGACGCCCTGGCGGCCTCGGTGGACGGCGCGACGATCGCGGACATCGCGGCCGCCCTCCACCTCTCGGAGTCGACCGTACGGAACTACCTGTCCTCGGCGATCGGCAAGACGGGCACCCGCAACCGCATGGAGGCGGTGCGGGCGGCACGTCAGCAGGGCTGGCTCTAGGACGTGGCGGTCCCGGCGCTCCGGCGGGGGAGCCAGAGCAGCATCAGCAGGGCGGCGGCGACGAGGACGGCCGTCGAGACGCGGAAGGCCGCCGCGTAACCGGCGGTGAGGCCGGCGGGGGTCGCGGCCGGGCCCGTGACGGCGGTCGCGAGGGTGGTCAGGACCGCGATGCCGAGGGCGCCTCCCATGGTGCGGGAGGTGTTGACGAGGCCGGAGACGAGGCCCGCGTCGCCCGGGGCGGCGCTGGAGGTGGCGAGGGTGGCCAGCGGGGTGGTGGCCAGGCCGATGCCGCCCATCATCAGGATGCCGGGGCCGAGGATCGTCGTGAGGAAGTCGCCGTCGACGGTCATGGTGGACTGCCAGGCGAAGCCGGCGGCGCCGATGAGCGCGCCGGCCACCGCGAGGTTCCGGGCGCCGAAGGCCGGCATCAGACGCGGGGCCGCCTTCGAGCCCAGGACGACGCTGAGGGAGCTGGGGACGAGCGCGAGGCCGGCCTGGAGCGGGCTGTAGCCGAGGACGCTCTGCGCGTACGTCGTCATGAAGAACCACATGCCGAACGAGCTCGAACCGCACAGCATGATCCCCACGTTGGCCGCCGACACCGCACGCGTGCGGAACAGTTTCAGCGGCATCAGCGGGGCCGCCGTGCGGGCCTCGACGGCCACGAAGGCCGCGAGGATCCCGAGGCCGCCGAGGAGCGTCAGGACGGTCGCCGGGTCGGTCCAGCCGGCCGCCTCGGTCTGCACGATGCCGTACGCGAGGCCGGCGAGGCCCGCGGTGACGAGGACGGCGCCCGGCAGGTCGAGGCGGCGGCCGGTGCCGGTGCGGCTCTCGCGGAGCCAGAACACCGCCCCGGCCAGGACGAGGACCCCCACGGGGACGTTGACGAGGAGGACCCAGCGCCAGGAGAGCAGGTCGACGAGGAGCCCGCCGACGAAGCCGCCCGCCGCGCCGCCGGCCGCGCCCACCGCCGTCCAGGTGGCGATGGCCCGGGTCCTGGCGGGCCCGGCCGCGACGGCGCCGGTGACCAGGGTCAGGGTGGCCGGGGAGAGGACGGCCGCGCCGAGGCCCTGGGCCGCGCGGCCCGCGACGAGCTGCCAGCCCTCCTGGGCGAGGCCGCCGGCGACCGAGGCGGCGGTGAAGAGACCGAGGCCGAGGAGGAACATCGCCTTGCGCCCGTAGAGGTCGGCGGCCCGCCCGCCGAGCAGCATGAACCCGGCGAAGGCGATCGCGTACGCGCTGATCACCCACTGCAGGCCGGCCGCCGAGAGTCCGAGGTCGGACCTCATCGACGGCAGCGCCACGTTCACGACGGAGACGTCGAGGACGACGAGGAACTGGCCCGCGCAGGCGGTCAGGACGACCGTCCAGGCGCGGGCGGAGGGTTTCGGGGCGGAGGGCGTGGTCGTGGTGGCGGAGTCGGTCTGCGGCATGAATGTGATGGTCGCAGACCGGCTCCGCCCCGTACATGGGGAAATGGACCTACGCCCCGGGCCCGGGAACGGTCCCGGGAATGAGGCCCTACGCCTTCCGCAGGAGCGTCACCACCGCCGCGCCGCCCAGGCCGATGTTGTGGGCGAGGCCGACCCGCGCCCCCGTCACCTGCCGGGCCCCGGCCTCGCCCCGGAGCTGCCAGACGAGTTCGGCGGCCTGGGCGAGGCCGGTGGCGCCGAGCGGGTGGCCCTTGGAGATGAGGCCGCCGGAGGGGTTCACGACCCAGCGCCCGCCGTACGTGGTGGCGCCGGACTCGACGAGCTTGCCGGAGGCGCCCTCCTCGCACATGCCGAGCGCCTCGTAGGTGAGCAGCTCGTTGATGGAGAAGCAGTCGTGGAGTTCGACGACGTCGACGTCCTCGATGCCGAGGCCGGAGCGCTCGTACGCGAGGCGGGCGGCGGCCCGGGACATCGGGCGGCCGACGGCGTCGATGCAGGAGCCGGAGGCGAAGGACTCCTCGGTGTCGGTGGTCATCGCCTGTCCGGCGATCTCCACCGCCCGGTCCCGCAGACCGTGTTCGTCGACGAAGCGTTCGGAGACGACGACGGCGGCGGCCGCGCCGTCGGAGGTGGGCGAGCACTGGAGTTTGGTGAGCGGTCGGTGGACGGTCTTCGCGGCGAGGATCTCGTCGACGGTGTAGACGTCCTGGAACTGGGCGTTCGGGTTGTTCACGGAGTGCTGGTGGTTCTTGGCGCCGACGGCGGCGAGCTGCACCTCGGTGGTCCCGTACCGCTCCATGTGCTCGCGGGCGGCGTTGCCGAAGATCTGGGCGGTGGGCGGGGACATCTCGAAGCCGTGGGCGGCGGCCATGATGCCGTAGTGCCGGGCGACGGGCGAGGTCTTGAAGTCCCCGGCGCCGGACCCGCCGCCGAGCGCGCCCCGGGCCATCTTCTCGAAGCCGAGGGCGAGGACGCAGTCGGCGATGCCGCCCTCGACGAACTGGCGGGCGACCATGAGGGCGGTGGAGCCGGTGGCGCAGTTGTTGTTGAGGTTGTAGACGGGGACGCCGGTGAGCCCGAGTTCGTACGCGGCCCGCTGGCCGGCGGTGGAGGCCTGGAAGCAGTAGCCGACGGCGGCCTGCTCCACGCGCGCGTAGGGGACGCCGGCGTCGGTGAGGGCGGCGGTGCCGGCCTCCTTGGCCATGTCCCAGTACTGCCAGTCCCGGGTCTCCGGCTTCTCGAACTTCGTCATGCCGACGCCGACGACATACGCCTTGCCCATTCCGATTTCCCCCTCAGTCCTTCGGGAGGCCGAGCAGGCGCTCGGCGACGACATTGAGCTGTACCTGTGTGGTGCCGCCCGCGATGGTGAGGCAGCGGGACATGAGCAGGCCGTGGACGGCCCGTTCGCCGGGGCCCTCGCGGACGGCGCCCTCGGGGCCGCGGAGTTCGAGGGTGAGTTCGGCGAGTTTCTGCTGGTGGAGGGTCTGGACGAGTTTGCGGACGCTGGCGCCGGCGCCGGGTTCGAGGCCGGACACCTGGAGCAGGGTGGTGCGCAGGCCGATGCACGCGAGCGCGTGGGCCTCGGCGAGCAGGGCCCCGATGCGCACGCGTACGGAGCTGTCGACCTGGTCCGCCCGCTCGATGACGGCTTCGAGGCCGGTGTCGAAGGCGACCTGGTCGGCCATGTGGACGCGTTCGTTGCCGAGGGTGTTGCGGGCGACGCGCCAGCCGTCGTTCACCTCGCCGACGACGGCGTCGGCGGGGAGGAGGACGTCGTCGAACCAGACCTCGTTGAAGAGGGAGTCCCCGGTGATCTCCTTGAGCGGGCGGATGTCGATGCCGGGGGTGTTCTTCATGTCGACGAGGAAGTAGGTGAGCCCCTGGTGCTTGGGGGCGGTGGGGTCGGTGCGGGCGAGCAGGATGCCGTGGTGGGCCCACTGGGCGGCGCTCGTCCACACCTTCTGCCCGTTGATCCGCCAGCGCCCGTCCTCGGTGCGTTCGGCGCGGGTGCGCAGGGAGGCGAGGTCGGAGCCGGCTTCGGGCTCGGAGAAGAGCTGGCACCAGAGGCGTTCGCCGCGCAGGGTCGGGCCGAGGTGCTCGGCCTGCTGCTCGGGGGTGCCGTGGGCGAGCAGGGACGGCACCACCCAGGTGGCGATGCCGAGTCCGGAGAGTCTGATCCCGGCCTCGTCGAGCTCCCGTTGGACGGCGAGCTGCTGGAGGGGGCCCGCGCCGAGCCCGTACGGCTCCGGGAGGTGCGGGGCGGCGTAGCCGGTGGGGACGAGGGCGCGCCGGGCGGCGGCCGGGTCGAGCCCGGCGGCGGGGGCGACGGCCTCGCGGGCCTGGCGGCGGTACGGGTCGGCCTCGGGCGGCAGGTCGAGGCGGAGGCCGCGCCGGACGCCGGCGGCGGCGTGCCGGAGGGCGGCGAGCCGGTGGTGGTCGCCGGTGCCGAGGAGCTGGCGGGCGACGAGGGCGCGGCGCAGCAGCAGGTGGGCGTCGTGCTCCCAGGTGAAGCCGGTGCCGCCGAGGATCTGGATGCAGTCCTTGGCGCAGGTGTACGCGGTGTCGAGGGCGGTGGCGGCGGCGAGCGCGGCGGTGAGGGAGCGGGCTCCCTCCTGGCTGTCCTGGCCGGCGCGGGCGGCGTCCCAGGTGAGGGCGCGGGCCTGTTCGAGCCGGACGAGCATGTCGGCGCAGAGGTGTTTGACGCCCTGGAACTGTCCGATGGGGCGGCCGAACTGTTCGCGGGTGCGGGCGTGTTCGGCGGCGGTCTCGACGGCGCGGGCGGCGGTGCCGCAGGCGTCGGCGGCGAAGAGGACGGCGGCGAGGTCGTGGACGAGGGCGGTGTCGAGGTCCAGGGCGCGCGCGGCGGGGACGTGGGCGGCGCGGGCGGTGATCTCGGCGGTGGGCCGGGTGGGGTCGGCGCTCTCGTGGGGCCGGACGGCGAGGCCTTCGGTGTCGACGGCGAGCCAGACGGAGCCGTCGGCGGTGGCGGCCCGGAGGAGGACCAGGTCGGCCTGGGCGCCGCCGAGGACGGGGGGCGCGGTGCCGTCGAGGAGGTGTCCGCTCGCGGTGCGGACGGCGGTGAGGCTGCCGGTGCCGCCGAGGGCGACGGCCCCGATCCGCTCCCCACGCGCGAGCGTGCCGGCCGTCTCGTGCCGCCCGCAGCGGTGGAGGAGCTCGGCGGCGAGCACAGAGGGCAGGTAGGGCCCGGGCAGCAGGGCCCGCGCCGCCTCCTCCACGACGACGGCGAGGTCCCCGAGGTCGCCGCCCCCGCCGTCGTACTCCTCGGGGAGGTGCAGCCCGAGGAGCCCCTGCTCGGCGGCGGCGTCCCAGTACGCGGGGCGGCCGGTGGCGGTGTCGGGGACGTCCAGGTGCTTGCGGACTTCCTCGGGGGGTACGGCGCGGGTGAGCCAGCCCCGGACGGATCGGGCGAGCTCCCGCTGTTCGTGCGTGATGGCGATGCCCATGCGCCGCAGACTAGAACACGTTCCATTCTGACGGAAGGTCAGAAACATGATTCGAGAAAACCTGCACGACGCAGAGAAAGATAGGTAGAGTCTTCTGCGTAACGCAGAGAATGCACGACACAGCCACACCTTTCGGGGGAACCATGCTCACCGTCGCCGTCACCGGAGCAACCGGAGCCCAGGGCGGGGCCACCGCCCGCAGCCTCCTCTCCGCGGGCCACCGGGTCCGCGCCCTCACCCGCCGCCCCGACTCGCCCGCCGCGGACACCCTGCGCGTCCTCGGCGCCGACGTGCGGTACGCCGACTTCGACGACCGCGCCTCGCTCGACGCCGCCCTCGCGGGCGCCGACTCCCTGTTCGCCGTCACCGCCTTCGAGGCCGGCATCGAGGCCGAGATCCGGCAGGGCAGGGCCCTCGTCGACGCGGCCGCGGCCGCCCGCCTCGGGCACGTCGTCCTCACCTCCGTGGCCCACGCCGACCGCGACACCGGCGTCCCCCACTACGAGAGCAAGCGGGCGGTCGAGCACCACCTCCACGCCTCCGGCACGCCCTGGACGGTGATCGGCCCCGCGGCCTTCATGGACAACTACGCCGGCGGCTGGACCGCCGACGGACTGCGCGCGGGAACCTTCGCCTGGCCGATGCCCGCCGACCGCCCGCTCGCGCTCATCTCCTCACAGGACATCGGCGCGTTCGCCGCGCTCGCCCTCGGGCGCCGCGCGGACTTCACGGGCCGGCGCGTCGACATCGCCGCCGACACGCGCACCCCCGGGGAGATGACCGGCATCCTCGCCGCCGCCCTCGGCCGCCCGATCGCCTACGAGGAGGTTCCCCTCGCCTACGTCCGCACCCGCTCCACGGACCTGGCGGCGATGTTCTCGTACTTCACCACGACCGGCCTCGACGTCGACGTCACCGGACTGCGCCGCGAGTTCCCCGAGGTCGCCTGGCACGGCTTCGACGACTGGGCCCGAACACAGGACTGGACGTCGATACTGGCACCCGAGCCCGCGCTGTCGTCCCACCGCTGACACCCTTCCTCACCGTTCGGAGAGTCCCGCATGGAGCGCAAGCCCAAGCCGATCGGCTTCCTGCTCAACCGCACCGACGAAGCCCTCACGCGTGTCATGGACGGCACGCTCGGGAAGTTCGGCCTCACCCGCCTCGCCTGGCAGGTGCTCAACGTCGTCAAGGACGGCGACGGAACCACCGACGCCGAGGTCCTGTCGATCCTCTCGGCCAACGCCGACGCCCCCGCCCTGACCGCCGCCGTCGACACCACCGTCACCGGCGGCTGGGTGTCCCGCCCGGCCCCCGGGCGGCTCGCCCTCACCCCGGACGGCGCCGCCCGCCTGGCCGAGGTGGCGGACCACGTGAGGGCCTTCCGGACCCGCTCCGTCGACGGCATCACCCCGGAGGAGTACGGAACCGCCGTCCGCGTCCTGGAGCGCATGATCGAGAACCTCGAAGGCACCCGGCCCTGAAGGCGAAGGGCCGGGCCGGTCAGCCGCGCATGATCCTCAGCCTCTCCGGGCCGCAGCCGATCCGCTCCGCCTCCGCCGCCACGTAGGCCGGGAGCAGCGAGCGCGTCAGGTCGAAGGCGACGTCGTCGATCGCCCGCTTCTGCTCCACGAGGAAGACCACCGACCCCTTCGGGCACTTCGCCTTGTAGGCGGCGCGCGTCTCGCTCAGCGAGCCGTAGCCCTTGGGGCCCTCCACCCGGTTGCCGCCGTGCAGTACGGCCTTGTTGAAGATCGCGGTCAGCGACGGGTCCTCCACCGTCGTGAACCTGAGGTACGTGTTGGGGAGCGAGCCGCCCACCTCGCAGCTGCGGGCCGGGCCGCCGAGATCACCGAAGCGCTCCTGCCCGAGCGCCTCACGCCGCTCCGGGGAGAAGCCGGCGGGCAGAGCGAACCCCTTGATCCCGCACAACGCGTCCTGGTCCGCCTCCTTCCAGTCCCCCGCCTTCGCCAGGGCGCCGGGCGCCGCATAGGACTGCGAGCAGCCGAAGGAGCGGATCGCCCCGTTGGCCGCGTCGACGACCGCCCGGGCCAGGGCGGCACGGTCCTCCTCCCACCCCGGAAGCCCCGGGTCCGAGTCGACCCCCGCACGCCCCAGGTTCACGTCGACGACGGTCGCGGCCTCGAAGTCGCCCGGCTTGCCCGTGCACTTCTCGGGAAGCGCGATCCAGGCCCGCGCACCCGAGACCATGCCGGGCAGCCCCTCGCCCAGGGACACCATGTCCGGGTCCAGATAGTCCGCGGGCCAGCGGTCGCCGTCCATGCCGTACAGACCGTCGAGTTCATGGACGCGGATGTCCACCGCCCGGAGCAGCCGCCCGTCCCGGGAGCTCGTCACCCGACAACTCCCGTACGTGAGGCCACTGCCGCCGCCCAGACGCTGGTCCTCGGAACGGACCTCCCGGCCCTCCCCGAAGAGCGCGCTCACGGTCCCCTCGCTCAACGAGCCCCAGCAGGGCGCCGGGCCGCCGACCAGCGGCAACGTATCGGTGCGCCACGCGACGACACCGGCGCCGAGCAGGGCCCCGACGAGCCCGGCGACCACCGCCGTGCGGGCGGTACGGCTCCGCATCAGGCGCCGCAGCGGCGACACTCGCCCACCACCACCGCCCGACTCCACGGTCTCCACCGTCTCCTGTGCCGCCTCGGCCTGCTCGTTCACGTCCCGACCCCCGCGTCGCGTCCCGTACCGCCCGTTCCGGCGGCCCGGAAGAGCCTAGTCCGGCGGGCTCTCCGGGGGCGTTGTCAGTGGCGGCTGTCACGCTGTCGGTACAGCTGATCGAGAGCAGAGAGCGAGCACACCATGGGTACGTGGGACATCGGCCCCTTCGACAACGACACCGCCGCCGACTTCTCCTACCGGGTGGACGAGGCCCCGGCGGAGAAGAAGGCGGAGGTGCTGCGCACGGCCTTCCGCGAGGTCGTCGAGACCGGCGGCGACTACCTCGACTCCGACCTGGCCGTGGAGGCGATCGCCTCGGCCGCCCTGCTCGCGGCCCAGTGCCCCGGCGGCGAACCGGTCACCACCTCGTACGGCCCGAAGGACCCCCTGCCGCCCCTCCCGGCGGAGCTGCGCCCGGCGGCGGTCGAGGCCCTGGACCGGGTCCTCACCGAGCCGTCCGAACTCCTGGAGCTCTGGGAGGAGTCGGACGGCGAGGAATGGAAGGCGGGGGTACGCGCGCTGCGGGCCGTCCTCGCGAAAGCCTGACCGTCAGGGGCGGAGACCCTTCACGTACGCCGCGCTTCCGTACGTATGCGGATCCGGTACCTCGACCTGGAATCCGGCCGAGGCGAGGATCCCCAGCAGGGCGTCCTGCATGAACTGGTGGACGTCCCGGTGATGGCGTACGACCGGAGGCGGATTGCCGTAGTCGATCCCCTTCGCGAAGAGTTCGCCGGCGGCGGTCCGCAGCTCGTCGCCCGTCTCCCAGTCCACGAACACCCCGCCGTCGGCCATGCGGTCCACGTGGACGACCGCACCGGGCCGACGCGGCGGGCCGCCCTCGACGTCGCCCCTGCAGGCGGGGAGTCCGGCCCTGGTCAGCTCATGGCAGACCTTGTCGGCCAGGTCGTTCCACTCGGCGACGACTTCCGGCGTGGCCTGGGGCGGCAGGTCGAACCGAGGCTCGTTCATGCGCCCGGCCGAACGAACGTGGGCCGCAGCGCGGGGAGCAGGTCGGACATCCGTCCGAACTCGGTGTCAGGATCGACGTAGACCACCGCACCCGACCGGTCCGGGCCGTCCGAACCCCCCTCGCGGAAGGCGGGCAGGCCGGCACGCCGAAGTTCCTGGACCACCAGGTCGGCCAACTCGGTTCGCACGGGAATGACTTCACCGGAAGCACGGGGGAATCCGTACTCGGTCACGATGCTCCTTCCCCCTTCCGGTGAGGCGCGGTGAACGTCGCCGACAGGGCCACCTCGTCGCGTTTTGTCCCCTGCCGGGCCCGTCGGGGACGGACCAGGTTATCGGCCTCCCCGGCTTCAAGGCATCCGCCGGCACGGGAGCACACGCGGCACAGGGGCTTCGCTCTACTGTGGAAGGGGGACACACGTACGAGAACGGGGGGTTCATGGACGTGCGGACGTGGGGGCTGGTCATGGAGATGACCGTGGGGCTCGGGGAGCGCAAGCACACGGAGGCCTACGTGATGGCGCACGTCTCCGGGTCGCGCGAGGACGCGTTGGAGGAGCTGGAGCGCCGGGCTCGGAGCTTCACACCGGAGCACCCCCGAAGTCCCAAGCGCCGTCGGCTCCTTCGGAAGGAGGACGGGTTCCTGCTCGTCGTGGACGGAGCGTGGCAGTCGTACGTCACCCGGTTCACGGTGGCGGAGCTCCTTGAGGACTCCGCCGCGCCGAAGCCCGCGCCCGAACCTCCGGCTCCGGAGCCGGAGTCCACGGCGGTGGAACCGGAACCCGAGCCGGACATGGAGCCGGACGTCGAACCGGGCGTCGAGCGGTACGCGGACGGGGTGCCGGTCAGACCGACGTGGCTGGGCCGCGACGACCTGCCCTGAGGACGTCCGGCGGGGCGGGGGGCTCCGGGCCCGGACCGCCTGGACTTCCCCGCCGGTGGTTCGACGGGCGCTGACGGCGGCGGCCGGCGGGGGCTACGCTCCCGCCATGTCGAGCATCCGTGCGGTGATCCTGGACCATCGGCGGGCCGACGGCCTGCCCCCGTACGAGCGGCCCCGTCCCGGCGCGCCGCTCGCCCGCCGGGACGGGACCGCCGTCCACGGCAGGACCTGCGCGGTCACCGGCGTCGGCGCCGACGGCCGCACCCTGTGGACGCACTCCTTCTCCGGGCGGCCGAACGCGGCGCACATCTCGGGCGGCCGGGTCCTCGTCACCACCGACTCGCTGGAGTACACGGCATGGGGCCACCTCGGTCCGGCGCTCCTCCTCGACCTCGCCGACGGGCGGCTGGTCGCCGAGCTGCGCGGGGCGCGCGGGGCGGCGCGCGGCGGCGGCCGGTTCCTGCTGGGCCTGGAGGGCTACGGCATCTTCGAGACGCGGGAGTACGACCGCGACGGCGACGAGACCGACCGGTGGCCCTCGTACGGGCACTACGTCGTCGGCAGCGGCGTCCGGGTCGTGGAAGCGGACCGGAACGTCCCCACGAAGAACCGGGTCGTACGGCTCCTGCCCGGCGGCGTCGTCACCCCCGGCCCCCAGCTGTCCGACCCGCAGCCGCCGAAGCCGGTCGTCCTCCCGGACGGGACCGTCCTGGTCCTCGACGGCGGGACGCTCCGGGCGGTGGGGCGGGACCTCGGCACGACCGTCCTCGCCGAGCTGAAGAAGATCGGCGACGGCCGGGCGATACGGACCCTCCACCAGGACCAGGAGGGCAGGATCGTCGCGAGCATCGCGGAGCCGCACCCGACCGACCCGGCGAAGTACACCGTCGAGACCTGGACCCTCCGCCTCTCCCCTACCGGCGCCTGAACCGGAGGACGACCGCGGCGACGGTCGCGGCCACGGCGGTCACCCCCAGGACCAGCAGCCCCGGGTTCACCCACCACGGGACGACCTCCTCGCCCTGGCAGACCAGACTGACGGGCAGCGCGCTGCTGGAGTCCGGGTAGACCATCACACCCGCGTTGAACCAGCACGCGTCCTTCGGGAAGAGCGACGGCAGGTACGACAGGCCGTACACGTGCAGCGCCCCGCCCGCGAGGTAGGCGAGCCCGGCGATCCAGGCGGCCTTCTTCGCGGGGCTACGGCGGGGCCGCGGCGGCGGGGGCAGCGCGGCGTTCTCCCGCCGGGCCCGGACCAGCCCCACGTACGTGATCCCCGCCCACGCCGGCAGGACGAGGGCGAGGATCACCATCCCTATGAGGGTCGCCACGGTCAGCCGCCGATGCGCCCCTCGGCGGCGGCGCTCACGAAGGCCGTGAAGGCGGCGGGGGTGGCGAGGAAGGCGGGGCCTTCGGGGTTCTTGGAGTCGCGGACGGCGATGTGGGCGGTGAGGTCGGCGACCTCGATGCAGTCGCCGCCGTTGGGGCCGCTGAACGAGGACTTGCGCCACGCAGCGGCGCCGAGCGGCGCGCACTCGATGCACTCGCCGCCGTTGGAGCCGCTGTAGGACGACTTACGCCACCGCAGGTCCTGGCTGGTGTCCATACCGCTCCCTCATCACGCGTTCGATCAGTGCCGCCGAGTCCTCCCGGGAGAGGGCCGAGGCCTGCAGCCGAGCGTAGCCGACGGAACGCTCCCTGATCACTTGCGGATTGGCGGTCATGTGCCCCGAGTCGTAGCTCTCCGAATAGAAGAGATCCGGGTCGTCGTCGAAGCGCAGCAGAGTGAACGAGCCCATCATCGCCGCGTGCTGGCCCACCTTGAAGGGAAGCACCTGCACCTGGATCCACGGATGGTCCAGGAAGCCCAACACGTGGTCGAGTTGGTTCCGCATGACTTCGGCACCGCCGATCTCCCGATGCAGCACCCCCTCATCGAGCACGACGCACAACACCGGCGGATGCTCGCGCCCCAGGATCCGCTGCCGGTCCATCCGGGCCGCCACCATCTCGTCGAGCCGATCCGGGTTCTCCACGCCCAGGACGGCCCGGGCGTACTCCTCCGTCTGGAGGAGGCCGTACACGAGTTGCGCCTGGTACGTGGAGAGGTACGTCGCCCGCGCCTCCATCTCCGCGTACGCCTGGAACCACGTCGGCAACTGGCTCCGCAGGACCAACCCCACCAGCCGTGAGAACGAGCCGCTCGTCATCAGCGCCGCGTCCAGTCGTTCGGAGAACTCGCGCGTGGGGACCTTCTTCGCCGTCTCGATCTGGCCGATCAGCGAACCCGTGCAGTAGAGGATCTTGCCCAGCTGCGGCTGGTTGAGGCCGGCCTCCTCTCTCAGGCGGCGGAGTTCCGAACCGTAGTAGTCCAGCGGCGAGGCGCTCGGATCCAGGTTGCGGATGTTGACCACGGCGAGGTCACCCCCTAGCGGACGCGCGAAGGCGTTGTGTTCAGGCCGTAGCCGAGCGTAACGAAGAGGCTCCACGCTGGTGGCATGAATGACGTAACTGACTTCTACCCTGCGGAAGTTACCCACAGCTACCGCATGGGGTTCACCGTGGGTGAGCACTCGGCCGGTCACATGCGCCGCATCCTGCGCATGTTCCTCACGCGTTGGGGACTCGACCAGCTGTCCGATTCCGCGACGCTCGCACTCACGGAGCTCGTCGCCAACGTCGTCCGGCACGTGCCAGGCCGCCGCTGCTCCGTACTCATGCTGCGGGAGCCGTACGGGCTCCGGGTCGAGGTCGCGGACGGCGTGCCCGGCGGCCTCGTCGCCAAGGCGGCCGATCCGCTGGACGAGGGGGGCCGGGGGCTCGCGCTGATGGAGGCCGTGACGGACCGGTGGGGGGTGGAGGAGAGGGGCGAGGGGAAGACGGTGTGGTTCGAGTGCGACGATTGACATCCTCCACCCCGTGAACGGGACGGAATCCCACCTCAGGCCGCGTGCGGCTGGGTGGGTGGTTGACGCTTCGCAGACCGGGCGATCCCGAAGTCTCCACGTCCTGACACCGCCTGCCCGGCGGCGTGATCGATGTTGCGTCCCGCGTTGGTGTCCGCGTTCGCCTCGAACCCGCAGCTGGGGTTCTTGCAGACGAATCGGGCCTGGGTCTCCCGGCTGCCGGGTGTGATGAACCCGCACGCGGAGCAGCGCCGGGAGGTGTTCGGCGCGGGGACCTTGACCACGCTGCCGCCACGGTCGGCGCTCTTGTACTCCAGCATGGTCACGGTCCTGCCCCACGCTTCGGCGGCGATCGCACGGTTCAGCCCGGCTTTCTGGCGGACGTTCCTGCCCGGGGTTTCCACGGTTCCCCGGGCGGACCTGACCATGTGGGTGATGGCCAGGTCTTCCACCCCGACGCGCGAGAACATTCCGGCGATTTCGGTGGTGGTCTTGTGCTGCCAGTCGACGGCCCTGCGCTTGGCTGTCGCGCGGAGCCGGGCGATCTGGTCATACGTGCGCTTCAGACGCCTGGAATTCCTCTCTCCCGGCTTGCGGGCACGGCGCCCTCGTTCCTTCGTCTTCTCCAAGCGGCGCAGCCTTTCGGCCTCGCCGGATGACAGCCACGGCCTGTGCTCGCGGAAGGTGCCGTCCGAGAGGGCGAGGGGCTTGGTGATACCCCGGTCGATGCCGACCGTCGGCCCGGTGTGCGGGGCCGGTCCGGGCACGTCGCTCTGGACGCGGAAGACGACATGCCATCCGTCCGCTTCCTTCACGAGCCGGGCCCCGGTCACCCGGTTCTCCTTGTCGGCGCGCTTGCCGACGGGGAGGTCCTTGGTCCAGCGGAACAGGAGATGCCCGATCTTCGGCGCCCACATGCGGCCCCACCGGCGGTTCAGGCGCACGATCTGAAGGTCGCGGCCCTGGGGGATGTCGACGGCCATGCGGGACCGGGAGCGGCCCTTGAAGTTCGGGGCCTGAGCCCTGCCTTCCCAGCAGTTCTTCCACGCCTGAAAGTACGTCTTCAGCACGGCCTGAGCCGCCTGCGCCGGGAGGACGCCGAGCCAGGGAAGATCCCTGCGGCCCTGGCGGATCGCCGTGTCCGCGGCGGCCAGGTTCCGGCGCTCCTCGGGAAGCATCGTCCACCAGTCGTGCACGAGGTTCCACATCGCGCGGGCCGCGTGACCCTGCTCCTCAGCGGCCAGCGCCTGAGCGGGGGTGAGACAGAGCCGGGCCTTGTGACCACGCTGACGCTTCAACACCCCTCCCGATCAAGCTCATTGACTGACACTGAAGAGGCGACGCCCCAGACATGACCCGGTCGCCGACGACTACGAAGCTATACGGCCACTTCGGACACCGAACCTCAGTGACGGAACTCTTCGCATACTGGCCACACCTCGCACGTTCACGCGATTCACTGTCGCCAGTTCCGACACCGGATGATCACCAGCGCTCCCCGGCCTGCCACACGCCCCAGACGCCGAAACGCCGCGAAGACATCCCACGCACCCTGCACACCGGCTTCGAGACGGCTCCGAAAGAAGTCAACCGCTAACGCGATCACACCCGCCCGACCGAGCCGAGAACAACAGGGCAGATCCGCGCCTCAAGCTAAGGTCAGAGCAATTCTGAGATGGCCTACAGCCCCCGTCTGAAGGCAGGGGCACTGGCCAAGATCACTGGTAGGAGTGACCATGTCCGAGCCCTCGCTCGAGATCCTTGCCGCTTTCGAGGCCGCGAAGGGGTTCATGCCCGTCGGGGAGGGGCTCGCGCTGTACGGGGCGGCCGTCGAGGCGGCGAAGCTGGGGCTGCCGCTGCTGGAGGTCGGGACGTACTGCGGGCGGTCGACGATCCTGCTCGCGGACGTGGCCCGGCAGGCGGGGACGGTCGCGGTGACCGTGGACCACCACCGGGGCAGCGAGGAGCAGCAGCCGGGGTGGGAGTACCACGACACGAGCGTGGTGGACCCGGAGGTGGGGCTGATGGACACCCTGCCGACCTTCCGGCGGACGCTGCACAAGGCGGGGCTCGAGGAGTACGTGATCGCGGTGGTCGGGCGGTCGCCGCAGGTCGCGAAGGTGTGGGGCGGGCAGCTCGGGTTCGTGTTCATCGACGGCGGGCACACGGACGAGCACGCCACGAACGACTACGAGGGCTGGGCCCCCAAGGTCGCCCCCGGGGGCCTGCTCGTCATCCACGACGTCTTCCCGAACCCGGAGGACGGCGGCCAGGCCCCGTACCGCATCTATCTGCGGGCGCTGGAGTCGGGCGACTTCGAGGAGGTCTCGGTCACCGACTCGCTGCGGGTCCTGCGCCGCCGCTGACGCCGTGGTGGAGCGGTGGATCAGAAGAGCGACGTGACGTAGAGGCAGTTCGTGTAGCTGTAGCCCTCTTCGATCTTGGTCTTGCTGGACTTGGTGTCCCCGGCGGTCGAGGTGCCGGTGGCCGCGCGCTTCTGGAGGAAGTGGTAGTCGCCGGCGGGCAGCAGGAGGGTCGCCTTCGGGTACTTCGAGGACGGCCCCGAGCAGGCCTTGATCTTCGGGGAGTTGACGAGCAGCGGGGTCTGGTACTTCTTGCAGGTCCCGCAGGACTTGAGGGTGATCTTGCCGGTCATCGGGCCCGTGTAGAGCACCTCGACCTCACCGGGGCCGTCGTTGCTGATCACCATGACCATCCGGGGGCCGTCGGGGACGTCCGCCGACGGGAGGCTCCTGCCTGCCGCGGGCTCCTCCTCGGCGATCTCGGCGGCGATGGCGATCGAGCGGGCGTGGGCGGCCTGCGGGCTGTTCGGGTACGTCTTGGCGTAGTCGGTCATGGTCGTGGCCGCGCTGCTGAACTCCTTGTTCTTGAACTGGGAGGTTCCGCAGGCGAAGTCGCCCCTCTGGACCGCGTCGGCCGTCTCCTTCGAGGCGCCTTCGAGGGACGGGTCCGTCATGTTGTCGAGGGAGGAGCGCAGCGCGCGCAGCTCGTCCGTCGTGTCGCAGGGCGCGGCGCCGCCGGTGAGGGCGGCCGTGCGGGTCCTGATCGCCGCGCGGACGGCCGGTTCGACCTTGGCCGCCTGGGCCGACTGCGGGAAGGTGTCGTGGAGCTCGTTGAGGCTCTCGCTCGCCGTCGGGTTCGCCGTCCGCACGCCGAGCGCCGCCGTGCCGCACTCGTAGAGCGACTCGGCCAGCGGCTCGTCCGTCTTCGCGGGCCGGGAGCCGAGCAGCTTCTTGTCCACGGTGGCGGGGAGCTCCCGCAGGTGCTTGAGCGGCGCTACGGCCGCGCAGTACTGCTTCTTCGCGTACGGGGCGGAGACCGTCTTGTAGTACGCGTCGAGGCGGTCGGGGACGAGCTTCCCGGCCCGTGAGCCGGCGTGGTGCGTGCCGAGGTCCTCATAGGCGCTGAGCGCCTGGCGGAAGGTCGGCTCGGCCTTGTCGAAGGCGAGGCCGTCGGCGGACTTCACCAGCGCGTCCGCCGCCGCGAGCAGTTCCAGCATCGCCTGCTCCTTCGCCTCGTCGCGGGCCGCGCCGTACGCGAGGGAGCCCCCGGCGGGCACGGCGAGCAGCACCAGCGCGAGCGGCAGCACCAGGCGCCGGAAGCCGGCGCCGATCCGGAGCGTGGCCCGCAGTCCGCGCCGGGCGCCGTCGGCGGCGACGGCCAGCAGGAACACGCCGTAACCGACCAGCAGGCCGACGGGCACTCCGTCGACGTCCGCGGGCAGCGCCACCACGAGCAGGGCGGCGGTCGCGAGCCAGCAGAGCGCGGCGCCGACCCAGTTCCGCAGCAGGACGTAGCCCAGGCCCAGGCAGGAGAGGTTGAGCAGGCCGATCATGGCCGCCTGGGCCGGGTTCGCGTCGCCCGGGGGCTGCGCGGGCGGCTGAGGGCCGTGACCGGGCGGCGGCCCGTACCCCGGCGGAGGCCCGAAGCCGGGCGGCGCACCGGGCGGCGGCGGCACGGTCCCCGATCCCGCCCATCCGGGCGCGGTCGCGGGCCCGGCCGCGGCACCGGCCGGGACGGCGGCCGCGCCCTGCGACACGGGGGCCGGCTCGGGAGTGGCACCGGGAGGCGTGGCGGCCATGGCCGCGAGCGGAGCGGCACCGGCCCCCGCGCCGGGCGGCGGCCCGAAGGCGAGCGTGGGCGTCCCTCCGGCCGGGGCGACGGCATCCGCGGGAGTGGGAGCCGCCGGAGCGGGAGCCGCCGGGACCGGCGCCGCGGGCGATGCCGGAGCAGCCGGAGTCGGTGGCGTGGGCTCGGCCGGAGCAGCCGAAGCCGACGGCGCAGGCACCGGCGGAGTCGGCGCCGCAGGCGCGGCCGGACTCGGCGGAGTCGCCGGGGTCGGCGGCGGCGCACCTGGAGTCGGCGGCTTCGCCAGAGTCGGCGGTGTCGCCGGCGTCGGAGCGGCCCAGGGCGGCTCAGGCGCCCTGGAAGCCGGCCCGGAAGCCGCACCCGAATCCGCCCCGGCCCCCGCCCGGCCCACCTCGTTCAAGTCGCTCCCGCCCGGCGGTCTGTCGTTCGGCTCGGGACGTGCGTCGTTCGGTTCTTCCCCCACCACGGTTCCCCCTCGTGGGTCCATGCGCGGTGACACCCCACCGTCGCCTCTTCCCCCTTACCCTTCACGGTTCGGTCACACGCGTCCACCGATCGGAAAGGCCGGTGACCAAGCTGCGACGTACCCGCTACGGCATTTCGCCCCGCGCAGGGCCTAAAGTCGCGGGGTGCCGTACGACCACCGGAACACCGTCCGCCGTACCTTCGCCCTCGCACTCGCCGCCACGGGCTGCTGCGCCGTGCTCGCCGGGTGCGCGACCTCACAGGCCTCGCCGCCGAGCGGGAAGGCCCAGGAGTCGCAGGCGGCGAGCCAGGCGGCCCAGGGCGAGAGCGGGACGCAGTCCCGCCCGCCGTTCGCCTCGCCCCGGCCCAGCCGCTCGCCGGTGGCGGCCCAGGGAAGCGGTTCGCTCGCCGGGAGGACGATCGTCATCGATCCCGGCCACAACTCCGGCAATTTCCGCCACTCAGACGAAATCAACCAAAAAGTCAATATCGGGACGACCCGCAAGGAATGCGACACCACGGGGACGTCCACCAACGCCGGCTACACCGAGGCCTCCTTCACCCTCGACGTCTCCCACCGCCTGCGGGACCTGCTGAAGGCGCGCGGCGCGAAGGTGGTGTTCACCCATGACGGCGAGCGCCCCTGGGGGCCCTGCATCGACGAGCGGGCCAGGATCGGGAACGCCGCGCATGCCGACGCCGTGGTCTCCGTCCACGCGGACGGCTCGGCCGTGGGACACCGCGGGTTCCATGTGATTCTCCCCGCACAGGTGCGGGCGGGGGCCGCCGACACCACGAAGATCGTCGCCCCTTCCCGTACCCTCGGGGAGCGGATCGCGGACCGGTTCGCGCGCGCCACCGGCACCTCGCCCGCCAACTACATCGGTGACGGTACGGGGTTGGACGTACGGAACGATCTCGGCGGACTCAACCTCTCGACCGTTCCCAAGGTCTTCGTCGAGTGCGGCAACATGCGCGATCCGAAGGACGCGCAGCTGCTCACGTCGGCGGCGTGGCGGCAGAAAGCGGCTCAGGGACTGGCGGACGGCATCGCGACCTACCTCGAGGGGTAGAACCGGCGGGCGATAGATTCGCTCCGTACCATGGGGCCGCCCCCGTGCCGTGAAACCCCGAGTGGCACCTCCGAGCGCCAGCCCCGAGCGCCACCCCCCGACGCGACGACCCGACGAAGGACTCTTACGTGAATATCCGCTCCCTCACCCGAGGCGATGGCGTGCTGATCGGCGCGGCGCTGGTGCTGTTCATCGCCTCGTTCCTGGACTTCTTCTCCTACAAGGGCCTGGTCGCCGACGCCCCGAGCGCCTGGGAATCCCTGGGGAACGCCATCGGCGTGTACATGGTGGGCGTCATCGGCGCGGCCCTCATCGTCCTCACCCGCGCACTGCCTCAGCCCCGCAAGGTCGTCGGCCTCGACCTCGGCCAGTTCGGTGCCGCCGCGACGATCTTCACCGCCTGGTCCCTCTTCTGGACGATCATCGACCTCGGCCAGGTCGACGCCGGCGCGGGCCTGATCCTCGGCCTGATCGCCGCCCTGGTCCTGGCCGGTGCCGCCGTCGCCGGCCCGCTGGTCCCCGCCCTGAAGGCCCCGCTCGTCGGCGCGCCCAAGCCGCAGGCCCCGCAGCCGTACGGCATGCAGCCGGGTCAGCCGGGCGTCCCCGGCGGCTACGGCTACCCGGGCGCGCAGCAGCAGCCGTACGGCGGCCAGCACGACCCCTCGCAGGGTGCGGGCCAGCCGTTCGGCGCGCAGGCCGCCGCTCCCGCCCCGCAGCCGCAGGCCGCGCACCAGCCGGAGCCGCAGGCGGCCGCCCCGGCCCCGCAGCCGGCGGCGGACTTCGCGCCGTTCTGGTTCGCGGTCCCGGTCGCGCGTCCGCTGTACGCGGAGGACGGCTCGCAGGCGCAGATCGCCGAGCTCGCCCCGGGCACCTGGTACCTGGCGGTCGAGCAGCGCGGTCCGGGCCTGGTGGCCCAGACGCAGGACGGCCGGCGTGGTGTCCTCCAGGACACGACCGGCATCCAGCGCGGCTAGTACCCGCGCGGTACGAGCGCACACGGCCCCCCGTCCGGAATCCCTTCCGGGCGGGGGGCCGTTGCCGTACAGTCCCCGCAACACGTATCTGACGAAGCGTCAGAAAGGATGTGGGACATGCGACTCGGACTCGCCCTCGGCTACTGGGGCCGCGGCCCCTCCCCCGCCCATCTCGACCTCGCCCGCGAGGCCGAGCGGCTCGGCTACGACTCCGTGTGGACCGCCGAGGCCTGGGGCTCCGACGCCTTCACCGCGCTCACCTGGATCGCCGCGCACACCAGCCGCATCCGGCTGGGCACGGCCGTCGCGCAGATGGCGGCCCGCGCCCCCACCACCACCGCCATGCACGCCCTCACCCTCGACCACCTCTCCGGCGGGCGCCTGCTCCTCGGGCTCGGGCTCTCCGGGCCGCAGGTCGTCGAGGGCTGGTACGGGCGCCCCTTCCCCCGCTCCCCGCTGACCGCGACCCGGGAGTACGTGGACGTGGTCCGCCAGGTCCTGCGCCGCGAGGCCCCCGTCCGGCTCGACGGACGCCACCACTCCCACCCGTACGCCGGCCCGGACGGCACCGGCCTCGGCAAGGCCCTCAAGCCGATCACGCACCCGCTGCGCGCCGACGTCCCCGTCCTGCTCGGCGCCGAGGGGCCGAAGAACGTCGCGCAGACCCTCGCCATCGCCGACGGCTGGCTGCCCCTCTACTGGACGCCCGACCGCTGGGCCGAGGTCTACGCCCTCCCGGACGCCCTCCCTGAGGGCTTCCTCGTCGCCCCCATGGTCCGGGCGCAGCTCTGCCAGGACGTCGCGGCCGGGCTGCTGCCGGTCAAGGCGATGCTCGGCTTCTACATCGGCGGCATGGGGCACGCGGCCCGCAACTTCCACGCCGACCTGATGGGGCGCATGGGGTACGAGAAGGAGGCCCGCCGCATCCAGGAGCTGTTCGCGGCGGGCCGGCGCGAGGAGGCGGTGCTCGCCGTGCCGGACGCCTTCGCGGACGAGATCTCGCTCGTCGGCCCCCGGGAACGGATCGCCGGGCGCCTGGAGAAATGGCGGCAGGGCCCGGTGACGGACCTGCTGGTCACGGCACCGGACCCGGCCACCCTCCGCCTCCTGGCGGAGCTCAACGCATAGTCCTACCCGCCGAGTTGCGACGTGCTGGGCACCTGGTCCACGACCTCGGCGCCGGCGCTCTTCCCCGCGTCCTTCACGCTGTTGATGACGCTCTCGAAGGCGCCGACGTCCGCGGCGCCCACCTCGCCCTTGCGGAGCTTCGTCCCCAGGTCCTTGAGCGACTCGATCCCGGCGGCGAGCGGCGCGACCGCCTTCGAGAGCAGCGGGTCGCCCTTGGCGTTGTTCAGCGCCGCCTTGAGCCTGTTGTACGTGAACGCCCCCGCGAGGCCCGCCTTCACCAGGGCGAAGGTCCGGCCGTCCGCGCCCTTCTGGAACTTGCCCGCGCGGTACGGCTTCACGATCCACTGGTACGTGGCGCCCGCGGCCAGACCGGCGTTCGCCACGAACCTCGTCTTCGCCAGCTTCTGCTGCTCGAAGCTCGCGGAGGCCGACGGGGTCGCGGCGCTGCCGGTGCTCTTCGTGTCGTCGTTGCACGCGGCGGTGGTCAGGAGCAGGGCGCAGGACAGCAGCAGCGCCACGACTCCGCGCGAAACACCTCTGGGCACGACGGGACCTCCCTGACGACGGTCCCGCCAGCCTCGCCCGGCCCCGTGGCGCCCGCCACCGGGGGGCGCCGAACGGGGCCGGTCAGCTGCCGCAGCAGTCCGGTTCGAGACCTGCGGGGAGCCGGTCGCCGCCGAAGACGGCGACGGTCGCCTCCTCGCCGCCGAGGGCCGCCACCGCGAGGAGGAGCGAGCCGGCGGTCCAGCTCGTCTGCTCCTCGGGCCAGACGGCCCTGTCGCCGTCCGTCTCGCCCTCGAAGACGTACCCCGTCCAGTACATGCCGTTCCCGGCGCGCAGGTGCTGGATGTCCTGGAGGATCGTGAGGGCCCGGTCGGACTCCCCCATCGCCCAGAGCGCGAGGGCCAGTTCGCAGCTCTCGCCGCCGGTGACCCACGGGTTGGGGATCACGCAGCGCACCCCGAGCCCGGGGACGACGAAGGCGTCCCAGGAGCCCTCGATCCGCTCCTTGGCCTCGGCCCCGGTGACCGCGCCGCCGAGGACCGGGTAGTACCAGTCCATCGAGTAGCGGGACTTGTCGAGGAAGCGCTCGGGGTGCCGGCGGATCGCGTGGCCGAGGGCCCCGGCCGCCAGCTCCCAGTCGGGCTGCGCCTCCTCGCGGACCTCGGCGATCGCGAGGGCGCAGCGCAGCGCCTGGTGGATCGACGAGCTGCCGGTCAGCAGGGCGTCGCCCACCGGCGTCCCGTCGGGCTCGCGCTTCCAGCCGATCTGGCCGCCGGGCTGCTGGAGCCCGAGGACGAACTCGACGGCCGCGTAGACGACGGGCCACATCCGGTCGAGGAAGGCGTCGTCGCCGGTGGAGAGGTAGTGGTGCCAGACGCCGACCGCGATGTACGCGACGAAGTTGGACTCGCGACTGCGGTCGGTGACCTGCTCCGGGTCGCCGTCGTGGTAGGCCGCGTACCAGGAGCCGTCGTCGTTCTGGTGGCGGGCGAGCCACTCGTAGGCGCGGGCGGCGGCGGCGTGCTCGCCGGCCGCGTCCAGGGCCATGGCCGCCTCGGTGTGGTCCCACGGGTCCAGGTGGTGGCCGCGGAACCAGGGGATGGCACCGTCCTCGCGCTGCCCCGCGAGTATCCCGGCCACCGTCTCGGCGGCCTGCTCGGCGGTGAGCACCCCGGGCAGGACGAGGTGCTCCGCGATCCGCTCGGGAGACGTCACTTGACGTCGGCCTTGGGGAGGTGGGGCTTGGTCGCGTACGCCACGAAGCTCTTGCCGACGACCGGGTTGAGCAGCTGCTCGGCGACCCGGGTCAGGGCGGGCTTCTTCATGATGTCCCAGACCAGGAGCTTGTGGTACGCGCGGACCGGCAGCGCCTTGTCGTTGTCGACGCCGAAGGCGCACTTCAGCCACCAGTACGGCGAGTGCAGCGCGTGCGCGTGGTGGGTGCCGTACGGCTTGAGGCCGGCCTCCCGGATCTTGCCGAGCAGCTCGTCCGCCTTGTAGATGCGGATGTGGCCGCCCTCGACCTCGTGGTACGCGTCGGAGAGCGCCCAGCAGACCTTCTCGGGGCCGTACCGGGGCACGGTGATCGCGATCCGGCCGCCCGGCTTCAGGACGCGGACCATCTCGGCGAGCACCCCCTTGTCGTCGGGGATGTGCTCCATCACCTCGGAGATGATGACGACGTCGAAGGACTCGTCGGGGAACGGCAGGTTGAGGGCGTCGCCCTCCATCGCGGTCGCGGTCGCGCCGGCGGGGGCCTCCCCGGCCTCCTTCATCGCCGCGAACCACTTGGCGACCTCGCGGATCTCCTCGCCGTTCTGGTCCAGCGCCACGACCTGGGCACCGCGCCGGTAGCACTCGAAGGCATGCCGGCCCGCACCACAGCCCAGATCGAGCACACGATCGCCGGGGGCGAGCGGAAAACGGGTGAAGTCGACGGTCAGCACGAGACCCTGCTTTCGCGGTTGACGGAGGTTGTGGGCAGGCGTTCCGCCCCTGCGGAACGGGTGGGCACACCCCACCCACCGGGCTGCACCCGGCGAACGAGGCAAGGCGTCACCGACGGACTCCGGCGCCCTGACGGGCGATCGCCTCGCGATACAGCTCGGCCGTCCCCTGCGCGGCCCTGGCCCAGGTGAAGTTCGCCAGCACCCGCTCGCGCCCGGCGGCACCCAGCCGCGCCCGCAGCTCGGGATCGCCCAGCACCCGGCCCAGCGCCGCGGCCAGCGCCCCCGCGTCGCCCGGCGGCACCGCCAGGCACGTCTCGCCGTCGGGCCCGGCGACCTCCGGAATCGCGCCGCCGGTCGTGGCGACCAGCGGGGTCCCGGTCGCCATGCCCTCGGCGGCGGGCAGCGAGAAGCCCTCGTACAGGGACGGCACGCAGGCGACCTGCGCGGAGCGGTAGAGGTCGACGAGCTCGGCGTCGCTGATGCCCTTGACGAACTCGACGGCGCCGTCGAGCCCGTACCGCTCAATCGCGGTGGCGACGGGCCCGTCCTCGGCGCGCTTGCCGACGACGACGAGGTGCGCGTCGGGGTTCTCGGTGCGGAGCTTGGCGAGCGCCTCGATGAGGTGGACGAGGCCCTTGAGCGGGACGTCGGCGCTGGAGGTGGTGACGATCCGGCCGGGGATCTCGGCGACGGACGCGTCCGGCGACCACAGGTCCGTGTCGGCGCCGATGTGGACGACGCGGATGCGGTCCTCGCGGACGCCGAGGTGCTCGACGATCTCCTGGCGGGAGGTGCCGGAGACGGTGAGGACGGAGGGCAGCCTGCGGGCGACCTTCTTCTGCATGCCGGTGAAGGCGTACCAGCGGCGGACGGAGGCGCGGCGCTTCCAGTCGGCGGCGGCGTCGAGTTCGAGCTGCCGGTCGACGGTGATGGGGTGGTGGATCGTGGTGACGAGCGGCGCGCCGATCGCGCGCGGGCCGCCGAGGAGCCCGTAGCCGAGGGTCTGGTTGTCGTGGACGACGTCGAAGTCGCCGCGGCGGGCGGCGAGCATGCGCCGGGCCCGCAGGGAGAAGGTGAGGGGCTCGGGGAAGCCGCCGGTCCACATGGTGGCGACTTCGAGGGCGTCGATCCAGTCCCGGTACTCCTCGCGCTTCGGCGTCCGGAAGGGGTCCGGGGAGCGGTAGAGGTCGAGGCTGGCTATCTCGGTGAGCGGGACGCCCTCGTCGAGCGTCGGGTACGGCTGGGAGCCGATGACCTCGACGGAGTGGCCGAGGCGGGCCAGCTCGCGGGAGAGGTGGCGGACGTAGACGCCCTGACCACCGCAGAACGGGTTGCCCTTGTACGTGAGGAGAGCGATCCGCAACGGACTGTCACCGGCCGCGGTGACGCCCTGTCGGGGGCTTGCCTCTATGGCCTCAGCGGTCATGCGCGACCCCCTTCGAGCGTGCGTTGAGCCGGAGCGTAACCGCTCGCGCTAATCTAGAACAAGTTACAGACTTGATCGTTCTTGATCCTTCAAGGAGCACAGAATCTACCGGCAGGTAGCTCCGCGGTGAGAGCCGGAACAGGTGATTCACGCCACGGCGGCCGCACCGCCATACTGTCGCTCCCCATCGCACGGAACGGGACCTCATGACCGCAGAGAGCAGAGCGGACCACAGACCCGCGTCACCGCCCCTCACGGAGCGCCAGGAGGCGCGGCGCCGCCGCATCCTGAACGCCAGCGCCCAGCTCGCGGCCAGGGGCGGCTTCGACGCCGTGCAGATGCGGGAGGTCGCCGAGGCGGCGGGGGTCGCCCTCGGCACCCTGTACCGGTACTTCCCGTCCAAGATCCACCTGCTCGTGGCGACCATGCAGGACCAGCTCCAGCACATGCACACCACGCTGCGGAAGCGGCCGCCCGCCGGCGCGGACCCGGCGGAACGCGTCGCCGAGACCCTGATGCGCGCCTTCCGGGCGCTCCAGCGGGAACCGCAGCTCGCCGACGCGATGGTGCGGGCGCTGACCTTCGCGGACCGCAGCGTGAGCCCCGAGGTCGACACGGTCTCCCGGCTGACGACCGCGATCATCCTCGACGCGATGGGCGCGGAGCATCCGAGCCCGAGGCAGCTCTCGGTGGTCCGGGTGATCGAGCACACCTGGCACTCGGCGCTGATCACCTGGCTGTCCGGGCGCGCCTCGATCGCACAGGTGAAGATCGACATCGAGACGGTCTGCCGGCTGATCGACCTGACGGCCCCCGGGGCCGACGCCGCTCCCGGGGGCGAGTGACTCGGAACTCCCGGGCGACCTAGGACTTCTTGTTCTTCTTCAGGTCGGCCGCGAAGAGCGCCTCGCACTCCGGGCCGGTGTCGGTGGCGATGAACATCACCATCTTCAGCGGCCCGGTGGAGTGGTTGCTGGCCTTGAGCTGCCAGTTGCTCTTCGTGAAGGTCTTGATCTCCGAACCGGCCTGCGCGAAGCCCTTGCCCTCGGCCCAGCCGCCCTTGGTGAGGGCCGTGACCGTGCCGTCGTAGGACTTCTTCGGGTCGGCCGCCTTCTCGGCGTCGGCGTCCCAGGTGACCATGCAGCTCTTCAGCTCGGGCGCCACCGGGTCGCCGGAGGGGTCCTCGGTGAAGCCGGCGGCGGTCGCCGCACTCTCGATCTCCTTGCTCACCGCGTCGGCGGTCAGCGTGTCGCCGCCCGCCTCCGACCCCCCGCCCGAACCGCCCGTCGCGGCCGAACCCGTCGAACCGGCCGAGGACGAACCGCCCTTGTCCGCGCCGCCCTCGCTGCCGCAGCCCGCAACGAGCAGCACCACACCGGCGGCCGCGGCCACCCACATCGCCTTGCGCACAACACTCCCGACTCCGCGCGCACGAAGGCCCCTTGCCCCCGTGATCAAGGGGCCTAGTTTTGCACGTGGGAACGACAGACCGGCGCGACTCCCCGGTCACTCCTCCGGCGGGTACACCGGCTCCCCGCCGTCCGCCAGGGTGATGAGGATGGCTTCCACCGGGCAGCCCTCGGCCGCCGCGAGGAGGCGTTCGCCCGCGTCCGTCTCCGGGGACACCGGGTGGGACTGGCGGGCGGTGTCGAGCCGGAAGCCGTCGGGGGCGTGGTTGACGCACATGCCGGAGCCGATGCAGACGCTCCGGTCGACCTCGACGCGCCAGCGGTCGCCCATCACGCGCCGCCCTCGTAACCGCCGGGAAGGTGGATCATCTTGTGCTCCAGGTACTCGCCGAAGCCCTCGGGGCCGAACTCCCGTCCCACGCCCGAGTTCTTGTAGCCGCCGAAGGGGCCGAGCATGTCGAGGCTGAAGGTGTTGACGTTGAAGGTGCCGGTGCGGACCTGGCGGGCGAAGTCGATGCCGTGCTCGACGTCACCGGTCCAGACGCTGCCGCTGAGCCCGAAGTCGGAGTCGTTCGCGATCCGGCGGGCCTCGGCCTCGTCCCCGTACGGCAGGAGGCAGATGACCGGGCCGAAGATCTCCTCGCGGGCGATCCGCATGGAGTTGTCGACGTCGCCGAAGAGCGTCGGCTCGACGTACCAGCCCCGGTCGAGGCCGTCCGGGCGGCCGCCGCCGGTGAGGACCTTCGCGCCCTCCGCCTGGCCGATGGCGATGTAGTCGAGGGAGCGCTGCTGCTGGCGCCGTGCGACGAGCGGGCCGACCTGGGTGGCCGGGTCGAGCGGGTCGCCGACGACGAGCGCGCCGGCCGCCGCCGCGAGGGCCTCGGCGATCTCGTCGTACCGCGAGCGCGGCGCGAGGATGCGGGTCTGGGCCACGCACGCCTGCCCGTTGTTCATCCAGGCCGCCGGGACGATCCCGGCGACGGCGGTCTCCAGGTCCGCGTCCGGCAGGATCACGGCGGCCGACTTGCCGCCCAGTTCGAGGGTGACGCGGGTCAGGTTGCGGGAGGCGACCTCCATGACCCGCTTGCCGGCGGCGACCGAGCCGGTGAAGGAGACCTTGTCGACACCGGGGTGGCCGACCAGGTACTCGCTGACCTCCCGATCGGCGGGCAGGATCGACAGCACCCCCTCCGGGAGCCCCGCCTCCGCCGCGATCTCCCCGAGGACGTACGAGTCGAGCGGCGACTCCGGCGAGGGCTTGAGCACCACCGTGCAGCCCGCGAGCAGCGCGGGCCCCAACTTGGCGGCCGCGGTGAACTGCGGCACGTTCCACGGGACCACGGCCGCCACCACCCCGACCGGCTCCCTCCGCACCAGCAGCGGCCCGAGGACCCCGCCCCGCCGCTCCTCGTACGAGAAGTCCCGCGCGACGGTGATCGCCGCGTCCCAGACCATCATCGCGCCGAGCGCCTGCGCGAGGACGGACCAGGAGTACGGGGAGCCGTTCTGCGCGCTGATGACCCGGCCGATCTCCTCGTACCGGACGGCGATCGCGTCCTTGATCCGGGTGACGACCGCGATCCGCTCCTCCACCGTCATCCGCGGCCACGGCCCGTGGTCGAAGGCCGCGCGGGCGGCGGCCACGGCCCGGTCCACATCGGCCTCGGAGGCGTGCGGGACCCGGCCGATGACCTGCTCGGTGTGCGGGGAGATCACCTCGATGACCCCGTCGCCGAGCGGGTCGGTCAACTCCCCGCCGATGAACAGCTTTCCGTGCTCCACAAGCTCGGTCATGACCGCTGCCTCCCGAGGAGATGGAATTGCCCGTTGAAGTTCCCACGATGTTCCTGACGGTGCTTCAGAACTGATACCAGTTCTAGTTATGGTGGGCAATGGTCGTACCGGTACGCAGAGACGAGGACGCTCATGACACAGGTGCCCCAGGTGACCGAGCACGGCGGAGGCGTCTGGTCCCTGCGGGTGCCCATCCCGGACAATCCGCTGGGCCACACCCTGGTCCACGTCCTCGACACCGACCGCGGCCCGGTCCTCGTCGACACGGGCTGGGACGACCCGGCCTCCTGGGACGAACTGGCGGGCGGGCTCGACGCGTTGGGCCTCTCCGTCCGGGAGGTGCACGGGGTCGTCATCACCCACCACCACCCCGACCACCACGGGCTCTCCGGCCGCGTCCGCGAGGAGTCCGGGGCCTGGATCGCCATGCACGCCGCCGACACGGCCGTCGTCCGCCGCACCCGCACGTCCGAACCCGGCACCTGGTTCGACTACCTCGCCCGGAAACTCGCCGCCGTCGGCGCCCCCGAGGACCACATCGCCCCGCTGCGCGCCGCCCGCGACGCCGGCCGGATGCGGACCCTGCCCGGTCTCCGCTCGGCCCTCCCCGACCGCGAGATCGTCCCCGGCGAGCTCCTCGACCTGGCCGGACGGCGCCTCCGCGCGATCTGGACCCCCGGGCACACCCCCGGGCACGTCTGCCTCCACCTGGAGGAGGAGCACCCCTCCCGGCTGCCCGGCCACGGCCGGCTCTTCTCCGGCGACCACCTGCTGCCCGGGATCTCCCCGCACATCGGCCTGTACGAGGACCCCGACGACTCCCCCAAGCTCTCGACTTCGTTCGAGCAGGGGGGACCCCCCTCCGCGACGGACCCCCTCGGCGACTACCTCGACTCCCTCGAACGGATCGGCCGCCTCGGCGTCGCCGAGGTCCTCCCCGCCCACCAGTACGCCTTCACCGACGCCGCCGGCCGGGTCCGCGAACTCCTCGACCACCACGAGGAGCGCCTCACCGGCCTCATCCGCCTCCTCGCCACCCCGCTCACCCCCTGGCAGCTCGCCGAGCGCATGGAGTGGAACCGCCCCTGGGAACAGATCCCCTACGGCTCCCGCAACATCGCCGTCAGCGAGGCCGAGGCCCACCTCCGCCGCCTGGTGAAGCTCGGCCGCGCGGAGTCCGTGCCGGGCTCGGACCCGGTCACGTACATCGCGGTGTGAGGCCCCGCCTCACGCCTTGAAGAGGCGCCTGAGCGCCATCACCAGGACCAGCGGGGAGATGCCGCCGCCGAGCAGCATCGCCGGACCCGCCACCCACCACAACCAGTGCTGCCCCCCGCCGTCCCAGTGGTCGTAACCGCCGTCGACGAAGAGGAACCAGAGGACGTGCAGCGTCAGTACGGCGATCAGCGCGATCCAGTACAGGGCGATCCCGGCCGCCCACAGCCGGACCCGACCGGGCGAGACCGTGAGCAGCCGCCCCCGGTAGCCCTGGAATCCGACCATCGCGGCGATCAGGAGCAGCGTCGCGGGGCCGCGCCACCAGTCGTCCATCGCCCACTGGTACGGGCCCTGCGCCTGGTCGGAGAGCGAAGGGTGCTCCACCGCCTTGTCCATCAGATCGGCCCCGCCGACGAGGAAGGCCACCATCGGCACCAGGTAGAACAGCCCCAGCATCGGCCTCCCCAGACCCGTGACCAACACCCGCACGGCACGCTCCCGCGCCGACGGCACCCCCGTCGCGGTGGCCCGCGCCCGCACCCCGGCGACCGGCCCCCGGACGGCCGCGCGGTCACGGGGCGTCGCGGAGGACCGGGCGGGCGTGGCGGAGGACCGGGCGGGCGTCGGCGCGGACGGGCGCGCGGCGCGCGCCTGGGCCGACGGCACCCCCGTCGACGGCGCCCCCGCCGAGGCGGCCCGGACCCGCGGCGCGGCGCCCGGACCGCGAACGGCGGCACGGGCACGCGGCACCGCGGGGGCCCGGGCGGGTGTCGGCGCGGGGGCCCGGGCGGGTGTCGGCGCGGGAGCCCGGGCGGGTGTCGGCGCGGAGGGCCGCGCGGCGCGCGCCCGGACGGGCGTCGGCGCGGGCTCCGGCGCGAGAGCCTGGGCGGGCAGGACGGCCGTCCGGGGCGGCCCGGTACGCGGCCGGGCGACGGTGGCGGCGGCCGGCCCCGGTTCGGCGGCGGCGTCCGGCGCGACCGGCCGGGGCTCCGGATCGGGATCGGGATCGGGCTCCGGCCCCCGCTCCGGAGCCTCGGAAAGCCCCGGCTCAGGCTCCCGGTCCCGCTCCCGCTCCCGGTCCCGGTCCACCGAAAGCCCCGCCGCAGGCTCCCGCTCCGGCTCCGGCTCGAACTCCGCCTCCGCGTTGAGCAGTTCCTCCGCCTTCTGCGCGATGGCCGCGACCACGGGCGCCGGGAGCCAGCTCCCCGACTCCTCCCGGTGGGGGTCCGCGAGCGCGGCGAGCTCGGTCACCGGTGGGCGGTCGTCCGGCCGCTTGGACAGACAGCGCCGTACGAGCTCCGCGAACGGCCCGTCGACCCCGGCGAGGTCGGGCTCGTGGTGGACGAGCCGGTACAGAAGCTCCGCCACCGAACCGCCGCCGAAGGGCCCGCGGCCGGTCGCCGCGAACGCGAGCACCGCGCCGAGCGAGAAGAGGTCCGCGTCGGGCCCGACCGTCCGCCCCTCCGCCTGCTCCGGCGACATGAAACCGGGCGATCCGACGACCAGGCCCGTCCCCGTCAGGGCCGTCTCGTCGGCGGAGCGTGCGATGCCGAAGTCGATGAGCAGGGGGCCGGACAGCGAGAGCAGCACGTTGGACGGTTTGACGTCCCGGTGCACGAGCCCCGCCCGGTGCACGCCGTCGAGGGCGTGCGCGAGGCCGGAGAGCAGCCGCCAGAGGGCCGGTTCGGGGAGCGGTCCGTGCGCCAGGACCGCCTCGGAGAGCGCGGGGCCCGGCACGTACGCGGTGGCCAGCCAGGGCACCTCCGCGTCCGGGTCGGCGTCGAGGACCGGGACCGTGCCGGCGCCGCGCAACGACTGGGCGGCCCGCACCTCCCGGGCGAAGCGCGTGCGAAAGCCCGGGTCACCGGCGAGCGCGCCGTGCACCACCTTGAGCGCGACCGTGCGGCCACCCCGCGAGCGGCCCAGGTAGACGCGGCCCATGCCGCCCTCGCCCAGCCGGTAGAGGAGCCGGTAGGGACCGATCCCCCGCGGGTCGCTCTCGGTCAACGCCCGCATTCCGCACCCCCGTGAAGACGCCGTCGGCATGTTGTCGTGGCGGCGCCAGCATGGCACAGCGGTCCGCTCCCCGGCAGCGCCTCGGCGAACCCGCTCCCGCCCCGGTGTGAGGCGCCTCCCACCCCCGGGGCGGCGGGCGTACGGGCCGGTAGAGTGGGCGCGTCGTCATCATGCCCGTACGGGGGGAAGCCGGTGGAAATCCGGCACTGACCCGCAGCCGTGAACCGTCTCCCCCCGGAGATTCCGGAGGTCGGTGAGTCGGAATGCCCCGCCCGGGACATGACCGCCGGCACCGTCGAGGAATACGGAGCCGGAGCCTGGTGCCCCCGAGGCGTGCCGGTGCCCGGCCGCAGGAGAGGGCCCCATGAACACCGTCCGCCGCGGCGCCGCCGCGCTCGCCGCCGCCGCAGCCGCGCTCGGCACCGCAGCAGCCGTTCCGGCCGTCGCCGCGCCCTCCCCGTCCGCCTCCGCCGGTGCCTCCGGGACCGGCCTGTACGGCACGAAGGACCCGACGTACGACGGTGTCTGGCGCCAGTCGCTCGCCTTCCTCGCCCAGCGCGCCACCGGTTACCAGCCCGCCGACCGGGCCGTGGACTGGCTGCTCGGCCAGCAGTGCGCCGACGGCTCGTTCGCCTCGTACCGCGCGGACGTGACGAAGCCCTGCGACCCCAGGACGATGCGGGACACCAACGCCACCGCCGTCGCCGTCCAGGCGCTGCGCGCCGTGCGCGGCCAGGCCGCCGCCCCGGAGAAGATCGACAAGGCCGTCAAGTCCGGCTCCGACTGGCTGCGGACCGTGCAGAACAAGGACGGCGGCTGGGGCTACGGCGCCGGCGGCGCGAGCGACGCCAACTCCACCTCGGTCGTCGTCGGCGCGCTCGCCGCGATCGGCGTGCGGCCCGCTTCGTTCACCTCCGCCGAGGGCCGCACCCCGTACGACGCGCTCCTCTCCTTCGCCCTGCCCTGCTCCGACAAGGACGGCGCCGGGGCGTTCGCGTACCAGCCGGACAAGACCGGCAAGCTCCTCGCCAACGCCGACGCCACCGCCGCGTCCACCCTCGCCGCGCTCGGCAAGAGCATCGTCGCCACCAAGGCCTCCCCCCAGCAGCCGCCCGTCTGCCACGACCTGTCGAAGCCGACCGTCGAGCGGGCCGCGCTGAACGGCGCCTCCTACCTGGCGAAGGCCCTCGCGAAGACCGGGCACCTCACCCTGCCGCCGATGCCGGGCGCCACCGACACCACCGAGCAGCCCGACATCGGCAACACCGCCGACGCCGTGGTCGCGCTCGCCGCCGCCGGTGCCACGAAGGAGGCCGAGCCGGCGCTCGCGTGGCTGGAGAAGAACTCCACCGCCTGGGCGAAGGAGAACGGCCCGGCCGCCTACGCGCAGCTGATCCTGGCGGCCCGCGCGACGGAGACCGACCCGCGCGAGTTCGGCACGGCGGACCTCGTCGAGCAGCTCAACGCCACCGGCCCCGCGCCCAAGGCCCCGGACACCTCCGCCGCCTCCACCAGCGACGACGAGTCCGGCTTCGACGTCTGGTGGATCATCGGCATCGGCACGGTCGTCGGCGTCGGCATCGGCTTCCTCATCAGCGGCCGCAAGAAGTGAGCCGCGCGCGGATCGCGGGCGCCGCGGCGGGAGCGCTCCTGGCCTTGGCCGCGGCGGCCCCGGCGCAGGCGGCCGGCTACCGCTACTGGTCGTTCTGGGAGAGCGACGGCGGCAAGCCCTGGACGTACGCCACGCTGGGCCCGGCGAGCGCCCGGCCCGCCGACGGCGACGCGATCGGCTTCCGCTTCGCGGTCAGCAACGGCACGGACGACACCTCCCGCCCCTCCGTCGCCCCCGACTTCTCGGGGATCTGCGGGGGCGTGGAGAAGAAGGACGGCACCAAGCGGATCGCGGTCGTCGTCGACTTCGGCGGCCCCACCGACGCGCCGTCCGGGGAGACCTCGCCGAAGAAGCCGGTCGAGGCCGGCTGCGCGGAGGTCCGCGAGGACGCGACGGCCGCGGAGGCGCTGGCCGTGGTGGCGAAGCCGCTGCGGTACGACAGCGTGGCCATGCTGTGCGGGATCGCGGGCTACCCGGCGCGGGGCTGTGGCGAGCAGGTGGAGGTGGGGGCGACGGCGTCGGCTCCCCCGAAGGCCGCTGCCCAGGAATCCGACGGGGGCGGCGGCCCGTCCTTCGGCGTCCTCGCGGGCGGGGCGGCCGTCCTGGCGCTCGGCGGGGCGGCGATCTGGAAGGCCCGCCGGCGCGGATGAGTACGGCCCGGAGCGTGTTCACGGCGTCGGCGCGTCGTGCGTCCACGGAGTCGGCGCCCGTCGCCGGTGCCCGTGTCGGCGGGGGCGGCGTCGGCGTGTTCTCGGCACCCGTCGCGAGCCGGGCCAACGCCCTGCACGCGGGCGCGTGGTGGCTGTGGGCGCTCGGCCTGGCCGTCGCCGCCTCCCGGACCACCAACCCGCTGCTGCTCGGACTGCTCGTCGGGGTGGCCGGTTACGTGGTGGCGGCCCGGCGCACGGACGCGCCCTGGGCCCGCTCGTACGGCGCGTTCGTGAAGCTGGGCCTGTTCGTCGTCGCGCTGAGGGTCGTCTTCTCCCTGCTCCTCGGCTCCCCCGTCCCCGGTGAGCACGAACTGTTCACCCTCCCCGAGGTGCCGCTGCCCGACTGGGCGCAAGGGGTGCGGATCGGGGGCCGGGTGACGGCCGAGCAACTGGTGTTCGCGCTGTACGACGGCGCCAAACTGGCGACCCTGCTGATCTGCGTGGGCGCCGCGAACGCGCTGGCCAACCCGGCGCGGCTGCTGAAGTCGCTGCCGGGTGCGCTGTACGAGGCCGGGGTCGCCGTCGTCGTGGCGATGACCTTCGCGCCGAACATGGTCGCCGACGTCGCCCGGCTGCGGACCGCCCGCCGACTGCGCGGCCGGCCCACGGGCGGGGTCCGGGCGGTGCTCCAGATCGGGCTGCCGGTCCTGGAGGGAGCCCTGGAGCGGTCGATCGCGGTCGCGGCGTCGATGGACGCGCGGGGGTACGGCCGCACGGCCCAGGTCCCCGCCTCCGTACGCCGCACCACGAACGTCCTGACTCTGGGGGGCCTCCTCGGCGTGTGCGCGGGCTCGTACGGGCTACTGGCGGCGGAGGGCGCGGGCTACGGGCTTCCCCTCCTCGGCGCCGGGCTCGTCGCCGCGATGGCCGGGCTCCGACTCGGCGGCCGCCGAACCGTCCGCACCCGCTACCGGCCCGACCGCTGGGGCGCACGGGCCTGGCTGGTCTCGGGCTCCGGAGTGGCGGTCGCGGCCCTGATGATCTGGGCGAACGCCTACGCCCCTGAGGCGCTGCACCCCGGGGTCGTCCCCCTGGAGGCGCCGGAGCTTCCGCTGTGGCCGGCGGTGTCGGTCCTCGTGGGCCTGGTACCGGCGTTCGTCGCACCCGTTCCCAAGGAGAACCCGTGATCCGCTTCGAGAACGTCTCGGTGCGCTACGAGGAGGACGCCGGGCCGACCCTGCGGAACGTGAACCTCACGGTCCCCGAGGGCGAGCTCGTACTCCTCGTCGGCCCGTCGGGCGTAGGCAAGTCGACCCTCCTCGGCGCCGTCTCGGGCCTCGTCCCCCACTTCACGGGCGGCACCCTCACCGGGCGCGTCACCGTCGACGGCCGCGACACCCGCACCCATCCGCCGCGCGAGCTCGCGGACCTGGTCGGCACGGTGGGCCAGGACCCGTCCGCCCACTTCGTCACCGACACCGTCGAGGACGAGCTCGCCTACGGCATGGAGTCCCTCGGCCTCGCACCGGGCGTGATGCGCCGCCGGGTCGAGGAGACCCTCGACCTCCTCGGCCTCGCCGAACTCCGCGACCGCCCCATCGCCACCCTCTCCGGCGGCCAGCGCCAACGGGTCGCCATCGGCTCCGTCCTCACCCCCCACCCCAAAGTCCTCGTCCTCGACGAACCGACCTCCGCCCTCGACCCCTCCGCCGCCGAAGACGTCCTCGCCGTCCTCCAACGCCTGGTCCACGACCTCGGCACCACGGTCCTCCTCGCGGAACACCGTCTGGAACGCGTCGTCCAGTACGCGGACCAGGTCCTCCTCCTCCCGGAGGCCGTCATGGGCCCCCCTGCCGAGATCATGTCCATCTCCCCGGTACACCCTCCGGTGGTCGCCCTGGGCCGACTCGCGAGCTGGGACCCGCTGCCGCTGACGGTGCGGGACGCGCGGCGACGGGCGGCGCCGCTGAAGCAGCGACTGGAGGGACGTGTCCCTGCGGGGCTTCTCCCCCACCCCGCCCGAAATCCAGCCCCGCCGGCGTTTGAGGCGCGGAGGTCCGGGGGCAGCGCCCCCGTGTCCGGGAGCGAGGACGCTCCCGCGCCTCGGGGGCCGGGGAGGAGCCCCGGTTTCGGGAAGGGGCGGGGTGGGGGAATCCTCCCCTTCCTGCGGCGCCGCACCCGGCCCGCCGCACCCGACCCCACCCCCACCCCCCTGGTCCTCGTCGAAGGCCTCGGCGTCCGCCGGGGCCGCGTCGAGGCCCTCCGTCGCGTCGACCTCCGGGTCGCCCCCGGCGAGACCGTCGCGCTCATGGGGCGGAACGGGGCCGGGAAGTCCACGCTGCTCTCCACGCTCGTGGGCATGATCGAGCCGACGGGCGGGACGGTCCGGGTCGCGGGGCGGGCCCCGCACAGCACGGCACCGCGGGAGCTGATCCGACAGGTGGGGCTGGTGCCGCAGGAGCCGAGGGATCTGTTGTACGCGGAGACGGTCGGCGCCGAGTGCGCGGCAGCGGACGCGGACGCGGGCGCGGTGGACGGGACCTGCCGGGCGCTGGTGGAGGAGCTGCTGCCGGGGGTCGCGGACGACACGCACCCGCGTGACCTGTCGGAGGGCCAGCGGCTGGCGCTCGCGCTGGCCGTGGTGTTGTCCGGCCGCCCGCCGCTGCTCCTCCTCGACGAGCCGACCCGTGGTCTGGACTACGCGGCGAAGGCCCGGCTGGTCGCCCGGCTGCGGAGCCTCGCGGCGGAGGGGCACGCGATCGTGCTGGCGACGCATGACGTGGAGCTGGCGGCGGAGCTGGCGCACCGGGTGGTGATCATCGCGGACGGCGAGGTCGTGGCGGACGGGCCGACGGCCGAGGTCGTCGTGTCGTCGCCCGCGTTCTCGCCGCAGGTGGCGAAGATCCTGGCCCCGCAGCCGTGGCTCACGGTGGAACAGGTGGAGGCGGCGCTGTGAGCGGAGCCGAGTCGACCCGCCCGGTCCGCCTGGGCCCCCGCTCGGTCGCGGCACTCGCCCTCGTCTCCCTCGTGGGGGTGCTCGCCTTCTGCTGGCCCCTCTTCGCGGACGCCGGTTCGGCCGTGACCTCGCACGCCGGGGACGCGCCGTGGCTGTTCGCCGCGCTGCTGCCGCTCCTGGTCGCGGTGGTGGTGGCGACGATCGCGGACTGCGGGATGGACGCGAAGGCGGTGGCGATGCTGGGGGTGCTCGCCGCGGTGGGGGCGGCGCTGCGCCCGCTGGGGGCGGGGACGGCCGGTCTGGAGCCGATGTTCTTCCTGATGGTGCTGAGCGGCCGGGTCCTGGGGCCGGGGTTCGGCTTCGTCCTGGGCTCGGTGACGATGTTCGCGTCGGCGCTGCTCACGGGCGGGGTGGGCCCGTGGATGCCGTTCCAGATGCTGTCGATGGGCTGGTTCACGATGGGCGCGGGGCTGCTGCCGGGCCCGGGCGGGCTGCGGGGGCGGGCCGAGCTGCTGATGCTGTCCGCGTACGGATTCGTGGCGGCGTTCGCGTACGGCACGGTCATGAATCTGCAGGGCTGGGTCCTGCTCCAGGGCCTGAGCAGCGGGATCTCCTTCGTGCCGGGTGCTCCGCTGCACGAGAACCTGGTCCGTTTCCTCGCCTACGTCCTCGCCACCTCCCTCGGCTGGGACCTCGGCCGCGCCGCTCTCACGGTCGTCCTCACCCTGACCGTCGGCGGCACGCTCCTGCGGGCGCTGCGGCGGGCCACGCGGCGGGCGAACTTCGAGGCCCAGGTCACATTCGAGGCCCCGGAAGAGCCCTCCGCGAGTGAGGCGCCCCATAGGACCTACATCACGTACGAACCGAAATAGTAGACCGGCAGACCGCTCCAAACCACCCCACACCACCTCATGACCTGCGGAAACACCGCACACCGCCGCACCCTCCCCCACCCCCCTGGTCCGAACCTGCCTCGTACAGGGGGTCGTTGCATCGGCGTTCCGGCCCTGCTTGTCTGGTGGACGTCGCCAGGCAGCCGGTGCTCATCGCAGCACCACGGCCGGCCGGTTCCCTCCAGCTCCCGGGGCTCCCGGGCTCTGGTTCCGGCTTGCCGAAAACGCCTGGCGCGACCCTTGTCCCCGACGTTAGGTCGATACCTTGATCCGCTCGCTCACCACTCGTGTCTCTGCCCGCAACAAGAAGATCGCCGTGTCCGCAGCCGTGCTGCTGGGTGCGTCGGGTGCGGTGCTGGGCACGACGGGCTCGGCTTCGGCCTCCAGCCCGCAGGAGCTCGCTCGTCAGATCGTCCCCGCCTCGCAGTACGCGTCGTTCAGCAAGATCGTCGAGCACGAGTCCGGCTGGAACCCCAGCGCGACCAACTCGGCCAGCGGCGCCTACGGTCTCGTCCAGGCCCTGCCGGCCTCGAAGATGTCCTCGGCCGGTTCCGACTGGAAGACCAACGCGGCCACCCAGATCAAGTGGGGCCTCAACTACATGAACGAGCGCTACGGCTCCCCGAACGCCGCCTGGGCGTTCTGGCAGGCCAACGGCTGGTACTGAGAAACACCCAGCGCCACTGCCGCACCGCGCATCCGCAAGGCCCCGCCCTCCGCACGGAGGGGCGGGGCCTGCGGCGTTTTCCGCATCTCCCGTTTTAGTAGACCGGTCGTCTAGCCTCGTCTAGGGTTCCTGGCACCGACGGCGGCGGCCCCATCGGACGGCCCCGCCGCGACCCGCTTCGGAGGTTGCCCGTGTCCGCGCGCCCCGCCCCCACCGCTTCCACCGCTCCCGTCCTCCCGCCCGGCCGTTTCGGCGAGCTCGTCGGGATCCCGCTCCCCGTCGTCCAGGGCCCCTTCGGCGGGGGTCTCTCCTCCGTCGAGCTGGCCGCGGCCGTCTCCGAGGGCGGCGGCCTCGGCTCGTACGGGGCGCACATCCACACCCCCGAGGAGATCACCGCGCTCGTGGCCGAGCTCCGCGCCGCGACCGGCCGGCCCTTCGCCGTGAACCTGTGGGTGCCGCAGGAGGGCGAGCCGACCGGTCTCCCGGCCGACGCGCTCGCCGAGCACGTCGAGCGGCTCCGTCCGTACTACGAGGAGCTGGGCGTCCGTCCGCCGAGCGCCGAGGACGTCCGGGCCCGGCCCGATTTCGACGCGCAGCTGGACGCCCTGATCGCGGCCGCCCCTCCGGTGATCAGCCTGGTCATGGGCCTGCCGCCGCGCCGCCTGGTCGCCGAGGCCCGGCGGCGCGGGATCGTCGTGGTCGGCACGGCGACGACGGTGGAGGAGGCGGTGGCCCTGGAGGCGGCCGGGGTGGACGCGGTCGTGGCCTCCGGCAGCGACGCGGGCGGCCACCGGGGAGCGTTCCTGCGTCCCGTCCGGGAGTCCCTGGTCGGCACCTTCTCCCTCGTCCCGCAGGTGGCGGACGCGGTGTCGGTCCCGGTGGTCGCGGCCGGCGGGATCGCCGACGGGCGCGGGGTCGCCGCCGCGCTCGCGCTCGGCGCGGACGCCGTCCAGGTCGGGACGGGCTTCCTGGCCGCGCGCGAGTCGGGGGCGAGCGAGGTGCACCGACGGCTCCTCGGCACCCCGGAGGCGCGGACGACCGTGCTCACCCGGCTCTTCTCGGGGCGCACGGCGCGCGGCATCCCGAACGGCTTCGTCCGGGACATGGCCGCCCACGAGGAGCTCGTACCGCCGTATCCCGTGCAGAACGCGCTGATGGGGCCGGTGCGGCGGGCGGCGGCGGAGCAGGGCCGGCCCGAGTACGTGAACCTCTGGGCCGGCCAGGCGGCGGCCCTGGCGCAGGAGTCGCCGAAGGCCGCCGCGTACCTCTCCGCCCTCGTGGAGCAGGCGGTCAGAGCCGCTGGATGATCGTCCCGGTCGCGAGCGCCCCGCCCGCGCACATGGTGATGAGCGCGAACTCCTTGTCGGTGCGCTCCAGTTCGTGCAGGGCGGTGGCGATGAGCCGGGCGCCGGTGGCGCCGACGGGGTGGCCGAGGGCGATGGCGCCGCCGTTGACGTTGACCTTCTCCAGGTCCTGGTCGAAGACCTGCGCCCAGCTCAACACCACTGACGCGAAGGCCTCGTTGATCTCGACGAGGTCGATGTCCTTGAGCGACATCCCGGCCTTCCCGAGCACCGCCCGGGTCGCGTCGATCGGCCCGTCGAGGTGGAAGTGGGGGTCGGCGCCGACGAGGGCCTGGGCGACGATCCGGGCCCGGGGTTTGAGCTTCAGGGCGCGGGCCATGCGCTTGGAGGCCCACATGACGGCGGAGGCGCCGTCGGAGATCTGGGAGGAGTTCCCGGCGGTGTGGATCGCCGTGGGCATGACGGGCTTGAGGCGGGCCAGGCCCTCCATGCTGGTGTCGCGCAGGCCCTCGTCGCGGTCGACGAGCCGCCACATGCCCTGTCCGGCGGCCTGTTCGGCCTCGGTGGTGGGGACCTGGACGGCGAAGGTCTCGCGCTTGAAGCGCTCCTCGGCCCAGGCGGTCGCGGCGCGCTCCTGGGAGAGCAGGCCGAGGGAGTCGACGCGCTCACGGGTGAGGCCGCGGCGGCGGGCGATGCGCTCGGCGGCCTCGAACTGGTTGGGCAGGTCGACGTTCCACTCGTCGGGGAACGGCTTGCCGGGGCCGTGCTTGGAGCCGGAGCCGAGCGGGACGCGGGACATGGCCTCGACGCCGCAGGAGATCCCGATGTCGATGACCCCGGCCGCGACCATGTTGGCGACCATGTGGCTGGCCTGCTGCGAGGAGCCGCACTGACAGTCGACGGTGGTGGCGGCCGTCTCGTAGGGCAGGCCCATGGTGAGCCAGGCCGTGCGCGCCGGGTTCATGGACTGCTCGCCGGCGTGGGTGACCGTACCGCCGACGATCTGCTCGACGCAGTCGGCGTGGATGCCGGTGCGGCCGAGGAGTTCGCGGTAGGTCTCGCCCAGGAGGTAGGCGGGGTGGAGGTTGGCGAGCGCGCCTCCGCGCTTGCCGATGGGGGTGCGTACGGCTTCGACGATGACGGGTTCCGCGGCCATGAGCTCGTCCTCTCCTCGACCGGACGGGGTGTCCCGGCACCCCGGTCGGTCGGCGTCACGGGGGAACTAGTACGCGTTCTAGTTCTGAGTGCAGTCTTATGACTGCTACCGCCGGTACGCAAGGGTCCGGGAGGCAACAGTTCCCGCCCCGACCCTTGCTACTTGTAGAACTCGTTACTAACTTTCGCGGCAACTTCTGATGGTCCATCAGATATGGAGAGTGTTGCCGATGGCCTGCCCCCATCTCCCCGAAGGTCTCCCGGACGGTCTCCCGGAAGGGCTCCCCGAGGGGTTCGACGCCACCGACCCCGACCTGCTCCAGGACCGGGTCCCCTTCCCGGAGTTCGCCCGGCTTCGGCAGACCGCGCCCGTGTGGTGGTGCCCCCAGCCGGCCGGCGTCACCGGCTTCGCGGACGGCGGGTACTGGGCGGTGACGCGCCACGCGGACGTCAAGTACGTCTCCACCCACCCCGAGCTGTTCTCCTCGAACGAGAACACCGCCGTCATCCGCTTCAACGAGCACATCACCCGGGACCAGATCGAGGTCCAGAAGCTGATCATGCTCAACATGGACCCGCCCGAGCACACCCGGGTCCGCCAGATCGTCCAGCGCGGCTTCACCCCCCGCGCCATCCGGAACCTGGAGACCGCCCTGCGCGAGCGCGCGCGGGCCATCGTCGAGGAGGCGAAGCGCGGCGCGGGCGCCGACGGCACCTTCGACTTCGTCACCCGGGTCGCCGTCGAACTCCCCCTCCAGGCCATCGCCGAACTCATCGGCGTCCCCCAGGAGGACCGCTCCCGGATCTTCGACTGGTCGAACAAGATGGTCGCGTACGACGATCCCGAGTACGCCATCACCGAGGAGATCGGCGCCGAGGCCGCCATGGAGCTCATCGGCTACTCGATGAACATGGCCGCCGCCCGCAAGGAGTGCCCGGCCCAGGACATCGTGTCGCAGCTCGTCGCCGCCGAGGGCCAGGGAAACCTCTCCTCCGACGAGTTCGGCTTCTTCGTGCTGCTGCTCGCCGTCGCCGGCAACGAGACCACGCGCAACGCCATCAGCCACGGCATGCACGCCTTCCTCACCCACCCCGACCAGTGGGAGCTCTTCAAGCGCGAGCGGCCCGCGACCGCCGCCGAGGAGATCGTCCGCTGGGCGACCCCGGTCGTCTCCTTCCAGCGGACCGCGACCCAGGACACCGAACTCGGCGGGCAGAAGATCCGCAAGGGCGACCGGATCGGCCTCTTCTACTCCTCCGCCAACAACGACCCCGAGGTCTTCACCGACCCCGAACGCTTCGACATCACCCGCGACCCCAACCCCCACCTCGGCTTCGGCGGCGGCGGACCCCACTTCTGCCTCGGCAAGTCCCTCGCGATCAAGGAGATCGAGCTGATCTTCAACGCCCTCGCCGACACCCTGCCCGACCTCACCCTCGTCGGCGCACCACGCCGGCTGCGGGCGGCCTGGCTGAACGGGGTGAAGGAACTCCAGGTCCGCACCTCGGCGTGACACGCCCGTACGGAACCGGAACGCATGACCCGTACAGCCCGTCCCCGCGGAACCGGAACGCGACCGGCCACGTCTGACCCCGCATGCGGGGGACACAGAGAAACATCCTGACCGTCGTCATCGCGCTGCTGGCGCTCCAGCTCGGTTCGCTCGTCGCACCGGCCTACGCCTGCGGCTGCGGCGCGATGATCCCGGACAGGTCCGAGCGCATCGGCGTCGACCGGGAGGAGTCGGCCGTCCGCTGGGACGGCCGCACCGAGACCGTCGTCATGCGCTTCCACGTGCACGGGAACGCCCGTCGGGCGGCCTGGATCATGCCGGTGCCGGGCCGCGCCGACGTCACCCTCGGCGACCCGGCGCTCTTCGACGAGCTCGACGAGCTCGCCGAGCCCGAGCAGCGCGACCGCTCCTACTTCTGGCCGCGCGAGGGCGACTGGCCCTTCGACCACGGCTACGGCGACGGAGCCGCCGCCGCCCCGCCCGGCGCGGGCTCCGGCGTCGGCGTCGTCGGCCGCGAACGGCTCGGCCCCTTCGACGTCGCCCGGCTCACCGCCACCGACCCCGAGGCCCTCGGCGACTGGCTGCGCACCAACGGCTTCGAACTGCCCGAACGCCTCACCGGCGCGCTCCGGCCGTACGTCGACCGGAAGTGGGAGTACGTCGCCGTCCGCCTGGCCCCGCGGGAGAAGGGCGCGGCCCTCTACGGCGAGCTGACCCCGCTGCGGATCGGCTTCGCCTCCCCCGAACTCGTCTACCCCATGCGGCTCTCCCGCCTCGCGCGGACACCGCAGACCCTCGGCCTGTACGTCCTCGCCGAGCACCGGATGGAGCCCCGCTCCCCCATCGGCGGCGACCGCCCCGAGGTGACCTTCGCGGGCCGCATCGAGCACCCGGAGGGAGCGGTCGCGGGCCTCACGGGCGACGCGCCCGTCCGCCTGACGGTCCTGGAACAGCACTTCCCCCGCCCCGAACGCATCGACGACGACCACCACCTGCGGACCGTCGCCGACACCCCGTACCGCCAGGTCGAGTACACCGACCGGCTGCTCACCGTCGGCGGCGGCGTCCCGGTCTGGCTCCTGACGGTCGCCGCCGTCCCGCTGCTCGCGGCGCTGCTGGCCGTACGGGTGAAAAGGCGCCGCTCGCGACCCTCCCCCGGTATACGTTCGACGGCATGACGAACCCTCAGTGGACCGCGGTGGACCAGTACTTCACCGACACGATCGCCCCCGCCGACGAGGCGCTCACGGCCGCGCTCGCCGACTCCACGGCTGCGGGCCTGCCGGAGATCGCCGTCGCCCCCAACCAGGGCAAACTGCTCCACCTGCTCGCCCGGACGCAGGGCGCGCGGAAGATCCTGGAGATCGGCACCCTCGGCGGCTACAGCACGATCTGGCTGGCCCGCGCACTGCCCGCCGACGGCCGGCTGATCACCCTGGAGTACTCCCCGGCCCACGCGGACGTCGCCCGCGCCAACATCGCCCGCGCCGGCCTCGACAAGACCGTCGAGGTCCGCACGGGCGCGGCCCTGGACACCCTGCCGCAGCTGGAGACGGAGGGCGCGGGCCCCTTCGACCTCGTCTTCATCGACGCCGACAAGGTCAACAACCCGCACTACGTGGCATGGGCCCTGAAGCTCTCCCGCCCGGGCACGGTGATCATCGTCGACAACGTGGTGCGGAACGGCAGGGTCGCCACCCCGCACCCGGACGACGAGGCGATCACCGGCACCCGCGCGATGTTCGACCTCGTCGCCGCGGAACCGCGCCTCGACGCGACGGCCCTCCAGACGGTCGGCACGAAGGGCTACGACGGCCTGCTGCTGGCCCGCGTCGTGGACTGAGGAACCAGAGGGACCGGAGGGACCATGGGCTACTTCCACTCGTAGAGCGTGCCGTACACCTTCCCGCTCTCCTCGGTCTCGAACTCGAACAGTCCGGCGATCCCGTTGAGCCGGGTGAACTCGGTGGAGGCGGTCTCGTAGAAGAGGGCGCCCCGCCAGCTCACCCCGCCGGACTCGGTGAACCGTCCGACACCGCTGCCGTGCCAGGTGATCGTGTCCCCGGCCTGGGTCATGCTGACGCCGTGCCCCTCACCGAAGAGGGTGCCGTCGGGCCGCGAGACCGACTCGTACGTCCCCATGTCCTTGACGTCCACGCCGAGGAGCGTGCCCGTCGCCCTGAACGAGGTCTCCACGACGGCATGACCACCGTCCGTGGACAGCACGCGCATCCCCGTCATCTCACCCGTGATCGTTCCCAGCTCGTCGCCCAGCATGACGGGACTCCTCTCCGAGCGGTCCCCTCATTCCGGACTACGCTCGCGAACCGGAATCGTCAAACGGAGCGCTGGACCGCCAGCCGGCGAAGAGCGGCAGCTCCCCCTCGCCGTCGAGCACGACGATCCCGAAGGGCCGGTCGAAGGCGATCCGCTCGGTGTGGCGGGGAGGGGCCGACCCGCGGATCATCGCCACCTGGGTGACGGCGGCCGCCTCGACACCGTCCTCGGCGACGTCGACGAGGGCCGACTGCGCGACCCCGCCGATGAACAGGTCCACCGCGGAGATCCCCGAGAAGTCGGCGTCGGAACGCAGGGCCCGGGTGACGCCGAGCGCCGGCAGATGCAGGAGCGCGTCGGTCGTCGTACGGAGCGAGAACCGCGGCAGGGCGAGATCGACCGAGTCGGCGGCGAGCGCCCGCCGCACCCCGGCCCCCGCCCAGGCAGCGGGCAGCACGTCCTCGGGCCCGTCCCCCTCACCCCCGAGCAGGAACCGCACGCGCACGCCCCCACACGGCAACTCCACGACAGTGACCCCGCCCACGCACCAGACCCACCCGGCCGGGATCCGCTTCCGCATCGTCGGCACGGACCGGGTGACGCCGAACCGGTCGGTGAAAGGCTCGTCACGAGTGAGACGCCCCGGGAAGGCGGACGCCCAAGAAGCCTTCAGGGCCAGCACGTTGAGCAGCACGAGATCCTCGGTCCCGTCGAGCTCGACCGGCATCCGCGGCACCAGCCCACCCGTGACCCGCCGCACCCACGCATCGACCTCCCCCTGGAAGTCGGGAGGTTCACCGAAGGACAGGTCGTCCGTGGCCGGGAACACCTCGTCAGGCAGCGCGAACAGGACAGCCCACGGCAACACCCCGAACCGCACACCGGACACCCCCCGCCGGAACGCCTCCCGCACCGGCACACCGCTCCACACCCCGGTAGCCACCCCGACCCCGTCCAAGGCCGCGACCCGCCGCCCCACCCGCGTCACGGCCTCCGCCGCCGCCTCCCCCTCCACCCCGAGCAGCCCCCGCAACTCCTCCCCGGTCCGCCCCCGCGCCCCCGCCGCCACCACCCCGAGCGCCAGCCACAACCCGACGGGCGACACGACGAAGTCCCCACCCCCGAGGAGGGGCAGCCAGCGCGCCGCCAGATCCCGTATCGCGTCCGCTTCGGTCCCGTCGGAGCCGCGGGTCATATCCTGCCCCTCATGAGCATCGTGAAGATCAATGAATGGGTCAAGCCACTCACATAGAACTTCACACCGTGAGCGCCGCCGTGGTCGGCCAGCCTAGAAGCCGCCAGCCCTCGCTGTCGGCCCATGCCCCATCACGCTCGACGCACATGGTCGGGCGGGACCAGCCACTCCCGCCCGCCGCGCTCGGGCCACAGGAACGCCATCGGGCGCTTCCGGCGCTCGCTGGGCAACTCGGCGGGGTCTTCGTAGTCCCGGATCACGTCACGGAGGATGCCGACCCTTCATGCCCCGTCCTCGACGCGCCGGCCGATGCCGTCCGGGCAGATCACTTCGGGCACTTCACGTGCTGGTAGACGGCCCTGTCGGGCTGGGACGGCTCGCGCAGCGTTCCCCGGCGACAGCGTTCGAGTGAGGCGATCGGCTTGCCGCAGGCGGGACACACCTCGCCCGAAGGGGCGTAGGTCGTGTACTCCCACTGCCGTGCGTCTGTTTCACGCTCCTGAGCCTTGCCGGGCATGTCGTCGTCTCCTCGGTCCGTCTGCGTTCTTGCCGAGGACGCTAGGAAGACACCCGACGGAAGCTCCACGAAATTGCATGAGTTTGCATGCCAAATCACTTGTCTCATTAGCGCGTTGACGCTCCAATCGCAGGTCGGCATGGTTCATGCAAGCCCACGCAATCACCTGGACCAGGGAGTCAGCCATGGCCGTAGAGTTCGTAGGCATCGACCCGAACACCGACCGCGATCACTGCCCGACGGTGTGGGCGGACGCGGAAGCTCAGGAGATCTTGTTGCAAGGCTGGAAGCCGGACAGCGAGACTCAGGCCCAGTGCGAGGCGAGCAGCCCCGCGAACGGACCGGTGCCCGACAGTGAGGCGATCGTCAGGCTTCCGGCCCGCATGATTCCGATGATCCGGGAGGCGTGCGATGTCATCGAGCGTGCCCAGCTTCGCTGAGCTGTTGGGCCGGTGCGAGCGGTCTGCCGTACACCTGGAGATGCGTGACTCGTACGCGTCCACCGACAGATTCGAAGCGTGGAAGCGCGGCGAGCGCATCGACTGGGACGACCGCGTGTCCTGGTGGCACCCGTACGACCAGTTGATCACGGACACCGTGGCGCGAGGGGTGTCGATCCGTCGTGCCCGGATCGTCTCCGAACCCGTGACGGAGTACATCCGGTGGGAGCACTACGTCACCCACGCCAACGTCACGGCCGGCGAGGACGTCCGATGGCTGCCGCGCCGCCGGGCCACCGACATCGCCCTCCCCGGCAATGACTTCTGGCTCTTCGACGGCAAACTTCTGCGCGTGCACCACTTCTCCGGCGACGGGGCGGTGGTCGAAGACGAGATCACCGATGACCCGGCGACGGTGAAACTCTGCGCATCGGCCTTCGAAGCCGTCTGGGACCGGGCCGTCCCGCATCACCTGTACGCGATCTGAGGACAGCCAGCTCCATGCCCCCACATCCCTCGTCGAGCGTCCAGCAGGCTCGTGAAGCACTCGCGGGCCGACTACGCGAGCTACGCAGGGACGCCGGAATCAGTGGGCGGGAGCTGGCTCTCAGACTGCGATGGTCGGACTCGAAGGTCTCCCGCATCGGCAACGCGAAGACGCCCCCGTCCGACGCGGACATCCGGGCATGGTGCCAGGCGTGCGGAGCCGACGACCAGGCGCCGGACCTCATCGCAGCGAACAGACAATCCGCGGACGCCCACATCCAATGGAAACGCCTCCAGCGAGGCGGCCTGCGGCACGTGCAGGAATCCACGGAGAGCCTGTACCGGCGCACGCGCCTCTTCCGCGTCTACGTCTCCGACGTGATCCCCGGCTTCCTCCAGACACCCGGCTACGCGACGGCCCTCCTGTCGTCCATCGCGGACTTCCGGGGAACACCAGACGACGTGACAGAGGCAGTCAAGGTCCGCATGAGACGAAACGCGGTACTGAACAACGCGGCGCACCGGTTCTCGTTCGTCCTGGAGGAATCGGTCCTGCGTTACCGGCTGTGTACCGTCGAGACGATGGCGGCGCAACTCGGTCACCTCCTAGCGGTCATGGACCTCCAGAACGTGGCCGTGGGCATCGTCCCGTTCTCGTCGCAGCGAACCGTCTGGCCCATGCCGACCTTCACCATCTTCGACGACACAAGGGTGCACGCGGACACCCTGGACGCCGCGTCCACGCTGACTCAGCCAAGCCAAATCGAGCTGTACGCACGAGCCTTCGACCGACTGTCGCAAGGGTCGACACGGGGAGCCGCCGCACGCTCGCTCGTGACGTCCGCCCTGTCGTCGCTCGGCTGACCGCCCAACGAGTACGGAAACGAAAAGGCCCCCATGCCCCTCTCCGGCTAGGAGAGAGAACAGGGGCCACATGACGGCGTCATCCGTTCAGTACACCAGTGAGGCGGGCGGCTGCCTTGCCTCCGAAGAGCGCGATGCCGCAGTAGAAGTCGATACGCGTGCGGTAGACGGGCTTGTCGTGCGACTCGCCCAGGTCGGTGACCTGAACACCACCGTTGGTGAGTCCGGAGACACCGGCGTCCGCCTCGGTCGCGCCGAAACGAACTGCGTAGATGTCGCCCGTCTCGGCACCGCCGGTCCCGGTCGTCAGCGGCAGCACGTCCCTGCCGTCGAGACGCTGGCCGGCGTCCAGCAGCGGGATGCCGTTCCACATGACCGTGGGCTTTCCAGCGATGTCCATGCTCAGCAGTTCACTGCCACCGAGCCGCCGGAAACCGGATGCGATCTTGGCTCGCAGCGCGGCGTTCATGTAGAGCGCGCCGTTCTTGCCATCGATGCCACGCACCTGGTTCGTCAGGGTGTCGAGCAGATCGAAGAAGTCGTGCCCGTGGGCGACGGCCCCCTTGCCCTTGGCATCGATGACCTGGCGCCCGACCAGCCGCTTGCGCAGGCCGTCGAACCCCTTGGGGTTCACTTCCACGTCGCCGTTGAAGAACTGATCGGCGAAGTGGATCGAGGCGGCCTTGACCTGTGAGTCTGAATCGCCCGCTGATCGTTCAGGTTCCCCCGCGTCTGGACGATGAACTTGTCGACGTCGGCGTCACCTCCCAGGATGGCCAGAGTCTCGACACGCTGGTTCAACGTGCCAGTGCTCTCCGGGTACGCCTCGTTGATCGCACGGAAGGCCACGCCAGGAAGGCTGGACTCCTCGTTGTACTTGAACGCGCTTCCCGCCACCTGAACAAGGGGAAGCCGGTCGAGAATCGGCGACTCCTGAACGAACGTCTCGATTACGCCACACTGAAGCTGGTCGAGGGTGAGCTTGGCCGATTCGGCAAGAGTGAGAGTCAAGAAAATTCCTTCCATAGTTGGTTAATTGATCAGCGCACGGCTCTCCACAGGAACGCTCAAATGAGCCATGCGAGTTTTTTGCCTCCCTGCCGATCTGGCAGGCGAAGGGAGGGAAGTACCCCCCTGGTCGGGCTGCACCCTATGCCCGAATTGGCTTCGCATTAGCGGCAGCCCAACCGCCCGGTTGCCGTTGCGTGGTCTCGCGGTTGTGACACTGCGTGCACAGCGGACGCAAGCGGTTCGGCGCGTCAGGATCGGCGACCCCTTGCGCCACCAGCTCACGCCGAGACAAAGGGAAGTGGTCAGCCACCGTCGCCGTGTGACCGCACAGCAGACACCACGGATTCCGGTACAGGTACGCCTTACGGATGCGCTGCCACCGTGTGGTGTAGCCCCGTTCTGCCGAGGAACCACGCAGCCGCTCGGCCTCATGCTGGTGCTCGGCACAGCGGCCACCACGCGCAGTCAGCTCGGGGCACCCGGGTACCGAGCACGGGGGGGGCGGGGTCGTCGGGGCATGGGGCACCTCCGATCAGGGGTAGCGAACTGTCCGTATTCGGGGTGTTTCGGGGAGTTCATCTTTAATGGACCCATGAAGCCAAGCCGAACGAAGGACTGCACGCCCGCGCTCGAACTCCGATTTGGCGGACTGCACTTAACCGTGCAGCGCATCCCCGGATGGCTCGTCGCCCTGATCACCACAGCCACCGGTGCAGCGGGGACGTGGTGGGCGCAGCGGTAGACGCGCCCTGAGCTCTGAGTAGATCGCGAGCGCTAGGCGCCCCGGCGTTCGATCGTGTCGGTTTATGGCTGGCTTACGCCTCCCCACCGTGCAACCCGGCACGGTTTCCTTCCTCTGTCCCTAGCGCCATGTCGGACAAGCCCGCCACGACAGACGCTCGCCAGAAGGCAGGAACGATGAACGGACCTCGCGCGCTACGCGCGTTCGCCATCGCCAGCGCGATAGTCACCGCAACGGCCCTTGGAACAGGGCCCTCCTCTGCCGCCTCCATCACCAACCAGGGGAAAGTGGGAAGCACCTACACCGAGTTCGTCGGGTGCAGCGGCTGGGTCGATGCAGGCTTCGAAGAGGGGAGCGGGACGCCGTATGCCCGGGGATCCTTCGTGCTTGGCACGAGCACCCGTGACACACAGTGCAAAGGCTGGCTGGAGCGGCGCGAAAGCCCGAGCGCACCCTTTGTCAGGATCTCCGCCGTGCACACCATCAGCGACGCGACCGCCTGGTACTACGACGCAAGCCCTTACCAGGCCCGGGTGTGCGTGGGCGATCTCCTCTACTCCAACTCCTACTCTTGCGTCGGCTTCTGGTAGGCGACCCTCCCTGAACCGGGGGGTGGAGCCAAGTCGGCCGAGCGGTTCCGGCGTTCCTTGCAAGGCACCGAACTGCTCCCGTGCCCCACAGGTTCACCGACCACCAAACTCCGCGCTCGTCTTGAGCCGGTGGCAGCCCCGGCACAGCACTTGAACGTTGCCGTCCGTGTCGGTCCCTCCCATCGAGAGGGGCCGCACATGGTCCACGTCCACATCCGCCGTAGCGAAGTCATCCATGCACCAGTCACACCACGCCCGTCCCTTCCGCTCGATGACCCGGCGGAGCCGAGCCGCAGCGTCGTTCCGATCCGCCCGTCGTCGGCTCCGTGCACGGCGAGTGCGGACACTTGGGCGCCTCTCGTACTCCGTGTGGTGTCGCTCGCAGCGTCGGCGATGGGTCGCCGGCTCCGTGCAGTCAATACAGCGCATGGCGCCCCTCGATGTCGTCGGCCTGGTCGTCGTTCTCTGCGTGCCCGCCCCCGGACTCGAACCGGGAACCTTCACGGTCTAAGCGCGACGCCTCTTGCCGTTGGGCTAGGCGGGTTGGTGGTTGTACGTGCCCCGGGCTTTAGAGGTACTAACAAAGGCGCTGGACGTGTCGGTAGGTGATGAGGCAGGTGGCGAGGCCGAGGAAGGCTTCGTGGATGTCGTCGCGTCGTTCCC